>CAWGOJ010000007.1:0-119935 GCA_963824195.1 uncultured Acidimicrobiaceae bacterium | reverse complement strand
TGGAGCAGTCACTCACCGACGACCTGACCGGTCTCGGCAATCGCCGACGGATGGAGGAGGACCTCATCCGCACGCACGCACGGGCCCTCCGGGTCGGGCGGACGTACGGCGTCGCACTCTTCGACGTCGATCACTTCAAGCTCTACAACGACCACTACGGCCATGTGGCCGGGGACGAGACACTTCGAAACGTCGCCGCATGCATCGACTTCATCGTCCGCGCCGGTGAGTGCGCCTACCGGTACGGCGGCGAGGAGTTCCTGCTCCTCATGCCGGACCTGGGCCTCGGCGACTCCGTGCTGGCCACGGGAGAACGGATCCGGCGGGCTGTCATGGAGGCGGCCATCCCCCACGCCGCGCGGCCGTCGCTCCCTCCCTTCGTCACGCTCAGCGGCGGCGTGACGAGCTGGTCACCGGGCAGCCGCTTGTCGTTCATGCAGGTAGTCGAGCAGGCTGATGAGGCGCTGTTCCAGGCCAAGTCCGCCGGCCGCAACCGCATCCACGCCGCCCCCGGTTCTGTGGGCGAACAGATCGAGCCGACTGCTGTCAGCCGCTGACCCGGCACGCATTCATCTCCTCTTCAACGGCTCGGGTCTCCCGTACCGGCCTGCGAGGTGAGAGCCGTGCGCAGCGACCGGAAGCCAGCCGACGTCTGCTGCACGAAGTCGTCGTCGCGCGTGGCGTCCCCCTCTTCGAGCCACGTGAGCGTCGCTTCGACCAGCCAGCCGAAGAGCACCTGCGCCCGCCAGCCGTCGAGCAGCTCGTCGCCCGTGTCGAGCGAGGTGAGGTCGCGCACCACTGCCACCGAGACCGACCTGAGCTCCGCGGCGTAGGCCGCGAATTGCGGCTCATGAGCCGCGTGGCGCCAGAGCAGCGTGAAGGCCCACGGGTCGTCACGGGCGACCGTCAGCAGCGTCCGAGAACCCAAACCGCTCCGGCTCGGCAGCGCCAACTCGCTACGCAGTTCCTCACCGAGATGGTCGAACACCTGCTGGAGGATCTCGCGGTACAGCTCTTCCTTGGACCTGAAGTGCCGGTACACGATGAGCTTGGTGACCTCGCACGCCGCGGCCACGTCCTCCATGGAGGTGTCGGCGAACCCGCACGATGCGAACGCACGCGCCGCGCCGTGGAGGATGGCGGCACGTCGTTCGGCGCGGGGAAGCAGCTTGCTCTCCATCTGTATACGGGTAAGTATATACTGACGAGTTAACACCGATGAACCACCGGGAGGGATCGGCATGGGCACGGCGCAGGTGCAGTTCACGGAGGCGGAGCTCCTGGCGGACGTACGGGTCGCCGAACCACTCGTCGCCGGTGGTGTCCGCTGTCACGGCGGCTTCGACGAGGCAGGCACCTACGTCTCGCCCCGGACGAGGTTCCGTGTCCCCGCGATCGCGGCGTGGGGGGAGCAGAACGGCGAGCGCTTCTCGAGCGAGCTGATCGATGTGCCACTGGAACGGTGGGAGCGGTCGTTCCCCAACGTCGAGCAGGCGCGCTTCCTCATCCGCGCTGGTGTCCCGGAGCCGCTCATGGCGACGCTGACCCGGATCGGCACCGTCGAGGGGTACGGAGCCAACATCCGCCTTCTCAAGCCCACGGGCCTGCAGCGTCACTTCGTCGAGGACGTCGGCGGTACTGCGATCGACCATCTCGGGGGTGGGCTCTTCGAGGCGCACGGCCGCGACGAGGCCGGCTGGGACGAGGAGGCCGGGCACAGGGACATGTGGTTCGCCGCGCGCGACATCGCGTTCGACCGGTCGTGCCAAGAGCTCGACATCGAGGCGATGCTCGCACGGATGGGCTTCGGGCCAGGTCGCCTCGGCGCCGACACCGCCCGGCTGCTCCCCGACGACGTCCCTCTCGAGCTCGAGATGATGGTGTCGCTGATGGTCCGAGTCCTCTTCATCGAGATCTCGGCCTTCCACACCTTCGCCTGGGCCGAGCAGTGGATGTCCGACACCGAGCTCGTGGCCGGCGACGGCGAGGCCGCACGCCTCGTCTCCTACATCCGTGCGGACGAGACGCCACACGTCGGGTACCTGCGCGCCGCTCTCTCGGAGATGCGGGACCGCACGTGGATCGGCGACGGCGGACGTCGCCACGCCGGATGCGACATGATCGGACGGATCTGGGAGCCGCTCCTCGCCCACAGCCTCGGGCCGGGCCGGGACGAGGGCCGGCGGGCCGCCCTGAGCGAGGTCGAGTTCTGGTGCGCACGGCACGTTGACGGGGCGGACATCCTGGCGGAGTTCCACTCGCTGGGCCCGGCATGAAGTTCGGCATCTTCTACGAGCACCAGCTCCCGCGGCCTTGGCGGGATGAGAGCGAGTACCAGCTCATGCAGGATGCCCTCGAGCAGGTCGAGCTGGCCGACCGTCTCGGCTTCGACGTGGTCTGGGAGGTGGAGCACCATTTCCTCGAGGAGTACAGCCACTCCTCGGCACCCGAGGTGTTCCTGGGCGCCTGCAGTCAGAGGACGAAGGACATCCGGCTCGGTCACGGGATCATTCAGACCGCTCCCGGCTACAACCACCCTGCGCGTACCGCAGAGCGCGTGGCCACCCTCGATCTGATCTCCGGCGGACGGGTCGAGTTCGGTTCGGGGGAGTCGGGCTCGGAGGCCGAGCTCGGTGGCTTCCTCGTCGACCCGGCGACCAAGCGCGACGCCTGGCTGGAGGGGCTTCAGGTGGCCCTCCGGTGCATGACTGAGACCCCGTTTACCGGCGTCGACGGGCAGTTCGTGCAGATGCCGCCGCGCAATGTCGTCCCCAAGCCGATGCAGCGGCCGCACCCGCCCCTCTGGGTGGCGTGCTCCCGGCGCGACACCATCCTCCTGGCGGCCGAGAAGGGCATCGGCGCGCTCACCTTCGCCTTCATCGATCCGGAAGAGGCGAACAAGTGGGTGTCGGACTACGAGCAGACGCTCGCCGAGCGCTGCGTCCCCGTCGGGCTCGCCGTCAACCCCAACATCGCCTGCGTCACCCAGATGATGTGCCACCCCGACGAGAGGACGGCACTTGACCGCGGGCTCGAGGGCGGCAACTTCTTCGGCTACTCGCTCGGCCACTACTACGTCTTCGGGGAGCATCGACCCGGCTCGACAGACGTCTGGAGCGAGTACGTCGACCGGCGTGGCGTGCAGGGCTACTCGCCCGAGATCGAGACCGCCCTGCGCCAGGAGCGGCTCGGCGCCAAGTTGGCGGCGGGCGACCGCACCGGGCTGCGCGGCGCGACGGGGACTCCTGAGCAGGTGCGCGAGTACCTCGAACGGTTCGAGCAGGCGGGCGTCGACCAGGTCATCTTCGTCCTGCAAGCGGGCAAGAACCGCCACGAGCACATCTGCGAGTCTCTCGAGCTCTTCGGCCGGGAGGTGCTCCCCGCCTTCAAGGAGCGCGACGAGACACAGGTCCGAGCCAAGGCCGCCCGTCTCGCGCCGGCGATCGACGCCGCCATGCAGCGGCGCACGAACGAGCCCCAGCCACCCCCACTGCCCCCGGACTATTCGTTTCCCGCCATGCCCCGGCGCTGGGCGGACGAGACGGGCAGCCAGGAGGTGCGGGACTGGCTCGAGGGATTCGCGGATGCGCGAGCCAAGGGGATCAGGGAGGAGGGGCTCGGGATCCTCGGCGGCTGAACCGCTGCGCCGGGCCGGGCTGACCGGAGCCGTCTCGGCGGGCCACGACAGGCGGGAGTCGTAACCTCGGTCCGTTCGAGGAGGTGCGGGGGTGGAGCAGGCCGAAGGAGGCGTCGATGATCGGGCGGATGCCCACGACGCATGGCGGGTCCTGGTCACCGGTGCGACGGGCCGGGTGGGATTCCCCGTGGCCCGGGCACTGGCCGCCCGTCACGAGGTCATCGGGCTGGCGCGCTGCCGGGGCGCGGGCGACCGGCAGCGGCTGGTCGACGCGGGGATCCGACCGCTTGTGGGTGACCTCGCCACGCTGGACCTCGGGGAGCTGCCGGAGGGCATCACCCATGTCTTCCACGCGGCAGCCCGCTTCGGCCGCGAGTCGCCGACGGACTGGCAGCAGGTCTTCGAAACCAACGCCCAGGCGTCGGGTCGCCTCGTCGCCGCCACGGCCGGCGCGTCGTTCGTCTACTGCTCGAGCGGCTCCGTGTACGCCTACCAGGGCCGGCGCCCGCTCAGAGAGGAAGACCCGCCGGGGGTGCACCTCGGTGTCTACAGCCTCTCCAAGATCGCCGGGGAGGCCGTGGTGCGGTACGCCGCCGGCCGGTGCGGGACGCCGCTCACGATCATCAGGATCTTCTCCACCTACGGGCCCGAAGGGGGAGCGCCCGTCACCCGCCTCCGGCGGATCCTGGCAGGCGAGGAGGTCGTCCTCCATCCCGACGCCCCCAACAACTACAACCCCATCTTCGAGGACGACTACGTCCGCCTGGCCATCCGTGCGCTGGCTGTGGCCGCGCGGGATCCCGTGGTGGTCAACTTCGCCGGCAGCGACACCGTGAGCGCGGAGGACTACTGCGCATACCTGGGCGAGCTGGTGCGGCGTCCTGTGCGGATCCGCTACGAGGCCGATGCCCCGTGGCCGCTGTGGCCCGATGTCACCCGCATGCACGCCATCCTCGGGCGGACCAATGTGCCCTGGCGAGAGGGCATGCGCCGCATCGCCGAGAGCCTCGGCTGATCGGAGCAGCGTACGGGGCCTCGGTGGCGCCTATACCCTATGGGGGTATAGGCGAAGGGAGTGCACATGGGGCCCGGCTACATCGACAACAAGGAAGCCCTCCGGAATCGTCTGCGCCGGGTGGAGGGCCAGGTCCGGGGCCTGCAGCGCATGGTCGACGAGGACCGGTACTGCATTGACATCCTGGAGCAGGTCTCGGCAGCGACCAAGGCGCTCCAAGCGGTCGCGCTGGCGCTCCTCGACGACCATCTGGCCCACTGCGTCTCCGATGCCGTGCGCCAGGGCGGGGACGAGGCCACCGAGAAGCTCAACGAGGCGTCCGCCGCGATCGGGCGGCTGGTGCGGTCCTGATTCTGGTGCTGGCGACGGCCGCCGTCCTGGTGGACATCGGGCGCGCATTGCGCGAGGGATTCTTCATGTTCTGGGAGACCCTGTGGCCCCTCATCCTGGGATTCGGGCTCTCCGGCGCCGTACAGGCTTTCGTGAGCCGCGACGCCATGGAGAAGAAGTTGGGCAATCACCGCCCGGCGGCCGTGGTGAGGGCTTCGGGCTACGGCATGGTCTCGTCGTCGTGCTCCTACGCGGCCTCGGCCATGGCCAAGTCCCTCTTCGCCAAGGGTGCCGACTACGTCGCCGCCATGGTGTTCATGTTCGCGTCCACGAACCTCGTGCTCGAGCTCGGCGTCGTGCTCATCGTCCTCATGGGCTGGCAGTTCGCCGTCAGCGAGTTCGTCGGTGGCATCATCATGATCGCCCTGCTGGCGACCCTGGGCGGTCTGTGGCTGCGCGGCCGCCGGATCGTGGAGGCCCGGGAGCGCGTGAGTGCTCGCGGTAGCGGAACCGAGCACCAGCACGGCCCCCCCGAGGACGAAGCCTTCCAGCGTGAGCCCTGGTCGGTGCGCCTGCGCTCCAAGGGTGGGTGGGCGGACAGCGCGACGTACACCATGTCCGACCTCACGATGCTGCGCCGCGAGTTGGTGATCGGCTACGTCGTAGCCGGCTTCTTGGCCGCTCTCGTGCCCAGCTCGGTATGGCAGGCCGTGTTCATCAGCGGCCACGGCTTCTGGACGAGCCTGGAGAACGTCATCGTCGGGCCGTTCATCGCCATCATCAGCTTCGTCTGCTCCATCGGCAACGTACCGCTGGCAGCCGCGCTGTGGAAGGGCGGCATCTCCTTCGGCGGGGTGATCTCGTTCATCTTCGCCGACCTCATCGCTTTCCCGCTCCTGATGATCTACCGCCGCTACTACGGCACGCGACTCATGCTGCGCATGCTGGGGGTCTTCTGGGCTCTGATGTCGACCGCCGGCCTCATCACCGAGGGGATCTTCCGGGCCGCCGGTCTCGTCCCGACCGTCCGTCCGACCATGATTGCGCCCGCGCACTTCTCCTGGAACTACACGACCTACCTCAACATCGTCTTCCTCGCCCTGTTCGGCGTCCTTTACTGGACCTATCGCCACCGGGAGCAGCTGGGCGGTGGGCTCGGCTACGTCCGTGACCCCGTCTGCGGGATGCAGGTCGAGACGGCGCACGCCCCGGCCTCTCTTGTCCACGCCGGCGAGCGGTTCTACTTCTGCTCGGATCACTGCGCCGAGCGTTTCTCGACCGAACCCGAGGCGGGCCAGGATCAGTCGATCGATGGTACGCCGCGCCGCACCGCCCACAGTTGACCGACGCTGAGGGGGGCGACGCGGCTCGACGAGGGTGGTCCGCCATCGGACCGGCGGGTCAGGTCAGGGCTCGTCCTGGCGTGGCGCAGGAGTGAGCTGACCGGCAGGATCCCCCGAGTCAGCGATGCGTTCCGACAGCAGTGCGACCTGCTGGCGGAGCGATGCCACCTCGGCCACGAGGGCACCGAGGGCGGTCGCTGGGTCGGGAGGAGATCCCGATGCGTCGCGGTCAGCCGTGTCGTCCCCCGGCGCGCCCCCTGGCCGAGCCGGAAGAAGCTCGCCAGCGACCCGGCGAGCAGCCCGAGCACCGCGACACCGGTGAGCATGATGACCACGGCCGCCCACCGGCCCGTCGCCGTCTTGGGGACGATGTCGCCGTAGCCGACCGTGGTCATCGTCACGATGCCCCACCAGAGCGCATCGCCGATCGTGGCGAACTCGGGGTTGGTCGGGTGCTCGGCGTAGTACGCCACGAGGGAGGCGGTCACGAGCACGCCGCCAGCCACGATGCCGACCCGGCCCAGGCGCTGGAAGAGCTGGCGTGAGCGCTTGCTGGCCATGATGATCCGGCCCAGCCTGGCCAGCCGCAGGAGCACGACGAAACTGCCGCCATGCGCCCCGGGAATCAGGAACCAGGGGGCGGTGGCGACGATGATCAGCAGGTCGAAACGCCCGAAGCCCGTGCGGCCGAAGTGCTGGACGCGGCGCAGGTGGACGACGTAGTCCACGAGGAAGACGAGCCACGTCACGACGCCGATGACGACGGAGACCACCTTGCCCGGCTCGGGAGCGACGATCAGCGGCAGGACGGCCGAGATGATGATGGGAAGCCGGAAGGCTGCGTCGAAGCGCTCGAGGAAGGCGGCGTCTGCGTCGCTCCGCGGCTCACCCTGGCGAACCGGATTGCCGGCGGGCTCGGCCATCCCGACATCTTGCCCGCCCCGGCCAAACCGACGGTGGACCGACCCGGTTCATGTGCGCGCCGCGTGCGCCGGTGCGCCCCGAGGCCTCCATACGGGTTTTTGCCCTCGCGGGAGGGGATCAATTCGGTGGCGCGACGCCGCCCGGGGAGATGTATGTGTGTGGTGTTCGCAGTCGGCGCAATCTTGACTTTGCCGTCACCGTCAACTCTGGAGCGGAGGACGCGGGCGGGCGGTGCGAACCCGCCGCCACGACACGTTCCGATAGGGAAGCCCTCAGTCTCCGGACGCCTGACTGGTCCAGCTGGTTGCCTTCGGCGGCGGCCTCCTCGTCAGGCGTCGGCGGCTGGTCCAATCGACGTCCCCTCTGATCATCCCGGGGGTCCTACAGGAACGTGCGCAGATAGTACGTCCGGCGTAGTGACCAACGGTGTCCGCCGCGGCGCGTGTCGCAGGTCGCTACAGTCCCGTCACGATGCCGGACTACGACGCCATCGTCATCGGTGCGGGTCACAACGGTCTGACGGCCGCGGCCATCATGGCGCGGGGCGGCATGCGGGTCCTCTGCCTGGAGAAGAACCACTTCATCGGCGGGATGGCCTCGACCACCGAGCTCATCCGCGGCTACCGCTTCGAACTGGCTGGGTCGATCCAGTTCCCCGTTCCCAACCAGATCTTCGAGGACCTCGATCTGGGGTCCTGCCCCATTTACGAGCCGGAGGTCCAGTCGGCGAGCATCGGTGAGGCCGACCAGCAGCCGATCATCCTCTATTCGGACCCGGAGCGGTTGCTCGAGCACCTCGGCGCGACGCTCGGCATCGAAGCCGTGCTCGGGATGGCGGAGGTGGCGGCCTGGGCCGAGGCACCCGCTCGGGCCATCGGCCGGTTCGACGTACGCCAGCCGCCGAAGTCGCTCGACGAGATGTGGGACTGCGCGGCGAACGAGGCAGAGCGCGAGGCGATCAGGACCGCCATGTTCGGCAGTGTCATGGACGTCGTCGATCGCTATCTCCCCGACAAGTCCAAACACGCACCGGTGCGGAGCATGCTGAGCTTCCTTGCCGTCAACTCGACGTTCCGCGGTCCCTACTCACCCGGCAGCGCGCTCTGCCTCGCCTTCGCTCTCGCCTCGCCGGGGACCGCGACGATGTCCAAGGTGCGCGGCGGGTTGGGCACAATGGCCGACCACCTGTGTGCGCTGTTCGAACGCCACGGGGGCGAGTTGCGGCGTCATGTGAAGGTCTCCGGCATCCTCGTCGAGGAGGGCGCGGTCAAGGGTGTCGAGTTCGGGGACGGTGTGGTGGCGACCGCTCCCGTCGTGGTGTCCAACCTCGATCCGACCGCAACGTTCACCCAGCTGATCGACACCGACGCCCTTCCCGAAGCCTTTGCGCGCCGGGTGGCGGCCATCGACCACCGGGCGGCCTACTTCCAGGCCCACTTCGCACTGCGCGGGCTGCCCGAGTACCGCGCTCCGTACGAGGCACTGAACGACGGTCAGTTCGGGCGCAACGTGACGTTCTTCGGCACGGCCGAGCAGATGCAGCTCGACTTCGAGGGGTGTGTCCGGGGCCTGGTGCCCCAGTCACCTTCCTTCAACCTGCAGATCCCCTCGCTCGATGACCCCGGTCTGGCCCCGGCCGGCATGCAGGCGGCGAGCAGCTTCGCCTTCTACCTGCCGGTCGCAACGGACCGCGAGTCACAGGGAAGACTGCGCGACGAGATGGCCGAACGGATGGTGGCCAAGATCGCCTCCGTTGCTCCGAACTTCCCGGACCTGATCGAGCGCCAGCTGAACTACCCCGCCTACACCTACGAGCTGATGTTCGGGTGCACCGGAGGGGATTTCACGCACGGGTTGTTGCAGCCCGAATTCATGGGCCCGTTCCGTCCGGGCCCAAGGGGCTGGCCCGACAACCCGGTGCCGGTCGACGGCCTCTACCTGTGCGGCGCCGGGTGCCACGGGGGGCCGGGCGTGACCTTCATTCCCGGCTACAACTGCGGCTACGCCGTGCTGGAGGCGACGAGCGATCGGTTGTAGCGCAGCTGGCGCTCCATGAACGCCAGGAACATCGCGATCGCGAAGGCCAGGCTCGTGAAGAGGCTCATGACGAAGAAGATCCAGGCCCACTTCAGGCCGCGCCGGCCGCCCTCGACGATGGTCCACAGCGGCATGAGCACCACGTTCACGATGACGTAGTCCTGAGCCGCCGAGTCCGCCGCCCAGTTCGTGAACAGCATCTTCGTGTAGTTGACGTACGTCGCCCGGTGACCGTACAGGTGGGTGTAACGGATGTTGAAGTACCAGCCGGCCACGAGCGAGCACACGCCCACGAAGTAGTAGGTCCCCTCGAGCAACGTGACCGGGCCCGCCGCTCCGCTGACGAACAGCCGCCGGTTGGCGACGAACGCCAGCACGGTGCTGGCGACGCCCAGGATCCCGTAGAACACCAAAGAACCGGTCACCACAGTCCTCCTCGTCTTCTCCGCGCCGTGGATGCGGGCCAACCCTAAGTGCCGTCGCTGCAGAGGCGGGGGACGCTGGGAGGAGCCGGCGACCAGCCGGGCCCGTCAGTTCGAGCCGGGCGACATCGTCGCCAATGCCTGCGTCCAGGCGTAGGTGAATGACCGAGCCGGTGCATCGGCGACGGCCAGGGTGACCGCCATGGAGGTGCCGCCGGCATCACCCCTGTGGGTGTCACCCTTCGGGTTGACGGCGGCACCCATCACCAGGTTGGCTCCGGACCCGAAGTCGTCGAGGATGCCCTTTCGGTGCCCCCAGCAGCCGGGGGCACCACGGCGGAGGCAGTCGATATTGCCGCTGTTGAACCCATCGTCGTACATCCATCCGTAGTCGGCGTCGAGCCCGTTGGACGATCCACCGGCCCACTCTGCATCGTCCAGCACGTACGCCCGTCCGGGGTCGGGCGGATCCTTGGCGTCGTCCGCACCACGTTGAGCGTTCTTGTTGAGAGCCGCAGTCAGACCGCCGAAGGGCGGCAGTCCCCGGTCGATCCTCTCGAGGTTGACGACCACGAAGAGCTGATCGGCCACGCTCATCTGTGCGAATCCGGACGGGAGCACCATGGGCCGGATTCCCTCCAGCCCATGCGCGTGGTTGATGGCGGCCAGGGCGGCATCAACGCACGCAGGGGAGTCGTCGAGGCCGTAGGCGCAGACGCGGGTGTAGTCGGGAACCGGCAGGACGTTGGCGTGCGGGTCGGGGATGCCGGTGTCGGACTCCGAGGACGGGATCGACCGGAGCGGCCGTAGTGACCCGGCCGCCATGGCCGCCTGGGCGTCCCTCCAGGTGTAGCTGTACGCGCCGGCACCCTTCTTGCTCTCCGCGAACGTCGCTGCGAGCGAGGACCCACCCTTGTCGCTCGGAGATGTGTCACCGGCCGGGTCGAAGGCGGCCCCCATCACGAGGTGACGAGACCCGAACCGGCCCAGCACGATCTGGCGGTCGGCCCAGCACCCTGAGCTCTGGCCGCCCGAGCAGCCCGGGACACCGCTGTTCGGGCCGTCCTCGTACATCCACTGGAAGTCGGCGTCGAGGCCGTTGTCGATTGCGCCGATCCATTCGGTGTCGACTGACGCGTATGCCGCGCCCGGGCGGGGCGGCAGTTGCGCGGCGCCGGCACCCTTCTGGGCGTTCACGTCGAGCGCCGTGGTCAGTCCCGTGAACGGGGCGAGGCCCCGGTCGACACGTTCGCTGTCGACGGCGACGAAGAGCTGCTCGGGAACGGTCAGGCGGGGGAAGTCGGACGGCAGCCTCATCGGGGCCAGGCCCTCGCTCGCCCGGGCGAAGTCGATCGCCTCCAGTGTGATGCGCAGGCACGGGCTAGAGGTGTCGGCGCCGACGGGGGCGCATACGTCTGTGTAGTTCGGCGTGGGGGAGACGGAGTGGGAGGGGTCGGCCATGCCCTCGCCGGAGTGGCCACCGGCCGAGCAGCCGGCGAGGAGCAACGCCAGGGGCAGCATCGCCGCCACGGCCAGCCGCCATCGTGCGCGGCCGACGGCGGAAACGGTCACTTTGTAGGAGCCCCCATCAGGTGTCCCAACGTAGCCACGCGGGCACTCGTATCGGGATCGCTCCAGCTGGCGGCGAGTGGTCGCCGAAAGGCTCCCCGCCGAGCCGTTCACGCCGCCACGACAGGCAGCGCGTCATCCGGAGCTACGGCGATGGAGTCCCCGTGTTCCCGTAGCGAGGGGGTCGCTTCTCGAGGAACGCGGCCACTGCCTCCTGCATGTCACCCGTCATGGAGGAGAGGACCTGGGTCCTGTTCTCGAGGTCGATGCCGGCCTGGAGGGACCCGACCTCGAGCTGCGACCACATCACCTCCTTCGTCATTCGGATGCCCCAGGGGCTGTTGGCGGAAATGAAACCGGCCGTCTCCAGCGCGGCATCGAGCAACTCGTCGTCGGGGACCACCCGCAGGACCAGGCCGATGCGGTCCGCTTCGTCGGCCCCGATGATGCGGCCGGTCAGCATCAGCTCCCAGGCCCGCGAGGCGCCGACCAGGCGGGGGAGCAGCCAGCTCACGCCGATGTCGCAGCCCGAGATCCCGAGCCGGACGAAGGCGACGTTGAACCGCGCCGACGACGCGGCGATCCGGATGTCGCTGGCCAGCGCCAACGCCAGGCCGCCGCCCGCGGCCGGCCCGTTGACGGCGGCGATGACCGGCTGGGGCAGCGAGCGAAGTCGGGGGACGAGCGCAGCAATGTGCGTCTGGGTGGCGAAGGTGCCCTCCACCCGGCCGAGGCTCTCCGAGCCCGGCGCGTGGCCGTAGCCACCCAGGTCGAGGCCCGCGCAGAATCCCCGACCAGAGCCGGTGAGCAGCACGACCCGGCACGAGGTATCTGCCGCGATGTCGATGAGTACGTCATGCAGCTCGTCGATGAGCTCGGCATTCATTGCGTTGAGCTTGTCGGGCCGGTTCAGCGTGATCCGGACGACACCGTCGTGGGGTCGGTCGACGAGCAGCGTGGACATGCGTTGGCTCCCTCCGCTGGGTTGGGCCACATCCTTTCCCAGCCTTGCCGCAGCCGGCCAGCCCCGACGGCGACCATCGTCGCTTCAACCTGATCCGGCGGGCCCGACCTGGCCGCTGTCCACAGCCGGCCGGGCCGGGCTCGGGTATCCCGCTCCCATTGGTATCGTGCCGGGCATCGGCGCGCCGGGTATGGGATAGATATGGGAGTGCGTCACTCGAGCGTCATCGAAGCCCCCGTGCCGGAGGTGTTTGCCTGGCACGAGCGGCCCGGAGCTCTGCATCGCCTCGTGCCACCGTGGCAGCCGATCCGGATCGTGGCAGAATCGTCGTCGCTGCGCGACGGGAAGGCCGTGCTGCGGCTACCCGGAGGGGTGCGCTGGGTGGCACAACATGGCGGTTACCAACCGCCGCACCAGTTCGTGGACGAGCTCGTCTCTCTGCCACTGCGGTGGCGCCACATACACAGCTTCGAGTCACTGACGAGCTCCCGGACCCGGATGACCGACGTGGTCGACAGCCCGGTTCCCGGGTCCTTCCTGACGCAGACGTTCCGGTACCGGCACAGCCAGCTGGCGGCCGACCTCGCCGCACACCGGGTCATGGCGGAGTTGACGGACCGGCCGTTCACGGTCGCCGTCACCGGGTCGTCCGGGCTCATCGGCGCCGCGCTCTGCGCGTTCTTGAGCACCGGCGGCCACCGCGTCATCCGTCTCGTGCGGCGCCCACCCCGCGACGGCGGTGAGAGGGAGTGGCAGCCGCATCGCCCCGACCCCGGTGCGCTCGAAGGCGCCGATGCGGTGGTCCACCTGGCCGGGGCGTCGATCGCCGGCAGGTTCACGGACCGCCACAAGCAGGAGATCCGCGACAGCCGGGTCGGGCCGACGAGCATGCTCGCCCGAACCATGGCCTCCATGAGCGACCCGCCGGGCGTCCTGGTCGCCGCCTCGGCGATCGGCTTCTACGGCGCGGACCGGGGCGAAGAGGAGCTCTCCGAGGAAGGCACCCGCGGGGCCGGGTTCCTGGCCGAGCTGGTGGCGGACTGGGAGGCAGCCGGCCAGCCCGCACGGGACGCCGGCGTCCGCGTCGTGCACGTGCGCACGGGCATCGTGCAATCGGCACAGGGTGGGTCGCTCAGGCTCCTGCGCCCGCTCTTCGCGGCCGGACTCGGGGGACCGGTCGGCGGGGGAGCACAGTGGGTGTCATGGATCGGCCTGGACGACCTGGTGGACGTCTTCGGCCGGGCCCTCGTCGACGGCCGACTCGTGGGGCCCGTCAACGCCGTCGCGCCGCACCCAGTGCGCAACCGCGAGTACGCCACGACGCTGGCCCACGTCCTGCGGCGGCCGTGCCTCGTGCCGGTGCCGGCGTTCGGGCCGCGGGTCCTCTTCGGAGCCGAGGGCGCGACCGAGCTGGTGCAGGCCAGCCAACGTGTCGTCCCAGGCCGTCTCTCCGCCGCGGGCCACGTGTTCCGCCATCCGGGTCTCGAGACGTGCCTGAGGCACCAGCTCGGCCACCTCCAGAATCCCGATGCGGGTGAGGCCGCGTCGGGCAACTAGCCCCGTGCGCCATCGGCGGGAACCGTCTGGCCAACGAGGTTGGCCGCCACGCGGGCGGCGTCACGCATCGGATCGGTGCTCCGGGTGGCCCGACAGAGCATGAATGCCCCTTCGAGCAGAGCGATGACCGCGTGGGCCAACGTCCTGGCATCGCCGGCGGAGGCTCCCGCCACGACGAGTCGTGCCGTGGCGGAGTCCACCCAGGCATCGAACACGGCCGCCGTCGCAAGGCGGAGCTCCTCGTTGGTGCTCGCGACCTCGAGGGCGACGGTGGCGATCGGGCACGCGTCGGCGTAGTCGGTGGCCTCCAGCACATCGGCGGCACCCTCGAAGACCTCGCGGACGCCGGTCGCGGCATCGGGCTGGGAGTCCCACACGCCCTCGACGAGACGCTGGTAGTCGGCGCCAGATCGGGCGATCACCGCGCCCGCGAGCTCGTCCTTACCGCCGGGGAAGTAGTGGTACAGGGAGGAGAAGCGTGCGTCAGCCTCGTCGAGAATCTGCTTGATCCCCGTGCTGGCGAGCCCCTGGCGGGTGAACAGACCCACTCCGGCGTTCACCAGGCGCTCCTTGGTGCCGACCGTCTGCACCGCCCTACGCCGAGGTGCCGTTCTCCCTGGAGGGGACTGCCGCCGGGAGGAAGCCGGTTGCCGCATCCTCGCAGTCTAGCTACAGTTGAATGGATTGATCTATCCAGTCGGAAGCTTCAAATGTCCGTCGGGGAGGTTCCGATGTACAAGGCGTTGATCCGCTCCAGAATCCGGCGGGGCGTGCAGGCACTCCGCGACGGCGATCCCGGTCCTCTGCTCGCGGGCTTCGCCGACGACGCCGTCCTGGTGTTCCCGGGCACGAGTACATGGGCGGGTGAGTACCGGGGCAAGCGCTCCATCGAGGGGTTCCTGCGGCGCTTCCTCGACGCGGGACTGGTGGGGGAGACCCACGACATCGTCGTCAACGGCCCGCCGTGGCGCACCACCGTCTGCGTGCTGTTCGTCGATCGGGCGGCCGATGCCGACGGAGAGGTCGTCTACGAGAACCGCGTCGTGTTCCTCGTGCGCGCTGTCTGGGGCAAGGTCGTCTACCAGGAGGACTTCCTCGATACGCAGAGGGTGGCGGCCTTCGACGCCTACCTCGGCCGCACCTGAGCGCCGCCGCGTGCGCCGCGTGCGCCATGCCCGTAACGTCGCGACGCATGATCACCGGAGTCCAC
Organism: uncultured Acidimicrobiaceae bacterium; assembly: GCA_963824195.1. Taxonomy (GTDB): domain Bacteria; phylum Actinomycetota; class Acidimicrobiia; order Acidimicrobiales; family RAAP-2; genus Bog-473. The sequence continues at coordinate 104,927 of CAWGOJ010000007.1, read as the reverse complement.
ACGCTGGTCTACGCCGAGGATGCCGAAGCGGCGCGGGCGTTCCTCCGCGACGTCCTGGGCTGGCCCCACGTGGACGCGCATGGCGGCTGGCTCATCTTCGGGACGGGCCCCTCGGAGCTCGGCGTGCACCCGGCCGACGGCGGGGCACCACACCACGAGATCTCGCTCACGTGTGACGACATCGAGGGGACCGTGGCCGAGCTCACGGCCAAGGGGGCGCGCTTCGTGGGCGATATCGAAGACCGCGCGTTCGGCCGCACCATCGCGCTCGAGATCCCTGGCGCCGGCCACATGCTGCTCTACGAGCCGAGGCATCCGACGGCGTTCGACCTCTGAAGGTCGCCCGTCGATCGTGGGATCGTCGCGGCACGCCGTGGCCCGGCGCACGCGGTTGCCCTGCCGACCTCAGCTCGCCCGTTTGGTGGCAACCCCGACGGTCAGCCAGCACCACGGCTTGGGGCCGCGCACGTAGCGTTGCTCATTGCGTTGCATGACGAACCCGGCGCTCTCCACGAGCGCCGACGCGTCGCGGGTGAGGTGGCACCCGTCGGCGACACGCCTCTGCAGCGGCTCGAGGCGGTGTTGCCACTTCGCCACGCCGGCCTCGGGGGAGAGCCCGTGTTCCAGGAAGTGGACCGCGCCGCCCGGCCGGAGCACCCGTCGCACCTCGGACAGTGCCCGGGCCGGATCGGGCACAGTGCACAGGGTGAACGTGAAGAGCGCCCCGTCACAGTCCGCGTCGTCCAGCGGGATCTCCTGGCCGTCGAGGCCCACGTGCTCGATGCGGACCGGCGAGGCACGGATCCGTTGCTCGGCCCGGCGCCGCGCCACCGCCGCCGGCTCCACGGCGAGCACCACCTCGACAGCGTCGGGGTAGTGCGGGACGTTGAGCCCCGAGCCGAAGCCAACCTCGACCACCCGGCCCGACAGGCCGTCGACCGCCCGCGCCCTCCAGCGGTCGAATCCGGCGGCCCCGCACATCCGATCGACCAGGCGGGGCACCACCTCCTCCCGGTACACACCCACTGGATGGACGTTACCGCCGAGTGTGCAACTGGGGAAGAATCGGCGCATGGACATTCATGGGAGCGCGCTGGTCACGGGTGCGAGCCGCGGCATCGGGAGGGCGGTTGCGCTGGAGCTGGCCAATCGGGGGTTCGACACGGTGGCGACCATGCGTGACCCCGGCGCGGGGGCATCCATGGCGGACGGGACACGGGGCCGGCTCACCGTCCGGCGGCTGGACGTGACCGATCCATCGACGTTCGACTTGCCGGACGACCTTCGCGTGCTCGTCAACAACGCGGGTATCGACACCGATTACCTCCCCGTCGAGCACGCCAACATCGACGACTGGCGCCGGATGTTCGAGACGAACGTCTTCGGCGTGGTCTCCGTGACGGCAGCGGCCATCCCGACCCTGCGCGCCAACCAGCCATCGGTGGTGTGCACCATCACCTCGTCGTCGATCATTGCCGCTGTGCCCTTCTTCTCGGCGTACCGGGCTTCGAAGGCGGCCGTGTCCGCGTTCGGGGACAGCCTCCGGGTCGAGGTCGCCCCGTTCGGCATCCGGGTGGTCGAGATCCTGCCCGGACCCGTCGACACCGACATGTTCCGCCTCAGCACGGGCGAACAGGGCGCCACGAGGTTCGCGGACTACCGCACCCTGGCGGCAGTCGCCGCGACGCTGCGACGGGAGCACGCCGACCCCCGTGTCGTCGAGCCGGCGAAGGCGGCGGAAGCCGTCGTCGACGCCATACTCGACAGCTCGGGCCCCATGCGTTACGGCTGTGATCCCATTTCGCTCGAGCTGCTCGACCTGTGGCGCCAGTGCGACGACGAGACCGTCTTCACCATGACAGGCCGCTCCCTCCTCGACCTCGTTGGCGCCCCCGACGGCGGGGACCCGGCGGTCGACTAGCCACTGATGGGGTCCGGTGCCGCACCCGGGGGCGCCTCGGCCATGAGCACGGCCCTCGCCTCGAGTTCCTCACGCAGCTCCTCCTCGGTGACCTCCGGATACCCGGGGTCGAGCTCTCTCAGCGCCTGCACGAGGACGGCTCCGACGCAGATGCGGGCGAACCATTTGTGGTCTGCCGGGATCACGTACCACGGCGCCCACTCGGTGCTCGTGTGGGACAGCATGTCCGAGAACGCGCGCTGGTACTCGTCCCAGTACTGGCGCTCCCGGATATCGCTGGCCGAGAACTTCCAGTGGTGGTCGGGGAGGTCGAGCCGGCGCAGGAAGCGCAGCCGCTGCTCCTCCTTCGAGATGTTGAGGAACACCTTCAGAACGCGGATCCCGTTGTTGGTCAGGTAGCGCTCCCAGTCGTTGATCTCGGCGAACCGGCGCTTCCAGAGGTCCTTGTTCTTCGCCTCGCCCGGTAGGCGCTGGCGCTCAAGGAGCTCGGGATGCACCCGCACAACGAGCACCTCCTCGTAGTGGGAACGGTTGAAGATGGCGACTTCGCCACGAGCTGGCAGCCGCTTGGCGTACCGCCACATGTAGTCATGGCTGAGCTCCTCGGTCGAGGGCACCTTGAAGCTGCTCACGTGCACCCCCTGCGGGTTCACGCCGCTCATCACGTGACGGATCGTGCCGTCCTTCCCGGCCGCATCGAGCGCCTGCAGGCAGAGCAGCACCCCATCGGTGTCCTGTGCCGCCAGGCGGTCCTGGTACGCCGCGAGGAGCTGCACGCTCTCTGCCAGGAGCTCGGCCCCCTCCTTCTTCTCCACGAAGTCGGCGGTGAAGGAAGGGTCGAAGTCCGTGGAGAGCGTGATCTTGGAACCGGGCGTCACCCGCAGAGCGTCGACCAGCCCCCCGATCCACTGCGGTCTCATGCGGCTCATCGTCGACCTCCCGGTGCATGCGCGGCCTCACGGCCCCGTGCCGATAGGGCCGAAGGTACCGTTTCGGTGGCTGGAACGTTGCACAGGCGACCAATGGGGCCATTCGGCCCTAGGACGTTGTCGTCGCCACGGCCATCGTGGATTCATGGTGGGAACGGAGATTGACGGAGGCTCGGCCGTGGACGGCATCGCCGGCGCACGCGGGCGCGGCACCGACTGGCTCGACTGGAAGCAGACCACGGTGGACGGCCGAGCGGCCGAATACGGCGAGGCCGGCACGGGCGCTCCGGCCGTGTTCCTCCACGGCTGGGGCCTCGACCACAAGGTGTACAAGCGTGCGCTCTCCCGTCTCGTGCGCGCCGGGCTGCACGTCTACGCCCCCGCGCTCCCGGGGTTCGGCGGGACGGCGGCCCTGCCGCGTGAGTCCTCCTCCATGCGCGGCTACGGGGACTGGGTGGCCGCATTCCTTGACTCCCTGGGCGTCGAGGACCCGGTGCTGGTCCTGGGGCACTCCTTCGGCGGCGGGGTCGCCATCGAGCTGGCGCACGACCACCCCCGGCTGGTGCGCGGCCTGGTGCTCATCAACTCCGTCGGGGGATCGGCCTGGGCCCACTCGGGTTCGTCGATCCGCTCCATGTCGGAGCGGCCGCTGTGGGACTGGGGCATCCACTTCCCCTCCGACCTGTTCCCCATCCGCCAGGCGCACCGGGTCCTGCCCGTCATCCTCTCCGAGGCGGTCGGGAACCTGGTGCGCGACCCGAGGTCGTTCTGGCGTGCTGCGGGGATCGCCCGGCGGGCCGATCTCATGGAGGAGCTCGAGGAGCTGCGCAGGCGAGGGCTGCCCGTCGTGGTCCTCTGGGGCCAGCGTGATCACCTCGTCACGCGCGATTCGTTCGAGGACATGTGCCGCGCCCTCGGCGACCCGGACGTCGTGACCGTCCCGGGCACACACTCGTGGATGCTGGCCGACCCCGACGAGTTCGGCGAGGTCATGACGAACGTGCTGGCCATCGTCGACCGGGCAGACCCCGGAGAGCGCGTGGCCGACGCGGTGTGACGCCTGCGGGCGAGCGCTGCGCTACTCGCTGACGCGCGGCGGGTTGTCGAGTTGGAAGAGCACAGACTCCAGGACCGTCCGGCGCTCGCGCAACACCTCTCGATACTCGGGATTGTCGGTGTCGGCGATCTCGGTGCTCAGGTCGGCCAGGGAGCCCTCGAGCAGGCGCTGGAGTTCTGCGCACTGCACCTCGGTGAGTTCGATCAGCATGGACTTGCCTCCCCAACTCGGCGGCCGACGGTCGGCCGGTGAGCGGTCGCCCCAACGGGGCGCCCGCTGCCAACCTACGTGATCGCGCCCGCCAGTGCGCTCGCACGCTACGTTCGGCCCCGACAGAAAGGTCGCATGCAGCTCGCCATCGTCGTCGCCGTGTTCCCGATCATCTTCCTGGGTGAGCTCCCCGACAAGACCATGTTCGCCTCGTTGGTGATGTCGACGCGGGGTCGTCCGGCAATCGTGTGGCTCGGGGCCGCTGCCGCCTTCACGGTCCATGTGGTCATCGCTACGACGATCGGGGTGGCGCTGTTCCACCTCCTGCCCCACCGGGCGCTCGAGGCACTCGTGGCGGTCATGTTCCTCGCCGGTGCGGTGCTGGCGCTGCGGGAGGCGGTCAAGGAACGCCGCGAGGAGGAGTTGGTGGATCGGGAGGTGGCGTCGCACCGGCGCGTCGCCGTTACCGCGTTCCTGGTCATCTTCATTGCCGAGTGGGGCGACCTCACCCAGATCCTGACCGCCAACCTGGCCGCGCACTACCACAACGCGCTCTCCGTGGGCGTCGGCGCCCTGCTCGCCCTCTGGGCGGTTGCTGCGTTTGCCGTTGTCAGTGGGCAGAGCCTGTTGCGCGTGATCAACATCGCGACGGTGCGGATCGTCACCGCCGTCGTCCTGACCGGATTGGCCGTCTGGGCCGCCTGGGCCGCGATCCACTGAGCGACGCGGGTCACACCGCCCGGTGGTGGATGTGCCGCCCGCTCACTGACTCCATGGCTATCCGCAGGTAGAGGTCGCGGTCTGAACCGCCCCAGGGGAGAAGCGGGAGACGGTCCAGCATCTGGAGCTCGACCGGGTCGCTGACATGGGCGCAGCGGCCCTGCACGAGGACGCTCCACCCCTCGTGAGAGAGGCTGTCGGCATGGTCGATCTCGATCGCCACGAACGTGCCGTCGGTCGAGCTGTCGAGCCCGCCGTCATGGCGCACCTCGACGATGACACTGTCGCCGTCCACCACGTAATTCACCGGGAATATCGCGATCCTCCCGTGGCGCTGCACGCCGATGCGGCCAACCCCATGCGCCTGCAGGCGCCGGATGCACTCGTCGCGTCCGAGGGTCTCGAGATGATCGTGGGACGCAGGGGGCCTGCTCTCACCGCGCACTCCGGACCCGATCCCGCCTTCAGACATGGGCGGCGATCCTCGTTCCCGCCGCGGGCTCGCCTCCGGTGTGCTGGCGGCTGTGACACAAGAGCTCGTCGATGCCGGCCTCCACCAGTGCGTAGGTGTCACGCATCTGGGTCAGGCGCTCGTCGGCGCCGCCCCCAGCCGCATGAATGGCGCGTTCGGCCACCCTGCGCACTTGCGTCAGAGCGCGGAACCGCGCTGCGAGCGCCTTCTCCCATGCGTGCTCGCGCAAGCGGTAGTAGATCCGTCGGCCACCGGGCCGCGTCGAGCGTTCCAGCATGCCCACGTCGCAGAGCGAGCGCGCAGCGGCGCTCACGCTCCCGGCCGACAACTCGAGGTTCTCCTGAAGGTCTGATGCCGTCTGTTCGGGCGGCTGGCAGACCACCATCCAACCGAGCACGCGCAGGACGGCGCGAGGCGTGCCGTTCACGAGGCGGAATGCGGCCACGTCCTCGACGAAGGCGGTTCGCCGGTCAACCTCGGCGACGTCACGGCAATGGGGGAATCGGCCCGCGCTCATTCGCCTGCCCGGAGACGGCGCCGGAGCCCGGGGTCGCCGTCCAGGCGGTGGCCCGTGCCGTGGGTTCCGGTCAGGATCGCTATCGAGGGCATGGGTCGTTGCCTCCTGTCCTTTGAGTATCCGCTGAAGACACCGCGTGTTCGTAGGGCACAAGGTCCTGACCCAGACAGGGTCTTCGGGCACTGCCGCGCCGCCGGCCCCGGTAGAGACGATGGAGGGAGAGTGAAGTTGGCCAGGTGACGTGTGGCCCTGGCGCACCCGGGAGGTCGTCCGATAGAAGAGAGGGCATGGTGGCGGCACGCTCGGTGATATGTGCAGCCCTGGGTGCGGTAGCGGCACTGCTCACGGTCGGCTCCCCCGGGGCCGGAGCCGCCTCGAGCGGCCAGCCGGCGTTCACCACTTCCCAGGCTCCCGGCGGGGCGGCGACGGCCGGCCAGCGGGTGATCGCGCTCACGTTCGACGACGGTCCAGGTCCCTTCACCCCACAGGTGCTCTCGGTGTTGGAGCGCTATCAGGTGCCCGCCACGTTCTTCGAGATCGGCCAGCAGGTTGCCCGCTACCCCCAGTACTCCAAGATGGTCGCGGCCGCCGGGTTCCCCGTAGAGGACCACACCTGGAGCCACCCCGACCTCACCACGCTCCCGGCTTCGGGGGTCGACTCCCAGATCGACATGACCCAGGCCGAGATCCGGAACGTGACCGGGATCACACCACAGTGCGTGCGGCCCCCGTACGACGCATGGAACGCCAGCGTCCTGAGCCAGATTGCGTCACGTGGGCTGACGACCATGAGCTACTCCATCGACCCCAAGGACTGGACCCTCCCCGGCGTTCAGGCGATCGCCGACCGGGTAGTCGGCGCCGCGTTTCCCGGCGCGGTCGTCGACATGCACGACGCCGGGGGTGACCGGTCCCAGACGGTGGCAGCCCTCCCGCAGATCATCACCCGTCTTCGGGCGATGGGGTACTCCTTTGTCTCCATCTGCGGAGCGGGACCGGCCTACGGGCCCCAGGTCACCGCCACCTACGCCTTCGGAGATGCACCCGCTCCCGGCGCGGCCGTGACGTCCAACCTGCCGCTGGTCGGGGCAGCCGCCGCCGACAATGGCGGTTACTGGGAGGTGGCGTCCGACGGCGGCATCTTCTCCTTCGGCGACGCGTCGTTCCACGGGTCCATGGGCGGCACGCCGCTCAACGCGCCCGTCGTCGCCATGGCGGCCACCCCCTCCGGCGGCGGCTACTGGGAGGTGGCGTCCGACGGCGGCATCTTCTCCTTCGGCGACGCGTCGTTCCACGGGTCCATGGGCGGCACGCCGCTCAACGCGCCCGTCGTCGCCATGGCGGCCACCCCCTCCGGCGGCGGCTACTGGGAGGTGGCGTCCGACGGCGGCATCTTCTCCTTCGGCGACGCGTCGTTCCACGGGTCCATGGGCGGCACGCCGCTCAACGCGCCCGTCGTCGCCATGGCGGCCACCCCCTCCGGCGGCGGCTACTGGGAGGTGGCGTCCGACGGCGGCATCTTCTCCTTCGGCGACGCGTCGTTCCACGGGTCCATGGGCGGCACGCCGCTCAACGCGCCCGTCGTCGCCATGGCGGCCACCCCCTCCGGCGGCGGCTACTGGGAGGTGGCGTCCGACGGCGGCGTGTTCAGTTTCAGCTCGCCGTTCTACGGTTCCCGAGCCGGACTGACCGCCGAGGACCGCTTCTTCTCCATCGTGCCGACGTCCGACGGCGGCGGCTACCTGCTGGTCGGGCAGCATCCGGCCGAGTAGCGAGCAGCGCCGCGAGGGCGACGGACCGGGCTATGCCGCCTTGTCGGAGAAGCGGTACCCGATGCCCCGGATGGTGGTGATCCAGCGCGGGTTCTCGGGATCGGACTCGATCTTGAGACGGACCCGGCGGATGTGCTCGGTCACCGTCGAGCGGCCCTGCCACCGCCCGCTGGAGCCCCACACACTCTCGAGCAGGTCCTCACGGGAGAAGACCCGTCCCGGCGCGGCGGCAAGAAAGGCGAGCAGATCGAACTCCTTGCGCGTCATCGCGACTTCGGACTCATGGACCGTCACGGTCCGGGTGCCCTGGTCGATGACGAGGTCGCCGTGGTCGAGGGTCAAGGTCGGTGCTGCACTGCCTCGGCGAAGGACCGCTCGCACCCGGGCCTCGAGCTCGGCGAATGAGTACGGCTTTGTGATGAAGTCGTCGGCACCGAGATTGAGCAAGCTGACGCGGTCGCGCTCGGAGGCGCGGCCGGAGCAGACGATGACGGGGACCGTGCTGCGGCGCCGGATCTTGGTCAGGACCTCCGAGGTCCCGCCTTCCTGGTCGAGGTCGAGGATCACCAGGTCGGCCGGGTCGCGGAAGGCAGCCTCGAGCGCGGAGGCCACGTTGCCGGCCTCTACGACGTGGTAGCCGAACCGACTGAGGTAGTGCTGCAGGGCCCGGCGAGGATTGTTGTCGTCCTCCGCCACGAGGATGGTCCGCGCCGCGTCGTCTGCGGCGGGCGGGACCAGGACCATGGGGTCCTTGGCACCCATGCGGTCGGGCGGCGGCGGATCCCCGTGATAGGTCGTCGAGTGGGTTGACACGTCGAGTGGCATGGTCATGCGCCACCCGGTGCGGTGTTGGCGGAGCGGCGCGTGTCGGTTCTCTGGTGATATCGACCGGGCGCGCGCGTCGAGCCGTGCGTCATGGCGAACTTCCCCCTCGTCCCTTCCCGTACCGCTGTCGCGGTGCGGGTCGTCACGACTAATTGTCGGAACGCGGTCCGTCCGGCTGCATAGGTCTTTCGGACCAAAATTTTGCTGCCGTGGTGCGTTCGGACCGCGGGCGTGGACAGGGGGTCCGGACCTGCCGCTCTCCGGGGTCCCGGGGAGCGCGCCGTGCTCTCAGGCGCCGTCTTCTCAGGCTTCGGGCACGGAGAAGCGGTAGCCCACACCGCGGACGGTGGTGATCCACCGTGGCGTGTCCGGGTCGGGCTCTATCTTCAGGCGGACCCGGCGGACGTGCTCCGTGACCGTCGAACGGCCCTGCCATTCCTCGGTGGAGCCCCAGACCCGCTCGAGCAGGTCCTCGCGCGAGAACACCTGGCCCGGAGACGCGGCGAGGAAGGCGAGCAGGTCGAACTCCTTGCGGGTCATCGGCACCACCTCGTCGCGGACGGTCACCGTGCGCGTGTCGCGATCAACGACCAGTTCGCCGTAATAGAAGCAGGTCGCCGCCGGCTCGTTGTTGCCGCGCCGCAGGACGGCCCTCACCCGGGCCTCGAGCTCGGCGAAGGAGAAGGGCTTGACGACGTAGTCGTCGGCTCCCAGATTGAGTGTGCGGATGCGATCGTCCTCAGAGACACGACCCGAGCAGACGATCACGGGGACGGTGCTATGACGCCGGATCTTGGCCAGCACCTCGCTCCCGTCGAAGCCGGGGAGACCGAGGTCGAGGATCACCAGGCTGGCGGAATGCTGGAAGACCGCCCGCAGGGTCGACGGCCCGTCGGTCGCCTCGGTCACGCGGTACCCGGTCCGCTCGAAGTAACTGTGCAGCGCGCTGCGGCAGCTCAGGTCGTCCTCGGCCACCAGGATGGTCGTCTCCCCGCTGTCGGGCCTGTCGTTCACAGACGGCGAGCTGGCGCCGGCCGGCCTCGTCGTCCGCAGGCCACGACTGTGGGCGGTGGCCCGCCCCGCGACGTCAATTGGCGGAGTCATGTGCGGCACGGTCCTCTCTGGGATTTCGAGCACAACGCCCTCACCCACTCTCCCTCTCACTCATACCCGGAATGTCGGCCCGGCGGACCCTAACCTTGAGGGGATGGCTGCCCACTGGGCACCACGATCCGGTGGAGGCGCCGGGCGAGCGGCCCCGGCCCCACCCCTCGTCGCCGGCGCTTCCGCCCAGCCATCGCCCTGAGGTCGCCCCGGGATGACCCCGCGACACCGGAATTCCGCTTCGACGTGCTGCTTTGTACACCACACGTGGGAAGAAAGTCCCACGGCGGGTGCGGTGGTCTCCGTGTGTCGCGCCTGGGCACCGAACGCGCCGTGGAGCGGCGATCGGGTCCACGCTCGCAGCAGGTCCTGGCCGTTGACCCCCCTGGGCTCGCGATCGCGTACGGATGACGAGAGAAGCTCGAAATTTCGACCGCCGTGGCATGGTTGCTCTCTGGTTGCAGTGGGCTCTGCAACCATTCAACAACGTTCGAGCAACCGCCCTGCAAACACACGATCGATTAAAGTGGTGCTCTCCTGAAACACGCGGAAACCGAATGCGGAATCCGCCTGATCACCTAGGTCTCGGGAGGAAATGGCATCTGTCGGAGATGCCAGATGAGGGAGGGGGAATCGTGGGATCGACGTCACGTCAGCTTTCCACGGCGCAGGAGTCGGCCGAGAGGGGCATCAACGACCTGTGGTCCGAGTTCAAGCGGACCGGGGTACAGACGCTGCGCAACCAGCTGATCATCTACTACTCGCCGTTCGTGAAGTACGTCGCCGGCCGCGTGCTGTCCGGGCTGCCTCGACACTTCGACGAAGAGGATCTCGTGAGCTACGGGATCATCGGGCTCATCGACGCCATCGAGCGCTTCGAGCCGGACCGGAACCTGCGGTTTGAGACGTACGCCATCCCGCGCATCAAGGGGGCGATCATCGACGAGCTCCGTTCCATCGACTGGGTTCCCCGGTCGGTGCGCACCAAGGCACGTGCCGTCGAGCAGGCCTTCGCGCACCTCGAGGCGACACTGCACCGCACGCCGAACGAGGCCGAGGTCGCGGCCGAGCTCGAGATGTCGGTCGGCGAGCTCCACAAGGCACTGCGCAAGATCTCCACTGTCGGCATGATGGCCCTCGACGAGGTCCTGCGCGGGGGTGAGCGCTCGGAGCGCTCGACCCTCGGCGAGACGCTGCCCGATCGGTCACATGGCCCGGTGGACATGTTCGAGGCGAAGGAGTCCAAGGAGGCACTCGTCAGTGCAGTCGACGGCATGCCCGAGAGGGAGCGGACCGTGTTGATGATGTACTACTACGACGGGCTCACGCTCACCGAGATCGGCGATGTTCTCGGAGTCACCGAGAGCCGGGTGTGCCAGATCCACACCAAGGCCCTCCGCCAGCTCCGTTCGAAGCTGGCCGACCGTCCCGAGAGCGCCGACCAGCGCGCGGCGGCCCGTGTGCCGGAGCGACGGGTCCGCGCCGGCCGGCGCGACGAGCAGGCACGCCTGCAGCTGCTCGCCAGCTGAGCGACCCGGACTTCGCGCCGAGTTCCGGCCGCGTCCGGGTCGCCGGACCGACTCCCGACTGATCGCATCTCCGGTCGCTCGCGCCTGACTGGACCAGTACGGTGGGCCGAACTGCTGTACGGAGCCGACAGGAGGGCGCGATGCCGCTGCACAAGAGAGAGTCCACACGGGAGCAAGTCGCCGACTCGATCTACGCCAACCGGGACCTGCTGGCCGTCCTTCCTTCGAAGAGGTGTCCCACCGTCGAGATGCTGCCCGCCGAAGCCTTCCAGGCGATCTCCGACGAGCTACTCCTCGACGGCAACGCGCGCCAGAACCTGGCGACGTTCTGCCAGACCTGGGAGGAGCCGGAGATCCACCAGTTGATGGACCTCTGCATCGACAAGAACCTGATCGACAAGGACGAGTACCCCCAGACGGCCGAGATCGAGCGCCGCTGTGTCCAGATCCTGGCCGATCTGTGGAACGCGCCCGAGGCCGGGCAGCCCGTCGGGTGCTCGGCCATCGGGTCGTCGGAGGCCTGCATGCTCGGTGGGATGGCAGCCAAGTGGCGCTGGCGGGACAAGCGCCGGGCCGCCGGGAAACCGACCGACAAGCCCAACATGGTGTGTGGCCCGGTGCAGGTGGTCTGGCACAAGTTCGCCAAGTACTGGGACATCGAGATGCGAGAGATCCCCATGTCCCCCGGTCGCTACTGCATGGACGCGGAGCAGATGCTCGAGCGCGTCGACGAGAACACCATCATGGTCGTGCCCACCTTCGGCGTGACCTACACGGGCTCCTACGAGCCGGTGCTCGAGCTGTCCGAGGCCCTGGACAAGCTCCAGGAGGACACCGGCCTCGACGTCGACATCCATGTGGACGGGGCCAGTGGCGCCTTCCTGGCCCCCTTCTGCGCGCCGGACATCCTGTGGGATTTCCGCGTCCCCCGGGTCAAGTCCATCAGCACCTCGGGGCACAAGTTCGGCCTCGCGCCCCTCGGTGTGGGCTGGATCCTGTGGCGCGACGCCGCCGAGCTGCCGGACGACCTCATCTTCCACGTCACCTACCTCGGTGGGGACATGCCCGTCTTCCAGATCAACTTCTCACGGCCCGCCGGCCAGGTGGTGGCGCAGTACTACAACCTCGTCCGCCTCGGCAGGGACGGCTACCGCAACGTGCACGACGCCTGTTACGAGACCGGGAAGTTCCTGGCCCAGGAGATCGTGAAGCTCGGCCCGTTCGACCTCCTGTGCGACTCGGACCCGCAGACGGGGATCCCCTCGGTGGCGTGGCGCATCCATGAGGGCGAAGACCCGGGCTACACGCTCTACGACCTCGCCGACCGGTTGCGGGCGCGGGGCTGGCAGGTGCCGGCCTACCCGCTGACGGGGTCCGTCTCGGACATCTCGGTCCAGCGCATCCTGGTGCGCCAGGGTGTCAGCCGCGACCTGGGTGGTCTGCTCCTCGACGACTTCAAGCAGTCGATCGCCCACTTCGACCGGCACCCCGTCACGGTGCCGATGACCAAGGAAGAATCAGGCGGCTTCAGCCACCTGTAGGCCGAATCAGGAGACCGGCGCGTCCGCCGGGGCCGTGACGCCCGTCGACCAGTCGACGTGCAGGGGACGCCGGCGCAGGAAGCGCGGCTTGCCGACCTCGGCCGGGCGGTCCGTCGTCCACGGCGAGGGGGAGGCGGTGGTGAGCCCCGCCAGGGCCCGCAGCGCGGGGTCGTAGGCGGAGCGGATCCAGGCGAACCGGCGCCACCCCTCCTCCTCTCGGCCCGGGTCGAGCACGAGGATGGGCGCCATGGCGGCCATGGCGGCGAGATACTCGTCCCGCCCGATGCTGACGGGCGGCGCGGGCTCGCCGAAGTGCGCGGAGATCTCGGCGAGCCTCGTCGGCTCGGGGAGCGGGACGTTGGCCGCCCGGGCGATGCGCACGATGAGCGGCAGCCCGTAGACGAGGATCAACAGGGGCCCCTTCTCGACGTCCGCGTAGACCTCCCCGGCCTCTGTCTCCGACGCCGACACGACGAGCGCGGCGGCATCGAGCAGGGTCCCGACGGTGGCGACCCAGGACTGGTCGGTGTCGGTCTCGGGGAAGTAGGAGAGGATCGGGAAGGCCGTGTGGGTCTGCTCCAGGTCGAGCATCCAGTCGGCCTGGGTCTTCCAGAAGTCGGAGCTGTCGAGGACTCCCGTGCGGTGCAGCGTGTGCAAGAGCTCGGTGGCGCTGGGGGGCGCGCCGGCGACCGGGCGCAGCCTGATGATTCCCTTCTCGCGCCCGTTGTAGGCGGAGAAGATGGTCGGCAGGTAGCTGATGAGGAGGGCGACCAGGCCGAGCCCGATCGTCGCCTCAATGAAGGCGAGCCAGATACGGCTCGTCCCGCCGGGCTTGGAGAACCCGAGCGTCGTGAGGGAGGAGCCGCTGATCTCGAACGCCTTCTGGACCGTGAGGCTGCCCGTGCCCCAGAACACGAAGGTGAAGGCGACGACCATGAGGAGCATCCAGACCAACGGCAGGCTGACGAGGGAGACCGGAGCGTAGAGCGCCCGCAGCGCCTTGGCCAGGTATCCGCTGCGCCACCGCCGGACGAGGAGGCGGTACACCAGGGCGAAGTCGGCCTGGGACAGCCGCGGGAAGCCTCCTTGAGGCAGAACCACGGTCTTGAGCGCCGAGCCCAAAATGGCGAGGACGATCAGGGTGCCGAAGAGCAGGGACAGGATGTGGAGGGCGATCATGATCTTCGGCGGGCCGCGCTGGTGCGGCTGACCGCCCGAACGCTACCGGGCGCGCACCACGTGAGCCGGGCCCGACCTGCGGTCGTTCAGGAGAGCTCCTGCGCCGCGTCCTGGACCGCCTTGTCGACGTCCTTCTTGTCGATCTGCAGCTCCTTGGACACCTTCTTCTGCGCCTTCAGCTCGGCCTTCTCGACGTAGGACTCAATGGTCGTCTCCCCGACGATGACGAGGGCCGCCTCGCCGGCGTCGATGGCGTCGCCGAACTCCTTCACGTCGGCCCGTGACATGCCCCTCCAGAGGTGGCCGCTGACACCCCCGATGGCGGCTCCGACCACCGCGGAGCCGATGATGGAGGGCGGGAACAGGATCCCGACCAGGGCGCCGACGCCGGCTCCGCCCCAGGCGCCGTGGCGGGTCGTGGTCTCGTCCTTGTTGACGTGGACCTTGCCCTTGTCGTCCTTGGTCACCACCGCGGCGTCGTAGGTGCCGACCGCTCCCAGAGCGTGGAGATCCTTCACGACGTCGTAGTCGGCGCGGGCGTCGACCTCGCTGGCGTACGTCCCGATGTAGATGAAGACACCATCTGCCTTGGACATGGCAACGCTCCTTTCGGCGGCCACCACCCCGCAGGGGCGCGGCGCACAGATCTGCTGGAGCCACTCTTTCCGGCGGGAGCCCGCCATGCGTAGGGCCTTTTGTCACATTCCCGTCCGGCGACCGGTCGGCGGGGTCTGGCATGATCCATCCCGGTGTCTGTCCCCCCGGCCATCGAGATCGCGCGGCGTGCGACCCTCCGCCCTGTCACCGACATTGCGGCACAGATGGGCATAGCGTCCGAGCTCCTCGAGCCCTACGGCAGCCACGTCGCCAAGGTGAGCCTCGATGCCGTCGACGCCCTGGCGGACCGGCCGCGGGCCCGCTACGTCGTGGTGACCGCGGTCACCCCGACGCCGCTCGGCGAGGGCAAGACGACGACGACGGTCGGCCTCGGCCAGGCCTTGGCCTGCATCGGCCGGCAGGCCACCGTCGCCATCCGCCAGGCCTCCATGGGCCCCACCTTCGGGATCAAGGGCGGCGCCGCCGGCGGCGGCTACAGCCAGGTGGTCCCCTTCGAGAACCTCAACCTCCACCTGACCGGCGACCTGCATGCCGTGACGGCGGCCAACAACCTCCTGGCGGCCATGGTGGACAACCACCTCTACAACGGGAACGCGCTCAGGATCGACCCGCACGGCATCACCTGGAAGCGCGTCCTGGACGTCAACGACCGCTCGTTGCGCAACATCGTCAGCGGCCTCGGAACCAAGCAGGACGGCATCCCCCGGGAGACGGGGTTCGACATCACGGCGGCCTCCGAGGTCATGGCCGTGCTCGCGCTGGCTCGCTCGCTGCGCGACCTGCGAGAGCGCATGGGCCGCATTGTCGTCGGCTACACGACGGCCGGAGAGCCGGTGTCGGCGGAGCAGCTCAAGGCCGCCGGCGCCATGACGGTGATCATGCGCGACGCCATCAAGCCCAACCTCCTGCAGACGCTCGAGAACACCCCCGTGCTCGTCCATGCCGGCCCCTTCGGCAACATCGCCCACGGCAACTCGTCGGTGGTGGCGGACCTGATTGGGATCCACGCCGGCGAGTACCTGGTGACCGAGGCCGGGTTCGGCGCCGACATGGGGGCCGAGCGGTTCTTCAACATCAAGTGCCGGACCTCGGGCCTCGTACCCGACGCCGCGGTCGTGGTGACGACGGTGCGGGCGATGAAGTTGCACTCCGGGCGGCACCGCGTCGTGGCCGGGCGCCCGCTGCCGCCCGCCATGCTCGAGGAGAGTCCCGAGGAGGTGCAGCTCGGCGCGCCCAACCTCCTGGCCCACCTGGCCATCGTGCGCCGCCACGGGGTCACGCCCGTCGTCGCCATCAACGCGATCGATGGCGACTTCCCGTCCGAGCACGCCGCCATCCGGGAGATCGCCGCCTCGGCGGGTGTGCGCGCCGCGGTCTGCACGCACTTCGAGAAGGGCGGCAAGGGTGCCGTGGAGCTGGCCGAGGCGGTGGTCGAGGCCGCCGCCGAGCCGGGCGAGTTCCGCATGCTCTACGCCGACGGGGCGACGCTGCGCGAGAAGGTCGAGGCCATCGCCACCGAGGTCTACGGGGCCGACGGCGTCGACTACCTGCCAGCGGCGGCGAGTCAGCTCGACACCTACGAGCAGGCCGGCTTCGGCTCACTCCCGGTGTGCATCGCCAAGACGCACCTCTCCATCTCCTCGGACCCCAAGCTCCTGGGCGCCCCGCGGGGCTGGCGCTTGCCCGTGCGCGAGGCGCGGGCCAATGTGGGGGCCGGCTTCGTCTATCTGGTCAGCGGCGACATGCGCACCATGCCCGGGCTGTCGCACAGCCCGGCCGCCGAGCGGATCGACATCGACGAGAGCGGCAACGTGGTGGGTCTCTACTAGGCCCCGGGGAGGAGCACATGGCCATCGACTTCACCCTGGCCCCCGAGCACGAGGAGATCAGGTCCCGCGTGCGGTCCTTCATTGAGGACACGGTGCAGCCGCGGGTCAGGGGCTTCGACGACGAGGGGAAGGTGACCTCGCGCCGCGAGTACCTCCTCACCATCCTGGAGTTGCGCGAGGAGGCCAAGAGGGCCGGTCTGTGGCTGCCCCACATGCCCAAGGAATGGGGCGGCATGGGGCTGGGGCACGTGGGGCTGGCCATGGTGCAGTCCGAGGCCGGCAAGACACGACTCGGACCCTGGATCCTCAACTGCATGGCGCCCGACGAAGGCAACATGCACACCCTCCTGCACTGGGGCACCGACGCCCAGAAGGACAACTACCTCCGGCGGCTCTGCGAGGGCACCGCCATGTCGTGCTTCGCCATGACCGAGCCCGAAGTGGCCGGCTCCGACCCCACGCTCATTCAGACCAGGGCCGAGAAGGACGGAGAGGAGTGGATCATCAACGGCCACAAGTGGTTCATCTCGAACGCGCGCCGGGCCCAGTTCGCCATCCTGGTGGCCCGGACCGAGCCCGACGTCCCCGCGGGCTCACGCGGCGCCAACACGGCGTTCCTGGTGGATCTCCCGGCCGAGGGTTGGAACGACGTGCGCGAGGTCGAGACGATGCACGGCTCGACCGGCCACTCCGAGATCGTCATCGAGGACCTGCGGGTGCACGACTCGCAGGTCCTCGGCGGGCGCGGCAACGGGCACCGCCTGGGGCAGTACCGGCTGGGCCCCGCCCGCCTGGCCCACTGCATGCGGTGGATCGCCCAGGCCGAGACGGCGCTCGACATGATGGTGGACCGTTCCCTCAACCGCTACTCGCACGGCTCCCTCCTGGCCGAGAAGCAGGGCGTGCAGTGGCTCATCGCCGACTCCGCCATGGAGCTGTACCAATGCAAGCTCATGGTGCTCCACGCGGCCTACAAGATCGACCGCGGCGAGGACTTCCGGACCGAGGTGTCCATGGCGAAGCACTTCGTGGCCAACAGCCTCAACCGCATCATCGACCGGTCCATGCAGGTGCACGGCGCACTGGGCTACTCGACGGACACCCCGCTGGCCTCCATGCTGCAGCACGCCCGCTGGGCCCGCTTCGCCGACGGGGCCGACGAGATCCACCAGATGCGTATTGCCGAGCGGACGATCGCGGCCTACAAGGACACGGGGTCGACCTGGGCGGCCACCGGCGGCCTCCCGGTCTGAGGTCGACGTGGGCTGCCTCCTCGCACTCCTGGCGGCCATTTCACCCCGCTTCGTCATCTTCCTGCTCTGGATCTTCACGGACCGGCTCACCATCGCCTTCCGCTCGGGGTGGGAGGGGGTGCTCGGCTTCCTCCTGCTCCCCTACGCGACGCTCTTCTACGCGTTGGTCTACGCACCCGGGAAGGGCGTCGACACGTTCGGGTGGGTGATCGTGGCGATCGGCGTGCTGATCGACCTCTCGTCCCTCACTTTCGGGTCGCGGGCGCGCCGCCGCCGGGCCCGGGTCGAGGGTTAGCCGAAGCGCAGCCGCAGGTCCGGCTCGGGCCCGAACGCCGGCCCGCTCGGGCCGGATGCGGCCAACGTGTGCCAGCCCGCCACGCCGATCATGGCGGCGTTGTCGGTCGCCATTGATTGCGGAGGGATCAGCAACCTGGTGCCGAACTCGTCGGCCAGGGCCCGGGCCCGGGCACGCAGGATGGGGCTGGCCGCCACGCCGCCCACGATGGCCACGGCGGGGTCGCCGAATTCCTCCAGGGCCCGGCGGAGCTTGGCGCACAGCACGTCCATGCAGGCCGCCACGAAGGACGCCGCCACCTCCGTCTCGGAGAAGGCCGGGTCGGCGCGCACGTGATTGACGACGGCCGTCTTGAGGCCCGAGAACGAGAACGCGTAACCATCGGCGATCATGGGGCGCGGGAAGGCGAGGACGTCCCCGCCGGCGGCGGCCAGGCGGTCGAGCACGGGTCCTCCGGGGTAGCCGAGGCCGAGGAAACGGGCGACCTTGTCGTAGGCCTCGCCGATGGAGTCGTCGACGGTCTCGCCCAGCAGCTCGTAGCGGCCCGGTCCCATCGACCGGGTGAGCATGCAGTGCCCGCCGGACACGAGCAGCGCGATCTGGGGGAACGGCACGTCGCGGTCGGCGAGGTACACGCTGGCCAGGTGGCCCTCGAGATGGTTGACGCCCACCACGGGCACGCCCCAGCCGAGCGCCAGCGCCTTGGCCGTGGCGATGCCGACCAGCAGGGCACCGACAAGTCCGGGGCCCGACGTCACGGCCACTGCGGCCAGGTCTGTCCCCGCCACGCCGGCCTCTTTCACGGCCCGCTCGACGATGTGGGTGATCATCTCCATGTGGGCGCGGCTGGCCAGCTCGGGGACCACACCGCCGAAGGCGGCGTGCAGGTCGATCTGGCTCGCGACGACCGACGAGCGCACCACATAGGTGTCGTCGACGACGGCCGCGGCCGTCTCGTCGCACGACGTCTCGATGGCCAGGAGCAGCCGCGTCACGGTGCCTCCGCCAGGGCGTCCGCCACCTCGGCGCGCGAGATCGCCCCCTCGCGTTCGACCACCGGCTCGCTACCGCGCACGTTGACCAGTGTCGACGGCACGTCATGGAGCCGGCCGCCGTCGACGACCAGGTCGACGGCGGAGCCTAGGCCCGCCGCCACGTCGTGTGCCGTGGGCGGCGTCGGCGCGCCGTGCGGGTTCGCGCTGGTGACCACGAGCACGCCGGTCTGTGCGAGCAGCGTCCGCAGGAAGTCGTGGTCGGGGATGCGGACCGCCACCTCGATGCGCCCGGACAGCCAGGGCGGTCGCGTCGACTGCGCCTCGAACCCGAAGGCCATGGTCAACGGGCCCGGCCACCACCAACTGGCCAGCGCCTGGGCGGCCGGGGTGAAGGCGACGCCGAGGCCGCGCACCTGCTCCACGGTGGCGGCAAGGACGGGGAGGTGCATCCCCTCGGGCCGGCCCTTGGCCCGGAACACAGCCTGTACCGCGTCCGCATCGGCCGGCCGGGCGGCCAGTCCGTACACGGTGTCGGTCGGCACCACGACGACCCCGCCGCCCCCCAGCACCTCGGCCGCGGCCAGCGCGCCCTCGTCGTCGGCGCGCACGATCCTCATGGCCCGCTGCCGCCCGGGCCAAACCGCCGGTTCAGAGCTTCAGCGGGCGGATCGGCGCGCCGATCAGCGCCGGGTCGGACCGCCAGTCGACCCCGGGCACGTCGACGTAGAGCTCTATCTCGTTGCCGTCGGGGTCGAGGATGTAGAGGCTGTGCGTGACGGTATGGTCGGAGGCGCCGACGACCGTCGCACCGGCCTTGCGCACCTCGGCCAGTGCCTCGCGCAGGTCGTCGTCGGTCTCGCCGACGTTGAGGCCGAAGTGGTACATCCCCACCCGCCGCCCCGGGGGGATGGGCGTGGCGTCCGCGCCGACCTCAATGAGGAGGAGCTCATGGTGGGTGCGGCCCGACGAGAACGCGGCGACCCCGACCGGGTCCTGCCCGGGCTCGGGCATGATCTGACGCCAGCCGAGCACGTCCCGGTAGAAGGTCGCCGAGCGACCGACGTCGCGCACGTACAGGACCAGGTGACCGAGCTCTCGTACCGTCATGCGCTCACGCTACCGGTCGGCTCCGCCTGGGCCGGCGCCGCAGCGCGGATCCAGTTCGCCGTGGGTGGCATGCCGGGCCCCAGGTGGATGGGCACGTCGAAGGGCTCGGGCTCGAGCCCCGCCGCATCCATGAGCTCGGTCAGCGTGTGCGGCACGGCGGCGGCGATGTCCCACAGGCGCGGCACCGCCCGGGCGTCCGAAGCCAGCCCCCAGTACAGGACGCCCAGGTAGCTCATGATGGTGATGTTCAGGCCCATCCCGTCCATCACCGGGCCGAGGGGGAACATCCCGAGCAGCTGGCTGCCTCCCAGATAGAGCGGGAAGGCCGGGCCCGGCACGTTGGACACGACGAGGTTGGCCACCGGCCGGTGGCGGTCGGCCAGCTTCATCCCGGTGTACAGGCGGGCGGCGGCCGCGAAGACGTTGGGCGTCGCGTGCTCCGCCCAATTCTGCAGCGTGGTGGCGCCGAGCGCCCTGTGCTCCTCCTTGGCACCCTTGGTGCCCTCGTGGATGGCGCGCAGCCGCTCCAGCGGGTCCTCGATGTGGCAGGGCAGCTGCACGAACATGGCCGACACCTTGTTGGAGCCCTTCAGCTCGGCCACGTCCGGCGTGACCGAGACGGGCACGACGGACACGAGCGGGATGTCGGGGAGCTCGTCGCCGGCCAGCAGGTAGGTGCGCAGTGCGCCGGCGCACATGGCCAACACCACGTCGTTGACGGTGGTCCCCATCGCGTTCTTCAGCTTCTTGGCGTCGGCCAGGCTGGCGGCGGCGAAGGCGACCCGGCGACGGGCGTGCACAGCCACGTTGATGGAGGTGCGCGGGGCCGTCAACGGCAGGGCGGCCTTGGCCGTCTGCCCCTGGCGGATCCGGCGGATCCCGAAGATGCTGCGCGTCGTGCGCAGCATCATGCGCCCGACGTCGAAGGGAGCCACCAGGCTGGCCACCATCGCCTGGGACACCAGCTCGAACCCCGAGGGGATGCGAGCGTCGAGCTGGCGCGGCGTGAGCGGCCGCGATTCCGGTGGCCCGGGCTCCAGATCGAAGAGCACGCCCAGCAGCTCGGCGCCCGACACGCCGTCGACGGTGCTGTGGTGCATCTTGGCCACCAGCGCGATCTTCCCGTCCTCGAGCCCCTCCACGAGCCACATCTCCCACAGCGGCCGGTCGCGGTGGAGCTGGCGGCTGATGACGTCGGCCGCGAAGTCCCCCAGCTCGCGCATGCCGCCGGGGGCTGGGAGCGCGGCGCGCCGGAGGTGGTTGTCGATGTCGAACTCGGGGTCGTCCACCCAGACGGGGTGGCCCAGGCGCAGGGGCACCTCGACGAGACGGCGCTGGAAGACCGGGGCGAGCGGGATCCGGTCGCTGATGAGCTGCCGGATCCGACGGAACGTGTACCCGCCGGGGACCGTGGAGGGGTCGAACACGGCCGTGATGGCCACGTGCATGTGGAGCGTCGGCGTCTCCATGTAGAGGAAACTCGCATCGAGCCCGGTCAGCCGTTCGGGGGTCATCGACTCTCCTTGGTCATCGCTTCCCTCCTAACCTCGCACCAACTCCGGCCAGGGGCAAACGGCGCACCGGCTCCGACCAGGGGAGACCTGCGTAGCCCGCCCGCTCGGGCGAGAATGGGGAGGTGCCCTACGCCTTCCTGATCGTCACCCTCGTCGGTGCCGCGGCGGTGACGCTGGCCTACCGCCCGATCCGGCGGGAGCCGTTCACCGTCGTGAGCTTCGCCTCGGCCTGGATCGCCGGCGAGCTGGCATTCCAGAACATCGTCTGGCAGATGGTCGCGACCGCCATCTTCATCTCGTTCGGCGCCCTCGAGGGTTGGGCCGGATGGCTCGGGTTGGCCGTCGCCGTCGCCGACTGGGTCGGGCTGCTCGGGCTCGGTATCGCCGGTCGCCGCGCCGCCGGCGTCACCGCCGCCGCGCTCGACGACGTACGCACCGACGCCTTCCCGGTCCCCCGGGAGCCGACGGCACCGACGTGGGGGCGCTGGTGGCGGGTGACCCGTGCCATCCCGTTCCGGTCGTGTGCCGTGCAGACCATCTCCAACATCGATTACTGGGGCGACGGGATCCGGCGCCACCGCCTGGACATCTACCACTCGCGTCCCGCCCCGCCCGAGCGGGCTCCGGTCATGGTCTACGTCCACGGCGGGGCCTGGGTCATCGGTGACAAACGGGAGCAGGGCAAACCGATGATGTACGAGCTGGTCGCCCGGGGCTGGGTGTGCGTGGCCATCAACTACCGGCTCAGCCCGAAGGCCACCTGGCCGGACCACATCGTCGACGTCAAGCGGGCGGTGGCGTGGGTCAAGGAGCACATCGCGGACTACGGGGGCGACCCCTCGTTCGTCGCGGTCAGCGGGGGATCGGCCGGCGGCCACCTCTGTGCCTTGCTGGCGCTCAGCGAGGGAGACGCCGCCTTCCAGCCGGGATTCGAGACGGCCGACACGTCGGTTGACGCCTGTGTCCCCTTCTACGGCGTCATGGACATGACCGGCTCGCCCGAAGGATCGGCCCGCTACGGACCGGGCCTGCTCGAGATGCTCGAGAAGACGGTCATGAAGACCCGGGAATCCGAGCACCCCGAGCTCTTCCGCGCCGCGTCCCCCACCTTCCGGGTCCGTCCCGACGCCCCCCCGTTCTTCGTCCTCCACGGCGCCAACGACACGCTGGTGCCCGTGGAGACGGCGCGCACCTTCGTGGAGCGCCTGCGGGCCGTGTCGCGCCAGCCGGTGGCCTACGCCGAACTGCCGCTGGCCCAGCATGCCTTCGACGTCTTGGCCTCCCTCCGCTGCCAGGCCACCACCTCCGCCGTGGCCGACTTCCTGGAGGGGGCCCGTGCCGCTGCAACCTCGGGTGGGCAGCCCGGACCGACTGAAGTGCGAAATTTTTCTGACATAGAGTCAGAAACCGGTCCATGACCTAGTGCCCCTCCGGGCCTCGCCCCGGGGGAGGACGAGGGAGCACGAGAAGGGGTGGCAGTGGGGAGCACGCACACGTCCGAGCCGGTCCCGCGCGAGCGTGGCGGCTGCCGCGGCCACGCCGGCCGGGCCGTGCGGGGCCTGCTGGGCGGGTCGTTGCTGGCCGGCACGGTTGCCGTCGGGGGCGGTGCGCTGGTCGCCCCGGCCCCCGCGGGTGCCGAGTCGACGCCGGCGGGCACCTGCACCCCGGCCCTGGCGCCCACCCCCGCCCAGGACGCCTCGACGACCGGCATCACGCCGACGTCGGTCACCGTGGGCAACGTGTCCATCATCTCGGGCCCGGTGCCCGGGCTGTTCGAGGGTGCGCCGACCGGGGTGAAGGCCTACTTCGACATGATCAACTCCGAGGGCGGCGTCGACGGCCGCAAGCTGCTGGTCGACTCCAGGGACGACGCGTTCAGCGGCCAGCAGAACCTGACCCAGACCCGGGGGGCGATCGCGAGCGACTTCGCCCTGGTGGGCAGCTTCTCGCTCTTCGACGGCTACGGCTGCTCGGCCCTGGCCAGCGACACCGCCGTGCCCGACGTCTCGGTGACGCTCGACCCCGGCACGAACGCGCTGCCCAACGACTTCAGCGCCCAGCCGCTGTCGGGCCAGGGATCGCTCGGAACCGTCGAGTACTACAAGAAGCACTATCCCAAGGACACGACGGTCGGAGCCATCGTCTCGGACGTGGCATCGGCCGAGACCCAGATGGCCCAGGAGTTCGCCAGCATGAAGTCCGAGGGGTACAAGATCGCCTACGTCGACGACATCAACCCCCTGCAGTCCGACTTCACCACCGATGTCATCAACATGAAGAACGCCGGCGTGAACGCCGTCGACCTGGGCGGGATCGATTGGCAGGATGCGGCCATCTTCGTGCAGAACGCGGCCACCCAGAACTGGCACCCGGGCCTCATCTTCTCCACGGGGTCGGCCTACGCCGACCAGTTCATCTCCCACGCCGGGGGCCCGGCGGTGACCGACGGGATCCAGATCGGCCAGGTCTACGCCCTCTACCTCGGCCAGGACGCCAAGAGCGTGCCGGCGGTGAAGCAGTTCGACACCTACGTGAAGAAGGTCAACCCCTCGTGGGTCCCCGACCTCTACACGCTCTTCGGATGGGCCTCGGCCGAGATGTTCGTGCAGGCGCTCAAGGCGGCGGGACCGCACCCCACCCGGGGCGCCGTGATGGCGCAGCTCAAGAAGATCACGAGCTTCACGGCGAACGGGCTCACGGGCGGCTCGGACCCCGCCGCCAAGACGGTGTCGCCCTGCTTCCTCATGGCCGGCATCAAGAACGGCAACTTCGTCCGCGAGCTGCCGAAGGGCGGCGGGTTCGACTGCAACGCCAAGTTGTACGACGCGTCCGGGGTCTCGGGCTAAGGCCCGCGTCACGGTCGGGGAGCTCGGGGGTGGGCACGGGGTGAAGGCGTGAGTGTCTTCCTCTCCTTCACGGTTCTCGGGATCGTCTCGGGTGCCGTCTACGGCATCCTCGCCACCGGCCTGGTGGTGACCTACAACACGACGGGCGTCTTCAACTTCGCTCAGGGCGCCGTGGGGATGGTGGCGGCCTTCTCCTACTGGCAGCTCTGGCAGGACTGGCACTGGCCCTTCCTCCTCGCCATTGCCTTCGTCGTCTTCGTCGAGGCGCCGCTGCTCGCCATCGCGGTCGAGTTCGTGCTGATGCGCCGCATCCATGGCGCGACGGTGGAGCGGTCGCTCATGGTGACCCTCGGCCTGCTGGTGATCCTGCTCGGCATTGCCACCATCTTCTGGAGCAGCCCCGAGGTCATCCGCTCGGTGCCCGCCTACTTCACGGCGGCCGACGGCACGGTGGCGTCGGTGCACCTCTTCGGTGCCAACGGGGTGACGATCCAGGACCAGCAGCTCATGATCGTGGTGGTGGCTGCCGTGGTCGCTGTGCTGCTCGGCGTGTTCCTACGCCGCCTCCGCCTCGGCGTGGCCATGCGGGCCGTGGTCGACGATCCCGAGCTGGTCGCCATGGCCGGCGCCAAGCCTTACCGCCTGTCGCAGATGGGCTGGGCCCTCGGCTTCATGCTGGCCGCGCTGGCCGGAGTGCTCATTGCGCCGCTCGTCGGGCAGACGGGGCTGACGTCGACCCAGCTGACCCTCCTCGCGCTCAACGGCTTCGCCGCCGCGGTGGTGGGCCGGTTGCGCAACCTGCCCATGACATTCGTCGGCGCCCTCGCGCTCGGGCTCATCACCCAGTACTGCGTCGGCTACCTGCCCGGGCACATCAACCCGGGTCTGGCCTCGGTGCTGACCGAGGTCGTCCCCGTGCTCTTCCTCTTCGTCGCGCTGCTCGTGATCCCGGCGGCGCGGCTCGCCCCGGCGGGCCGGCTGGCCGTGCGGCCCTCGCCCAAAGTGGTGACGGCGCGTCAGTCCGTCGCCGGTGCCGTGCTCCTCGTGGCCGGCTTCGTCGTCCTGGCCGCGATGGTGGGGGCGACGGCGCTCGCCACGCTCTCCCAGGGCTTGGCTTTCGGCATCGTCGGGCTCTCCCTGGTGCTCCTCGTCGGCTACGCCGGCCAGGTCTCGCTGTGCCAGCTGACGTTCATGGGCATCGGCGCCTTCACCATGGGCAAGACGCTCGGGGGCGACTCGTGGTGGGGCCTGCTCCTCGCCGTGGTCGTGTCGGGTGCC
Organism: uncultured Acidimicrobiaceae bacterium; assembly: GCA_963824195.1. Lineage (GTDB taxonomy): Bacteria > Actinomycetota > Acidimicrobiia > Acidimicrobiales > RAAP-2 > Bog-473. Next base: position 79,416 of record CAWGOJ010000007.1, on the reverse strand, counting down.
GTCGGCGCGTTGGTGGCGTTGCCGGCGCTCCGCTTGCGCGGCCTGTACCTCGCGCTGGCTACCTTCGCCTTCGGCGAGGTGATGTACTCCGCCTTCTTCGACAATTCGAGCGTCATCTCCGACGGGACCTCCATCGGCGTGGGTCGGTTGCGGCTCCCGTTCATGCACACCGTCAGCGACCGGGCCGAGCTCATTGAGGTGGCGGTGGCGGCCGCGCTGTGCGCCGTGCTCGTCGGCCTGGTGCGGCGCAGCACCCTCGGCCGCCGCCTGGTGGCCATGAGCGACTCGCCGGCGGCCTTCGCCACCGTCGGCCTGAGCTCGGTGCGCACCAAAATGGTCGTGTTCACCCTCTCGGCCGCCATGGCCGGCCTCGGCGGGGTCTTCTACGCAGGCCAGCAGGGCGGCATCGGCGCCAACGACGTCCAGGTCTTCGCCAGCCTGACCCTGCTCCTCTTCGTCGCCATCTGGGGTATCCGGACCGTGACGGGGGCGTTGCTCGGGGGCCTGACGGCGGCGGCGCTCCCGGTGCTCCAGACGCACCTGCCCACGTCGCTGGCCGACCTCACAGGCCTGGTGGCCGGCATCGGGATCGTGCTGCTCGCCCGACACCCCGACGGGATCCTCGGCATGGAGTGGTTGACGAGCCGGGTGCGCCTGCCCTTCGGCGGCGAGGAGCCCGGCGCGGGCGCGGTCGTCCTGGACCACGAGGTGGCGCGTGCCGCCTGAGCATGAGTCCCGGCCAGTCGTCACGGGCGCCGCGCCGGCCCTCGAGGTCGACCACGTGAGCGTCCACTTCGGCGGCGTCGCCGCGCTGTCCGACGTGACGCTGCGGGCCGAGGCGGGGGTCGTGACCGGCCTCATCGGCCCCAACGGGGCGGGCAAGACCACGCTGTTCAACGTCATCACCGGCCTGCAGCATCCCGACCGCGGCTCGGTGCACCTGGGTGGCACGGACGTCACCCACAAACGCACACACCTCCGGGCCCGTCTCGGCCTCGCCCGGACGTTCCAGCGCCTCGAGCTGTTCTCGACGCTCAGCGCGGCGGACAACGTACGCGTCGGCCTCGAGGCCTCCGGCCGGGCGGTGGCGTCGACCGCCGTCGGCCTCCTCGAGCGCGTCGGCGTCGGAGACGAGGCCTCCGTACCGGTGTCGTCCCTCCCGACCGGGTCGGCTCGCCTCGTCGAGCTGGCCCGGGCCCTGTCGACGGACCCGAGGGTCCTTCTCCTCGACGAGCCCTGCTCGGGGCTCGACGAGCGCGAGGCCGACGCGTTGGGCCGGCTGCTGACCTCGCTCGCCGCCGAGGGCCGGGCCGTCGTCCTGGTGGAGCACGACACCAACCTCGTGCTGCGGGTGTGCGGCACCGTCCACGTGCTCGACTTCGGCCGGGTCATCGCGACGGGTACCCCCGACGACGTTCGGCGCGACCCGATGGTGCAGGAGGCCTACCTCGGCTACGCGCCCGAAAAGGGCGGCGCGGGTGCAGGAGGGGAGGCCCCGAGCACATGACCGCGGGCCTCACGATCGACGGCGTGCACGCCGCCTACGGGCGCATCGAGGTGCTCCACGGCGTGGACCTGACCGTTCCCGGCGGCACCGTCTTCGCTCTCCTCGGGCCCAACGGCGCTGGGAAGAGCACACTGCTCAAGGTCGTCGGTGGCCGCCTGCACCCGACCGCCGGCACCGTCACCATCGACGGCCTGGGGGCGCCGCGGCAGACGCCCGAGGCCTTGGCACGCGCCGGCGTGATCGCCATCCCCGAGGGGCGCGGGGTGTTCCCCAATCTCACGGTGCGCGACAACCTGCGCATGTGGACCTACCGTGGCGGCATCAGCGCGGCGGAGGTCGAGTTGCGCTCCTACGAGCAGTTCCCCCGCCTCAAGGAGCGCCGCAACCAACTCGCCGGCACGCTCTCCGGGGGCGAGCAGCAGATGCTCGCGATTTCCCGTGCGCTGGCCGGTGAGACCAAGGTCCTCCTCCTCGACGAGATCTCCATGGGCCTGGCGCCCATCATCGTGGCGCGCCTCTACGAGCTGGTGGGCGCCATCGCCGCCGGCGGCGTGACCGTCGTCGTGGTCGAGCAGTTCGCGGCGACGGCCCTCGGCATGGCCGACCGGGCGGCGATCATGCTGCACGGGTGCATCGCCCACGAGGGCACGCCCCAGGAGATGGCCGATGCGGCGGTGTCCGCCTACCTCTGACCCTCCGGGTCAGGCCTCTGCGAGCTCCACCTCAACCGAGAGGGTGTCACCCTTGGCGACCGCCAGCTCGTCCACCCCCCCGGCGTCCACGATGTCGCCCCGGGCGGCCTCCACCGCGGCCAGTGTCGCCGCCGGCGCGGTCACGGTGAGGCGCGCCACCCGCGCCCGCATGGAGCGCTTGTGCGTGGTCTTCTCGCGTCGCACCGCGGCCAGCACCTCGGCTGCCACCGACAGCACGGTCGTGTCACCCCCGGCGTGCGTCCCCAGCTCGGCAGTGTCGGGCCACGGCGCGACGTGCACCGACCCCTCCTGCCACCAGCTCCAGACCTCCTCGGTGACGAAGGGTAGGAACGGCGCGAAGAGTCGGTGCAGTACCGAGAGGGCGACGGCCAGCGTCGCCCGGGCCGAGTCCGTTCCGGTGGGGTCGCCCTCGCCGTAGGCCCGTGTCTTGACCAGCTCGACGTAGTCGTCGCAGAAGGACCAGAAGAACGCCTCGGTTGCCTCGAGGGCGCGCGCGTAGTCGAAGCCCTCGTGCGCGCCCGTGGCGGCCTCGACCAGTGCGGCCAGCTGCGCCAGCAGGGCGGCATCGAGCGGCTCGCGCACGGCGTCGGTGCCCGGCACCGGCCCGTCGCCGAGGCGGCCCAGTGCGAACTTCGACGCGTTGAGGACCTTGATCGCCAGGCGGCGACCGATCTTCATGACGCCGGTGTCGAGCGCGGTGTCGGTCCCGGGCCGCCCGTTGCAGGCCCAGTACCGCACCGCGTCGGAACCGAACTCCTCGAGCATCGCCATGGGCGTAACGACGTTGCCCTTCGACTTGGACATCTTCTTGCGGTCCGGGTCGAGGATCCAACCGTTGATGGTGGCGTGATTCCACGGCAGCGTGTGGTGCTCCAGGTGCGAGCGCAGCAGTGTCGCGAAGAGCCAGGTGCGGATGATCTCGGGCCCCTGCGGGCGCAGGTCCATGGGGAAGGTGGCCGCGAACAGCGCCGGGTCGTCCTCCCACCCGCAGGCGATCTGGGGGGTCACCGAGGAGGTGGCCCATGTGTCCATGACGTCGGGATCGCCCGCGAAGCCGCCGGGCACGCCGCGCTGTCCAGGCTCGTAGCCGGGCGGCACGTCGGTCGTCGGGTCGACGGGCAGGGTCGCCTCGTCGGGCACGATCGGCTCTCCGTAGTCCGGCTCGCCGTCGGCGCCGAGGGGGTACCAGACCGGGAGGGGGACGCCGAAGAAGCGCTGGCGGCTGACCAGCCAGTCACCGTTGAGGCCGTTGACCCAGTCGTCGTAGCGCACCTTCATGTACGGCGGGTGCCAGTCGAGCTGCGCGGCCCGCTCCAGTTGCTCGCGCCGCAGCTGCTCGTCGTGGCCGCCGTTGCGGATGAACCACTGCCGGCTCGTGACGATCTCGAGCGGCCGGTCGCCCCGCTCGTAGAACTTGACGGGGTGGGTGATGGGCCGGGGGTCGCCCACCAGGTCCCCCGACGCGGCGAGCATCTCGACCATGGCGCGCTGGGCCTGCTTCACGGTCCGCCCCGCGATGGCCTGCCACGCCTCGCCGTCGGGCACGCCGGTCGGGGGGGACTCGGTTATCCGTCCCGACCTGGTCACGATGCTGCGGGTCCCAAGGTCGAGCTCGCGCCACCACACGACGTCGGTCACGTCGCCGAACGTGCAGATCATGGCGATCCCCGAGCCCTTGTCCGGCTCGGCCAGGTGGTGGGCGAGGACCGGCACCTCGACCTTGAAGAGCGGGGTGTGCACCATGGTGCCGAATCGCGCCGCGTAACGCTCGTCGTCGGGGTGCGCGACCAGCGCCACGCAGGCGGCGATCAGCTCGGGCCGCGTCGTCTCGATCTCTATGTCGTCGAAGCGGACCCGATGGTACGCGCCGGGCTGCTCGCGGTCCTCCATCTCGGCCTGCGCCACCGCCGTCTGGTAGTCGACGTCCCACAACGTGGGCGCCTCCGAGGAGTAGGCCTCGCCACGGGCGAGGTTGCGCAGGAACATGCGCTGGCTGGCACGCCGGCTGCGGTCGTCGATGGTGGCGTAGCCGCGCCCCCAGTCGACGGACAGCCCGACGCGCCGCCACAGTTCCTCGAAGGCCTGCTCGTCCTCGGCGGTGAGCTCGTGGCACAGCGCGATGAAGTTCGGTCGGCTGACCGGGATGTCGTCCTTGCCGGGCTCCTCGGGCAGCCTGAAGTCGGCGTCGTAGGGGAGTGACGGGTCACACCGGACGCCGAAGTACGTCTGGACCCGACGCTCCGTGGGCAGCCCGTTGTCGTCCCAGCCCATGGGGTAGAAGAGCTTCCAGCCCCGCATTCGTCTGTAGCGGGCGATGGCGTCGGTCTGCACATAGCCGAAGACCGATCCCATGTGGAGCGAGCCCGACACGGTCGGCGGGGGGGTGTCGATGGAGAAGACCTCGGACCGGGTGGCATCGTCGTCGAAGCGGTACGTGCCCGCCCCCTCCCAGGTGGCGGCCCAGCGCTCCTCCAGGCCGTCGAGGGTCGGCTTGTCGGGGACGCGGGGCGCTCCGGTCGTAGGCGTCGACATGATCGGGTTACCGTACCCGGGTGCTGCGCCTTCACGACACCGCCACGGGCACGGTCCGCCCCCTCGAGCACCGCAACGAGGGCGAGGTGTCGATGTACGTCTGCGGCCCGACCGTCTACGACATGCCGCACATCGGGCACGGGCGGGCCAACCTGACCTTTGACATCCTGCGGCGCTACCTGAGCTTCAGCGGGCTGAAGGTGCACCACGTGGCCAACGTCACCGATGTCGACGACAACATCATCAAGCGGGCCGCTGCCCTGGGCCGCACCGAGCCCGACGTCGCGGCCGAGTTCGAGGCCCGCTGGTGGGAGTCCATGGACGCGCTGGGTGACCTACGGCCGCAGGACGTCCCCCACGCCACGCAGTACATCGCGCCCATGGTGGCGCTGGTGGGCGACCTGATCACCAGGGGGATGGCGTACGAGACGCCCGATGGCGTCTACCTGGAGGTGTCCCGGGTCGACGGGTACGGTCTCCTGGCGCAGCAGTCGCTGGAGTCGTTGCAGGTCGGGGCACGGGTCGAGGCCAACGAGGACAAGCGCTCGCCGCTCGACTTCGCCCTGTGGAAGAAGGCGAAGGAGGGTGAGCCCAGCTGGGACTCACCGTGGGGGCGGGGCCGGCCCGGGTGGCACACGGAGTGCGTGGTGATGTCGCTTGACCTGCTGGGCGAGGGGTTCGACCTCCACGGCGGTGGTCAGGATCTGAAGTTCCCGCATCACGAGAACGAGCGGGCGCAGGCGGTCGCCGACGGCAAGGTCTTCGCACGGCACTGGATGCACAACGGCTGGGTGGAGGTCGAGGGCACGAAGATGTCGAAGTCCCTCGGCAACTTCACCACGCTGCCGGACCTCCTGTCCCGCTGCGACGCCCGCGCCTACCGGCTCCTCGTCCTGCGGGCCCACTACCGCTCGCCCATTGAGGTGACACCCGAGACGCTGGCCGATGCCGAGAAGGCGCTGGGTCGGCTGGACGGGCTGGCCCGGCGCTTCGACGTGGCTGAGCTCCTCACCCAGACGGAGGACGGCTACGTAGTCGAGGGAACGCCGCCCGCCACGGGCATCGACCCCGGTGCATCGGCCGCGTTCCGGGTGCACATGGACGACGACCTCGACACGCCCGGCGCACTGGCCGGCATCTTCGAGCTCGTCACGGCGGCGCACTCCGCCGCCGACGCCGGCGACGAGGACGAGGGCGGTCGCCTGGCTCACACGGCGGCGGTGCTCGCCGCCGCGCTCGGGCTGTCGCTGCGCGCGGCGGACATCGAGGTCGACGAGGAGTCGGCGCAGCTGGTGGCCGAACGCGATGAAGCCCGCCGCGCCAGGGACTTCGCCCGGGCCGACGCCCTGCGCGACGAGCTGGTGGCCCGGGGCTGGACGGTGGAGGACACCCCCTCGGGCACCGCCATCCGCCGCTGATCGTCTGCAATCCCTGGCCAACGGCACGATCCACTGAGGTGGTGGACTAGTTACCGGCCCGTAGGTTACTGTGTAGTAACCAGGGAACGGTTGGGGCGGCGGGCCGTGCGGCGCACTCGCTCCGAGGCTGGTTCCATCGAACGCAGAGAGGCTCCCGGCCGTGACCGGGGTCACGCAAGGAGGCGCTCAATGTCCGACTACTCGCTCGAGCTGAACGAAGATCAGCTGCAGATCCAGAAATGGGTCCACGAGTTCGCCGAGAACGTCGTCCGTCCCGCCGGCCGTGAGTGGGACGAGCGGGAGGAGACGCCGTGGCCGATCATCGAGGAGGCCGCCCGGAACGGGCTGTACTCCTTCGACTTCATCGCCCAGTGCTTCTCTGACCCGACCGGCCTGCTCATGTGCCTCGTCAACGAGGAGATGAGTTGGGGCGACGCGGGCATCGCACTCGCCATCTTCGGTTCCACGCTCGCCGTGGCGGGCATCTTCGCCAACGGCACGCCCGAGCAGATAGGCGAGTGGATCCCCCAGTGCTTCGGCACCGCCGACGACGTCAAGCTGGCCGCCTTCGGCGTGTCGGAGCCCGATGCCGGCTCCGACGTCTCCTCCCTCAAGTCACGCGCCGTCTACGACGAGGCCAAGGACGAATGGGTGCTCAACGGCACCAAGACCTGGATCACCAACGGCGGAATCGCCAATACGCACGTGTTGGTGCTGTCGGTCGACCCCTCGCTGCGCAGCCGGGGCCAGGCCAGCTTCGTGGTGCCCGAAGGCACGCCGGGGATCTCCCAGGGCCAGAAGTTCAAGAAGATGGGCATCCGGGCCTCGCACACCGCCGAGGTCGTCCTCGACGACTGCCGCGTCCCGGGCCGTTGCCTCCTCGGTGGGAAGGAGAAGCTCGACGAGCGCCTGGCCCGGGCCAAGGAGGGCAAGAAGACCTCGACCCAGGCCGCCATGGCGACGTTCGAGGCCTCGCGCCCGATCGTCGGCGCCCAGGCGGTCGGCATCGCCCGCGCCGCCTACGAGTACGCGCTCGACTACGCCAAGGAGCGCAAGCAATTCGACCGGGCCATCATCGAGAACCAGGCGATCGCCTTCAAGCTGGCCGACATGAAGATGCACACCGACGCCGCCCGCCTGCTCGTGCACCGGGCGGCCAACATGGCGAGCACCGGCAAGAAGTTCGAGAACGGTGAGGGCTCCATGTCCAAGCTCTATGCCGGAGAGAACGCGGTGTGGGTGACCGAGCAGGCTATCCAGATCCTCGGCGGATACGGCTACGTCCGCGAGAATCCGGTCGAGCAGTGGCACCGCGACTCGAAGATCTACACCATCTTCGAGGGGACCTCCGAGGTCCAGCGGCTCGTCATCAGCCGGGCCATCTCGGGCATCCACATCAATTAGCTGGCCAGGACCTTTACCGACTGAGCTTTTGCCAGGGGCTCTGGGATTCTCCCGGGCCCGACGGTACGGGAATCACTTCTGTCGCGTCTTCTGTCGCGCATCCCCAAGGCTTGGCGGCGGAGCCACTGTTTCCGGGGTTCGTCATCTTCAGCTGTAGCGGAGCATCAGCGGAGCATGCTGGGCGTCCGCCAGTACCTCGGCCATGAAGAGCGTACGTTCGACGAGCTGCGCACCGGCCTCGATCACTTCGCATTCGGCGTGAGCTCCCTGGCGGAGCTCCAGGCCTGGGAGGGGAGGCTGCAGGAGATGGGCGTGGTCCATTCCCCGATCGCCGAGACCCCGATCGGGACCGTCATCGTGTTCCGCGACCCGGACAACATCCAACTGGACCGCAGCATCGGTCGCGACGCGCGCACTTCTTTCCCTGGCCGGCGCCCACGGGGCCCTGGACACCTGATCCGATCTCGAGAACGGTGCCCGACGCCTCGTAGCCCAGCGGCATGGGCAGTGCGCCAGGATCGCGGCCCATCGCGCCGCTGTAGAGCTTGTAGTCGATCGGGTTCGTGGCGGCCGCCCGGGTCGACGGTCACCTCGCTTGGGCCTGGCCCTCCGATGTCCTCGTCGACGACGGCGAGCACCTCGGGGCCCCCGTACGCGGTGGTGACGGCCCTGGCGACCGTACGGGGCACAACGGGCGCTCGACGATGGCTATTCCGGCTCGCCCACTGCGAACCAATAGTCTCGGCCTGCCATGAGCCCGCCCGAACTCCTCCGCTACGCCGCGGACGTCACACCGGAGTGGCTGACCAGCGCGCTCCGTGGCGCGGGCGCACTGGCGGACGGCGCCTGCGTGGTCTCCTTGGAGACCGAGCCGGTCGGCACGGGTCAGATGGCCGACACGACTCGCTTCTCGCTCACGTTCGACACACCCCGGGCCGGCCCGGCCAGCGTGGTCGGCAAATTCGCTTCGGCCGACGAGCAGAGCCGCGCCACCGGGCTGGCGCTGCGGGCGTACGAAATCGAGATCCGCTTCTACCGCGAGGTCGCGGCGCGTGTCGGCGCGCGGGTCCCGGCGACCTACGTGGCCGAGGTGGAGCCCGAGACGGGGTGGTTCACCCTGCTGCTGGAGGACATCGTCGGCGCCGCGCAGGGAGACCAGATTGCCGCGTGCAGTCCGGACGTGGCCGCCACCGTCCTCGAGGAGATGGCCGGCCTGCACGCGCCGTGCTGGGAGGCGCCCGACCTGGCCGCCCTCGAGTGGCTGAACCGCGCCACCCCGGAGTCGGACGGACTCCTCTGCGTGCTCGTGTCCTCGCTGCTGCCGGGATTCCTCGAGCGCTACGAGGACACCCTGGCGCCCGATCACCAAGAGGTCTGCCGTCTCTTCGCCGAGCACCTGCCCGCCTATCTGCACCTCCGCACCGGCCCCCGCACGGCGAGCCACGGCGACTTCCGCCTCGACAACCTCCTGTTCCAACCGGGCAACCCGCGGCCGGTCGTCGTCGACTGGCAGACGGTCGCATGGACGGGAGCGTCCTACGACGTGGCGTATTTCATCGGTGGCTGCCTGAGCGCCGAGGACCGCCGGTCCCACGAGGGAGACCTCCTGGCCCACTACCACGACGCCCTCCGCCGGCGCGGAGTGCGTGACTACACCTTGGAGCAGTTGCGCGCCGACGTGCGGAGAGACACCTTCGGCGGCGTCCTGATGGCCATCGTCGCGGCCATGGTCGTGCAGCGGACCGAACGCGGCGACCTCATGTTCTTGACGAGCACGACCCGTCACGCGCAGCACGCGCTCGATGTCGACGCTCCCGCGCTGTTGCTCGCCGCCGGATGACGGACATCCTGGTTCTCTGCACCGGCAACGCGGCCCGATCGGTCATGGCGGGCTTCATGCTCGACTACCTGCGTGACGGTCGTCCCGGAGATCCGCTGCACATCGTGACGGCGGGCACCCACACCATTGACGGTCAGCCGATGGGGATGCGGACCCGCGCCGCGTTGTCGCGCCTCCCCGAGCTCGCGGGCGCTGACTTCCGACGGCACCGAAGCCGCCAGGTCCACGGGGTCGATCTGGTGCACGCCGAGCTGGTGGTCGTCATGGAGGCCGACCACGTGCGCTTCGTCCGGCGCCGGTTCCCCGACGCAGCCGGCAAGACCGCCACCATCCGCCGCCTGTGCCGCGACCTGCCCCCACCGCCGCCCGGCCTGGGCGAGCGGGTGACGGCCCTCGGCCTCGCGGACGTGGGGGTGTCGGACAGCGAGGACGTGCTCGACCCGGCCGGGCACGAGGCGGACGTCTACGAGGCCTGCGTCGACGAGCTGTGGTGGATGTGCCGGACTCTGGTCACGCTGCTGTAGGTCGGCCGGCTCGCGGTCAATCGGCGTGCAACGACCGCAGCCCGGCCCACGCCAGATGGGCCATGCGCCGGGCCAGTTTCTGCGCCTCCTCGTCGAGCTCGGCGTCGGAGTCGGGGCGTTGCGCCATGAAGCGCCGGCTCGCCCCTTCGGCCATCCCGACGATCCCGTAGGCCAGCAGGCGCCGGTGATCGTCGTCGAGGCCGGCATCGATGAGCGGATCGATCGCCTCGGCGATCGCGTCCTCCACGGTGCGCAGCGCCCGGCCCAGCTCCTTGTCGTCCGCGTGGTCCCTTCCGTAGAGCAGGCGGAACTCGGCTTCGTGGCGGACGACGAGCCCGAAGTAGGCGGCGAAGCCCAGCTCGACCTGCTGGCGCGGACCCTCGGCCCGCATGACGGCCCGCCGGATGGCCGTCAGCAGGTCCTGGGCGATGGAGTCGACCAGCTCGAGGTACAGGGCCCGCTTGGAGGAGAAGTGCTGGTAGAGGAGCGGTTTGGTGACGCCGGCCGCCTCGGCGATGTCGTCCATCGTCGTGGCCCGGTAGCCGCGCTGTGCGAACAGCTCGAGCGCCACCCTGAAGAGCTGTTGGCGCCGCTGTCCCGCCGTGAGCCGCCGCGAGGCGGCCTGCATCGCACCTGGCACGCCGCTCACGTTACCGAACGGTCATACGGGAGTCGGGCAGGCCAGGGACCTGTCGCAGAACCCGGGACAGGCGTCGAGGGAGGTCGGCGAGGTTGAAGTGCTCGGCAGCGACCCGTTGGTTGTGCACCAGCAGCCGCTCGTCCGGCGCCCGCAGCCACTCCGCCAGCGGCGCCGGGTCCGCGGCGTCGAACCAGTGGAAGCCGAAGGCCGCCAGCTCCACCGCCACCGGGTACGTGCCCACCGCCAGCGGCCGGCGATGGGTCGCCGACTCCACCGAGGGGTTGCCGAACCCCTCCCAGAACGACGGCAACAGGACGGCGTCGCACGCGGCGTACGCGTCAGCGATGGAGCAGCCGCCCTCCGGCTGGCCGAGAGCGACCCGGCAGCCGGCCCGCCCGACGAGTCGATCGAGCTCGGGCCCGTAGCCGTCTTCGGCCGGGCCGAGGAGCCAGTAGGTGCCGCCGACGGCTTCCGCCACCGCGATGGCCCCCGCGATGTTCTTGCGGGCGAGCGCCCGAGTCGGTTGCAGCAGCAGCGGGGTCCGGCTGCCCGCACCCATGGCCGCACGGGTCTGCGCCCGGTCGCCGGGGGCCGGATCCGGGTCGAACGCGTTGTAGATCGTCGTGGCGCGCATCCCGTGGGCCGCCAGCTCCGTGCGGCTGAGCTCGTTGATCGTGACGTGCGCCCATACCGGGTCGTCGGGCGGAGGCGGCAGGTGGGCCAGGCGCGGGCGCTGCCACGGGAGGTCGTGGTGGTGCAGCAGCGCGGGGCGGCCGGCGCACACCGACGCGACCAGGGCCGCCGCCGGCGGGTTGAGGGGCAGCGAGCAGAGGTTCTCGACGATGATGAGATCGGCCACGGCGAGCGCGTCCCGCACCTCGGCCCGAGTGGGGGGTTCTGGCGCGTCGATGGCCAACCCAGGTAGCAGCGTGTCGACGGGGCCGGAGCCGGCGACGGTGCGGACGTCCCAGCCCAGGGTGCCCAGCGCAATAGCCCATTTCGCCGCCTCGACGGAGACCCCGTCGCCGCCGCCCAACCGGAACGAGACCAAGCACGCCGTCGCCACGACGGCACTGTACGCGCGCTGGAGTGGCTGTTTCGCAGGTCGACTAGCGTTGCCCCGATGGCGAAGCGTGCACTGATCACGGGCGTCACCGGCCAGGACGGGTCGTATCTGGCTGAATTCCTGCTGTCGCAGGGCTACACGGTGATCGGCATGGTGCGGCGCTCGAGCACCCTGAACTTCGAGCGCATCGCTCACATCCAGGACCAGATCGAACTCGTCGCCGGCGACCTCCTCGACGAGGTGTCCCTCATCAACATCCTGCGCGACCACCGGCCGAACGAGGTCTACAACCTGGCCGCCCAGTCGTTCGTCCAAACCAGCTTCAGCCAGCCCGTGCTCACCGGCGAGACCACGGCCCTGGGCGTCACCCGCATCCTCGACGCCATCCGCCTGGTCGACCCGGAGATCCGCTTCTACCAGGCCAGCTCGTCGGAGATGTTCGGCAAGGTCCAGGAGGTCCCCCAGCGGGAGTCGACCCCCCTCCACCCGCGCAGCCCCTATGGGGTGGCCAAGGTCTACGGGCACTGGATCACGGTCAACTACCGCGAGAGCTACGGCCTGCACGCCTCCTCCGGCATCCTCTTCAACCACGAGTCCCCCCGCCGCGGTCTGGAATTCGTCACCCGCAAGGTCACCCACGGAGTGGCCCGCATCGCGCACGGGCTCGACGACAAGCTGGCGCTGGGGAACCTCGACGCCCAGCGGGACTGGGGCTACGCCGCCGACTACGTCCGGGCCATGTGGCTGATGCTCCAGCAGGACGTGCCCGGCGACTTCGTCGTCTCGACGGGGCAGACCCACGAGGTGCGCGAGCTGTGCCGCCTGGCCTTCGGTGCGGCGGGGCTCGACTGGGAGCAGCACGTCGTCATGGACGAGCGGTTCCTGCGACCGGCGGAGGTGGACCTACTGGTCGGCGATCCCGCCAAGGCGCACCAGGTCCTCGGCTGGCAGCCCGAGGTCGACTTCGCCGGCCTCGTCGCCATGATGGTGGAGGCCGATATGGACCTGATCCGCAAGAGCCTCAGGTAAACGGGGGGCCGCCGCGCTCCTGTCACCTGCCATACCAGCCGCGATCTCGGCCGATCCGGCCGGCGCCCTCGTTGCCTTCGGGGCAGGGATTCTCTCCTTCGTCTCCCCCTGCGTGCTTCCGCTCGTCCCGGGCTACGTCTCCATGGTGTCGGGCCTCTCTGCGGCGGAGCTGGAGGCCGGCGGCGACGGGACCACACCGTCGACCGCGCTCCGTCCCGTCCTGCGCGGCATCGGCCTGTTCGTGGCGGGCTTCACCTTGGTCTTCGTCGCGCTCGGCGCGGCGGCCTCGAGCATCGGGCGCCTGCTCGACGCTCACGAGATCACGCTCACCCACGTGAGCGGTGCGGTGATCATCCTGCTCGGTGCCGTCATGCTGCTGGGCGCGCTGCCCTCGAGCGTGTGGGCCCACGCGGGCACAGGCACCCTCGGCGTGGTCTCGCGGGTCACCGGCGAGCACCGCTTCGACGTGCGGCCGTCGAAGCTCGGCGTGTGGGCCGCCCCTTTGATGGGCATGGCGTTCGCCTTCGCCTGGACACCGTGCATCGGCCCGGTTCTCGGCGTCGTCTTGAGCCTGGCGGCGCGCAACGGGACACTGCCCGGTGGCGTCCTCCTCCTCTTCGCCTACTCCCTGGGGCTGGCGGTACCCTTCGTGCTCGTGGGGCTGGCCTTCGGTCGGCTCACCGCCACCCTCGCCCGGGCGCGGCACTGGCTGTGGGCCATAGAGCTCGTGGCGGGCATCATCCTCGTCGTCTTCGGCGTGCTGCTGCTCACGGACAACGTGAGCTGGGTGTCGACCCAGCTCTCGAACCTGCTCGACGACATTGGCCTCGGCCGGCTCTCCAAGAGCTGAGGGCACGGGCCGTGGACGACGGACCCACCGTGCGCGACGCCGCGGGGGCAGCGGAGGTGATGGCCCACCGGATCGAGGCCCTGGCGCGCGCGGGACCGGTCATCGTCGCGCTGGACGGGCGCTCGGGCGCCGGGAGGTCCACCCTGGCCGCCGCCGTCGGCGCCCACACGGGCGGTCTGGTCATCGACGGTGACGACTTCCACCGGGGCGGGACGGAGGAGTACTGGGATGTCATCGAGCGCGCGGCGCAAGATGGACCTCGTCATCGACTGGCGCCGCCAACGCGCCGCGCGAGAGCGGTTGCTCCGTGGCGCGGCGGCGACCTGGCGCCCCTACGACTGGGATGCCGACGACGGGAGCCTGGCGGCGGACGTCACGGGCGGGCCCTCCGACGTGGTCATCCTCGACGGCGCCTCCGGCGCGCGCCGCGAGTTGGCCGACCTGTTGAGCCTGCGTGCCCTGCTGCAGGTCCCACGCGTAGTCCGCCGTGAACGGCTCCTGCAGCGCGAAGGTGCGCGCCGCCGGGCGGAGTGGGAGGCCCGGTGGGGCGCCGCCGAGGACCTGTACTTCGACACGGTGATGCCGCCGGAGGCGTTCGACCTCGTGCTCGACGGGCGCTGAGTCCCAGCCCGCTACCGGGCGAAGTCAAGAGTCCCACCATCGGGGCGATCTCGGTGACGAAGCCGTGCCGCGACTGCATGGCCGGATCGGCGTCGCGCACGTCCTCGGCGTCGGCCATGTCCTCCGCGAGCACGATGCCGATCCCATAAGGGCCGGCGGGGTCGTTCACCGGCCTCACTGCCGCCACCCTGCCCTGCGCCAGGAGCTCGCCCCAATGGGCGAAGTGCGACGTCATCGTCGCCCGTTCGTCGTCGGACATGCGCGACATGAAATGGGGCCGGGGCGGGATCAACCCGACGCCTCCTCGGCGAGCACCTCGGCGAACGTCCGGGCGAACGTGTGGGCGTCGCCCGGCCAGCGGGCGGAGACATACGCGTCGTCCCGCACCACCCAGGCGGGACGGGAATCGGTCGGGGTGTCACGGGACCGTCCGCTCGTCTTGCGCCGGTAGTCGGGGACACCGCGCTCGACGTCCACGAAGTCGCCCGGGTCCGCCAGGGCGCGGGTGACCTCCTGCTGCACCGACATGTAGCCGGCGGGTTGCCCAGGCTCCTCCACATAGGTGCGGTAGTAGTCCGGGTCCCAGAAGCGCGTCCGGCTCGCGAGCTCCCACGCCCTGCGCTCCAGCTGCCACGTCAGTGCCGTGGTGCGGTGGCCGTGGAGCACCGAGCGCCCGGTGGCGGGCTCGACGGCACGCGCTGCCACGAGCACGCCGTGGCAGATCGCCCCGACGGGCTTGCCGGCCCGGAACGAATCCACTGCCATTTGCCGCACCTCGAGACTCTCGAGGTAGTCCCGCATCCCGCGGGCGCGGTGACCTCCCGGCAGGACGAGCGCGTCGTAGTCGCTGCGGCGGGCCGCGCCCCAGTGCAGCGGCGATCTGAACGCCGCATCCCCGAGCAGTGCCGAGTACGCGCTGCCGCGCCGCCGCATCGGCACGCAGGACGCGGCCAACCACCGTCACGTTGCGCAGCAGCGGTACCGCGCCCCAGAGGTCGAGGCCGCGCCCGGTCACCATGAGGTCGTCGGCTTCCCCGGATTGTCCCGAAGGGGTGGCGAACACGATGTCGTGGCCCGCTTCGGACAGGATCCGCCAGCTCACGGCCACCTCGGTCGGGTCGAAGTCACACGCCGGCAGCGGCATCAACACGGTCGCCATGAGTGCGACGCACCTTACCGATGTGCGAGCGGACGCGGCCCGTGCGCAGGCTTTTCAACCGGGATAGCGTCGCCGCCATGAGCGACACCGACACCGATACCGACACCGGACCTGCGCCGATCTTCTCGGCCAACGACGCGATCGAGAAGCTCTGGGTGCAGGCGTATCAGGGGGAGGTGCTGGGCGAGTCCTTCTTCTCGGGCCTCGCGGACCGCCTCGACGATGCGGCGATGGTCCGCAAGATGCGGGTACTGGCCGAACTGGAGCGCCGCACCAAGGAGGCCGTGGCGCCCGCGCTCACCCGCGCCGGCGTCTCCACGGAGCCGGACGCTGAGATGGTGAGCCTGGCCGAGGCGCTGGCCATCGACTCGGCGAACCGCTCCTGGGGCGACCTCATGGCCTCGATCGGGACCGTCACGGATCAGTTCATCCCGCTGTACCAGCGCATTGGTGAGCTGGACCCCTCGGAACTGGAGGCGGCGGATCTCCTGGTGGCCCACGAGGTCGCGCTGCGCGACTTCACCCGCGCCGAGTTGGCCGGCGACGTCGGGACCTCCCTCGACCCCGTTCACGCGCTGGCGCACATGCGCTGAGCGGTGGCCGCGGGGCCCGACTTCGCGCGGTTCGACCGCCGCCACTACCCGACAGTCACGGTGCGCGAGGGCTACGACGCGTGGGCGCCGACCTATGAGCAGAGCGTCGAGGACGTCATGGACCTCGTGCTCTTGGAGCGCATCGGCTCGGTCGCCTGGGACCGGGTGACCCGCGCCGCCGATCTCGGGTGTGGGTCGGGGCGCACCGCCGCCTGGCTCCGCACCCGCGGCGACTTCCCGGTCGACGGGGTCGACATCACGCCGGCCATGCTCGAGCGCGCCCGCGCCCGGGGGATGCACGACCGGCTCGTCGAGGGCGACGTGCGGCAGAGCGGGTTGCCGGGGGGTGCCTATGACCTCGTCGTCTGCGTCCTGGTCGACGAGCACCTGCCCGAGCTGGCCGGCCTCTACGCCGAGGCCGGCCGACTGCTCGGCGCGGCCGGGTGGTTCGTGCTCGTCGGGATCCACCCCTTCTTCGTGATGTCGGTGGGGATGCCGACCCATTTCGAGGTCCCCGGGACCGGGCCGGTCGCCATCGAGACCCATGTCCACCTCCCCTCCGAGCACGTGGCCGCCGCGACCGACGCCGGACTGGGCGCCCGCGAGCTGCACGAAGCCCTGGTGGACGACGCATTCGTCCAGCACAAACCGGGCTGGGAGCCTTACCGTGACTGGCCCTTCAGCTACGCCTGGGTCTGGGCGGTGGGCTGAGGAGGCCGGGGGCCGACCCCGCTTGGAACCCTGGGACCGACCCCCCCTACCATGGAGGGGAAGGCCATGGCCCCTGTCGTCCAATTCCGCGCCGCTGTCGCTCTCGCCGGCCGCTTCCCCGCCCTTGCCGGGGTCGACCTCTGCCTCGAGCAAGGTGAGGTCGTTGTCGTGGTGGGCGCCAACGGCGCCGGCAAGACGAGCCTCCTGCGCGCCTGTGCAGGGCTTTTGCCCGTCACCTCGGGCGAGGCGACCGTCCTCGGCGTGGACCTGACCACGGACCACACCTCGGTGCGGCGCTATGTCGGGCTCCTGGGCCATGCCGCCCCTCTCTACGACGAGCTGAGTGCGGCGGAGAACGTCCGCTTCGCCGTCCGCGCCCTCGGGCTTCCCGTCCAGATCGCCGAGGAGGCACTCGAGCGGCTCGGCCTGACGGGCCGTCTGCGGACGACCCCGGCCGGGCGCCTGTCGGCCGGTCAGCGCCGCCGGGTCGCGCTCGCCGCCCTCCTGGCCCGCCGCCCCGCGCTCTGGCTGCTCGACGAGCCTCACGCGGGTCTCGATGCGCCCTCGCGCTCCCTCCTCGGGCATCTGATCGGTGAGGCGGTGTCGGATGGAGCAACGGTGCTGCTCTCCTCCCACGAGCCCCAGCTCTCAGTGCCCCTGGCCGACCGGGTCGTCTCCATGGGAGGCGGGCGGGTGACCGGCGAGGAGCCGGGCGGGCGCCGAGTCACCCTCACCGCCGTGCCGACGGCAGGGCCGGACGCCTCCGCCGGCGGCGTGGGAGCCACCAATGTGGCATGACGCCGTGCTCGTGGCGGGCAAGGACCTCCGGATCGAGGCGCGCTCGCGTGTGGGGCTGTGGCAGGTGGTCCCCTTCGCGTTGCTGGTCCTCGTGCTCCTCGCCTTCGCCATCGGTCCGGACCAGGCCGCGCTCCGCCATGCCGCCCCCGGGATCTTCTGGGTCGCCCTCCTGTTCTCCACGGTGCTGGCGATCCAGCGCAGTGTGGCGGTCGAGTCCGGCGAGGGCACGCGCGACGGGCTGCGCCTCTCGGGCATCGACCCGGCCGGGATCTTCCTCGGGAAGGCCGCCGCGGTCGGCCTCCAGCTCCTGGCCCTCGAGCTCGTCCTGTGGGCCGGCGTGACGTTCCTCTTCGACGTGCAGGTGCACGTCGTGTGGCTCGCGGTGACGGCATGCGTCCTGGCCACCATCGGGCTCGCCTGCGCTGGCGTACTCTACGGCGCGCTCTCGGCCGGCCTCCGCGTGCGCGACACGCTCCTCCCGCTGCTGGTGCTGCCGGTGCTGGCCCCGGTCCTGCTGGCGGGTTCCAAGGCATGGGAGGCCGCGTTGAATGGCAACACGGCGTCGGGGACCCAGTGGCTGAAGATCCTCGTTCCGTTCGCGGTGATCTATCTCGTCGTGGGCATCGTCCTCTACGGCCCGCTGCAGGAGGCGGCGTGAGCGAGCGCGTGGTTCTGCCCGGCCGGCCGCGCTGGCTCGACGCGGTCGGCGCCCTCGGTGTGATCGCCATGGGTTTCACGGTGTGGCTCGGGCTGTGGGTGACGCCACCGGACAAGTTCCAGGGGAACCTGGCCCGGTTGCTCTACGTCCACCCGGCGATCGCCACCGTGGCCCTGTACTGGGTCGGTATCGTGGCCGCCGGCGGCAGCCTGTTGTACCTCTGGCCGCGCACGCGATCGTTCTTCTGGGACCGCCTGGCCGCCTCAGCGGTGGAAGTGGGCGCCATGTTCGCGGCGCTGACGCTGGTCACCGGGTCGCTGTGGGGCCGACCCGTGTGGGGCGTGTGGTGGACCTGGGACGCCCGCTTGACCTCGACCGCTCTCCTGCTGCTGCTCGAGATCGGCTACCTGGCGCTCCGGCGCGTGCCGGCAGAGCCGGCCGTCCGGGCGCGCCGCTGCGCCGTGGCCGCCCTGCTCATCGCGATCGACATTCCGATCGTCCACTTCTCGGTCGATTGGTGGAACACGCTCCACCAGGGCGGGACGTTCCTCGACCCCGGCTTCAAGATCCACGCATCGGCTTCCATGTCGTGGACGTTCCTGCTCGGATTCATCGCCTTCTCGCTGATCTTCGTGTGGCTGCTCGGCATGCGCTACCAGGTCGAGGTGCTCCAGGACGCCGTAGGCGACCAGGAGCTCGAGGTCTCGCTGACCGAGCGCTGGAGCGAGGACACCGAGCTCGTGGGCGTCGGCGTCGCCGACCGGGATCCGACCCCGGGCGGAGCCACACCGTGAGCTACGTCGACGCCGGGTATGCCATCGCGCTCGCGACGCTCTTCGTCTACGCGGTCGGACTGGTCCTGCGCCGCCGGCGCTGGGAGCGGGTACTGAGGGTGTCGGAGGCGCCGGTCACCCAGGGTGACGGCGTGCCGGGACCCGGCGAGCGGTCGTGACCGGTACGACCACCGAGCCGAGCCCGCCCCCCAGCCCGCCGACCTCCGATGTCCGCCCGGGGCCGCCGGTGCCGCCACCACGGCGACGCCGGACCAGCCGGCGCGTCCTGGCCGTCTTCGCGCTGCTCGTCGTCGCCTTCGTCTTCCTGCTGGTCGAGGGGTTGGGTAGCTCGCTCAACTACTTCGACACGGTCGATCAGGCGTTCGCCCACCGGGCGGCACTCGGCACGCAGACGTTCCGCCTCGAGGGGACGGTGGTCCCGGGCTCCATCCGCGCCACGACGAAGGGTGCCGACTTCGCCGTGGCACAGGGAGCCAACGTCGTCCACGTCACCAACACGGGAAGCCCGCCGCAGCTCTTCCAGGCGAACATCCCCGTCGTGGTGGTGGGGCATTTCACGTCTGCCACGTCGGCCGACTTCGTGTCCGACACCATCATGGTGAAGCACTCGGCGAACTACATCGCGCAGTACCCCAATCGGGTGCGGGCGAAGAACGGGACCGTTCGCTGATGATCGACGCACATCTCGGGACGATCGGGGTGTGGCTCGCCTTCCTGGCGAGCATCGCCGGAATCGTCGTGATCGCCACCGGGCTGGTGACCCGCCGCAACGGCGCCGCCGGCTCGCCCGCGGGCGCGTCGGTCGGGCGTGTGGCCGGCGACGGCCGGCTGCTGGCGCCCGTGATGCTCGTCGGTGCCCTGCTCGCCGCCGGGGCGATGGAGCACGCGCTCGTCACCCACGACTTCACGCTGGTGTTCGTTGCCGAGAACAACAGCACGGTCACCCCGCTCCTGTACTCCATCACGGGGATGTGGTCGGCGCTGGCGGGGTCCATCCTGTTGTGGGGGCTGATCCTCGCCATCGTTTCGACCGTCTTCGTCTGGCGCTACCGCCGCCAGGTGGCCGATCCGGTGATCCGCTGGGCCACCCTCGTCCTCTACGTGGTGTCCGCCTTCTTCTTCGGCCTGATGGTCGGGCCCGCCAACCCGTTCGTCACTGCCCCCGGTGCGACGCAGGGCCTCGGGCCCAACTCACTCCTGCAGGACAACCCGCTGGTGGCGATCCATCCGCCGCTGCTCTACGTCGGGTTCGTGGTCTTCACCGTCCCCTTCGCGTTCGCCATCGGCATGCTGGCCACGGGCCGGGTGGGGGACCGCTGGCAGATCGAGTGCCGCCGCTGGACGTTGGTCGCGTTCACCTTCCTCTCCGTCGGCATCGTGCTGGGGGCGTGGTGGTCCTACCAGGTGCTGGGGTGGGGAGGGTTCTGGGGCTGGGACCCGGTCGAGAACGCCGCTCTCCTTCCCTGGCTCTGCGGGACCGCCTATCTGCACTCGGTGCTCGTGCAGGAGCGGCGCGGCCTCATGCGCGTCTGGAACCTCTCGCTGTCCATCGCCACCTTCGCGCTCACCATCCTCGGCACATTCCTCACCCGGTCGGGGGTCATCACCTCGGTCCACGCCTTCTCCGAGTCCTCCCTCGGTCCCTTGCTCATCGGGTTCTTCTTCGCGGTGGTCATCGTGGGCTTCGGGTTGATCGCCTGGCGCGGAGACCGCCTGCGCTCGCCGGGTGGGATCGACGCCCCGCTCGGTCGGGAGGGCGCCTTCCTCCTCAACAACGTGCTGTTCGTGGGCTTCGCGTTCGTAGTGCTGCTCGGGACCCTGTACCCGCTCCTCTACGAGGCGCTCACACAGCAGCAGGTGACCGTCGGTGCCCCGTTCTTCAACACGATCGCCGTGCCGGTCGGCCTGACACTGCTCTTCCTCATGGCTGTGGCACCCGTGCTCAGCTGGCGCAAGATGAGCGGGACGGTGCTGTGGCAGCGCCTCGTCATCCCGGTGTGGATCGGGGTGGGCACGGTGGTGCTGTGCGTGGCCTTCGGTCTGCGTGGTGGAGCCACACTGATCGGATTCGGCCTGGGCGCCATGGCGGCCGCGACCGCGGCCCGCGCGCTGGTGCTCTCGGTCCGGGCGGCCCATACGCGCCATGTCGGCTGGTGGCGCGGGCTGATGGGACGCGCCAACGGCGGCATGATCGTGCACCTCGGCGTCGTGCTGCTCGCCCTCGGGGTCATTGCCGCCACCTCGTACCGCCACCAGGCCGAGCTGGCGCTGCACCAGGGAACCGTCGTGAGCTACGACGGGCACAGCTTCGAATTCCAGGGTCTCCGCACGGTCACATCGCCGTCGCGGACGTCGCAGGAGGCCCTCGTCAAGGTGGACGGCGGCGTGTTCGCTCCGGCCACGACCAGCTTCGGCAGCGCGCTGTCGGTCGTCGGCACGCCGGCCATCGACTCCGGTCTCTTCGATGACGTCTACCTGACCTTCGACGCCGTGGGCGGGTTGGGTGCGTCGTCGGGGAACCAGGCCATCAACAACCTGCCGCGGGGCTCGGTGGCGATCGGCGTCGTGATCGAGCCGCTCGTGGCCTGGCTGTGGGCCGGCGGGCTGCTCATCGGGCTCGGCGGTCTGCTCGCCCTCGTGCCGGGGACCCGACGGCGGGCCACCGACCCGGCATCAGCACCATCGGAGCTGGTCACCGCTGCGGAACAGGACGAACAGCCCGAGCGGGACGCGGAACCCGAGCGGGTGGGGGCGCTCGTCGCCCGCGGCGTCGGCTCGGCATGACCGACCGCCGCCGCCACCCGACCCGCTGGGTGGCGGGGGCCGTCCTGCTGGTCCTCGTCGTCCTCGGCGTCGTCCTCGCCACCCGGACGCCCCAGGAGGCGACCGCCGTCGCCAGCCCGTTGCTCGGCCAACCCGCGCCCGAGTTCACGGGAACCGACCTGAGCACGGGGTCGCACGTCTCCTTGACGTCTCTGCGGGGTCACTACGTGGTGATCAACTTCTTCGCCAGCTGGTGCATCCCGTGCCAGGAGGAGGCACCGGACCTGGCCCGCTTCCACTACGAGCAGGCGCACACGACGGATGGCGCCGACATGGTCAGCGTGGTGTTCCACGACACGTCGGCGACAGCGCGAGGGTTCCTGCAGGCCAACGGGGACCTGTGGGCCGCCGTGAGCGACCCCGGCGGGACGATCGCCGAGCACTACGGGGTCACTGCGCCGCCGACCACGTTCGTGGTCGATCCCTCCGGCCGGGTGACCGCGGTCCTCGAGGGGCCTGCGACGCAGAAGAACCTCGACTCGTTCTTGAAAGCGGCCCGGGCGGAGCAGGCGCGTACGTCCAGTGGGTGAGCGCGCGGCCCGCATGCCCCTCTGGGCCCGCGTCGCCGTCCCCCTGGTCGTGCTCGGCGTCGCTCTGGTGATCGGGAGCGGCGCCATCGACAACAGCCCCTCCACGGCGGCCCAGCGGGCGGCAGCCATTGAGGCCGATGTGCGCTGCCCGTCCTGCACCGACCTCTCGGTGGCCGAGTCGAACGCGACGACGGCCATCGCCGTGCGCCACCAGATCGAGAGCATGGTCACGGCAGGCCGCTCCACCGCCGACATCGACCAGGCGCTCGTGGCCGAGTACGGCCAGACCATCCTGCTGGTCCCGCCCGACGCCGGTGGTGTCCCGCTCATCTGGATCGTCCCCGTCGTCCTGGGCGCCGCGGCGCTGGTCGGTGTCGGCGTCGTGTTCTGGCGCAGGAGCCGCGCCTTCGACGCGCTGAAGGTGAAGGAGCCCGTGTCGTGACGGTTGACGGATCACCCGACGTCGATCGGCGGGACCACCCTCAGCGTGACGACCGCTGGTACCTGACCGATGAGCGTGAGTTCCTGCGGCGCTCCCTCGACGACGCCGACCGTGAGCATGATGCGGGCGACCTCTCCGACGAGGACCACGCCGTCCTGGTGGCGCGGGACTCGACCAGATTGGCCGAGGTGGAGGCCGAGCTCGCCGCGTTGGACCCAGAGCCGACCGCCGCTGAACCACCGCAGCCGGCCGGCGTGCCCGAGCGCCGGCCGCTGCCGCTGTGGCGCCGGATCGGGATCGCCGCCGCGTGCCTGCTCATTGCCGCCGGCGCGGTCATCCTCGTCGTGCACTTCGTTCAGGCCCGCCAGCCCGGTCAGGCGTCATCGGGGAGCGTGAGCCTCTCGCAGGCACAGCTGATTGAGCAGCAACTGCAGCAGGCCCTGGCGCTGAACAACGACGGGAACACCAAGGAAGCGCTCGAGCTCTACGACAGGGTGCTCTCGGAGGACCCTTCGAACCCGGCCGCGCTGGCCTACGCCGGGTACCTCCAGTGGAACGTGGGATCGTCCGCCCACGTCGCCACGCTCGTCAAGATAGGGCGCGCCGAGATCGAGACGTCGGTCAGAGATTCGCCCTCCTACTACCAGGGGCATCTCTTCTACGGCCTCGTCCTCGAGAACCAGGACCACAACGACGCGGCCGCGGTGACCCAGTTCAACGACTTCTTGGCCGACGACCCTCCGACGGCGGAGCCGTCGCAGGTCACCGCTCTCGTGGCCCCGGCCTATCAAGGCGCCGGGGTGCCGGTCCCATCGCCGTTCTCCGGCGGGACCGCGACGGGGTCGTCAGCCCCGTAGGGCCCGGAGCTCGGCGACGACCCGTGCAAAGGCGTCGGTGAACGCGGCGCACTCCGGGCCGGTCGTCGTCCAGCCCACGCTCACCCGCAGCGAGTGGCTGGGGTCGACGCCCATGGCCTGGAGCACGGGCGAGGGTTCGATGCTCTCCGACGAGCACGCCGAGCCCGAGTGGACCGCCACGCCCGACCGGTCCAGGCCGATCAGTACCGGCTCGGCCTCCACGCCATGGACGCCCAGGCACACCAGATGGGGGAGCCGGTCCCCGCGCTCAGCGGGTCCGACGACCTCCACCCCGTCGACGGTCAGCGCGGCGTCGACGACGGTCGCGATCTGCCGCCGGGCCGTTGCTGCCTCGGTTGCGACGAGGTGCTGCCCGTCGGCTTTCAGCGCCGCCGCCGCGGCACCGAAGGCGAGGAGCGCAGGGATCGGCTCCAATCCGGCGCGGCGCCCGCGCTCCTGCTCGCCGCCCACCAAGAGGGGTTCGAACCTGGTCCCACGCCGCACGACCAGAGCACCCGCTCCGGGCACCCCGCCCAGCTTGTGCGCGCTCACGCTGACCAGGTCGGCGTCCAGCGCACCCAGGTCGATCGGCACGTGACCACATGCGGCGGCGGCGTCGACGTGCACGGTGACGCCGGCGTCCCGGCAGAGCCCGACCACCTCGTGGACCGGCTGGAGGGTGCCCACCTCGTGATTGCCCCACTGACAGTGCACCAGCGCGGGGCGGGGCAGTGACGGCGATCCGAGTCGCTCCCGGAGGGCGTCGACGTCGAGCCGTCCCGCCCCGTCCACACCGACCTCCTCGGTTGGCGCGGCGCGCATGGAGGCATCGCGGACGGCGGAGTGCTCGACGGCGGCACAGAGGACGGGCCTGCCCGGGTCGGCCCGGGTGGCGCCCCACACGGCGGCGTTGATCGCTTCAGTCGCCCCCGACATGAAGACAACCTGGCGGGGTGCGACGCCCACCAGGCCGGAGACCTGCTCGCGAGCCACCTCCAGCGCGTCGCGCACGATGCGTCCCTCCTCGTGCAGCCGGCCGGGGTCACCCGGCGGGAGGGCGGACCATCGTTCGAGTGCGGCGATCGCCTCGGGCCGAGCCGGTGTCGTGCTGGCGTGGTCGAGGTAGGCGCGAGCCACGTGGGCTCAGGCGGAGGCGGTGCAGGTGTCGTCGCCCCGCGCCCGCGAGGAGAGGATCACCGGCAGTGCCCGCTCGGACGCCGCGCCGCACAGCCCGGCCAGCAGGCCCTTGACCATGCCGCGGTCGACCGCGCACAGCACAGGGTTCGTGCTGCTGGCGTCGCCGAAGGGGCATTGCTCGGCGATGACCGCCGTGGTCTCCCCCCGGTCCTCGGCGTGCGCGGCGAAGCCGTGGGCGGTCAAGGTCTCCGCCACGACGTGCATGGCGGCCCGCACCGTCCTCTGCCCTTCGTTCGGGGTCATCCGCGAGGCGAGGGAGCGGCCGTACTCCTCACCGACATGGGCCGCCATCTCCTCGGCCTCCTCGGGCCCCAGCCGTTGCATGGCCTCGCCGAGCAGACGCATGAGCAGATCGTCCCGTCGCTGCATGAGGCCGAGCGTCAGCTCCTCCTCCACGCAGAAGTACCGCTTGGAGGGCCGGCCGGCTCCGGCGGCGTTGCGCCCCGTCTCGACCCGGAGGTAGCCCCCGTCGACGAGGCGCTGGAGGTGGTGGCGCGCCACGTTGGGGTGCAGCGAGAAGGTGGAGGCGACCTCGGTCGCCGTCACGCCCGGGACGGCGCGGACGTGGAGGAAGATGTCGCGCCGGGTCGGGTCGCCGAACGCAGCGGCCACGGCGGCGACGGCCGCGCTGAACCGGCCGTCTTCCGCGCCGGCCGGCCGCACTGGCTCGACGGTGATCGAAGCGGTGCTCACGCTAGGTAGTCTACCGAGGGGATCAGCCCTTCGAGCTGGGGTGACGCGGATCGTGCGCCCTCAGCCCGTCCGCCGCACGATTCCGCCGAGACGAGGGAGTGCATGGCACCAGACCAATCACAGCTCGAGGCTGCGTTGAGCGCGGTCGTGGACCCCGAGCTCGGCCTCACCCTCGGCGACCTCGGACTGCTCCGGTCGGTGCGGCCGCGCCGGCGCCGGGTGCTCGTTGAGGTGGCCCTGCCCGTGGCGGCCTGGCCCGGCACTGACGAGCTGGCCGAGGAGATCCACCGGGCCGCGCTGACCGTGCCCGGCGTCGAGGAGGTCGAGCTCGAGTTCGTGGTGATGACCGACGAGGAGCGCACCGGGCTCCGGCACCGGCTCCGCGCCGGCATGCTCGGGAGCGACGGACGCGGAGGGCGGCGACGATCACGGTCACGACCACGCGGGACACGGCCACGGGCAGGCTGCGCCGGCGCCGGCCTTCCTCGGTCCTGACGCCACCACACGCGTCATCGGGATCTCCTCCGGAAAGGGCGGCGTGGGCAAGTCGACGGTGACGGTGAACCTCGCCATCGCCCTGGCCCAGGCCGGTCACAGCGTCGGGCTGCTCGACGCCGACGTCTACGGCTTCTCCGTCCCCAAGATGCTCGGGACCGACCACGACCCGGTCATCATCGGCGACATCGTCATCCCGACGTCGGCCCACGGTGTCAGGTGTCTGTCGATGGGCTACTTCGTGCCGGATGACCAGCCCGTCATCTGGCGCGGCCCGATGCTGCACAAGGCGATCCAGCAGTTCCTCACCGATGCCTACTGGGGTGAGCCCGACTTCGTGCTCATCGACATGCCTCCGGGAACCGGTGATGTGGCGCTCACGCTGGCCGAGGTGATGCCGCGAGCGGAGATCGTGGTGGTGACGACACCGCAGGCGGCGGCGCAGCGCGTCGCGCAGCGCTCCGCATTCGCGGCGCGACGCCTCAAGCTCTCGGTGCGCGGCGTCGTCGAGAACATGAGCTGGTTCACGGGTGACGACGGCACCCGCTACGAGCTGTTCGGGTCCGGCGGGGGTGGGACTCTCGCGGCCGACCTCGGTGTGCCGCTGCTGGGTCAGGTGCCCCTGGTCAACGCGGTGAGGCTGGGCGGCGACGAGGGGCATCCCGTCATGGCGGTCGATCCGGACAGTGAGGCGGCCCGGTCGTTCGGGGCGATCGCGGAGAAGCTGGCCGCCCTGGGCCCGGCTCGTGTCTACCGGCGGGAGCTCAGCTTGCGCTGAGTTCCCGGGGCTGAGGCCTCTTGGGCAGCGGTCGCCTGAAGGCACGCAGCGGACTTGGACGGGTCGCTGGCAACGGTGCCCGGTTCGCAACGACGAGTCGTGCCGAACCTAGCTTGCGTTGAGGCGCGAGGCGCGGGTGGGGCTCAGGCCCCACTTCAGGTTCGCCACATCGCGCGCGTTGCTGCCGTAGACCACGATCTGATCGCGCCCGGCGCGCTTGGCGTCGTACATGGCATTGTCGGCGTCGCGGAGCAGCATGGCGGGTGCGGCTGACGAGTCCTTCGTGACGACGACGCCGATGCTGGCGGTGACCACCAGGTGCGCATCGCCGATCGTCACCGGCGCACTCAATCCCTTTCGGATGCGCTCGGCCATGTCCTTCGCGGCCGCCTCGTTGTCCACCTCACCGAACGCCACGAACTCGTCGCCGCCGAAGCGGGCCACGACGTCGACCCCGCGCGTCATGGCGGTCAGGCGGTCGGCCATTTCGTTGAGGAGGACGTCGCCGGCTGTGTGATCGGCCCGGTCGTTCACGAGCTTGAAGCGGTCGAGGTCGATGAACAGCACTGCCAGCGCGGAGCGGCGCCGCCCGACGTGGTTCAGTGACTCCTGGAGCCGCTCCATGAACAGGCTGCGGTTGGCCAGGCCGGTCAGTCCGTCGTGCGAGGCCTGGAAGGCCATCTGCTCGGCCATCTCACAGCGCTCGATGGCGAGCCCGACCATGCTGGCCAGCTGCTCGAGCTTGTGCAGCTCGTCGCTCCCGAAATAGGGCATGTAGGGGCTGATCTTGACGGCCAGCGAATGCGTGACGCCGCTGTGGGTCCTGACAATGATGCGGCGGCGCAACCTGGCGTCGCCGTCCGAGTCCCCGTCCCACAGGTCGGGGCCTTCGTCATCGAGCCAGACCGGGTAGCGCGCCACGACGGTGCCGTCGCCGGCCAGGAGAGCGGCCTCCGTTGCTCCGACGAGCGCGCAGACATGGGGCAGGAGGTGCTCGGCCACCTCCCGCGAGTCGCCAGCGGACACGAGCTCGCTGACGGCCTGGCGGAACGCCACGTCCTCCTTCCGGCTCAGGAGGACCCGCACGAAGGACGGGAGCACCAGGGCGACGAGGAACAGGACGCCCATCACCACGGTGAGCGCCCGGGTCGCCAGCGCCACGGTCGGCCCGTGCAGCCAGAGGGCGGCCACGACCACCTGCACCTCGAGCCCGGCCACCGCGACGGCCAGCAGGTGCATCCGGGAGGAGGCGATCGGCGGCTCGCCCCTCCCGGCTGCGAACAGGCGGATGACCACGTAGCTGAAGAGGAACCCGAAGGACACCGCGAAGGCGGCGCGGTAGGCGACGAAGTGTGGCGGCGGAGCGGATCCGTCGGTGGGCAGGTATTGGAGAGCGAAGGTGAAGGCGATGATGGCGGCCGTCACGACGACGGCGAGGGCGCGGACGGTCGCGCTCGGCTTGCGGAACGTCGCAGCGAAGCGGAAGAGGCAGTACGGCATCAGCAGCAGCAGCGCTACAAGAGCTTTGGCCACGTTCTGGTTCGTGACGACGGAGGGATCGATCTTGAGCGTCAGGGAGAGACCGCCGAGAATCGCGAACGAGAGCGCCACCCACCCGGCACCGGGGATCCTGTGGCGAGCCCACTGGATTGCCGTGAGCGCGGCCAAGAGGACGAACTCCACCAGGGAGACGTTGGACAGGACCTGTGTCCAGTGTGTCACCACGTGTTCCTCTCCTCCGCCGCGCCGCCCAGACCACCGGGGCCTCTCCGGGTGTGCCAGTCCCGGAATCCCTCTGTGACCTTACCCCCCGGCGGTGCGCCACGCCGCTGTGGTCACCTCGGCCGGACGTGCGCGCCTGAAGGCTCCGGCCGCGCCCGCCGAGGCCGCACCATCAGCGTCGGAACGGCGCCCGATGTGTGATTGCGAAGCCCATCGGGTGGTCTCCCTCATGCGCCGTCGGGGAGTCTGATCAGCCCCCGGCGGGCCGCCATCACGACGGCGTCGAGCCGGGAGTGCACGCCCAACTTCGCCATCAGGTTGCGGATGTGGTTCCGGGTGGTGTGGACGCTGAGGCCGAGCTCCTCCGCGATTGCCCTCGTCGAGTGGCCGGACACCATGAGGGTGAGTACCTCCCGCTCGCGCGCGCTGAGGTCGGGGTGCTCCGCCTTCCCGACAGGGTGGGCCAGCGGGTCGCTGCCCTGGTCGGGGAACCAGGTGCTCCCGACGGCGGCCGCCCGGATGGCCGCCACCAGCTCGTCGAGGCGGCCCTGCTTGGTGACGAATCCGCAGCATCCGGCATCGAGTGCCTCCCTGGCGACGCGCTGATCGGGGTGGGCTGTCAGCAGGACCACCCTGACGTCCGGCAGTACCGCACGCAGGCGCCGGGTCGCCCCCAACCCGTCCGCATCGGCCTCCCTGTCGCCGACGCCGTCGGACTCGCCGTCGCCTTCGCGGAGGCGGAGGTCCATTACGACCACGTCCGGCAGGAGCCCGCGGGCCAGCCGAAGGCATTCGGCAACGCACCCCGCAGTCCCGACGACCTCGAGGTCCGGTTCCGCGCCGACTGCCGCGGCCAGGCCGCGCACCACCATCTCGTGATCGTCAACAAGGAGTACGCGGGTCGCCGTCACGTCCGCCGCACGCACCGCCTCGGTGCTCATATCGCTCGCCATCGGCACTCTCCCGAACGTGCGTTTGCCACGTTACAGCGGCCGGCGCCTGCGGCCAACCCCCCGATCGGGGCGATCACCCGACGGTCTCGGTACTGTGATGCCCGGCGTAGGAGGTGGCATGGCACAGGACTGGGCACGGCCCGTGGTGCACTGGGAGATCGAGGCCGTTGACCCCGAGCGCCAGCGTGCCTTCTACGCTGATCTGTTCAACTGGCACATCGGTGACGGCTACATCATGGAGATCCCGGCCGGCATCGGCGGTCCTGAGCCCGGCCCCGGGGGGCACATCCGCACCAGCGAACGGTCCGGCGTGACGCTCTACGTGCAGGTGGCCGACCTGCGCGCCTCGCTCGACAAGTCGGTCGTGCTCGGCGCCACGATCGTCGCCGAGCCCTTCGACGTCCCCGGCGGGCCCACGCTGGCCGGCATCACCGACCCCGAGGGCAACCCCGTCATGCTCGTGCAGGCCTGAGGCATGTCGATCGTCGAGATCACGACCTTCAGGCTGGCCGAGGGGGTCACGGACGACTCGTTCCTCGCCCTCGACCGCAAAATCCAGACCGAGCTGGTGCCGAATCAGCCAGGCTTCCTGCGGCGCACGACGGCGCGCCACGGTGAGGAGTGGCTGGTCGTCACGCTGTGGGCCTCCGACGCCGACGCCGCGGCCTTCCAGCGGGCGGTGGACGGTCACCCGCTGCAAGCCGAGCTCGATCACGCCGCGGAGGCGGGCAGCCTGCACCTGACTCGTTACACCACGCTCGACTGAGGTGGACCTCCACGACCTCAAGGTGACGCGCTACGAGGTGCGTGACCACGTCGCCACGGTCACGCTGCATCGGCCCGACCGCCTCAATGCGTGGACCGGGCGCATGCACGCCGAGTACCGGGCGCTGCTGGACCGGGCCGGTACCGACCCGGCGGTCAGGGTCATCGTTGTCACCGGGTCGGGCCGGGCTTTCTGTGCCGGAGCCGACAGCCGCGCGCTCGAGGGCCACGTCGAGCGCGGCGCCTACGACGCCGGGCTGGGCGACGGCGTGGCCATGCCGGGCTACGGCGTCCGCCCCGAGTTCGACGCCGACTTCGCGTACCACTTCGGCATCCCCAAGCCGATCATCGCCGCCGTCAACGGCCCGGCCGCGGGCGTGGGCCTCGTCCTTGCCTGCTACTGCGACCTTCGGTTCGCGGCGCGGGGCGCCAAGCTGACCACCTCGCACGGGCGGCTCGGCCTGCCGGCCGAGTACGGGCTGTCGTGGCTCCTGCCCCGCCTGATCGGTGTGACCCGTGCCGCCGACCTCCTGCTGTCGAGCCGAGTCGTGCTGGCCGAGGAGGGCGAGCAGCTGGGGCTGGTCAACCGGGCCCTGCCCGCCGGGGAGCTGCTGCCCCACACGTACGCCTACGCCGCGCGGCTGGCCACGGAGATCGCGCCGTCCTCGCTGGCCGTGACGAAGCTACAGCTCTACCGGGACCTCCACGGGGACGTCGCCACGTCGATCGAGGACGCGTCGACGCGCATGGCCGAGATGATGCGCGGCGCCGACTTCGCCGAGGGGGTCGCCGCCCTGACCGAGAAGCGCCCGCCGGCCTTCCCGGACCGGCCTCTCTGACGGACAGGCCGCCTCAGCCGTCGACGCCGGCCGGGAGCTTGGCCGGGTCCCAGCCGAGGAGGGCGACCGCCTGGCGGAAGGCGAAGCGGTCGGTCATGCCCGCCACGTAGGTGACGGCGGCCCGCACCGCGTCGGGGCTCCCGGCAAGCACGTCGGACGACTCGGGCGGCGTGGCGGCGCGGTCGGTGATGAGGTGCGGCCGGTCCGAGAAGTGCTCGACCAGCGCCCGGAGCACGCTGACCACGGCGTCGCCCTGCCGCAACGACGCGTCGCGCAGGTAGATGCGCTCGTAGTTGCAGGCCCGGAAGGCGGCCAGCGCCTCCGCCCCCTCTTCCTCCATGCCCACCTGGCCCGTCCGCAGCGTGGCTGAGACGACGCCGGCGATGAAGGCGCCGAGCTGGGCGCTGCGCCGCTCGCCGCACAGCGTGCGGACCGCGGCGGGCAGCTGGTGGGGGGCGACGATGCCGGACAGGACGGCGTCCTCCCAGTCGTGACAGACGTAGGCGATCCGGTCAGCCCAGCTCACGACCTCACCCTCGGGCGTCGACGGGGCGGGGCGGGACCAGCTGTGGTTGGCGATGCCGTCCACCGTCTCGGCGCACAGGTTGAGCGAGGCCAGGGACACGAGCGCGCCCCAGGGCGCGTGGTCGAACCCACCGGGAACGTAGGGGTCGAGCGCGTCCTCGCTGGCGTGGCCACCGGGCCCGTGCCCGCAGTCGTGACCGAGGGCGATGGCCTCGGTGAGGTCCACGTTGAGGCGGCAGGCCCGCGCGATGGCCGTGGCGACCTGCGCTACCTCGAGCGCGTGGGTGAGGCGGGTGCGCTGATGGTCCTGGGGGAACACGAAGACCTGCGTCTTGCCCGCCAGTCGGCGGAATGAGCTGGCGTGGAGGATGCGGTCGCGGTCACGCTCGAAACAGGTGCGCCAGGCGTCTGGCTCCTCGGGCTCGCGCCGGTTGCCGGCGCCCGACGAGCGGGTGGCACCGGGTGCCAGCAGCGACTCCTCCAGCTCCTGGCGCTCTTGGCGCCCGCTCGGCATCGCGGGCTGGGCGCGGTCGGCCGGGGATGACCCCGGCGCCGGCCCGATACGGGCGCGCGAGTCGGCGTGGGCCAGGCGGACCGGGCCCGAATAGCCAGACATCGTCGCTGCCCAGCGGGCGCTGCGCTTCGTCGCAGCGGACTTCGGCCTGCCGGTCATGCACTGCAGTCTGCCCGGTCGCAGTAACGTCCAGGTGGCCCCAGGAACCATCCGGGAGTCCGCGAGAGGAGTGAGACCAGGTGGACGTGCGCATCGGCATCACCCACACCCCCAAGGAGCTCGAGGTGGAGATGCCCGACGATGCCGATCGCGACAAGGTGGTCGCCGACATCGAGAAGCTGCTCAAGACCGGTGACGGGGTCCTCTGGCTGACCGACAGGAAGGGCCGGCGGGTCGGAATCCCGGTCGTCAAGGTCGCCTATGTCGAGGTCGGGGCACCGTCATCGGACCGACGCGTCGGGTTCGGCGCCCCCTGAGGACGTTCATGGCGGTGGGGCAGGCACGGGGGCGGTGAGCGCGGCTCCGGACCTGCTCGATCTGCGGCTGCTCTTCGTCACCGGCAAGGGTGGCGTGGGCAAGACCACGGTCGCCGCGGGCCTCTCCCAGCTGGCGGCCGAGCACGGCAAGCGCGTCCTCGTCTGCGAGGTCGACGCGAAGGGCGACGTGACGTCGCTGTTCGAGGCACCACCCACCGAGTTCACGCCGCGCGAGATCGCACCGGGTGTCTGGTCGATGTCGATGGATACGGAGGCGTCGCTGCGCGAGTACCTCAAGTTGCAGCTGCGCATCCCGGTGGTGGGGCGCATCGGGCCGCTGGCCAAGGCCTTCGACTTCGTGGCGACGGCGGCGCCGGGCGTCCGTGAGATCCTCACGGTGGGCAAGCTGTGCTGGGAGGTGCGCGAGTCCCACTATGACCTGGTGGTCGTCGACGCCCCGGCCAGCGGCCACATCATCGGGCAACTGGCCGCGCCGCAGGCCATCAACGACCTGGTCAAGGTCGGGCTGATCCGCAGCCAGACGGACTGGATGCTCGACATTCTCTCCGACGAGCGCCAGACGGGCCTCGTTGCGGTCTGCACGCCCGAGGAGATGCCGGTGAGCGAGACACTCGAGCTGGCCACCAGGGTGCGCGAGGAGACGACGGTGCGCATGTCGGCCGTGGTCATCAACCGCGTCCTGCCCGAGCTCTTCGGGCAGCGCGAGGAGGAGATCTTTGAGCAGCTGCGGGCACCGGACGTCGAGCGCGTGCTGTCGGAGCGGGCGGGCGGGACGGTGACCCCCGTGCTCGAGGCGGCCCGGCTCGCCGTCACCATGCGGCGCACCCGCTCGGCCCACATGCAGCGCCTCCAGGCCGGGCTCCCCGAGGGAATGCCCGTTCTCCTGCTGCCGTACCTGTTCGCGCGGAGCTTCGGGGCGCGCACGACGCGGCAGGTGGCCCACGCCTTCGGCGAGGAGCTCGGGCTGTGACAGCGGCCGCGACGGGCGCCGCCAAGACGGTGGCGCAGTTGCTCGCCGCCAAGGACATCGTCATCGCCTGCGGGCCGGGCGGGGTGGGCAAGACAACGACCGCGGCCGCGCTCGCCGCCACGGCCGTGGTGGAGCAGGGCGGCCGCGTGCTGGTGCTCACGGTCGACCCGGCGCGCCGGCTGGCCGACGCGTTGGGGTTGAAGGGGATCGGGAACGACGAGGTCCGCATCACCGGCGATGTGTTCGAGAAGGTGGGGGCCCACCCGAGGGGCGAGCTATGGGCGGCGATGCTGGACACCAAGCAGAGCTGGGACGACCTCATCCGCACCCACGCCCCCGACGACGAGACGCGCCAGCAGATCCTCGCCAACCCGCTGTACCAGAACATCTCGGGGCGCTTCGTGCAGTCGCACGACTACATCGCCATGGAGCGCCTGTACGAGATCCACTCCGAGGGCAAGTACGACCTCATCGTGGTCGACACGCCCCCGACCCGCAACGCGCTCGACTTCCTCGATGCGCCGCAACGCATGGCCGACTTCTTCTCGTCCCGTTTGCTGCGCTGGCTCATCGTGCCCTACCGCTCACGCCTGGTGAACTTCGCGTCGAAGCCCTTCTACCAAATTGCCGATCGGATCCTCGGCACGCAGTTCCTGGCCGACATCTCGGAGTTCTTCATCCTCTTCCAGTCGATGTACGCCGGCTTCGTCGAGCGGGCCGAGGCGGTGACGCGGCTGCTCTCGGACCGGCGCACGACGTTCATGGTCGTCTCGACGCTCGAGGCCACGCCGGTGCGCGAGGCCGAGTTCTTCTCGGCGGAGCTGATGGCGCGCAAGCTGCATCTCGGCGCGGTCGTGCTCAACAAGGTGCTGCCCGAGTACCTGCGCGACGCCCATGCGGACAAGCTGGCCCAATCCATGATCGGCCGGACCACCGAGCTCGCGGCCGGGCTCTCCGATGACCCGGTTGTGGCGGCGCGCGTGCTGGGGGAGGTGGCGGAGAGCTTCCTCAACTTCGGCGTGGTCGCCCGCCGCGAGGCCGAGCAGCAGGCGGAGCTCAAGGGCGCACCCGACGTGCTCGTGACCGTGCCGTTCTTCGACGCCGACATCTACGACATGGGCGGGCTGCTCCAGTTGGGCGCGCAGGTCTGGGACTGACCCGCCGGCCTGTGGGCCGTCGGGCACCACCTGCGGGCGCGGCGCCTACCATGCGTGACATGGCCCAGCTGATTGATCCCGAGGTCGAGCTCTACGCCGCCGCGCACACGACACCGCCCCCGGCCCACCTCGAGGCGGTGGACGCCTCGACCCGGGAGGGCTTCGCGGCCTGGGGGATGATGGTGGGCCGCCAGGAGGGCCGCTTCCTGGAGATGCTGGTGTTCGCCGCCCAGGCCACCCGCGTCCTCGAGATCGGGACCTTCACGGGTTACTCCTCCATGGCCATGGCGGCCGGGCTGGGTGCGGGGGGCGCGATCATCTCGCTCGAGGTGGACCCCCACCACGCGGTGACCGCCCGCGGCAACATCGCCGCCGCGGGCCTCGAGAGCCTGATCAGCGTGATCGAGGGGCCGGCCCTGCGGACGCTCGACCAGCTCCAGGGCCCCTTCGACCTCGTCTTCATCGACGCCGACAAGGTCTCCTACGGCGCCTACTACGAGGCGGTGCTGCCCAAGCTGGCGCCGCACGGGCTCATCGTGGTCGACAACACCCTGCAGCGCGGGGGCGTGCTGGCGCGCACGGAGCAGCCCAACGAGGCGGCGCGGGCGCTGCGCGCCTTCAACGACAAGGTGGTCAACGACCCCCGCGTCGTGTGCGTCCTGACCACCATCCGCGACGGCGTGACGCTGATCCGCCGGGCCGGCTGAAAGCCGGTCGGGAGCCGGCGTGATGTGGGTATGAGGGTGCCGGGCTGACGTGCTCGACTACCACCTCCATCTCTGGCCGCACCACGAGCACGACACCCCGCTGCGCGTGGAGCAGTTGGCCGAGTACTGCGAGCAGGCGCAGGCCGCCGGGGTGACCGAGCTCGCCCTCACCGAGCACCTCTACCGCTTCCGCCAGGCCGACGCGCTCCTTGGCGGCTTCTGGGACGATGCCCGCGTGCCACCCGCCCTGGCCGAGTCCATGGCCGGGTACTGGAAGTTCCACGCCACCACCGATCTCGACGCCTACGTGGCCTGCGCAAAGGAGGCCAAGGACGCCGGCCTGCCCGTCGTCATCGGCCTCGAGGTCGATTACTACGAGGGCCGCATGGACGAGGTGGCCCGGCTGCTGGGCGGGTACCCTTTCGACGTCCTTTTGGGCTCGGTGCACTGGGTCGGCGGCTGGCGATTCGACGACCTCGACGACCCGGTGTCGATGGGCGAGTGGTCGGTGCGCGAGGTCGACGCCTGCTGGGACGCCTACACCGCGGCCATGGAGGAGCTGGCCGCCTCGGGTGCCTGCGACGTGCTGGCCCATCCCGATCTGATCAAGGTCGCGGGGTACGTGCCTGACACACCGGCCGAGTGGTGGGACCGCATCGCCGAGGCGGCGGCGTCCTCGGGCATGGCGGCGGAGCTGTCATCGTCGGGCTGGCGCAAGCCGGTGGGGGAGCAGTACCCGGCCCGGGGGCTGCTCGAGCGCTTCGTGGCGCGCCGCGTGCCCCTCACCACGGCGTCGGACGCCCACCACCTCGACCACGTCGCCCACCGGGCCGACGACCTGCGCGCGCTGCTGGCATCGGTCGGCGTCGGCGAGCTGCGGGGGTACCGGGCCCGGTCCCCGCATGCGGTGCCGGTGGCGCCCGCCCCGGCGGGGTCGGTCCCGCCCGCTGAGCGGTCGGAGGCGTAGGTGCCGACCCCCGCCGAGCTGGCGCTGAGCCACACCGACCTCAAGCCCGAGGAGCTCGAGCACCTGCAGCGTCTGCTCGGGAGCTGGAGCGTGCTGGCCGACCTCTCCTTCTCCGACCTCCTGCTCCTGGTGCCGGTGCACACCGTCGGCGACGCCTCGGCCCGGGGGGCGGGGGAGGACCCCGAGCTGGTCGTGCTCGGGCAGATGCGGCCGAACAACCGCCCCACGCTGGTGGACCAGGACCTCGTCGGCCAGACCGTCAACGAGTCGCAGTGGACGCTCGTGGCCCGCTGCCTGCATACCGGTGAGATCGTGCGTGGCAGCATCCACCACCCGATCCTGGGCGAGCAGGTCCCGGTGGAGAACATCCCCGTCCGCTTCGAGGGCCGGATCATCGCCGCACTGCTGCGCGTCTCCCTGGCGCCGCTCAAGGGGCCCACCAGCATGTACGAGCGGACGTACCTCGACGTGTTCGAGCGGCTGGCCGACATGGTGGCGCAGTCGGCCTTCCCCTTCCCGGACGAGGACGTCGGCACCGAGGAGGCGCCGCGGGTGGGTGACGGCGTCGTCGTGGTCGACGCCGACGGGCGGGTGGAGTTCGCGTCACCCAACGCGATGAACGCGTTCCACCGCATGGGGATCTACACCCAACCCGAGGGGCGACGGTTCGGAGACCTCGACATCGAGGAGTCGGCCGTCGAGTGGGCGCTGGCCACGGGGCGTCCCGTCGTCGAGGAGGTCGAGCGCCGCCCCGACGTCATCGTCCTCGTCCACTGCATCCCGCTGCTCTCGCACGGCGTCGTGACCGGGGCGATGATCCTGCTGCGCGACGTGACCGACGTGCGACGCCTCGACCGGCTGCTCCTCTCCAAGGACGCGGCCATCCGGGAAGTGCACCACCGCGTCAAGAACAACCTGCAGACGATTTCGTCGCTGCTGAGCCTCCAGGCGCGCCGGGTGGGCGACCGTGCGGCACGGGTCGCGCTGCACGAGGCCGAGCGCCGCGTGCGCTCCATCGCCCTCGTGCACGAGATCCTGTCGCGCGACCCGAGCGACCAGGTGCCCTTCGCGGAGATCGTGGCCTCGCTGGTGCAGATGGCAGAGGACTCGGTGGTGTCGTCCCAGCCTGTCGTGATCTCCGTCCACGGCGACCTCGGCGATGTCACGGCCGACGTGGCGACGCCGCTGGCGGTGACGGTGGCCGAGCTGCTGCAGAACGCCGTCGAGCACGCCTTCGACCCCGAGGCCGCCGGCGGCACCGACTGGGCGCCCGGGCTCGAGGGGGCGGGCGGTGCTGCGGGTCCCGCGCCGATGGGCCACGTCGACCTGACACTGTCGAGCGAGGAGACGGAGCTACGCGTGGAGGTGCGCGACAACGGGCTGGGGCTGCCGGAGGGTTTCGACATCGAGGGGACGACGAGCCTCGGCCTCTCGATCGTGCGCAGCTTGGTGGTCAGCCAACTCGAGGGGACCATTTCCATGGAGGCGATGCCCGCCGACGAGGGTGGCGGGACGCGGGTGGCGATCTCGGTGCCGGTGCGGGCGCCGCGATGAGGGCGGGCCGGGGTCTGGTCCCCGCGCTCGGGCGGGGTGGCGCGGCCCCGGGGATTCCCTACGCCCGCGGCCGGTGCGGTGTGCTCAGAATGCGGCGCGCTGCGAGCGGCGTGCAGCCAGCCATGCCTTGCGCAGCTTGCGGCGCTCCTCCTCGGAGGTGCCGCCCCACACGCCGGACTCCTGGTTCGTCGCCAGCGCGAAGTCCAGGCAGGGCTCGAGCGCCTCGCAGGAGCGGCAGACACGCTTGGCGGCTTCGATCTGGTCGACAGCCGGACCGGTCGTGCCAACGGGGAAGAAGAGGTCCGGTTCGGTGTTGCGGCAGGCGGCCACGCGCCGCCAGTCGTCCGCGTCCCAGTCGACGGTCCGGTTCCACATGAGAGCCATCGGAATGTGCCTCCACCAGCATTGTGATCTTTTTCACATGATCAGACCCAAAAGGTGTCCGTTCGTGAAAAGCGGGTTTACGCAAGAGAGGGTAACGGCCCACCGAGGGCCTGGCAAGGAGATTTTGTGCAAAATTCCGTCACCGGCGCGCCGTATCTGTGACACGGGGGTGGGAGGGTCCTGGTGACGGCCGTCTATGCGCACAGGGGTTGTACAGAGGGGTTCACCGAGAACACGCTGGACGCCTTCGTCGAGGCGCGCCGTCTGGGGGCCGACGGGGTCGAGCTCGACGTGCGGCTCACCGCCGACGGGGCCCTGGCCGTGCACCACGACGCCGAGATCCCGGGGCTCGGTGTCATCGCTGATCTGGGCGTGGCCGATCTGCCGGCCCACGTGCCCCTCCTGGCCGACGTCCTGGCGGTCTGCGACGGGATGGTCGTCAATGTCGAGATCAAGAACGCCCCCCAGGACCCGGGGTGGGACCCCACGGAGGCGGTGGCGGCCCTGACGGCAACGGCGATACAGGAAGCCGGGTGGACCGACCGGGTCATCGTGTCGTCCTTCCAGGCCGCCACCCTCATGGCCGTGCAGGCGGCCGAAGGCCGCCTGGCGCTCGGCGCGCTGTGGGGGTTCGCCCCTGACCCGGGGCCGGCGCTCGCCGAGGCTACGTCGGCCGGGTTCCGGGCCGTCCACCCCTTCGTGACCTCGGTCACCCCCGAGCTGGTGGCCCGGGCCCATTCGGCGGGCCTCGCCGTCAACGTGTGGACGGTGAACGCGCCCGACGACCTGCGTGCGATGGTCGATCTGGGGGTGGACACGGTGATCACCGACCGGCTCCGCGCCGCCCTCGCCGCCGTGGGCGGCGAGGGGGGCTGAAGCCCCCCGCAAGAGGGCCGAAAAGGGCCTGTCACCGGGCCGAATGGCGGGGGACCGCCCGGGTCCACAAAGATGGTCGGCCATGAACGTCGTCGTGTGCGTCAAGCAGATCCCCGATCCGGCCGCCCCCGCTGCGCTGAAGCCGGACACCAACACCCTCGACCGGTCCGGCAAGCTCATCATGGACGACTCGGACAACTACGGGGTCGAGATGGCCCTCCAGCTGGCTTCGGGCGAGGGCGACGAGGTCACCCTGGTCTCCATGGCTCCCGGCGGCGAGACGTCGGGCCTGCGCACCGGGCTCGCCATGGGCGCGGCCAAGGCGATCCTCGTCAGCGACGACGCGCTGGCGGGCAGCGATGCGCTCGGCACGGCCAAGGTGCTGGCGGCGGCCATCGGGCGGGCCAACCCCGACCTCGTCGTGATGGCCACCGAGTCGACCGACGGGTACACCGGCACGCTGCCCGTGCAGGTGGCAGAGCTCATGGGACTGCCGTCGGTCACCTTCGCCAAGGCGATCTCCGTCGACGGCACCTCGGTCAAGGTCGAGCGCCAGACCGAGGCGGGCTACGACGAGGTCGTCTGCACCATGCCGGCCGTGGTCACGGTCACCGCCGGCGTCGTCGAGCCGAGGTACCCCTCCTTCAAGGGGATCATGGCGGCCAAGTCCAAGCCGGTCGACAACCTGACCATCGCCGACTTGGGCATCGACGCGTCGCAGGTGGGGGCGCTGGGCGCCGGACAGGAGATCACCGCCGTGTCGGAGGCCGAGGCGCGGTCTGCAGGAGAGATCGTGGTGGACGAGGGCGACGGCGCGCAGCGCGTGGTGGCCTTCCTCGAGCAGTTGAAGGTGGTCTGAGATGCCGATCGACAAGGTGTGGGTGCTGGCCGAGGTGGGCGACAACGGCCCGACGCCGGTCACGCTCGAGCTGCTGACCGAGGCTCGCTCGGTCGCGTCCACGGTCGAGGCCGTGGCGTGGGGAGCGGACGTGGCCTCGCTGGCCGGGCCGCTCGGGGAGTACGGGGCGACCACCGTCTACGACATCGGCGACCTCGGCGGCGCGCTGCCCGGTGTGCCGGTGGCCGCCGCATTGACCGCGCTCGTCCAGGGTGGGAATGCGCCCGACGCGATACTGATGCCGGCCACCTACGAGGGCCGTGACGTGGCGGGGCGCCTCTCCGCCAAGCTCGACCGCCCGGTCCTGACCAACGTGACTGGCCTCGTCGAGGGTGACGGCGGGCTCTCCAGCCAGCACCCGATCTTCGGCGGCAGCCACATCGTGACGGCGCGCTTCACCGGCGAGGGTCCCGGCATCTTCGTGATCCGCGCCAAGTCGTTCGCCGCGGAGGCGTCGGGCGGGGCCGCCGCCGAAGTCGTTGCTGCTCCGGTTCCCGACGTCGCGGCCACCAACACGGCCAAGATCGTCGAGCGCCACGTCGAGGAGCGCAGCGGGCCCAAGCTCGACGAGGCCGCGGTGGTCGTCTCGGGCGGCCGCGGGCTGGGTGAGGCGGCCAATTACGCGCTGATCGAGGAGCTGGCCAAGCTGCTCCACGGTGCCGCCGGCGCGAGCCGTGCCATCGTCGACGCCGGTTGGGTGCCCTACTCGCACCAGGTCGGCCAGACCGGCAAGACCGTGAAGCCGACGGTCTATGTGGCCTGCGGGATCTCGGGCGCCACCCAGCACCTGGTGGGCATGAAGGGCTCGAAGAACATCATCGCCATCAACAAGGATCAGGAGGCCCCCATCTTCTCGGTGGCCGACCTCGGGATCGTGGGCGACGTGCACAAGGTGCTGCCTGCGCTCATCGAGGCGCTCAAGGCCAAGGGCTGAGCCGCAGGCGGCTGGCGCGCTGAGCGGGAGACCGCTGCCCGCCCGGCCACCCAGATTTTTTGGGGGTGGGTCGGCGGCACTGGCAGAGTGTGGGAAGTTGAGCCGGCCGTGCCGGGGCCACATCGGGCTCACACGTGCCGCGCGTGCGCGTTCTGACGGGGCAACCGGCGGTACATTCGGCGCACCTTCCTGATCTTCGCCGATGCTCTTTCCCACGATCGACTTCGCTATCTTCTTCGCCGTCGCGTACACGGTGAACTGGCTGCTCAACCCCTACGCGCGCTGGTGGAAGCTCTCCATGATCGCGCTGAGCTACGTGTTCTACGGCTGGGTGGGGTGGAGCTACTGCCTGCTGCTGCTGGCCACGACCGTCGTGTCGTTCATCGGGGCGGCCTGGGTGGCGGCGACGAGCGACGAGCGCAGTCGGCGCATCGCCATGGCGGTCTCGGTCGCCGCACTGCTCGGGATCCTCGGCTGGTTCAAGTACTACGGCTTCGTCTCGGTGAACGTGGACAACGTCACCCACGCCGTCGGGCTGGGCCGGGCGATCCCCCTCCTGCAGGTCGGGCTGCCCATCGCGATCTCCTTCTTCACCTTCATGGCCATCAGCTACGTGGTCGACGTCTACCGTCGGGAGCTCGAGCCGGCCAAGCCGTTGGACTTCGCGCTCTACCTTTCGTTCTTCCCCCACCTCCTGTCCGGGCCGATCGTGCGGGGGACGGAACTGCTGCCACAGATCCGCAGGCGCCGCGACCCCAACGCAGTCGACTACTCGCGCGCCTTCTGGCTGATTCTGTCCGGGCTGTTCAAGAAGGTCGTGATCTCCTCCTACGTCTCGAGCGCGATCGTGACGCCCGTCTTCACGTCCCCGAGCCAGCACTCCGCCCCCGAGGCCATCTTCGCGGCGTGGGGGTACGCAGTGCAGATCTACTGCGACTTCAGCGGGTACACGGACATCGCCATCGGCCTCGCCTTGCTGCTCGGCATCCGCTTCCCCCAGAACTTCGACGCGCCCTACACGGCGCGCAACCTGCAGGACTTCTGGCGGCGCTGGCACATGACGCTCTCGCGTTGGTTGCGGGACTACCTCTACATCCCGCTCGGCGGGAGTGCGGGCAGCCAGGCGCAGACCATCCGCAACATCATGATCACGATGGTCCTCGGGGGGCTGTGGCACGGCGCGGCATGGACGTTCGTGGCCTGGGGCACGCTCCAGGGGCTCGGGCAGAGCTTCGGGCATGTGCGCCGCACCAGCCGCGTGCGCCGTGGGCTGCCGGCGGTGGCCGACGGCCCGGTGCGGGTCTGGGTTCAGCGGTTCCTCACCTTCCAATTCGTATGCCTGGGGTGGGTGTTCTTCAATGCCTCGGGCATGTCGCAGGCCTTCGCCGTGCTCGGCCGGGTCCTGAAAGGGTGGGGCCAGCCATCCCCGCTCGTCACGCCGCTGCTCGTCGTTACCGTGCTGGGCATCATCGCTGCCCAGTTCGTGCCCACCCTGAGCGTGGGCCGCCTGCAGGCGGCGTTCTCCCGGCAGCGGGCCGCCGTGCAGGTCGGCCTGCTCGGATTCGCCTTGCTCGGCATCACCACCTTCGGTCCGGTCGGCGTCGCGCCCTTCATCTACTACCGCTTCTGATGACGGACGCCCGCACGCCACCCCACTCCGTGCAGTGGGAGTCGGACTCCGAATGGCAGTCCCACCCGCACGCCGAGCTGGCGCCGCCGGCCGACGGCCGGGTGCGGACCCGCTGGACCCGCGTGCTCGCCCTGGGCACCGGTGCCTTCGCCGTGTGGTTCCTGCTGTTCGCGCCGACGCTGCAGCACAACGCCCAGGTCTCGCCCGTCGGCACGCGCCGCACCGTGAGCCTCGACCTGGTGGGCCCGGTGGCGGCGCTCAGCCGGGCTCTGGGGCTCTCGCACATCGTGTCGGTGACCGGGCGTG
Source organism: uncultured Acidimicrobiaceae bacterium (assembly GCA_963824195.1). GTDB lineage: Bacteria > Actinomycetota > Acidimicrobiia > Acidimicrobiales > RAAP-2 > Bog-473. Next base: position 36,546 of record CAWGOJ010000007.1, on the reverse strand, counting down.
GTAACGGCCTCTCCAGCGGGTCGGTCGGGCTGACGTCGTCGGGGCCGAGACCCAGGCCGGGGCACGGCGCTGGGAGCGTCTCGTCGCCGACGACGGTGCCGCCCAACCCGAAGCTCCCGACCGCGGCCGAACCCTTGCGGGTCCTGATCGTGGGCGACTCCATCGGCCTCGACATGGGGGGGCCGCTGCAGTCTGACCTCGCCGGGACGGGCGTCGTCAACGCGGCGCTCGACGGCCGGGTGAGCACGGGCCTGACCCGGCCCGACTACTTCAACTGGCCGGCGGAGCTGACGGCGGACATCAAGTCGACGCAGCCGCAGGTCGTCGTGGTGATGATCGGGGCCAACGACGCCCAGGACTTCCTCGGCCCCCCGGACGTGCCCTACACCTCGCCGCAGTGGAACACCCTGTACGCCCAGAGGGTGGCCCAGTTCATGCAGATCGCCGGGAGCGGGGGCGCCACCGTCGTGTGGGTGGGCATGCCGCCCATGCAGGACCCGGGCCTCAACGCGCAGATGTCCGACGTCAACGCCGTGGTCCAACACCAGGCGACGCTGGCGCACCCGGCGGTGACCTTCGTGAGCACGGACAAGTCACTGGGCACGGCGCAGGGGGGCTACACCGCCTTCGTCACCAACGCGGCCGGGCAGATCGTCAACGTCCGGACCCCCGACGGCACGCACCTGACGCCGGGCGGGGGGCAGGTCGTGGCCCAGCAGGTGATCGGCGAGCTCCAGTCGCTCGGCTACCACATCTAGGCGCCCGAAGGCGCTCCAGCTCCACGTGCGGCACATCCGACGCGTGCGGCAAGGATCCCGAGACTGGCTCGGTTCAGACCAGCGGCCAGGGGTAGGGCGGCCAGCCACCGTCGTCGACCAGCTCGGGCAGGGCGCGCAGGCTGAGCAGCCAGGCCACGCGGTCGAGGGTGGCGGCCACCTCGGACGGCTCGATGAGCTCGCACAGCGCCGGCGGGGGCCCGTCGTGGGCCAGCCGGGCCAGGTCGTCCTGCACCTCGGCCTCGAGGGGGGCCCCGCCGAAGTCCCAGATCACGGTGCGCAGCTTGTCGTCGGTGTTGAAGCAGAGCCCGTTGTCGATGGCCCAGAGCCGGTTCTCGGCCAGGAGGACGTGGCCGCTCTTGCGGTCGGCGTTGTTGGCCACGACGTCGAAGGCGCACAGGCGCATGAGCACGGGGTGCCACTTCGGCTCGTCGCGCAGGGTGAAGTAGTGCGAGGTGCCGTCCTCGTGGACGAAGCGCTGGACGGAGCCGGGCCCGAAGGGGCCCTCATGGCGCTCCACCGTCTCGGGGACCAGCCCCCAGCCCAGGTGCTCGGAGAGCACGTAGGCGGCCACCTCGCGCCGGAAGAGCCCACCGGGGAAGTCCCACAGCGGTCGCTCCCCCTTGTGCGGCTTGTAGACGGCCAGGAGCTCCTCGCCGGCGAGGCAGCAGGTCACGAGCAGGGTGGCGTTGGAACTGCCCGCGATGCGCCCATGCACCTCCATGTCACCTTCGGTGAGGACGCGCTCGGCCGCGGCGTCGGACACCGTCGTCAGGTCACCGGTGGCCGGTGCCCGTTGGTGCGCGGGCAGTTGTGCCCGGCCGGGTCCAGCGGGAGCGCGCACAGCGGGCAAGGCGGCCGCCCGGACTCCACCAGGCGCGTGGCGTGGATGGCGAAGGCGGCGGCCTGCTCGCGCGTCAGCGCCACGCGCAGCACGTGCCCGCTCTCCTCCACGTCGTCCTCGTCCTCATCCTCGTCCTCGACACCGATCTCCTCGAGGACGAGGATGATGCGGTCGAGTTCCTCGTCGTAGGAGACGCCGATGGTGCCCACGACCCATTCGAATTCCTCGGTGCCGTAGAAGTCGAGGTCCTCGGGCAGGTGGCCCGGGCGGCCCAGCTCCTTGACGATACGCCCGAGGTAGCCGGCGAGGACGGCGACCTGCTGCTTCTCCACCTTGACGGTCGTCTCGGTCAGGCCTTGGCGGCAGTAGAACAGGAAGAGGCGGTGCCCCACCTCGCCGACGACCCCGACCGTGCAGTGGTCGGGGTCGTCGAAGTCGAAGTCGTCGTTCACCGCAACCCCATCCTCACGACGGCGCCAGCTCCTCCAGGGTCCCTGTCGAGTTCACACACAACACGACCGGCCCGCCGCCGGTGAAGAGGATCGCCGAAACAGAGCACGGCGAGATCGCGAGGCGCTGCATCAGGTCGAGCGGCACCCCCGCCGCGGCGGCGACGATGGCCTTGATCGGGTCGGCGTGCGAGACGGCCACGATCGTCTGGCCGGGGTGCTCCGCCACGAGGCCGAGCACGGCGTCCATCGATCGGACCGACATCTCGGCGAACGACTCGCCGGCGGGGAACCGGAATCCGCCGGGCCAACGCTGCACGGTGGGCCACTCCTTGGTCCGGTACAGCCGGGCCAAGGGCTTCTCGGTCCACTCGCCGACGTCGACCTCGACGAGCCCGGGTGCGGTCCGCACCCGCAGGCCGAGCGCCTTGGCAATGGGGGCCGCGGTCTCCCGGGTCCGCTCCAGCGGCGACGCGTAAATGGCGCTGGGCGCCTTGGTCAGGTCGGCGATCCGCTCGGCTGCCGCTGCAGCCTGCGCCCGCCCCTTCTCGGAGAGGTGGAGCCCAACCGCCCGCCCGGGCAGCATCTTGCCGGTGGTGGGCGTGGAGCCGTGGCGCACCAGCAGCACGACGGTTGCCGGGGGAGCCTTCCGGCTGCGACTGGACCGGGGCCGGGTCGAGGCGGATCGGGCTGACAGGGGCACGGGAGCCCATCGTAGGCTCTGCGCCGTGGCGTCCAACCGTGCCCAGAGGGACTCATTGGCCACGGTGCAACGGGAGGTGGCGGCGTGTCGCCGCTGTCCCCGCCTGGTCAGCTGGCGGGAGGAGGTGGCGCGGACCGGCCGGGCTTCGTACGCCGGTCAGGTCTACTGGGGCCGTGGCGTCCCGGGCTTCGGCGACGCGCGCGCCTCCCTGGTGATCGTCGGCCTGGCGCCGGCGGCGCACGGCGCCAACCGCACCGGCCGGATGTTTACCGGGGACCGGTCCGGCGACTGGCTCTTCGCCGCGCTGTACCGGGCTGGGTTCGCATCCCAGCCCACCAGCACCTCGCGCGACGACGGTCTGACGCTGAGGGGCGCGTACATCACCGCGGCCGTGCACTGCGCCCCGCCCGGGAACAAGCCGCAGCCCGCCGAGCGATCGGCCTGCGCGCCGTTTCTGGCCCGGGAGCTGTCGCTGCTGCGCGAGGCCGCCGTCGTCGTGGCGCTCGGACAGTTCGCCTGGCAGGCAGTGGCGTCACAGGTCGGCCTCCGGCCGCGACCGGCGTTCGGCCACCTGGTCGAGAGCCCGCTCCCGGGCGGGCTGGTGATGCTCGGCTCGTACCATCCCAGCCAGCAGAACACCTTCACCGGCAAGCTGACCGTGCCGATGTTCGACGCGGTGTTCGCGCGGGCGCGCCGGCTGATCTCCCGGGCGGGGGGCGGCGCGCGGGTCAGGACACGAGGTGGTCGAGAATCCGGAAGGAGCGGATGCGCGCCGGGTCGGGCATAATCCCGTAGCTCTCGTAGAACAGCGTCTCGAACCGCTCGCCGACGTTCCAGCAGGTGCTCCATCCCCTGCGTCCGGAGCGGTGAGCCGCCAGGTGGTGACGCCGGGCACCACCTGGCAGGCGAGCGTCGCGCTCCAGCCTGGCGCGAGCCGCTCCAGGGCGGGCGGTGGCGTCGGCATATCCGGCGCATGCGGCATGGAGTGCGGGGTAGGGGCGCACCGGCGGCAACGGCTACCGTCTCGGCGACACCGCGGGGAGGTTGGAGTGCGCGAGCCCGACGACGTGACGCCGTGCGAGGCGGCCGAGATCAAGGCCTGGGACGACACGGTCGACGTGCTCGTGGTCGGCTTCGGGGCCGCGGGGTCCGCGGCGGCCTTCAGCGCAGCCGAGGCGGGCGCCCAGGTGCTCGTACTCGAGCGGGCCGGCGGCCCCGGCGGCGCCGCCGCGCTGGCGGAGGGGATCGTCTACCTGGGCGGGGGCACGCCGATCCAGACGGCCTGCGGGTTCGAGGACAGCCTGGACGACATGTACCGCTATCTCATGGCGGCGTGCGGCCCGGACCCCGACGAGACCAAGATCGCTCGCTACTGTGCGGAGAGCCTCGGCCACTTCGACTGGCTGGTGGCGTGCGGCGTCCCGTTCGACCCGACGTTCTGCGCCGAGACCTCCATGGCCCCGACGGGCACCGAGGGCCTGGTGTACTCGGGGGGCGAGGACGCCTACCCCTTCAACGAGGTGGCCCGGCCCGCGCCACGCGGGCACCTGGCCAAGACCAAGCGGGCGACCGGGTGGCTGCTGATGCAGCACCTGGCCGCCGCCGCGACCGGCGCCGGCGCGGCCGTCTCGGCCGACACCCGTGTCGACCGGCTCGTGGTCGACGACGGCCGGGTCGTCGGCGTGCAGGGCCAGCGCTTCGGCGAGACGGTGTCGCTCCGGGCGCGCCGTGGCGTCGTGCTGACCGCGGGCGGGTTCATCTTCAACGACGACATGCTGCGCAAGCACTGCCCGCCCCTGGTGCGGGGCACGTTCAAGGTCGGCACGGAGGGGGACGACGGGCGCGGCATCCGCATGGCACAGGCCATCGGCGCCTCGGTCCGCAACATGTACGCCGGCGAGGTGTCCCTCCCGATCACGCCGCCGCGAACGCTGATCCACGGCATCCTCGTCAACGCCAAGGGGCAGCGCTTCATCAACGAGGACACCTACATGGGCCGGGTGGGCCAGTCGGCGCTCTACGAGCAGGACGGCGAGGTCTACCTCGTCGTCGACGAGGCCTCGTACGAGGTGAATTGGATGGGCCTGGCCGCCACCTGGGTGTGCGCGACGACGGCGGAACTGGAGTCGGAGATGGGCCTGCCCGCCGGGTCACTCCAGGCCACCGTCGATCTGTACAACCGGCATGCGGCGTCGGGGGAGGACCCGGTGTTCCACAAGGGCCCGTCATGGGTGCGCCCGCTGGTGCCACCGATCGGCGCCATCGACCTGCGGATCGGGCCGGCACCGTACGCGCCCTTCACGCTCGGCGGGCTGGAGGCGACGGTCGAGGGCGAGGTCCTCGACGTGGTCGGCGACCCCATCCCGGGGCTGTTCGCCGCGGGGCGCACCACCGCCGGCGTGTGCTCGTTCGGGTACGCCAGCGGGCTCTCCATCGGCGACAGCACGATGTTCGGCCGCTTCGCGGGCGCGAGCGCGGCGGCGCCCGGCCCGCCCTGAGGGGCGCCGCCGCCGCCGGCGCTCACTCGCGCAGCGCGGCGTACTCGATGACCCGGGTCATGACGGTGTCGTCGGACTTCGCCACCGAGCCGCAGTCGAAGGGTGGCTGCGGGTCGTACTCGATCATCAGCTGTGCCGCCTCGGCTGCGGTTCGGTCGACCAGCAGCTCGGTCAGGCGCAGCGCCATGTCGATGCCGCTCGACACGCCGGCAGCTGTGACGAGGCGCCGGTCGAGGTGCTCCACGACGCGCTGCGGCGTGGGCTCGGCGCCGTGCGCCGCGAGCTCGCGGTAGCAGGCCCAGTGGGTGGTGGCGGTCAAGCCGTCGAGCAGGCCGGCGGCGCCGAGCACCAACGAGCCCGTGCACACCGACGTGGTGTACCGGCTCCCGGCATGCGCGCTGCGGACCCATTGGAGGACCCGCTCGTCCTGCTCGAGGGGCCGCGTCCCGACGCCCCCGGGGAAGACGATCACGTCGGGCTCGGGCACCTCCTCGAACGTGGCGTCCGCGGTCAGACCGAGCATGCCGTTCTCACTGCGCACCTCGCCGCGGGTGTGGCCGAGGAAGGTGATGTCGAAGGTCGGGACGCGCTGGAGGACCTCGTAGGGCCCGACGGCATCGAGCGCGGTGAACTTCGGGAAGATCGGGATGGCGACGCGGACGCGGTCGGTCATGCGGGTGTCCTCTCGGTCGGGGCGGTGCGGAACCGCCGTCGGTAGGCGTCGGGCGAGGTGCCGAGGTGGCGGTGGAAGACGCGGCGCAGTGTCTCCGCGCTGCCGAGCCCGCAGCGCGCCGCCACGACGTCGAGCGTGTCGCCGGTCGTCTCGAGCTCACGGCGGGCAGCCTCCATCCGGATGCGCTCGACGAAGCGGCTCGGGGTCTCGCCGACTTCCGCGGTGAAGACCCGGCTGAAGTGGCGCACGCTCATGGCCGCGGCCGCAGCCAGGGCCCTGACGTTGTGGTCGCCGCCCGGGGCGGCCTCGACGAGGGTCTGCACGGCCCGCACGGTCGAGCGCTCGGCACGGGGGACCCATACCGGCGACGCGAACTGGGTCTGGCCACCGGGACGGTGCAGGAACATGACCATCCAGCGGGCTACCGTCTGGGCGACGTCGACCCCGAGGTCCTCCTGGACGAGCGCCAGCGACAGGTCGATGCCGGCCGTGACGCCTGCGCTCGACCAGTACTTCCCGTCGCGGATGTAGATCGGGTCGGGGTCGACGGTGAGGCCGGGGTAGGCCTCACGGAGCTGGCCGGCGCGGGCCCAGTGGGTGGTCACGCGGCGACCCTCGAGCAGGCCGGCCGCGGCGCCGAGGAAGGCGCCCGAGCACACGGTGGCCACCCGGCGACAGCGTGGGGCGGTGCCCGCGATCCAGGTCACGAGGGCCTCGTCGTCGGCGGCGGCGTCGGCGCCCGTGCCGCCCGCCAGCACCAGGGTGTCGATGCGCTCCGTGGCGTCGGGCAGGGGCATCGTGCCCAGCTCGAGGCCGCTCTCGGCTTGGACCGGGCCGCCGCGCCGCGACGCCACGGTGACGCGGTACCCCCCGGCCCGTCCGAGGGCGGCGGCCGCCCGGGCCGCCCCGGCGAAGACCTCGTGCGGGCCCACCGCATCGAGCGGCTGCAAGCCGTCGAAGGCGACGATCACGACGTGGCGCTCCCTCATACGCCCCACTCTGAGGGGTGGGGCGTATGGCGTCAATGACACAGTTCCCACAGATTCGGCCATCAGCTCGTGCGGTGAGCCGCGCTCCGGACCGCTCGTGGGGGAGCCTGTTCAGCCGGAGCGAGCCCGTCGGGTGCCCCGCGCCCGCACCCAGGCCAGCAGGTCGCCGTGCTCGCCGCGGCGCACGGTACCGGTGAAGATGTCCTCCCGATCGGTGGAGATCTCCCGCGTGACCTCGGCGTAGAGCTGGTCGCCCAGGGCCGCCGGCCGGAGGTACTCCACCAGGACCGAGGAGATGATGCCCGAGTGGTCGTCGTCGTTGGCGGCGGCGGCGACGGCAGCGCCGGCCACGGCGTAGAAGACGGCGCCGTGCACGGTGCCGTGCGGGTTGGCGTGGCTCTCGCCAGTCGTGAGGGCGGCGACCGTGTGGCCCGGGCCCCGGCGCACCACCTCGATCCCGAGGAGGGTGGCGAACTCGTCGGTCTGGGGCCCGCTCAACGGGTCACTCAGGGCGCCGGGGCCGCCGAGGGCAGGCGTCCCGGCATCGGCACGGCCGTCGCCGGCCAGCGCTTGCGGCTGATCCGGCTGAGCTTGTTCAGCAGAGTAACCGCCCCGGGGTCGTCCTCAATGGGCCGGGTCTCGATCACGCCGGCCGCCTCCATGTCGTTGAAGAGCTCCTCGCCCTTCTCGGTGCGCACCACGGTCAGGGTCCAGTCGCCGAAGGCGCCGATGCCGCCGGTCGAGATGTCCGCGTGCTCGGCTGCGAAGTCGGGGCAGCTGGTGCACCCCTCGCGGGTCCACGCGTGCGCCTCCTTCAGCGGTACCTCGTGGTAGCTGCCGTCCTTCATCCACACCTGGAAGACACCCTTGATGTTCATCTTGACGATGTCGGCCCGGGCCAACCCGTACGTTGCCTCGAAGAGCTCGGGGAAGATGGCGTCGTCGAAGGTCTTCGAGCACAGCAGGCCGATGGAGAGGGTGAAGCGGCGAGCGATCTTGCCCGCCTTGCGCGCCGCCATCACCGGTGGAGCGGAGGCCTGGCATCCCATGCCCACCAGAGCGATGCGCTCCGCCCCACCTGCGATGGCCTCGGTGTAGGCCAGCGGGTTGGCCGAGTAGGTGTAGCGGGAGCCGGCCGTGGCGAGCACGTCCTCCTTGTTCCAGGCCACGCGCGGCACGGCCTTCCATCCCGAGCCGTCGCCCTCGAGGCCCGAAACCAGTGCGGCGTCGATCACGTCGTGCTCGAAGGCCCAGATGAGGAGCGCCGAGACGAGCCCCCCGTCCTGCCCGGTGCCCTGCACATCTGCGTCGCTGGCCCGGGCCAGCACGGTGCGGCGGGCGATGCCCGAGATCTCGTCGTCGGTGCGGGGCCGGCCAAAGAGGTAGGTCTCGATGTCGGGCTCCCAGGTGCGGAAGCGGGGGCAGGCCCGGGTGCACAGCGTGCAGCCCTTTTGGCCGTGGGTGCAGTTGTCCGGGCCACCGTCCGCGTCCACGTGGAAGGGCTTGTAGTTGCCCTCGGAGTCGTCGTACCCGAGCACGTCGTAGGGGCAGGCGATCACGCACGCGGAGCACCCGGTGCAGAGTCCAGACGTCACGACCTCGGTGAACAGCTCGGCCCATTGCGGCTTCTCGGGTGGCATCGGCCCACCATATTCGGCCCGGCGTCGGCAGTCCGATACCGTCGGTCCGTGCCCGAGATCCTCGAAGTCGAGCACTACAGGGCGTTCGCCGAGCGGACGCTGGGGCGATCGATCACCCGGGTGTGGATGGTGGATTCCCGCTACGGCCGGGGGGGCACCACACCGCAGCAGCTGCGGGCGGCGCTGGTAGGTCGGACCTTCACCGGGGCGAGGCGCCGCGGGAAGCTGATGTTGCTCGACTCGGGCGGGGGACCGACCCTGGGCCTGCGCTTCGGCATGACAGGCGGGCTCGTGGTCGACGGCCGGGAGGCGCTCGACCGCCTGCGCTACGGACCGGGGGTCTACGACGAGAAGTGGGTGCGCGCCCGCATCACCTTCGAAGACGAGGGCACTCTCGTGCTGCACGACCCCCGCCGCTTCGGGTCGCTCGAGCTCGCGCCCGACGAGGGGCGGCTCGGGCCCGATGCCCTCAGCGCCTCGTTGGCCGAGCTGCGGACCGCCCTGGCCGTGGGGCGGGGGCGAGGTGGTTCGGCGGCGCCCCTCAAGGCCAGGCTCATGGACCAGGAGCGCCTGGCCGGCGTGGGCAACCTGCTCGCCGACGAGATCCTCTGGCGGGCCGGGCTCGCCCCCGTGCGTCGCACGCCCGTCGACGACGACGAGATCCGGGAACTGCACAAGGCCATGCGGGCGACGCTGCGCCAGCTGGCCCGGCGGGGGGGCTCGCACACCGGCGACCTGATGGAGGAGCGCCGCGTCGGGGGACGCTGCCCGCGCGACGGCACCGAGCTGCGGCGCGAGGTGGTGGGCGGCCGGACCACGTACTGGTGCCCGGCGCACCAGTACTGACCCGGGCTCAGCTCGTGAGGGGTGGGAGTCCCTTAGCGATCAGGTCGACGCCGAAGACGAGGAAGAGCACGGCCATCACCGCGGCGTCGTGCACCGACAGCCACGCCTTGGCTGAGTCGAGCGTCCTCCTGGCCCGCTCGCCGCCGACCAGCGCGTACACGACGGGGACGACGATGGTCAGGCTCGCGATGACGACGAAGACGGCGGCGGCCACGATGGCGTCGGTCGTCGAGAGGCCGAGCTGCGCCAATCCCGCGGCGGCACCCGCGGTGAGGATCAGGTTCTTGGGGTTCACCCCGGCGAGTAGGACGCCCAGCCCGAAGGCCTTACCCGGCGAGAGCGTGTCCACCGTGGCCATCCACTTCGGCATAGCCGGCTCCTCGCCTGCCGCGGGGCGCTTGCGCCAGTTACGGCGGGCGAAGAGGAGCAGCACGACGCCGAGGACGATCTTGCCCCACGACACCGAGTCGGCCGCGGTGCTGCTGGTGGCAACGCTACCGTCGTGCGAGATCACGTAGACCACGGTGCTCACGACGGCCAGCGCCAGGACCCAACCGACCAGGAACGACGGCCCGTTCACCTTCGACCGCTGCGAGAAGAGCATCAGTATCACGGCGATGATCGGCACCGGGCTGATGGCCACCCCGATGGCGAACGTCAGGACTTCGCTGATCCCCTGCCCCACGAGGCTCCCTCCTACGCCCTCACATCACTCGTCGCGCCACACCTGGTGCACGGGCTCCGGGTCGCCGTGCCCCGTCGTGGGGTGAGGAGGCAGGATTCGAGCAGGAACTCGAACATCCCGTCCTCGTCCGATGGCGCAGGGACGGCGAACCGAGCCCGCTCCGCAACGAAGAGGGTGCTGAGGTCCGACCGTAGCCCGGCATCCGCCATGAGGCGTGCCATGCCGCGGAAGGAGAAGGCGTCCTCGTCGTCCTCGCACGGGAACGAGCGGAGCGCGGAGGGGCCGTCTCGTCGCAGGTCGCGCTGCTCGGGCGAGCCATGGGGTGGAGCCTCGGCGCACCGTCGGGTCGCGTGGTGGCCAGGTAACCGAGCCCGACCCCGACCTGGTAGAGCAGTGCCCGGCCCGGCTCGGCCAGATCGGGACGGAGAGCGCTGAACTCGTTCGGCGTCTTCGCGAGCCCGCCTCAGCCCTCGGCGATCTCCTGGAGCACCTTGGCCGCGTGGCCGTCCGCCCTGACGTGGTACCACGCCCGCTGGACCTTCCCGTTAGGCCCCACCAGGAAGGTGGAGCGGATCGTGCCGACCGTCTTCTTTCCGTACATGGTCTTCTCCCCCCAGGCCCCGTACTTCTCCATCACCTTCTTGTCGGCGTCGGTGAGGAGCGGGAACTTGAGCTTGTACTTGGTGCGGAACTTCACGTGCTTCTCCGCCTTGTCGGGCGAGATCCCGAGCACCGCCACCCCGGCCTTCTCGAAGGCCCTGAGGTTGTCGTTGAACTGACAGGCCTCCTTGGTGCAGCCTGGCGTGTCGTCGGCCGGATAGAAGTACACGATCACCTGCTGGCCCTTGAAGTCCGAAAGCTTGACCGGCTTGCCGTCCTGGTCAGGCAGGGTGAATGCGGGGGCGGTCGCGCCCGGCTCGAGTTTGGCCATCGTCGGCTCTCCTTCGGTCGTCGGTGGGGACGGGTCACTTTGGCACAGGACTCCGCGTCGGACCCGTGCTGGGCTGGTACAATAGGCGTGCGACCACCGGCGGGGGCTGGTGAGTCGGGGCCGATTCTGACTCCTCTGGCAGGCGCACGGTCCCGCCGTATGAACAGAGAGAGTTGAATGATGACCGTTGATGCCCTGACCGGCGCGCATGCCGGAACCGACGCGAACGGGGGCAGCGATGTCTCCGGGGACGACACCTACGAGACCGCCCGGACCTTCGAGTCCCTCGGGGTCTCACCAGAACTCACGCAAGCGCTGGCCGATGAAGGCATCGTCAGCGCTTTTCCAATTCAGGCCCTGACCGTCGCCGACGCGTTGGCCGGCCGCGACGTGTGCGGCAAGGCCAAGACCGGCTCGGGCAAGACCCTCGCCTTCGGCGTGCCACTCCTGCAGCGGGCCAGGGCCACCCGGGACGCACACGGACCCGCCCCGGCCGCCCGCCCGGCCCGGCCGCTGGCCCTCGTCCTGCTCCCGACCCGTGAGCTCGCGGTGCAGGTGCACGACGTCCTGGCCCCCCTGGCCAAGAAGCTCGGGTTGCGGGCCGTCGCCGTCTACGGCGGCGCCGACATCGACCGCCAGGTGGCCAAGCTGCGCAAGGGGGTCGACCTCGTCATCGCCACTCCGGGACGGCTGATCGACCTCGGCGACCGGGGGGAGATCGCGGTGGACGCCCTCGAGACGCTGGTGCTCGACGAGGCCGACCGCATGGCCGACATGGGGTTCATGCCCCAGGTGGAGTGGGTGCTGCGCCGTCTGGACCAGCCCCACCAGACGCTGCTGTTCTCCGCCACCCTGGACGGGGCCGTCGATCGCCTCGTCAAGCGCTACCTGACCGACCCCGTCTTCCACGAGGTCGCGTCCTCTACCCAGACCGTCACGCTGATGGAGCACCGGTTCCTCCAGGTGCACCAGATGGACAAGGTGAAGGTGGCTGCCGCCATCTGCCGGAGCCAGGAGAAGTCCCTGCTCTTCGTCCGCACCAAGCGTGGCGCCGACCGGCTGGTGGAGAACCTGGCCAAGGAGGGGGTCCGGGTTGCGGCCATCCACGGCGACCTGCGCCAGGCCAACCGCGAGCGAGCGCTGGCCGAGTTCTCCAACGGCAAGCTCTCGGTGCTGGTCGCGACGGACGTGGCCGCCCGTGGCCTCCACATCGAGGGGGTCGACGGCGTGATCCACTTCGACCCGCCGGAGGACCACAAGGCCTACCTGCACCGGTCCGGCCGTACCGCACGAGCGGGCAGGGCGGGCGTGGTCGTGAGCCTGTCGCTGTGGAACCAGTTGGTCGAGATGGAGGTGATCCAGCGCCGGCTCGGCCTGCGGATCCCCATCGTCGAGATGTTCTCCAACGACCCGCGGCTGGCCGACCTCGCGTCTTGGATACCGCAAGCCGAGGAGAGCGTCCTCTGAGCCAGGCCGCGCCCTTCCCCTCTTGGTCGCCCGAGGACGGGGTTCGCCGTGTCCTCGTCGTGACCGCTCACCCCGACGACGTCGACTTCGGGTCGGCCGGCACCGTCGCCGCCTTCACGTCGGCCGGCGTGGAGGTCACGTACTGCATCGTCACGGACGGCGACGCCGGCGGATCGGACCGTTCGATGTCGCGGGCCGACATGGCGGCGCTCCGCCAGGACGAGCAGCGCGCCGCGGCCGCCGTGGTCGGCGTGAGCGACGTGCGCTTCCTCGGACATCCCGACGGCATGGTGCAGGCCACGCGCGAGCTCCGCCGGGACATCAGCCGGGTCATCCGCCAGGTCCGGCCCGAGCGCGTGCTGACCCAGTCGCCGGACCGCAACTGGGACTTCATCTTCGCCAGCCATCCGGATCACCTGGCCGCCGGAGAGGCGGCCGTGTGCGCCGTGTACCCCGACTCCCGCAACCCGTTCGCGCACCCCGAGCTGCTCGACGACGAAGGGCTTGAGCCCTGGAGCGTCAAGGAGCTGTGGATCATGGGTCACGGCGGTGACGGCGCCGGCATCGCCGTGGAGACGACAGCGACCGTCGAGCACAAGGTGGCGGCACTCATGTGCCACAAGAGCCAGATGACCGACCCCGACGCCATCGCGCAGCGCGTCGTCGCCGGGGCACGGGCGCAGGCGGAGGTCGCCGGGCTCCCGGACGGTGCCTCGGCCGAGCTCTTCCGGGTCACCCGCATCCCCTGAGGCCACGATGGGCGCCGGCGATCCCTGGGTGGTCATTCAGCATGTGGCGTTCGAGGGCCCTGGCTCCGTCGCGCGTGCCGTCACCGATTCGGGAGCGGGCCTCAGTGTCGTGCGCGTCGACCAGGGCGAGGCCGTGCCACCGCCCGCGGCGGTGGCGGGCATGGCGGGGCTCGTCGTCATGGGCGGGCCCATGGGCGTGTACGACGATCTCCCGTGGCTCGGGGACGAGCGGGCGTTGCTGTGCGCGGCCGTCGCGGCCGGGCTGCCTGTGCTCGGCGTGTGCCTCGGCGCCCAGCAGCTCGCCGCCGCGCTCGGCGCCGAGGTGACGCCCGGTCCCGCGCCCGAATGCGGCGTGGGCGAGGTGCACCTCACGACTGACGCCATCGGTGACCCCCTCTTCGGGCCCGCCCCTACGCCGCTCCCGTGCGTGCACTGGCACGGCGACACCTTCTCGCTGCCCGACGGCGCCGTGCGGCTGGCCTGCAACGACGCCTACGAGAACCAGGCGTTCCGGGTGGGCGAGCGCGCCTACGGTCTGCAGTTCCACGTGGAGGTGACAGCCAGCCTTGTCGCGCACTGGGGACCGCACCTCCCGGCCGGGGTCTACGTGCGGTCCTCCGACGTCGCCCACGTGAGCAGGGCCGGCGACGGCATCGTGCGCCGCTTCGTCGCGCTGGCCGGCGGGGGCGTGGCCGGCTGATGGGCGTCAGCGCGTCAACCGTACGGCGGCTCGCCCTGGCGCTCCCGGAGGCCGTTGAGGCACCGCATCACGAGATGGCCTCGTTCCGGGTGGCGGGGAAGATCTTCGCCACCGTGCCGCCCGAGGGCGACCGCGTGCACATCTTCCTCGACGACGACGAGATCGACGCCTACTGCGCCGAGTTCCCCGCCGCGGTCGAGGAACTGTGGTGGGGCACGAAGCGCCGCGGGTGCAGGGTGGCGCTCAGCCGAGCCACCACGGCCATGCTGCGTGAGCTGCTCACCGAGTCGTGGCGGCGCAAGGCACCGAGGAGGGTGCTGGCCGGTCTCGACGAGTAACCGCTACCCCGCCATCTGGCGCAGCACGTACTGGAGGATCCCGCCGTGGCGGTAGTACTCCGCCTCCATCGGGGTGTCGATCCGGACCACGACACGGAGTTCGGTGACCGCGTCGTCGTCCGCGGTGGCCGTGACCGACAGCTCCTTCGGGAGCTCACCCCTGTTCAGCACGTCGAGGCCGCCGATGGAGAAGTGCTCGCGCCCGGTCAGGCCCAGACCCTCGGCCGAGTCGCCCTTGTAGAACTGCAGCGGGACGACACCCATGCCGATGAGGTTGGAGCGGTGGATGCGCTCGAAGCTCTGCGCGATCACGGCGCGCACGCCGAGCAGCGCCGTGCCCTTGGCCGCCCAATCACGGCTGCTCCCCGTCCCGTACTCGCGGCCCGCCAGCACGATCAGGGGCACTCCCTCGCCTGCGTACCGCATCGCCGCCTCGTAAATGGAGGTCTCGGTGCCCTCGGGCAGGTGGAGCGTGAGCCCGCCCTCGGTGCCCGGTGCCAAGCGGTTGCGCAGCCGCACGTTGGCGAAGGTGCCGCGCATCATCACCTCGTGGTTGCCGCGCCGCGCCCCGTAGGAGTTGAAGTCCTCGCGCGGCACGCCGTGCTCGGTCAGGTAGCGGCCGGCCGGAGTCGTGGGCCCGATGGAGCCCGCGGGGGAGATGTGGTCCGTGGTCACGCTGTCGCCCACCATGGCCAGCACGCGCGCGTCCACGATGTCGGTGACCGGGGCGGGCGTCATCGTCATGGTCTCGAAGAAGGGTGGATTCTTGACGTAGGTGGAGTCGTCCTGCCACGCGTACGTCTCGCCCGAGCTGGTCGGCACCTGCTGCCAGTACTCGTCCCCCTCGAAGACGGAGCTGTAGCGAGTGCGGAACATGTCCGACGTCAGTGAGCTCCGGATCGTCTCGCTGATCTCTTCCATGGAGGGCCACAGGTCGGAGAGGAGGACCGGGTTGCCCTCGGCGTCGGACCCGATCGGCTCCGTCGTGAGGTCGAGGGCCATGGTGCCCGCCAGCGCGTAGGCCACGACGAGCGGGGGCGAGGCGAGGTAGTTCATCCGCACGTCAGGGTGGATGCGCCCCTCGAAGTTGCGGTTGCCCGAGAGGACGGCGGCCACGGACAGGTCACCCTCCCTCACCGCTTCGCTCACGCCGTCGAGGAGCGGGCCCGAGTTTCCGATGCAGGTCGTGCAGCCGTAGCCGACGAGGTAGAAGCCCAGCTCCTGTAGGGGTTCGATCAGACCGGCGCGCTCGAGGTAGTCGATGACCACGCGGGAGCCGGGTGCGAGTGACGTCTTCACCCACGGCTTGGAGCGCAGCCCACGCTCGACCGCCTTCTTGGCCACCAGCCCCGCGCCCACGAGCACCTGGGGGTTCGACGTGTTCGTGCAGCTGGTGATGGCGGCGATGACCACGTCGCCGTCGGTCACCTGGTGGTGCGGTGCCGCGGCCGGCTCGGTCGACGCGCCGCGCGGCGTGCGGTCGAGCGCGACCAGGAAGGAGTCGGCGGCGGCGGCGAGCGCGACCCGGTCCTGGGGCCGTGACGGCCCGGCGAGCGAGGGCTCCACGTCACCGAGGTCGAGGCTGGCGTGCTCGGAGTACAGCGGCTCGGGGGCGCCCGGGTCGTGCCAGAGTCCCTGTGCCTTGGCGTAGGCCCCCACCAGGGCGAGGTGCTCTTCGTCGCGCCCGGTGAAGCGCAGGTAGTCGAGGGTGACCTGATCGATGGGGAACATGGTGCAGGTGGCGCCGTACTCGGGGCTCATGTTGCCGATGGTGGCCCGAGTCTCGAGCGGCAGCGCGGCCACGCCGGGGCCGTAGCACTCGACGAACGCGCCGACCACGCCGTGGTCACGCAGCAGCTCGGTCACGGTCAGCACGACGTCGGTCGCGGTGATACCCGCCCTGGGCTCTCCGGAGATCCGGAGCCCCACCACCGGCGGCAGCAGCATGGAGAGCGGCTGGCCCAGCATGGCGGCCTCGGCCTCTATCCCACCGACGCCCCAGCCGAGCACCCCGAGGCCGTTGACCATGGTGGTGTGCGAGTCCGTGCCCACGAGCGTGTCGCAGAAGGCACGCCCGTCGTCGGTGGCGAAGACCAGCCTCGACAGGTACTCGAGGTTCACCTGGTGGCAGATGCCCATGCCCGGCGGCACGGCGCGGAAGCCGTGGAACGCGCCTTGGGCCCAGCGCAGCAGCTGGTAGCGCTCCATGTTGCGCTGGTACTCAATGGAGACGTTGCGGTCGTAGGCTGACGCATCGCCCGACCGCTCGACGATGACCGAGTGGTCGATGACGAGCTCGACGGGGACGAGCGGGTTGACCTGCGAGGCGTTACCGCCGAGGCGCGCCAGCGCATCGCGCATGGCGGCCAGGTCGACGACCCCGGGCACCCCGGTGAAGTCCTGCATCAGGACCCGTTCGGGGGTCAGGGCGATCTCGTGGGCCGCGTCGCCGGCGCCCTGCCCGTGGCCCTCGGGGTTGGCCCCCCAGGCGGCGACCGCCACGATGTCGTCGGCCGAGACGTGGGGGCTGTCCTCGTGGCGGAGCAGGTTCTCGAGGATCACCTTGATGGAGTAGGGGAGGCGCTCGATTTCGTGACGCTCGGCGAGCGACGGGGCCTTGATGTTGAAGATCTCGTAGGTGCGCCCGCCGACGGCCAGGTCTGTCCTGGCGCCGAAGGTGTCGGGGTGCGCTGCGGTCGGGGAGTCCGTGCTCATCCACCCATTCTGCCGTGGGTCTGTCGGCAACGCCCAACGGGCTCCACGCCCGCCTCCGCGTGGCGCTCCGAGAGCCCTGATCGGTGCGGGCTCCGGCCCGACGGCCTCACACCCTCGTTGACGGGCCGATTCGTAACACCTTCGTAACCGCACCCGCACATTCGGCACGGCGCCAGCGTGCACAATCGAGGCAGTGCGAGGACGCGAAGGCGCGAGGGGAGCCGTCGGGTGTGGTGGCACGCGCCGCCGCCGATGTCCGCGGCTGGCGTCACTCGTCCCGTCCGTTGCGACCATCGCGTTCACCGGCCTGCTCGTGCCGGGCCTGCTGATCGCCGGCGTCGCCGCGACGCGAGCCACGGCAGCGGGCGCGGCACAGGTGGCGCACGTCTACCACGATGCCGGGATGATCGGCTTCGGCAGCGTGAACCTGGACCCGTCCCTGCCCCAGCCGCTGAACTCCCCCGTGTTCTCCGGCGTCGCCACCTCCGACGGGGGCGGCTACCTGCTCGCCAGCGCCGACGGCGGGGTGTTCGCGTTCGGCGACGCCACGTTCGAGGGTTCCGCGGGCGACCTGCCGCTGAACGGCCCCATCGTGGCCATGGCGACCACCTCTGACAGCAAGGGGTACTGGCTCGGCGCGCTCGACGGCGGCGTCTTCGCGTACGGCGACGCCGGCTTCTACGGCTCCATGGGGTCCACGCACCTCAACCAGCCGATCGTTGGCATGGCCTCCACGCCTGACGGCAAGGGGTACTGGCTCGTGGCTGCCGACGGGGGCATCTTCAACTTCGGCGACGCCGGATTCTACGGGAGCACGGGCAGCATCGCGCTCAACGCGCCCATAGTCGGCATGGCGCCGACGCACGACGGCAAGGGGTACTGGCTCGTCGCGGCGGACGGCGGCATCTTCGACTACGGGGACGCCGGCTTCTACGGCTCGGCGGGCGCGGCGAACCTCCCGGACCCCGTGGTGGGCATGGTTGCCTCACCCGACGGCGGGGGCTACCTGATCGCCACCGCCAACGGGGTCGTGCTGCCCTATGGCGACGCGCAGGCCTTCGGGGGACTCACGCTGGACCCGACGGCGACCCAGATCACGGCCATCATCGGCAACAACCGGGGGACGGGATACTGGCTGTTGGACCCGCAGGCCTGGCAGTACAGCTTCACGACCCCCACGCCCGAGCCCGAGTTCCCCGGATCGGCCACCATCGCTGCCGCCGTGGCGACACAGATTCAGCCCGACCCGAGCGTGTCGCAGGGGGCCTGGTGCAACCCCTACGGCCCGTGCGAGCAGTGGTGCGCGCTGTTCGCCACCTGGGCCTGGGAGCAGGCCGGCATCCCCATCCCCCGCTACGGCTTCACGGGGGACATCTGGAGCTGGGCCGCCACCTACGGCGTCGACCTCCCCCCGACCGCCACGCCGGCGGTGGGGGACGCTGTCCTCTACGGCACCGGCCCCCAGAGCGTGTACTCGTCGGTGCACGTCGGGATCGTGACCCAGGTCTGGCCGGACGGCTCCATCATGACCGTGGGAGGCGACTCGGGCCCCGGCCGCGACGGGTACCTGTCGGTGGCGCTCGACGGGCCGTTCCTGCCGGCCGACTCGAACTCGTACAACGGCGTGCCGATCTATGCCTTCGCGCAGCCGTAGGCCATTGAATCCCCATTGAATTAGGCTGCATTTGGGCTTATGTTGCGAAGGAGGGTTCTTCGCCGGGGGTGATGATGGGATTCGTCCAGATCATCGAGTTGGAGACCACGAGACCGGATCAGATCGAGGCGCTGGTTGGCGAGTGGCGAGCGAAGTCTGCTGGGACGCGGACCGCACTGCGAGGAACCTTCACCCGCGACAGGGACCGGCCGAACACGTACGTCCAGATCGTGGAGTTCCCTTCCTACGAGGCGGCCATGGCCAATTCGGAGCTCCCCGAGACCGCCGTGCTTTCGCAGAAGATCGGCGAGTTGTGCGACGGGCCAATCACCTTTCGCAATCTTGACGTGCGGAGTGTCGAGGAGATGTGACGAAGAGCCCCACCACTGAAAGGAGAGTCAGATGGGCCGGAAGGTTGCCGATTGCCGGGACTTCCCGAGTGAGAGCGGCTGCACGCTGACCATTTCGGGCGAAGAGGACGAGGTCGTCCTCGCAGCGACGCAGCACGCCGTCTCCGTGCACGGGCACGAGGACACCGACGAGGTCCGGACCTGGCTGCGTCAGAACCTGAAGGATGAGGTCACGGCATAACCACGACGAGAGGAGAGCCCATGCCGGGATTGACTCGCAAGAGCCTCGACAAGCCGGATGAGGTTCGGCCCTTCGACGGCGCGACCGGGCAGCTCGAGGTTGTGAACACGGAGGAGGGGGCCGTCGGTCGGGCGACTTTCCTCCCGGGGTGGAAGTGGTCCGAGCATGTGAAGCCCATCGCCAAGACCGACAGTTGCCAGGCGGCGCACACCGGGTACTTCGTCTCCGGCCGCATGAAAGTCGTGATGGACGACGGTGAGGAGATGGAGTACGGACCCGGCGACTTCGCTGTCATGAAGCCGGGACACGATGCCTGGGTCATCGGCGACGAGCCCTGCGTCGTCATCGATTGGCAGGGATATGCCGACTACGCCAAGCGCTGAGGGGAATTCGCTGCCGGGAGGTCTCCCGGGCTGACGCTGACCTGGCCGTCTCGCGGGAGACCCACGGGGCGGCGGCACCAATCGTCCAGGAGCGGATCTCGCGTAGGCTGCCGCCGGAGGTCCTTCACCGTGCCCGTCTACGAATTCCGCTGCTCGACCTGTCACGCCGTCTTCGACGAGCGCCGGCTCATGGCCGACGCCGACGCCCCGGCGAGCTGCCCCGACGGCCACGTGGGGGCCAAGCGGCTGCTCCCGGTCTTCGCGACCACGGGGCACGCAGTAGAGCCGGCGGGTGCGGGCACGTGCGGCGCGCCGGTCGCGGGCGGGTGCGGCAGCGGCTGCGCCTGCTGCTGAGCGCACGACCGTGACCCTCTCCTCCTGGGACGACTATCCGGTCCACCAGGCCGCCGAGTTCATTGCGCACCCGGCGACCAGTGACCGCAACTTCTACGACCGCTACTACTTCAACATGCACCCCTCCTCGGGGGAGTGGTTCGCCATCTTCGGCTACGGCCAGTACCCGAATCTCGGCGTGGTCGACGCCTTCGTCGACGTGCGCCACGGCGGATCGCAGCACGTCGTGCGCGCCTCCGCGCCCCTCGTCGATCGGGGCGACCTCGCCGTCGGTCCCTTCCGGATCGAGGTGCTCGAGCCCCTGCGCCGCCTGCGGGTGGTGGTCGAGCCCACCGAGCACAGCGTGGCCATGGACGTCACCTGGGAGGGCCACATCCCCGCCATGGCCGAGCCGCGCCAGTACATGCGCTCCAAGGGCAAGGTCGTCTTCGACACCCAGCGGCTGGCCCAGACCGGTCGCTGGTCGGGCACGCTGTCCGTCGGCGGCACCGACATCGTGATCACGCCCGAGCACTGTTGGGGGACCCGCGACCGCTCCTGGGGCGTCCGTCCCGTGGGGGAGCCCGAGAGCGACGGCATCCGACAGGGCGAGCTGGTGCTCGCCGGCATGTGGAACTACTTCCCCATGCAGTTCGAGGACCACGCCATCATGTACATCTGCCACGAGCGCGATGACGGGGAGCGCCCGCTTGTGCAGGGGGAGCGGGTGTGGGTCGATCCTGGCCGCGAGGTGGAGGAGCTGGGCCGCTCGGAGCACGAGCATCACCTGATCCCGGGCACGCGGGTCATCGACCACTCGGTGCTGCGGTTCCCCGACGCCGGCCTCGAGATCACGTGCGTACCGCTGCTGGCCAACTTCGTCTCCATCGGGACCGGCTACGGCATCGATGCCGACTGGCGCCACGGGATGTACCACGGCCCCGAGCCGCTGACCCAGGGGCTCGTACTCTCCGTCGACGAGGTGCAGGGCATCGCCCAGTACGGCATCGTCGACCACGTCGCCGAGTTCTCCTACGACGGGCACGTGGGCTACGGCCTGCTCGAGCACGGCTTCTTCGGCCCCTACCGCCGCTACGGCCTGATGGACGGCGCCATGGGGGCACCGGCCGACTGACGCACTGACCCGCTGCGCCCGGGTTCCGCCCGCCGCTGGGCATGCGAGAATGCGGGATGCCCGACGCCTCCAGCGTCCTCCTGCAACGTCTCCAGGCCGCATTCGGCACCGTGGTTCCCGACGCCGACCCCGTGCTGCGGGTGTCCGACCGCGCCGACTTCCAGGCGAACGGCGCCCTCGCCCTGGCCAAGCAGGTGGGACGGCCGCCGCGACAGGTGGCGGAGGAGGTCGTAGCGGCGGCCTCCCTGGACGACATCTGCTCGGAGGTCGAGGTCAGCGGCCCCGGCTTCATCAACCTGACGTTGTCGGACGGGTTCATCGCCGGGCAGCTGTCCACCCTGTCCGCCGACCCGAGGCTGGGCGTGGCCGAAGTGGAGCGCCCGGAGACGATCGTCATCGACTACTCGGCCCCGAACGTGGCCAAGGAAATGCACGTCGGCCACCTGCGCAGCACGCTGATCGGCGACGCCCTGGCGCGCGTCCTCGGGTTCCTCGGCCACGACGTGCGGCTCGAGAACCACATCGGCGACTGGGGGACGCCGTTCGGCATGCTGATAGAGCACCTGATCGACGTCGGCGGGTCGGCGGATGCCGAGACCTTCAGCGTGCGGGACCTCAACGAGTTCTACGCGGCGGCGCGCCGGCAGTTCGACACCGACCCCGCCTTTGCCGAGCGGACCCGGCGGCGTGTCGTGCTCCTCCAGGGCGGCGACGACGAGACGCTGCGGCTGTGGCGGATCTTCGTGGCGGAGTCGATGCGCCACGCGCGCGAGGTCTACGACGTCCTCGGGGTGCTGCTCACCGACGAGGACATCGTGGGCGAGAGCTTCTACAACCCGCTGCTACCGGTCGTGGTCGAGGAGCTCGATGCCAAGGGCCTGCTCGTCGAGGACGACGGCGCGCTCTGCGTGTTCCCCGAGGGCTTCGAGAACCGCAACGGTGAGCCGCTGCCGCTCATCGTGCGCAAGTCCGACGGTGGCTACGGCTACCCGGCCACCGACCTGGCCTGCGTCCGCGACCGCACCGGCCGGATCGGCGCCACCCGGCTGATCTACGTCGTGGGCGCCGAGCAGTCGCTGCACCTGCGTCTCGTCTTCGCGGTGGCCGCCCTGGCCGGCTACCTGCCCGACGCCTCCGCCGCCGTCCACGTGGCGTTCGGCCTCGTGCTCGGGACCGACGGTAAGAAGCTGGCCAGCCGCAGCGGCGGCTCCGAGCGGCTCGTCGACCTCCTCTCGGAGGGGATCGAGCGGGCCGAGGCGGCGTTGAGGGAGCGCTCGAGCGACCTGTCCCCCGAGCGGCAGGCCGCTACCGCGCACGCCCTCGGCGTGGGTGCGGTCAAGTACGCCGACCTGTCCACCGAGCGCGTTCGCGATTACGTCTTCGACTGGGACCGGATGCTCGCCTTCGAGGGCGACACGGGACCGTACCTGCAGTACGCGCACGCCCGCATCCGCTCCATCTTCCGGCGTGCCCAGGTGGCGCCACCGCCGCCTGGCTCACCGCCTCTGCTCGGCGAGCCCGCGGAGCGCGCGCTGGCACTGCAGCTGCTCCGCTTCGCCGAGGCCGTCGAGGCCACCGCCGAGGCCTACAGCCCCTCGAAGCTCTGCACCTACCTCTTCGACCTGGCCACCGTCTTCACCGGGTTCTACGAGGCCTGCCGGGTCCTGGTGGACGACGAGTCGGTGCGCTCGTCGCGCCTGGGGCTGTGCGACCTGACGGCCAGGGTCCTCGAGCAGGGGCTCTCGCTGCTCGGCATCGAGGCGCCCGAGCAGATGTGACCGGGGCCGGGCCGCCCCCTATCCTCTGCCGGGCACGTCGGGTGCCCGGGTCCCCACGGTGGCCCGCACCCCCACCCCACAAGGAGTCGCAGGGAACATGGATCTGAACGGCACGTCGGCAATCGTCACGGGCGGGGCGTCCGGGCTGGGCGAGGCCACCTCGCGCCTGTTGGCGGAGCGTGGCGTCCATGTGGTCGTCGCCGACCTCCAGGCGGACAAGGGGGAGCCGTTGGCCAAGGAGATCGGCGGCCTGTTCGTCCAGACCGACGTCACCAACACCGAGCAGGTCATCGCGGCCGTCGAGGCCGCCACCGAGATGGCCCCCCTCAAGTCGCTGGTGAACTGCGCCGGCATCGGGTGGGCCACCCGTACCATCGGCAAGGACGGTGACTACGCGTCGGCCCACGACCTCGACCTGTACCGGAGGGTGATCGAGATCAATCTCATCGGCACCTTCAACTGCGTCCGCCTCGCCGCCACCAAGATGAGCCTGAACGAGCCGGACTCCGACGGGGCCCGCGGCGCCATCGTGAACACGGCGTCCGTGGCAGCCGAGGACGGCCAGATCGGGCAGGCCGCCTACTCGTCGTCCAAGGGCGGGGTCGTCGGCATGACCCTCCCGGTCGCCCGCGACCTGGCCGTAGTCGGTATCCGGGTGAACACCATTCTGCCGGGGCTGATCGACACGCCGATCTACGGCGCCGGAGAGGGGTCGGAGGCCTTCAAGGGCAAGCTGGCCCAGGACGTGCTCTTCCCGCGCCGCTTGGGTCGCCCGACCGAGTTCGCCACGCTGGCGGTGGAGCTGCTGTCCAACTCCTACATGAACGCCGAGTCGATCCGTATCGACGCCGGCATCCGGATGCAGCCCAAGTAGCAGGACGCACCGCGATCCCGCACGGGGGGAGGGACCCACGATGATCGACCCGGAGCTGGTCTCGTTCGTCGAGATGATGCCGGTGATCCAGCTGAGCGACCCGGTGGCGGCGCGCCAGGGGTTCGAGGAGCTGCTCGTCGAGCTGCGCGTGGACCTGCCCGAGGCCGAGACGCTCCAGATCGACGACCGGCTCGTTCCGGGCTGGGAGGGCGATCCCGATGTGCCGGTCCGCGTGTATCGGCCCCGATCGGCCGCGACGGCGGCGCCGGGCATCCTGCTCATCCATGGCGGCGGGTTCATCGTGGGGAGCGTCGAGGCCGAGCACGCCGGCGCGGTCCTGATGGCCGCCGACACCGGCGCCGTCGTCGTGTCGGTCGACTATCGCCTGGCTCCGGAGCACCCGTATCCGGCGGCCCTCCACGACTGCTACGCCGCGCTGGCGTACCTGCACGCCGAGGCTGCGCCGCTCGGCGTCGACGCCAGCCGGGTGGCCGTGGTCGGCACGAGTGCCGGTGGTGGCCTGGCCGCCGCGGTGGCTCTGCTGGCCCGTGACCTCTCCGGCCCACCGCTCTGCTTCCAGATGCTCCACATCCCCGAGCTCGACGACCGCCTCGAGACGCCGTCCATGCGGGAGTTCGTGGACTCGCCGATCTGGAACCGCCCGCTGGCGGTGCAGAGCTGGCAGGCCTACCTGGGGGAGCTGTCCGGCTCGCCCGACGTCCCGGCGCACGCTGCGCCGGCGCGAGCCACAGACCTGAGCGGGTTGCCGACGGCCTACGTCTCCACGGCGGAGAACGACCCGCTGCGCGACGAGGGGATCGCGTACGCGCTGGGGCTCCTGCGGGCCGGCGTGTCGGTGGAGCTGCACCAGTTCCCCGGCACATTCCACGGCTCGGCGCTGGTCAGCACCGCCGCCGTGTCCCGGCGCGCCCAGCGCGAGGCCGCGCTCGTGCTCCGACGGGCGCTGGGGGTCGAGGCGGACTGAGGCCGCCGGCCGCGGCCGGCACGCTCAGTGCGCGCCGCCCAACGTGAGCACGCCCACCGCGGCGGCGATGGCCAGGGGCGCGCTGGCCAGCCCGAGCAGGCTTGCCTTCTTGACGTCGGGCCGGCCTCCCGCCGCCCTGGCCGCCCGGAGCCAGAGCACCCAGGCCAGTGACCCGGTCACGAACATGTTGGGCCCGATGTTGAGGCCGACGAGCAGCTCGAAGGGATGGGGCGGCTGGCGCGCTGCGAGCAGCGACGCCGCCGGCAGGTTGTTCACCAGCACACTGGTGACGGCGGCCGCGAAGGCAGTTCCCCAGGCGTTCAGGTGCGAGAGCAGGGTCGCGGGGCCGGACCACGACCGGCCGAGCGTTCCCAGCGCCACCGCCAACCCGAAGAGCCCGACGAGGACCGGCAGCCCGAGGATGCGGACCGCGGACCGGGCCGACGTCGTGCTGTCGCGGCGCAGCGACCTGATCAGCACCGCCGCGACGCCCACCACCGCCACCGGTATCGCCGGAGAGCGGAGCCCGACGACCAGCACCGTGACCGCGGCCACGGCCACGACCCCGACACCGAGCACCGGGCGCTCGTGCTCGGTCGTCGCGGTGATCGTGGGGCGCAGTTCACGGTGGTGGACGGCGCCGACGACGAGCGCGGTCACCACGGCGGCGGCCAGCGCGGCCAGCGCCATGTGCGCGAAGAACGCGCCACCCGACAGATGGAGGTGACCGAGGACGATCAGATTCGTGAGGTTCGACCCGGGGAGCATGAGCGAGCCCGCGTTCGAGAGCAGCAGGCAGGCGTAGATCAGCGGGGCCTCCCCTTCGCCCCGGCTCCGTGCGGCGTAGACGAGGACCGGGGTGAGGAAGGTCACCGACGTGTCGAGGTTGAGCAACGTCGTGACGGAGACGACGAGGACCACCGTCCCCCCGTACAGCGCCACACCGTTGGGGGAGAGCCGTGCCAGGGCGTGGCCGCCGGCGGCGAAGAGGCCGTCCTCGTCGGCGACGAGGCCCACCAGGAGGAGCCCGGCGACGAGCACGAAAGGCGGCCAGTCCTGCGCGGCGGCGGCGCGGGCGCCGTGTGGCGCCGCCAGCACGGCCGCGAGGAGGGTGGCGATCCCAAGCGCGGCCAGGCCCCACTCGAAGGGCCGGCTGGGAGTGGGAACGGGGCGGGTCCCGGCGCCGATGCCGCTCACCGTTCCACTTTCCCCTTCGGCGGCGGCCCGGAAACCGCGGTGTGGAGGCGCGTCACCGCCGGCACACCGGGCTCGTACGGGGCGGCCGGATGGGCGCCGTATCTCGGCGTCGACTCGTACCCCATGCGCAGAGAGGGCGAGGTGCGGATCCGTGTCACGGTGCGCACCGACCACATCGCGATGCAGGGGTAGGTCCAGTATCTTCGAGCCGTGGCATTCAAGGGATGGCCCGAGCGCGCGCTCGACTTCTACGAGGGTCTCGAGGCCGACAACTCGAAGGCGTACTGGCTCGGCCACAAGGACGTCTACGAGCGGGACGTCAAGGCACCGATGGACGCACTGCTGGCGGAGCTGGCTCCCGAATTCGGCGAGGCGCGACTCTTCCGCCCGTACCGCGACACCCGCTTCAGCCACGACAAGTCCCCCTACAAGACGACCATCGCGGCCATGATCGGGGACGGGTACGTGCAGCTCTCGGCCAACGGCCTGATGGCGGGCGCCGGCATGTACCACCTGGCGCCCGACCAGCTCGAGCGTTACCGCGCCGCCGTGGGCACCGACGGCCCGGGCCGCCGGCTGCAGTCCATCGTCGACACGCTCCGGGCGGCGCGCCTCGAGGTCGCCGCGATGGAGACCCTCAAGACCGCGCCCAGGGGATACCCGAAGGATCACCCCCGGGTGGAGCTGCTCCGCCATAAGGGCCTGGTGGCCATGAAGGCGTGGCCCGTCGCGTCGTGGCTCCGGACCGCCGGCGCGAAGAAGCGGGTCGTGGACGTCTTCCACGCCTCGGCGCCGCTGCTGGCCTGGCTGCATGCACATGTCGGACCAGCGGAGCACGCCGACGTCGGTGGTCCGGGACAGCCGGGCCGGGGCCGGACGCGGCAGAAGTAACCGTGGCCGGGTCGCGCCCGTCGTGGCCTCGGGCTACGCCGTGTAGCAGGTCATCGACAGCGACCCGTAGGCGTACCCGTCGATGAGCACCTCGGGCCGGCGCCGGCCGTCGGTGCCGGCCACGCCAGCGAAGTAGAGGAGCGGGATGAAGTGGTCGGGGGTCGGGACGGCGAGCGGGTAGTCGGGGTGCTCCGTCAGCTTCAGCACGTCGCCGGGGGAGTCGACGACGACGCTGCGGGCCGCCTCATCGAAGCGCTGCGCCCAGTCGAAGCCGGCGTCTGCGTGCGCCCAGTCGAGCACGCCCAGATTGTGCACGACGTTGCCGCTGGCCATGATCAGCACACCGCGGTCGCGCAGCGGCGCCAGCCGCGCCGCGATGTCGAGGTGGTAGTCGAGCGGCTCGAGCGCGTTGATGGCGAGCTGCACCACCGGGACGTCGGCGTCGGGGTAGACGTGGGCCAGGACCGACCAGGTGCCGTGATCGATGCCCCAGCTGTCGTAGTCCAGCCCCACCCAGCGCGGGTCGACGACCTCGGCCACCTCGGCGGCCACTTCGGGTGCGCCCGAGCAGGGATACTCGTAGGCGAAGAGCCGGTCGGGAAAGCCGAAGAAGTCGTGGATGGTGCGCGGCGCGGCCATGGCCGTGACGGCGGTGGCGTTGGTGTACCAGTGGGCCGAGATGGCGAGCACCGCACGTGGCCGGGGGAGCGTGGCGCCGAGCGCGACCCACGCCTCGGTGTAGCGGTTGTGCTCCAGGGCGTTCATGGGGCTCCCGTGTCCGACGAAGACGGCGGGAAGCGTCGCGTCGCTCACCAACTCACCCTACTGAGCGCCCGGTCGACCGCTCGCCCGCGTGACGAAGTCGAGGAGGATCCCCGTCGCGTCGAGATGCGCCGCCACGTGCCCCACGAAGCGGGCCGGGAGGTACTGCGCCCCCCCGGGCCACGTGTGGCCCCCGCCGACGATCCGGTAGAGCTCCGACGACGGCGCGGCTCCGTCGGGGCCCGCCCAGCTCAGCCGCTCGACCCTGATGTCGCCGGGCGGGCCCGCCACCGGTGCGGTGCGCGGGATGGCGCGGGAGCCGTCGGGCAGCGGCGGGCACCAGTCGGCGGCCACATCCTCAATGGGGGCGGTAACGCCCCGCCCCGCCAGCGTGGGGCTCCGGTCTGCCCGGCGTTCGACCAGCCGCCCGAGCGGGCCGATGGGGCCGCCGCCGTAGGGGACCAGGGGGTCGGCTGTGCCGTGGAAGGCCAGGAACCTCGTCTCGTGGACGGGCCCCGGCACCGGGCGCGCCCGGCGGGACGTCACGGTCGCGCTCGAGGCGACGAGCACGACACCGGCCAGGTCCAGCAGTCCGTTGCGGGCCAGGTGCTCCGCCAGGAAGCCGCCGTTCGACATGCCGGCCGCGTAGAGCCGCGTGCCGTCGTTCACCCCCGTCTGGCAGAGGTGCTCCACGAGGGCCTGCATGAAGGCGACGTCGTCGATTCGTTCCCGCCGGGCGAGACGCGGCGCGCCGCGGCGGTCGTTCCACACGTGCATGAAGCCGTCCGGGAAGGCCACCGCACAGCCGGCCTCGGGCCCGCGCTGCGCGAGCCCGGTCAGGGCGGCCATCCCGAGCCCGGTGCCGCCGGCCCCGTGGAGCGCGAGGACGAGGGGGGCGTCCGGTCCGGACCCGGGAACGACGCTGAACGTGCGCGGCTGACCGTTGACCGAAACGGACTGGGGTGGGAGGTCCGGGAGCACGAGCCCGGCCCGCGCCATCATGCGCCGCCGTACGACATCGCGCACGGGCCTCGGGCGGCCCGGGGACCCGGTCATCCCGGCACACTACGGGTGAGACCATGGCGGCGTCGAGGTCCATCGTCCGACAGCCGCAGTCTCACGCGGCGGCTGGTCGCACCTCCGTGGCCTCGTCGGCGCTGCTGAGCGCCCTCCACAGCGCCCAGTAGCTCCTGTAGGTGATGGCGTCGGTGATGTACCCGGCCCGCTCGAGCTCGGCGTGGTACGCAGGCAGGTTGCGCCAGGGCACACCCATGTCGACGTGGTGGGCCAGGTGCCAGCCTGTGTTGTACGGCACGATCCAGAAGCGCGCGAGCAACGACTGGCGCACGTTGTGCGTCGTGGCCCGGCGGTCGGGGCTACGCTCCATGCCTCCGTGCTCCGCGATGGAGCGCAGGCGGTTGATCACGCGCCACTCGGTCATCCAGGGCAGCCACCACAGCAGCGGGTAGATCCACCAACGACCCGTGGCGGTCCACATCGCGGCCCACAACAAGGCCTGCACGCCGAAGATCGAGAGCCCGATGGGGCGGAACGGCTTGGTGCGCGTGTTCTTCACGAGCGGCACGAAGTTCTTCCACCCGCTGATCCCCACCGCGTCGCGGAAGAGCCGGCGGTACAGCGCCCGGCGCGTGCAGGGGTAGGGCGCGTAGAACGCGATGTCGGGCTCGTCCGGGCCGAACTCGTCCTTGTGGTGGGCGAAGTGCACCCGGCGGTAGAGCTGGACCGGTGTGAACACGGGGTAGGCCACCACCCACTTGCCGATCCGGTCGTTCCATCGCTTGTTGGTGAAGAGGAGCTTGTGCGCCGCCTCGTGCATGAGGATGGCGAAGCGGGCGTACATCGGCCCCATGAGCACGAACGCGAGCAGATAGCTCCACCACTGGTCTATCCAGACCGCGCCGCCGATGATCAGCGCCACCCAGAACCAGACCGCGATCACCGAGATCGCATTGCGCACGTTGTCGATGCGGCGCAGCCCGGCGCGCAGCTCGGGTACCGCCATGCCGTTGGGCAGTAGGCGCTTGCTCGGGAGGACGTCCGGCCGGTCGGTGACGTCGGGCACCATGGTGCTCGCCATGGGAAGATATTACGATAATCCGTCAAGTGACGCAACTGAGTAATACCCCGGTGCCCCCCGGGCCGCCACCCCCGCTGACCGCCCGCTCCGTGCTGGCCAGCGCGCTGCTCGGCATGGACCCGCCTGAGCTGCCCGTCGCCCAGCTCGTGCGGTTGACCGCGCTGTTCGGCATCAGCGAGAACCGGGCCCGGGTGGCGCTGAGCCGGATGGTCGCCACGGGCGAGGCGACCTCGGACGGTTCGGGGCGGTACCGCCTGGCCGGGCATCTCGCGGCGCGCCAGTCGCGCCAGTCGGCCAGCCGTTCGGGCACGATGGCGCCCTACGACGGCCGGTGGTGGCTGGCCGTGGTGACGACGACTGGCAGCACGGCCGAAGTCCGCGCTGCCCGCCGTCGGGCGCTGGCCTATGCCCGGCTGGCGGAGCTGCGCGAAGGGGTCTGGATGCGGCCGGACAACGTCGCCGTCCTGCTGCCCGATTCCCTGGACGCGGACGTCGAGCTCATGACGGCGCGACCGGCGGAGGCGCGGGAACTGGCCGCGCGGCTGTGGGACCTGCCGGCGTGGTCGGACCGCGCCCGCAGCCTGCTCCGGGACCTCGGCTCCCTTTCACCGGATGGTCCCGAGGCGCTGGCGCCGGGGTTCGAGCTGTCGGCGGCCGTCCTGCGGCACCTGCAGGCGGACCCGCTGCTGCCGGCCGAGCTCCTGCCTGACGACTGGCCCGGTGCCGGCCTGCGGGCGACGTACGACGAATGGGACGCGCGGTACCGCACGACGCTGCGCCAGTGGAGCCGGGCCGGCTGAGCGAGTCGGTGGCGAGCGTGGCGACAGGCCTGACATCCGTCAGCCGCTGACCATAGGTGCGCCGCCCGAGGCCCGGTTTCATGCCATCAACAGCGCCGAGGGCAACCGCGCGTTCTGGACGGACCAGACCGAGTACTGCCCGTCGAGTCGTCGGTCGCCGTCTTCATCCCGCCGTATCAAGGTCAACTACGAGCGCTTCGGAGATGGTTTACGAGGCGTCGAGCGCCTCCATCCTTCAATGCAGCAGTTGGAGCGTGTTGCTCCCGTCGTCGACGAAGAGGACCCCGTGGCCGTTCGGCGCGACCGTCAAGCCGAAGAGGTCACCCGCGGCGTTGGCCGGGTCGAACTGCACGGCGGGGAACTGGAACCCCGTGGGCGTCACTTCGACCCCGTTGCCGTTGCCACTGTTCACCGTCAGCAGGTCACCGTTCGGTGCCAAGGTGAGCCCCAACGGGCCCATCAATTGATCTCCCGCCGTCACCGTGATCCCCCCACCGGTGGCCGGGAAGAAACGGAAGGCGGCGAACGGAATGGCGGCGATGCGACTGTTGACGGTGTCCGCGACGTAGAGGGTGTCATTGGGTCCCAAGGCCACGCCGGTCGGCCCGATCACGAGTGCCACAGGGTCGAGCTCCTCGGCGAAGCCTGTCCCGATCGTGCTCGAGGCGACGAGCACGGGCGCCCGCCCCGGTGGCATCACCACGCTGAGACGAAGCACCGTGCCCTGGTTCACCGGCGTGTCGTCGGGCGCACCCGTCAGGCCGTTGAGCACGTTGGTCACGAACACGTCGGCGAAGCCGCCGAACTGGGCCACCGTCATGTCCCAGGGCCCGTCGATGCCGGCCCCGGCCCAGGTCTCGACCGGCACCCCGTGGCTGTTGAGCACAATCAGGCAGCCCGCTTTGGGGGTGCCGGTACCGGCATCGGTGACCGGGAGGCTTCCGACCACGACGTAGCCGTCGTTCAACACGGCGAGCGCGGTGGTGAGGCCGACGCCGCCTGGACAGGCCCCGGGCAGTCCGGCCGCGCTCAGCTGCGCGAACGGGGTGACAGCGCCGAGAGGCGAGATCTCCTCAATGGTCGAGCCCGTGCCCTGGAGGTTGGAGCTTGCGTTGAAGTTGCTGACGAGGGTGTCCCCCCGCACGAGGCCACCCGTGCTGAAGGGGACGTTGGCGATGCCGTAGGGGTTGAGGTCACCGTTGGTCGGCACGGTCGAGGCGACCTGTGTCACGGTGGAGAAGTGGGACAGGAACTCGGGAGGCGCGGCACCAGCCGGCAAAGACACCGCGACCGACGCCACCATGGCGACGCCCGCGGCGGCGGCGAAGCCGGCGGCAACGAGGCGCCGAATACGGCGGGACTGATCCCGTCGGCACCGTGCGGCCACGGACGCGGCGTGAGCTCGAATGATCTGGGTCGGGTCTGCGTGCATGGCGAATGGCCCTCCTTCGACTGCGCACCCGTTGGCGTTCAACGACCGCCCCCCACCGAGGCGGTACGGGGAGTCGGTCGCGCGGATTGGCTCGGCTAACTTCGCTGGTCCATGGACGTTGATATCGCCTTCACGGGGGTGCCGGTGTCGGAGCTGGACGCGGGGCGTGGCTTCTTCGAGCGCCTCTTCGGGCGACCGGCCGACGTCCTCGTCGCCGACGACGAGGTGATGTGGCGACTCTCCGAGTCCGCCTGGCTCTACGTCGTCGTCGATCCCGGTCGGGCCGGGAACGCTCTGGTGGCCCTCTCCGTGGTCGACCTCGATACCGCGCTGTCCGAGCTCGGCGGACGCGGTCTCAGCCCGCACGCGGTCGAGGATGTCGGCGACGGGGGGCGCAAGGCGACGCTGCTCGACCCTGACGGGAATTCGGTCGCCATCATCGAGGTGGCCGGGTGAGCACCGGCGCCATCGTCGCCCTGGTCATCGGCCTCGCCGCCGTCTTCGTCGTCGTGGTCGCGGTCGGCGGGGCGAAGTGGGGACGCACGCGCGGGTATTCGGGCATGGGCGGCAACACCATCGCCCGCTGCAGCCAGGGTCACCTCTTCACGACGCTGTGGATACCGGGAGCCTCACTCAAGGCGGTCCGCCTCGGCTTCAAGCGTTACCAGGTCTGCCCGGTCTGTGGGAAATGGCGGATCGTCGAGCCGGTCCCGGACTCGGAGCTGACCGACGAGGACCGGCTGGTGGCCGCCCAGCACCACGACACCAAGCTGCCCTGACTCGAGTGCCGGAGGGCGCGCCGGCCATGGAGGGTGGTTCTGGAAACTATCAACGGATCTGTGGATAGTTTTGAGAGATCCCCGTCGCTCCGCCCGCCCGCCCGCCCGCCCCAGGCTGCCCGTCACCGCCCGCTCCGAGTCCACCCGCCGGGCTACGCCGCGTGTGACTGGTTGATCCAGGTCTCGTACATCTCGGCGTAGTGGCCGCCGAGCGCGACGAGCTCGGCGTGCGACCCCACCTCGAGCAGGCGGCCGTCGCCCACGACCACGATGCGGTCGGCCCGCATGGCGGTCGACAGCCGGTGGGCGATCAGGACCGCTGTGCGTCCCTCCAACAACACGTCCAGCGCGGCCTCCACCATGGTCTCGGACTTGAGGTCGAGGTTCGAGGTGGCCTCGTCCAGCACGAGCACCCGCGGCTCGGCCATAAAGGCCCGTCCCAGGGCGATGAGCTGGCGCTCGCCCGACGAGAGCGACTGGCCGCGCTCGTGGACCGGGGTGTCGAGGCCATAGGGGAGACGATGCACGAGCTCGCTGAGGCCGACCTGGTGCACGGCGTTCCACACTTCGTCATCGGGCGCGCCCGGCCGGGCGAACGCGATGTTGTCCCGGATCGTGCCGGCGAAGAGGAACGGCTCCTGTGGCACGACGCCCAGCTGGCTCCGCAGCGAGGCGAGTGTCACGTGCTTCAGGTCGTACCCGTCGATGAGCACCCGTCCCGCCGTGGGGTCGTAGAAGCGAGTGACCAGTTTGGCCATCGTCGACTTTCCGGCCCCGGTGGCACCCACGAAGGCCACCGTCTCCCCGGGCTCAATCGTCAGGTCGACGTCGTGCAGCACCGGCACCGCGGGGTCGTAACCGAACGAGACGTGGTCGAAGTGGATCTGCCCCCTGATCTGCGGCAGCTCCACCGCGTCGGGCGCCTCCAGCACGGACGGCTCGGTCTCGAGCAGGCCGCGCAGCTTGAACACCGACGCCCGGCCCTGCTGGAAGGTGTTGTATTGCTGCACCAGCAGCTGAATCGGGGAGAAGAACCGGTTCACGTAGAGGAAGAAGGCCGTCAACTGGCCCAGGTTGATCTCCTGGGGGTGGTGCAGGTACATGGTCCCGCCGATGCCCAGGATGAGCAACTGGCCGAAGACGCTGATGACCTGTGATCCCGGTCCGTAGACGCCGTTGATACGACCCGTGTAGTTGTTGGCGTCCCGGTAGGCGCCGACGATGTCACGGTGCGTCTCTACGTTGTAGCGCTGCCGGTTGTGCGCCGTCACGATGCGCACGCCCTGCAGGCTCTCGGAGAGGTCGGCCAGCACGAGCGCGATGCCGTCGCGCACCTTGTCGTAGCCACGCTCGGAGGCCCGCTTGAACCAGACCGACATGATGACCAGGGGCGGCAGGACGGCGAAGACGGTGATGGCGGCCAGCTTCGCGTTGGTGGCGAAGAGGAAGATGGTGATCACCACCATCGTCAGCCCCTGAATGGCGAACTGCGCCAGTCCGTCCTGCAGCAACTGCTGCAGGTTCTCGATGTCGCTCGTCATCCGGCTCATGACCACGCCCGCCTTCTCCTCGGTGAAGAAGTCGAGCGAGAGCCGCTGCAGGTGGCGGAACACCTTGATGCGCAGGTCGTTCATGACCCACGAGGCGAGGCGGCCGGTCACCCGTGCCTGACCCCACTGGGCACCCCCCGAGACGATGATCGACACCAGGTAGAGCACCGCCATCAGCACGACGACCGCGTAGTCGTAGTGGGGCGGCGTGAGGCCGTGGTTGATGGCGTAGGAGACCAGGCTGGGGCCGAGCTGGGTGAAGAGGGCGATCGTCCCGACCAAGAACGCGGCCAGCGCGCACATGCCGGGGTACTCCATGAGCAGGGTGGTGAGCGTCAGCTTCTTCGACTCTTGCTGCGTCGGCAGCTGGGTGAAGACGACGTCGGGCTCGCCGCGATCGGGCTCCTCCCTGAGGAGCAGGTCGACACCCGCCTGCAGCTCGTGGGGGATCCCTCCGAAGGGAAGCCCCGCCTGGGCCGCGCCCGGGGCCCCGCCACCGCCCATCGGCGCCCCGACTCCTCCACCTCCGAACATCAGACCGCACCCCCCTCCGGCTCGAGGACGTCCTCTTCAGGTTCGAGGCCCAGGTCCTCGGCGCCCGCCGCGGCCGCCTCGGCCAGCTGCTCCTCGCTGGCGGCCTGGGCCAGCACCTCGGAGTACAGCGGGGTTGAGGCCAGCAGCTCTGCATGGGTCCCGTCAGCCACGATGCGCCCGCTGTCGAGCAGCACGACCCGGTCGGCCAGGCTGATGGTCGAGAGGCGGTGGGCGATGATGAGCGTGGTGCGTCCCTCCATCAGGACGCGCAGCGAGGAGTGGATGCGTTGCTCCACTTTCACGTCGATGGCGCTGGTGGCGTCGTCGAGGATCAGGATGGGCGGGTTGACGAGCAGGGCGCGGGCGATGGCGATGCGCTGGCGCTGCCCACCGGAGAGCGTGTAGCCCCGCTCGCCCACCACGGTGTCGTACCCGTCGGCCAGCCGGTTGATGAAGCCGGTCGCACCGGCCGCCTCCGCTGCGGCCATGACCTCCTCCAGGGAGGCGTCCGGTCGCCCGTAGGCGATGTTGTCCCGGATGGAGACGGAGAAGAGGAAGGGCTCGTCGAGGACGACGCCGATGTTGGCCCGCAGGCTCGTGAGCGTGAGGTCGCGGATGTCGTGTCCGTCGACCCGCACCGTGCCGCCGGTGGCGTCGTAGAAGCGGGCCAGCACACGGGCCACGGTGGACTTGCCGCTGCCGGTGCGACCGACCAGGGCGATGGTCTCGCCCGGGTGCAGGTGCAGGTTCAGGTTGCGCAGGATCTCGCGCGGTCCGTCGTCCCCGCCGGGCTTCGAGAGCAGGCTGTCGTCGGCGTAGGCGAAGCTGACGTCGTCGAACTCGACGTCACCCTGGCAGTCGACGAGGTCGATGGCTCCGGGCCGGTCGACGATCGTGGGCTGCTCGTCGATGATCTCGTAAATCCGATCGGCCGACGCCGAGGCGCGCTGGCCCATCATGATCAGCATCCCGAGCATCATGAAGGGGGCCTGCATCATCACCAGGTAGAGGTTGAACGAGACGATGGAAGCGACGGGCAGGTGCTCGTGGATGACCATCCACCCCCCGACCAGCAGCACGAGGACCAGGCCGACCTGGGAGAGGTTCTGCACGAGCGGGGCGAAGCGGGCGCGCAGGTCGGCGTCCTTTATGTAGCCCCACTGGACCCGGTCCGCCGCCTTGGCCAGCTGGCCCAGTTGTTGCTGCTCGGCGGCGAAGCTGCGCACGACACGCACGCCGTTGACGTTCTCGTCCACCACGGTCGCCACCTCGGCGAGCCGGGACTGGATCAGCCACGACACGGGGAAGAGCGACTTCCGCATCTTGACGCCGACGATGTAGATGAACGGCATGGAGGCCATGGCGACGAACGCCAGGGGCACGCTGATGGAGAGCATGAAGCCGAAGGCGACCAGGGCGATGGAGCACTGCACCAGGATCATCGGCGCGAACGTCAGGTACATCTGCACCGAGCGGATGTCCGAGTTGGCCCGCGAAATCAGCTGCCCGGACTGCACGCGGTCGTAGAAGGGGAAGGACATGCGCGTGAAGTGCTCGTAGAGGATGTTGCGCAGGTCGAATTCGATCGCGTAGGCGACCTTGAAGAGGTTGGTGCGGGAGATGTAGCCGAACATCCCCGTGAACAACGCCAGCACGGCGATCAGCTCCACGTAGTTGTGCAGCGGCTGCGTCTTGTCGATGAGGGAGTTGGTGATGCCGTTCTGCAGGATCTTGGGGATCCACACCTGGAT
Source organism: uncultured Acidimicrobiaceae bacterium (assembly GCA_963824195.1). GTDB lineage: Bacteria > Actinomycetota > Acidimicrobiia > Acidimicrobiales > RAAP-2 > Bog-473. The sequence goes on along the minus strand of CAWGOJ010000007.1, from coordinate 16 downwards.
GATCAGCCCGAGGAAC
>CAWGOJ010000006.1:0-133265 GCA_963824195.1 uncultured Acidimicrobiaceae bacterium | reverse complement strand
ACCGGGACGAGTACCTGGAGCTGGCGTCCCTCCATCACCTCGCCCCGCGCCGAGAGAAGATCGTGGACTCCGCCTGCGATGGCCGTGAGGAGCAGGTCGTTCAGCGTCACGCCGAAGCGGCGCTCAGCCCGGCGGAGCTCGTCCATCGGTTGGCGGACGACGAGGATCCGGCGGTCGAAGCCGACCGGAGCGTTGAGGGAGCAGTCGGGCGTGGCCGGCGAAACGGACAGCAGGCTGCGGAAGGCCGAGGTGTAGCGCGCCAGCACGTAACCCGCCTCGGACGGGTGCCACGCGGCATGCCATCCGTCCTCGGCGAGCGTCCGGGCGACCCCGGCGAGACGGGCCACCCCTTCGGTGGCGACGGCCAGCCGCCCCGGAGCCGGAGCCGGCTGCCACCCGTCTGGGGCGTGCCGAGCCGGCGTACGAGGCTCCAGGTCGAGCAGGACTGTGGCGAGCTCGACGCCCGCAAGGCCGTCCGCCATGGAGTGATGCAGCATCTCGAGCAGAGCGACGCGCCCGCCCTCGAGCCCATCGATCAACCAGATGTCCCAGAGCGGCCGCGTGCGGTCGAGCGGGCAGGACATGAGCCGGGCGCAGAGCTCCAGCAGCTGGGCGTCTGTCCCGGGCTTGGGCAACGCGGCCTGGTGGACATGGCTGGTGATGTCGAAATCGGGGTCGTCCACCCACACGGGTGCGGACTCGCCGAGCACCGGGAACCGGACGACCTTGCGCAGCTTCGGCACGAGGTGCAGCCGGCTCTCCACTTCGGCCCGCGCCTCCTCGAGACGCAGGCACCCACGGGCGTCGTGCAACGGGCCACCCTCGAAGATGCCGATGGAGCCCATGTGCATCGGCGTATGGTCCGATTCCATGTAGAGGAACGACGCATCGAGCGGCGTCAGGGTGTTGGCGGGAGCGGTCATGTCGACCGCGGGGGACCCGGCAGCCGTACGGAGCAGACCTCGGCGAAACCGTCCTCGATGCAGGCGGCGAGCTTGGGGCTGTCGGGAACGGCTGCGACGTCGGCGGTAATGGTGATGCAGGCCCGGTCCGCGGCGGACACGAGGGACACGTTGAGAGCGGCCCCCGACGGCGGCGACACCGCGTAGATCCCCTCGACACCCACGCCCGCCAGGAAGGCCCGGAACGGAGGGCCGGGGATGTTGGTGATGCAGAAGTCGTCGCCCAGCAGCATGGAGCTCCAGAGGTTGCGGGCCACGACGGCGGGCAGGGCGCTCAGCACGGTGGCCAAGACGTCGCTCAGGGCGAGGCCCGGCGCGTGCTTCCACTGGGCCGCGTTCTTCCGCACCTCCGCCATGCAGTCCGCGACGTCGGAGTGGACGGGGATGACGAATCGTGCGGGGACGAAGTGGTTCCCACCCGCTTGCTCCCCACCCCCGCGCACGTTCACCGGCATCAGCGCGCGGAAGCCCGAGCTCGTCGCGCCGTGCTGCTCGTGATAGAGGCTCAGGCCACGCACGACGGACGCCACGAACACGTCGTTCACCGTGCCGCCCCATGCCTTTGCGGCGCTCTTGAGGCTCGGGAGGTCGAGCTCAATGACTTCGACGTGACGCCGGAAGCTGCGTCCCGTCATGATGGAGGAGATCGGTTTGCCCGCCGGAGCCATCAGCCTGGCCACCGAGGTGCCCACCGCGGCAAGCTGGCCGAGTGAGCGAACGGGGTGCGTCACCACGCCGGCCGCGCCGTTGACGAGACCGGTTGGATCGGGCAGGAGCGGCAGACGCGAGAGCAGCGAGCGGCCGGGCACGGGGCTGGCCTCCGGCACCGTGTCCCTGTGTCCCGCCGGCGACGCCGGGCCGGAGGGGTCGAAGAGGTGGGCCAGCACGGCGAGGCCGCCCACTCCGTCGATGAGAGCGTGGTGGACCTTCATGAGGAGGGCGGCGCGGTCCGCGCCGATGCCCTCGACCAGGACGGCCTCCCACAGCGGTAGGGCGGAGTCGAAGCCGCTCGTCGCCATCGTCTGGGCCATGTCGAGGACATCGCGCAGGCTTCCGTGCCCGGCCAGGCGCATGCGCCGTAGGTGGGTGTCGAGGTCGAAGGACTCGTCAGGCACGAACTGCGGGCGACCCCGGCCCGGGGCTCGGGTCACCGCCCGCGAACGCAGGCGTGGCACCGTCACGGTGAGACCGGCAACGCGGGCGCGGACCTCTGCCCAGTCGGGCCTTCCCTCCAGGACCATGATGGCCACGATGGTGGGGCGCATCACGGGATCGGCGCTGATCGTCCACAGCAGTGCATCGGAGCCGCTCATGGTGTCGACGCTCCGCGCGCTCATCTCGTGGTTTTCCATGGCACAACCCCTTCTACGAGCGATTCTGGGTTCAGCCGGGTAGGGCTCATAGAGCCGGAAGTCCCCAATTCGGGGCGCCGGGGGCGTCTAGGTCCGACGAAGTGTCTTTGGACCCTTCAGAGCGGCCCGCGGTGGCCCTAGCATCAGTCGTGGCCTGACGCCGTGGGTCCGGGAACGGGACCGTCTGGGGGGCATGGGGCTGCGGAGTTGCTCGAAAGGGGAGGGATCATGACCACGACAGCGGTGAGCGCACCGGTCCCCAAGCAAGGCCTGGCGAACGCCTTCGGGCGGCGCCAGCTCTACAAGTACCCCAACACCCTGCCACGGCTCGGGTACCTGTCCATCGTGGTGCTCACCACGATCATGCTCTATTACCTCTACTACGTGGAGGGGGCGGTCACTCCGCTGATGCTGCCCTACTACCACATGTCCTTCCAGTACTTCTTGTACCTACTGGTGGTCTCGAACGCGATCGGCGCCTTCAGTGCGTTCATCGGCGGCCTCTCCGACAAGATCGGCCGGGCCAACCTCACCATCTACGGGACGCTGACCGTGGCGCTCATTCAGCTCTTCGCCATCCCCCACATCACCGACAAGTTCTGGTTCGCCGCCTCCTACTGCGTGATCGGGTTCGTCGAGGGTGTGATCCTCGTCTCGACGCCCGCTCTCATGCGCGACTTCTCGCCCCAGATGGGTCGCGGCGCCGCCATGGGGTTCTGGGCGATCGGCCCCTCCATGGGCGCCCTGGCGGCCAGCCTGGTGGCCACGCACACCCTCAGCCACCTGGCGCCCTGGCAGGACCAGTTCATCATCTCCGGGCTGGTGTGCCTGGGCGTGGTCACCATCGCGTTCTTCTTCCTGCGCGAGCTCTCACCGCAGCTGCGGGACCAGCTCATGGTCAGCGAACGTGAGCGCGCGCTCGTCGAGGCGCGGGCAAGGGGCATCGACGTCCAAAAGGCGACCCAGCACCCGATCCGCTCCATGATGAAGATCGACCTGGTCGCCTCATCCATCGCGATCTCGGTGTTCCTCCTGTTCTATTACGCCTCGGTCAGCGTGCTCACCATCTACTGGGTGGTGACGTTCAACCGGACTACGCCGCAAGCCAACGGGATCAACGTCTGGTTGGCCGGGTTCCTCTCCGCCGGGTTGGTCCTGGCCGGCGTGCTCTCCGACTGGGCCCGGGTGCGCAAGCCCTTCATGCTCGCCGGGGCGATCTGCGCCATGGTCATGATGGGCTTCCTCATCGTGCAGACGGGCCACCCGCACACGGGCTACTACTCCAACGTCCTGGTGGTCGTGCTGCTGGCGGTGTCGATCGCGTTCGCCTACGCGCCGTGGATGGCCAACTACACCGAGCAGGTCGAATCGCACAACCCGGCCCTGACGGCGTCGGGGCTCGCCGTCTGGGGATGGATCCTGCGCATCACCGTCGCCCTCTCGTTCCTGGTGCTGCCCCACGTGATCACCACCTCGACCGTGCTGGTGGACAACCAGGGGGCGGGCGCCACCTTGCAGACGATCCAGGCCGCGCAGCCCTACGCCCCCACGACGTCACCGCCTGCTTGCAACTCGACCTCGGCACCCGCCTCGGTGATCAGCGGGCTGCAGGGCACGAAAGAGGCCGGGCCGAAGACGCTGGCCACCGTCCTCGCCACTTGCAACTCGACGCACAACCTCGGCCAGGCGCTGACCGCGGCCGGCGGCCTGTCGAACCCCCAGGTCCAAGGCCTGCTCGCCTACAGCCCGCTGGCGACCGCCATTCAGAACGGCCAGCCGGTGACCCAGGCCGAGATCCAGTCGAAGGTCGGTGTGCACTCACAGGACCTCGCCAGCCTGCTCGTGGCCGAGCAGAAGCTGGTGCCGGCCCAGAAGGCCTCGCCCAACGAATGGAAGAGGTGGTGGACCGTCTGCCTCGCCGGCATGCTGGTGTTCGCCATCCTCGTCTTCTTCATGCGCGGGCGCTGGAGCCCACGGGCGGCGCGACGCGATCTCGCGGAGCACGACCGCATCATCTCGGAAGAGCTGGCCAAGCTGGCCCGCGCAACCGAGGCTGCCCCTGTCGGTTAAGGGACGTCGGAGATTTCAGAGCGCCGCGGACCAGTCCGTCAGCCCGGGCGCCAGGAGGGGCCAGCGGGCGAACAGGCCCTCGCCTGACGCGGCGGCGGCCATGCGCTCATTCCACTCGCCGTCACCCCAGGGAGGCTCGACCAGCTCAGCTCGGGGCAGCAGGGCGGCCAGGCGTTCCGAGGTAGCCCTGGTGTGGTGGGGATCGCTCGCCCCGCTGCGGAACACCAGGGCCGGCAGGTCGAGGCCACGCAGCTCGTCGTCGATCACCCCCGGGACGAGCTCGTCGGGCCGGGGGCAGTAGGCCAGCATCCACTGCTCCAGGGTGCCGATGAACTCCTGAGGGTCCTGGGCGAGGAACCGCTCCCGGTTGTCGGGGTTGCGCTCCAGGACCTCGGACCACTCGGGCAGTTCGGCCACCGCCGCCATCCCGTCCCGCCAGGCGGCTGCGATGGAGTCCCCGCAATAATGGGTGGCCAGGCTCAGCAGGCCGTAGGGGCCGCCGCTGATCCACCACAGGGCCAGCGCCTGGGCCACGTCGCCGTGGCGGACCGCCGTGAGCAGCGACACGCGTGACCCGCCCGACCCCCCGGCGATGACGGCAGGCACGAGGTCGAGCTGGCGCAACAGTCCCGCCAGCACGTCGGCCTGCATGGCCGACTCGGAGCTACCCGCGAAGCACACGTCGGAGGCACCGGTGTTGGGTCTGTCCCAGACCAGCACCCGCTTCCCGGTCTCGGCCAGCGTGGCCGCCAGCTCGTGGAGTCCCGGGGTGTCCTTGCTGAAGCGTCCTCCCGGCGTGAGGACCCAGGGGTCGCCCTCGCCGACCACGTCATAGGCGATCCGCAGTCCCTCGATCTGCGCCACGGGCACGGCCGTACCCTACGTCGTAGGGTTGGTCGTCGCCGCTGAGCTGGGAGGGACAATGGCTCTTGCACTGGACGGGCTGCGGGTGATTGATGCGGACACCCACCTGACCGAGGCGCATGACCTGTGGACCAGCAGGGCCCCCGCGAAGTTCGCGGACCGCGTGCCCAGGGTCGAGGAGATCGACGGCCGCCCGATGTGGGTCGTCGACGGTGCCGAGCTGGGCTTCGCCGGCGGTGGCGGCGTCATCGACCGCGAGGGCGGCAAAGGGCGGGCCCTCGAGGCGCTCTACGAGTGGACGATCGACCGCATCCACCTCGGCGCGTACGACCCCAAGGCGCGGATAGAGGTCATGGACGACTCGGGCATCTGGGCGCAGGTCTGCTTCCCCAATTCCATCGGGCTCGGTGGCCAGGGCATCTCCGACGTCGTCAAGGACCCCGAGCTGCGCCTCCTGTGCGTGCAGATCTACAACGACGCCATGGCTGAGGTGCAGGCGGACTCGGGCCGGCGGCTCCTCCCCATGCCGGTGCTGCCGGCCTGGGACCCCGAGGCGTGCGTGACCGAGGCGAAGCGGGTGGCCTCGCTCGACCTGCGCGGCGTCAACGTGACGTCGGACACCCAGGACCTGGGTGCGCCCGACCTGGCCAACCGGGCCTGGGACCCGCTGTGGGACGTCTGCGCCGACCTGCAGCTGCCGGTCCACTTCCACATCGGAGCCAGCCTGACCACCATGACCTACTTCGGGACCTACCCCTGGGAGTCCCAGGACGAGGACACGAAGCTGGCCATCGGCGGGACGCTCCTGTTCATCGGCAACGCCCGAGTGGTGACGAACATCATCTTGAGCGGCATGTTGGACCGTCACCCGACGCTGAAGATGGTTTCGGTGGAGAGCGGCGTGGGCTGGATCCCCTTCATCCTCGAGGCGCTCGACTACGAGATGTCCGAGAACGCCCCTAAGCAGCTCGCGCAGATGTCGATGCTCCCCTCGGAGTACTTCCGTCGGAACCTGTACGCGACGTTCTGGTTCGAGAAGACCAACGTGCCCGCGCTCATCGCCTCGGTCGGCGAGGACAACGTCCTCTTCGAGACGGACTTCCCGCATCCGACCTGCCTCTATCCCAAGCCCCTCGACACGGTGGCGGAGAAGATGTCGACCCTGACGCCCGAGGTGCAGCGCAAGATCCTGGGCGAGAACGCAGCGAAGCTCTACCGGCTCTGATGCGAGAACCGGTTGAGCTGAAGCGGTCTCCGCCTCCGCCAGGCCGTTGCCTCTAGGGCTACTCGACCAAGAGCCGTTCGTAGAGGTCCTCCAGCTGCTCCGTCATGGCTCGCGTGGTAAAGCGCGAGAGAACCTCAGCCCGGCCGGCTGTAGCTAATTGTTCCGCCAACACCGGCTCGTCAATCAAGCGACGCACGGCTTCGGACATTCCGTGGGCGGCGGCCGGCGCGACCAGTCCAGTCCGTTCATTTTCGATCATTGAGGCGGCCCCGCCTTCATCGGCGACGATCACCGGAACGCCGGCAGCCATGGCCTCCAAAATGGCCAAGGGTTGGTTGTCTGTCGGGCAGGGATGGATGAAGACGTCGAATGCGGGCAGGAGACTGACGGCATCGAGTCGGAACCCGGGAAGGCGAAGGTCCACCCCCCCGGCCAACGATCGCAGTCGGTCCTCTTCGGGACCTTCGCCGAGGATGACAACGACCGCGTTGGGTAACTCGCGAGCGGCGTCGATGATCAGCTCCGGACGCTTCCAGTCGACGAGGCGCATTGAGCCCCCAATCACCGTCGCGCTGGAAGCGATCCCCAGCATCTCTCGGGCTTCCTCGCGAGAAAAAAGTGTCGGTAAGGCAATCCCGTTGGCCACGATTTCGTAGGAGACGTGCAGCTGACCCAATCGGATGAGCTCCGCCCTGGTCCATTCGGAAGGCAGGACTTGCACGTCCACCCCTCGAAGAATGAAACGACCAAGAAGTACCCGCCAGCGGCTGTCCATCTGCGTGGGTAAGTGCGCCGTGATGACTACTGCGGGCGTGCGGATGGCGATGGCCGCCAAGAGGGCGTACTGGGCCGCGTACGTATGGGAAAGCATTGCATGGAACACGACTGGATGAGCCTTCTGGACTGCCCGGAAGGCCCGGATGAAGCCCGGTACGTCGATGCCGCTGCGTACGGGGGCGAGACGAAGGAGAGGAACATGGCGAGCTTGGAGTTCCTGCTCGAGCTCATCGGCCATGACGCCAAGCACAATCGGATCGAACCGCTGCCGGTCGAGTTCATCCAGAAGGTGGAGCAGATGACGCTCAACGCCACCGAACGAGTACCCTTCGACGAAGTACACGACTCGGACCGGGTATTTCAAGCTTGGCTTCGACGAACTGGACAGGGTGGCGAACACTTCCTAGGACACCGTGGCAGTTTCTGATGCGGTGAGATTTCTTGCAGGAGACGGTAGTTGGCAAGTGACCTGAGCCACGAATCATCTGGGAGCGTGTTCGGCGAGGGTTTTGTCAACCGGGTCATTGCGATAATGGAGAAGGTCCCATCGCAAGCTGAGGAGACGCCGAGATAGCTCATTGTGGCGTCACCTTGCCCCCTCTTCAGCTCCGGGGCGTTACCGAGCCGAGGGTGAAGTTCCCGCGCGCGTCGAGCGTTGAGGTGCCGACCGGTGACGCTGTCGACACCGTCGTGTGCCAGGTCCCTCGGAGCGGGAGCCCGGTCGCGATGGAGAACCACGTGTCCGAGACGTTGGAGCCGCTCTGGCCTCCGGAGAACGTGACCTGCTCGGCGACGAGGACGGCAGCGAGCACGTGGCTCCCGATCCTGATGTCGACGGAGCGCACCAGGATCGAGGTGCCGCGCATGAAGACCGGACCGATGGAGAGGTGGTTGTTGCTCCCGGTACACGCCACGGCATGGGACGTCCCCGGCACGATGCGGCCGGAGACGGCCGTGACCGCGGGGCGGCAGACGAAGGTGGACGTGTCGTCGACGTGGAACGCGACGAAGTCCCAGTTGTACTAGCCGGCCCTCGTCGGCGACGCCAGCGTTCCGTCACGGACGCAGTAGTCCCAGCTCTGCCAATGGAAGTCCGAGAAGTCGAGCCGGAACTCGGAGCACCCGCCGGCCTGTCGGACGACCGTGCCGGGGATCCCGGGCCCCTCGGACTGGGACTTGGGTGGGACCGGGATCCTCTCGGTGCCCGTCCCGCTGTAGGAGTAGACGCCGGGGGTCGGCCCCGCCCCGGGGTCAGCGCCGCTCGCGCCCGTCTCCTGGAGGAACCGCTGGATCGCCACGCTCGAGGGGACCGCGTGGGCGCCGCTGTGGGACCACAAGATAGCGAAGGTGCCGGCAGAGGCGAGGACGATGAGGGCGATGCCGACCACCACCCAGCGGAGCGTGTGCGGGCGTCTCCGTGGTTCCAGAGCGGACCCGGACGAGTGGTCGCGCGTCACCATGGCTTCTGTTGTCGAGCCGCTGCACACCTCCGGGCAGGGCCGTTGGCCCCCATTGCGGGCCGATCCCGGCCGTGACCTCCGGGATCAGGCCGATCGGTGGGGCTGGCGTTGCATCGAGGTCGGGTCGAGGCCGGACAGGAAGGCCACGATCTCCTCGGTGAGCCGCTTCGGCCGGAGCCTGAGCTCCAGCGGTGAGCGGGCCCGGATGAGCACGCCGTTCGGCATCCGCCCCACCAGGCCGACGGCGTCGTCGAACGGGTGGATGATGTCGTTGCGGTGCGCCAGCACCAGGGTCGGGACCTGAATGGAGCGGCGCTCCTCCTGGGTGGGCGCCACCGGCCCGACCAGCACCCCGTGGAGCACGGCCGACGTGGCGTCGGGGGACACCGACAATCCGTTCAGCACGCTGTTGAGTGGCCCGATCCTCGTCCTGGGGATCCGGCCCATCAGGCGCGACGTCACGTTCATCACCCGCCGTCCGTAATGGGCGGCGAGGACCATCGGCACGAAAACCATGGCCGCGGCCGGCACCGCTCGCTCCAACACGGGCATCTCGAGGATCAGCGCCCGGGTGCGTTCCGGGTAGCGGGTGGCCGCGAAAAGGCTGACGTTTGCGCCGAGCGAGATGCCCCCGAGTACGGCCTGCTCCACCCCGAGGTGGTCCAGGAGCGCGATGACCTGGTCCGCGTAGCTGTCGATGCGGTACGTCGACGCGTGGGTCGGCTTGTCGCTGCGGCCGTGGCCCAGCAGGTCCAGCAGCACGACCCGGTAGCCCTGCTCGGCGAGGGCCTGGGCGATACCCCGGTTGAGCTCCGCGTCCAGCAGCAGGCCATGCAGATACACCACGAGCGGGCTCAAGGACGAGCCGTAGATGTCGTAGACCAGCTTGTGGCCGTGGTCGGTGAAGGAGAGATCGAATTCCACCGGGATGGCGCTCACAGGACCACCCGTGCATTGCGTCGCGTCACCGTGTCTCCGTCCTCTTTGCCTTTGCCAGTGCAGCTTCCTGTCTGCACGGTAGGGCCGATGGCGTCATGTGTGACAGGGTCGTTCGGCAGGAGTTGGCGGGCCTCGTCGTCGGGCCTGGTGCACGGGACGGGGCCTCCGACCAGCAGTCCGAGGCCTTTTCGGCTCCACGGGGGGCAGGCCGCTCAACAAGCCGTCGTCGCCTGCCCAGGGTGGGGCCAGGTGCGTGCGTGGGCGAGGCGGGACTTGAACCCGCACATCCTTTCGGACACAGGAACCTGAATCCTGCGCGTCTGCCAATTCCGCCACTCGCCCGGGTGACCGGACAACAGTACTCGCTCGAGGGCCGGCCCAGATTCGCCCCGGCGCCGGTTTCGCGACATAGGTGACCAGGTCAGACGCCTACCGAATCCCTGTGGAGCGCAGCGGGCCGGTAATCTCTGGGAGACCATGGGACTCCAGCAGTTTGAGGAGCGCCTCGAGCGTCTGGTGGAGGGAACGTTGGCCAAGCCGTTTCGAAGCAACCTTCAACCAGTCGAAATCGGCCGGAGGCTGACGCGAGAGATGGACCTGCACCGACGGGTGGGGGTGCGGGGCCTCATCGCGCCCAACGCCTTTGCGGTGACGCTCTCGCCGGCCGACGTCAGCCGGTTCTCGAACTTCATCGACGCGCTCTCGCGCGAGCTTTCCGACGCCGCCCGGGAGCACGCTCGAATAGAGGGGTACTCGTTCGTCGGCCCGGTCGAGGTCGAGATCTTCGAGGGTTCGAACCTCAAGGCGGGGCGGTTCACGGTCACCGCCGATGTGCACGAGAGCGAGGACGGCGGCTTCCTGGCCGAGGTTGTCCTGCCCGACGGGAGGCGTGTCGCCCTGGGCTCGGAGCCCCTGGTGATCGGCCGCCTGCCCGAGTGCGACGTCGTTCTGCCCGACTCCAACGTCAGCCGGCGCCACGCCGAGTTGAGCAGGAAGGGTGATGGGGTGTTCGTCACCGATCTCGGTTCTACCAACGGCACCAGGGTCAACGGGACTCCGGTGCGCGAGCAGCTCCTCGCCAGCGGGGACGAGGTGAGCGTGGGGTCGACGAAACTCATCTTCGAAATGTCGTGATGGCACCCGGTGCGGTGGCGACCTTGCTCGCCACGCAGAACCTGAACGCGGTCCTTCGCGTCTTGCAATGGGGGGTCATCGCACTGATCTTCCTGTTCTTCCTGCGCGTCATCCGTGCCGTCTGGGTCGAGATGAGCCCGGCCACCATCCGCAAGTCGCGGTCAGACAAGCGCCAGGAGAAGCGCGAGCTGCGCACCGTTGCCAGACCACCAGGCCGACCCAAGGAGAGCCGGCGGCGTCAGCTCTACCTCAAGGTGGTCGAGCCCCCCGCCCACGCCGGCCGCACCTACGACCTCGACGACGAGCTGACGATCGGGCGTTCGCCGGGCTGCAGCGTCTCGGTGCCCGAGGACATCTACACCTCGACGCTCCATGCCCGACTCTTCCGCCGCAACGACCAGCTCTGGGTGGAGGACCTCGGCTCGACCAACGGCACCTTCGTCAACCGCGAGCAGATCTCGGGAGCCCTGCGCTTGGGGAAGGGTGACCTGCTCCAGATCGGCTCCACCGTCTTCGAGGTCTCTCGGTGACCGTCCTGCGGTCGGGTTCGGCGACCCACGTCGGGCGTGTCCGCACCGTCAACCAGGACCTGCCGCTCGAGCGCCCCAATCTCTACGCGGTGGCCGACGGCATGGGCGGCCACGTGGGCGGCGAGGTCGCGGCGAGAGTGGCCGTCGAGACGCTCGAGCAGGCCTTCGAGCGGGCGCCTACGGCGGCCGGCCTGCTGGAGGCGATCACGGAGGCGAACGCCGCCGTGTGGCACGAGAGCCAGGTCAACGCCGACCTGCGCGGCATGGGGACCACCCTCACCGCGGCGGCGCTGGTCGGCGGTGCTGGCGGCCACGACGTGTTGGCCCTGGCCAACGTCGGTGACTCGCGTGCCTACGTGTTCTCCGAGGACCGGTTGGTCCAGGTGACCGACGATCACAGCCTGGCCGAGGAGCGGATGCGCCACGGTGAGATGACCGAGGAGGAGGCCGCCGTTCACCCCCAGCGGCACATTCTCACCCGCGCCCTCGGGGTCTCCTCCGAGGTGGAGGCGGACATGTGGGAGCTCGAGCTGCGCTCCGGCGACCGGCTCGTCCTCTGCTCCGACGGCCTGTCCAACGAGGTGGGGACCGACGAGATAGCGGACATCCTGCGCACGGTCGGTGATCCCGGGGCCGCGGCGCGGCGGCTGGTCGAGGCGGCCAACGAGCACGGCGGTGCGGACAACATCACGGTGGTCGTCGTCGACGTGCAGGTAGGGGAGGGGGGTGGCGGCACCACCGCGAAGGTGCGACCGCTCGGGCTCGGTGCCGCCGCGCTCGCCGTGCCCGCCGTCCCGGTCGTGGGGTCTGCGCCCAACGGGGACGCACGGGATCCCTCGCCCTCGGCCGAGCCCACGGGCCTGGTGCGCCCGGCCACCGCCACGGCCGCGGCGGCCGCCGTGCGCATGGACGACACCCTTGCCCCGGGTGCCCGCCTCGGGTTCGGCGACGACACGATGACGCTGGCGGGGGAGGGCCCGCGCAGCGACGAGTTCTTCTTCGGGACTGAGACGTCGGTGCCGGTGGCCCGCTCGACCACGCGGGTGCCCCCAGCACCGCTGCCACTGCGTGGGGGGCCCGGGGACCGCAAGGAGAAGGAGAGCCGTGGTGCGCGGCGCCGGCGGCTGGGGATACCGCGCCGCATCACGCCCAGGGTGGTCGGGTTCATCCTGCTGGTGGCCGCCGTGCCGGTGGCGGCGTACTTCGTGCTCCGCTGGTACGCCTACGACAACTGGATCGTGACACTGCAGGGCAACCAGATCGTGGTCAAGCAGGGCCAGGTGGGCGGTGTCCTCTGGTTCCACCCCAAGATCGTGGACCGGACCGGCGTCACGACGGCCGAGATCCTCCCCGCCGCGGTGGGCCCGCTGCGGGGAGGGGTGCCGGAGGGCTCGTTGAAGACTGCCCGCACCTACGTCACCGCTCTCACGACCACCACGACCACCACGACCACCACCACGACGACGACGACGTTCCGCCCATTGGCCCCGGCCCGGGCCCCGCTGCAGACCACCACCACGACTACGCCACCGACCACCACGACCACTGCACCGGCTGCGACAACGACCGCCCCATGACCTGCGCGTTCGTTCCCCGTCGCCGAAGGCTCCCAGCGTAGGCTCAGGGCGCCATGCAACCGGTTGACAAGCCACGCGTCTATTCGGGGCGCTACGAGCTGACGCATCTGATCGCCCGCGGCGGCATGGCCCAGGTGTACCGAGCAATGGATCTCCAGCTCGATAGGCCGGTCGCCCTCAAGGTGCTGTTCCCGGAGCTCTCCGTCGACCGCACGTTCGTCGAGCGATTCCGCCGGGAGGCGCAGGCCGCCGCCAACCTGTCGCACCCCAACATCGTGCCGGTCTTCGACTGGGGCGAGGATGACGGCTCCTACTTCATCGTCATGGAGTACATCGAGGGCCGGGCGCTGTCGGCTGTCCTGCGCGATCCCCAGCCGATGCCGCCTCGCCAGATGGCGACGATCGGCGCCGGGGTGGCCGCTGCACTGGCCTTCGCGCACCGGCACGGCGTGGTGCACCGCGACGTGAAGCCGGGCAACGTCCTGATCACACCTGAGGGCGACGTCAAGGTCACGGACTTCGGCATCGCGCGGGCGGTGAACACGGAAGAGAGCCTGACCCAGACCGGTGCCGTCATGGGCACGGCGGCCTACTTCTCCCCTGAGCAGGCCGAGGGGAAGGGGGTCGACTCCCGAAGCGACATCTACTCGCTCGGCGTGGTGCTCTACGAGATGTCGGTTGGCAAGCCCCCCTTCACGGGCGACTCGCCCGTCGCAGTGGCCTCCAAGCACGTGCGCGACACCCCGGTCCTGCCTCGGGCGGCCAACCCCGCGGTGCCGCCGGCACTCGAGGCCGTGATCATGAAGGCGATGGCCAAGGATCCCGACGACCGCTACCGGTCGGCGGAGGAGCTCAGGGCGGACCTCCTCCGCTTCGCCGACGGCCGCCCCGTGGAGGCGGGCGACCCCGGGGTCACTTCCGTGATAGCCGCCGTCGGGGCCACCCAGGCCGTTCCCGCCGCGACCGGTCGCACCATGGCCATCCCCACCGAGGGCCGTCCCCCGCTTGTCAGCCGCGAGGACCTGGAGCGCCAGAAGCGGACGCGGCGTCTCGTCATCCTTCTGGTCGTGCTGCTGGTCGCGCTCGGCGTGATCGCCTTCTTCCTACTCCGCTCGGTGTTCGGGGGCACCGTCACCGTGCCCGACGTGGTGGGAGAATCCTCGAGCGTCGCCACCCAGACGCTCCAGAATGACCACCTGACGGTTGGCCACTCCACCTTCCGCACCAGCAGCAGCGCCAAGGGACTCGTCCTGTCCACCGACCCGAAGGCCGGTGTGTCCGTGTCGAAGAACTCCGCCGTCGACTTCGTCATCAGCGACGGGCCGAACGTCCCCACAGTGCAGGTGCCCACGGTGACGAACGAGCAACTGGCGCCGGCGATCCAGAAGTTGACCGCCGCCAATTTGTCCTACACGGTCAAGTACGTGACGAGCAACCAACCGATCGGCACGGTGCTCAATCAAGATCCCGCGGGTGGCTCGACGGTCAAGGCGACGGTCAAGGTGCAGCTGACGGTGTCAGGCACGCAGACCTCGGTGTCGGTGCCGAGCGTGCTCGGGCAGTCCCCCGCCTCGGCAGGATCGATCCTGTCCCATGCGGGCCTGAACGTGGGCAACCAGACGAACGCGTGCTCCAGCCAGTTCCCGACGGCCGGTGTCGTGTCGTCGCAGAACCCGGCCGTGGGGGCCAGCGTCCCGCCCAACACGTCGGTCAACCTCGTTGTCTCGACCGGCAGCTGCACCTCGGTTCCCGGCGTGGTCGGCCAGTCGGCCAGCGCGGCGCAGTCGGCGATCACGGGTGCCGGTCTGGTCGCCAACACCACCTACGACACCACCTGCGCCAACGGGGTCCAACCGGGCAACGTCGACAGCCAGAACCCCGCAGCCAACACCCAGGTGACCAGCGGCAGCACGGTGAACATCTCGGTCTGTCAGTCGGCGACGAGCACCACAACCACCACGACGACCACGCCCCCGTCGACCACCACGTCGTCGACCACGGCGACCCCGACCAGCCATCTGCGTACGGGTGGTGCAGCCCGGAGCCCCGGCGGCTGAGCAGCCCGCGCCGAACTCGGGGCCCAAGCGGAGACGCTTAGAGAATGGAAGACATCCCCGCCGCCGGTCGTCGCAGCTGCCCAAGGAAGTTGGCCAGCAGCGCCGGGCCCGACGCGGTCAGGACCGATTCGGGGTGGAACTGCACTCCCTCGACCGCCAGTGACCGGTGGCGCAGCCCCATGACGACGCCGTCGGTGGACGTCGCGGTCACCAACAGCTCGTCGGGCACCCTGTCGGGCCGCACCACCAGGGAGTGGTAGCGGGTGGCCACGAAGGGGTTGGGGAGCCCGGCGAAGAGGCCCTGGCCGTCGTGGTGGATCTCCGAGGTCTTGCCGTGCATGAGGTGGGGGGCCGCCACGATCTCGCCGCCGTAGGCCTGGCCGATGCACTGGTGCCCCAGGCATACGCCGAGCAGCGGGATCTCTCCGGCGAGCTCCTGAATGGCTGCCAGGCTCACCCCGCCGTCCTCGGGCCGCCCCGGTCCTGGTGAGATGAGCACGGCGTCGGGCTGCTCGGCCCGGATGCCCGCGACGTCAATGGCGTCGTTGCGGAACACCACCGGCTCGGCCCCCAGCTCGCCCAGCTCCTGGACCAAGTTGTAGACGAAGGAGTCGTAGTTGTCGAGGACGAGCACCCGCGGTCCCATGGGCCGACGATCGTACCCGCCCGGCCCGAGCCCGCCGCCGGCGGTGGCTAACCTCTGCCCCGTGGCAACCAGCACCAAGGGCCCCGGGGGGGCCTCCCGCAAGGGCAAGTCGGCTTCCGGACGTGCCTCCAAGATCGGCCGCTACAAGACGGCCGAGGAGAGCGGCCGTTACACGGCGCCGATCCCCAAGAGCGTGCGCCACAGCCCGCCCTGGTTCGGGGCGCTCATCCTCGTTCTGCTCATCGGCGGCGTCGCCGTGATCACGGTCAACTACCTGGCGCACCTGCCGTTCCTGGCCCACGGCTCGCCGTGGGGGCTCGTCGTCGGCCTGGCGGCGATCTTCGTCGGCTTCCTGCTCGCGACCAGATACCACTGACCGCCGACGTGCCGGCTCGCGTTCCTCTGACGGGGGACCACCCCGACGGGTCGCCCGGCCCGCCGCCGGGGGCCGGACCAGGGCTCAGCCCAGCCGCTCGATCACCGTGGCGTTGGCCAGCCCGCCGCCCTCGCACATGGTGAGCAGCCCGTAGCGGCCGTTGGTGCGCTCGAGCTCGTTGAGGAGCGTGGCGAGCAGCTTGCCGCCCGAGGCGCCCAGCGGGTGCCCCAAGGCGATGGCGCCACCGTTGGGGTTCACGATCTCCATGTTGGGGTGGTGCTCCTTCTCCCAGGCCAGCACCACCGAGGCGAAGGCCTCGTTGATCTCCACCGCGTCGATGTCGTCCATGGTGAGCTTGGCCCGCTCGAGCACGCTCGTGGTCGCCGGGATGGGACCGGTCAGCATGGTCACGGGGTCGACGCCGGCCAGCGCGAAGGCGTGGAAGCGGGCACGGGGCCGCAGCCCGAGCGCGTTCGCCTTCTCCTCGCTCATGATGAGCACGGCCGAGGCGCCGTCGGTGATCTGCGAGGAGTTCCCCGCCGTGACCTTGCCGTTCTCCTTGAAGGCGGGCTTGAGGTTGCCCAGGGTCTCCACCGTCGAGTCGGGCCGGATGCCCTCGTCGGTGGCGAAGACCTCGTCGGTGTCGGTGCCCTCGTCGTCACGGACGGCGACGGGGATGATCTCGTTCTCGAACCGGCCCTCGGCGGTCGCCCGCGCCGCGCGCTGGTGGCTTTGCGCCGAGAAGGCGTCGAGCTCCTGGCGCGTGATGCCCCACTCATCCGCGATCATCTCGGCGCCGATGCCCTGGCCCTTCAGCCGGCTGTGCCCGTCCTCGTCCGCGTAGCGGGCCATCATGCGGGGCCCGAAGGGGAACCCGTAGTCGCGCACGACCGAGGAGCCCATCGGCGTGTGGGTCATGCTCTCGATCCCGGCGGCGACGACGACGTCGTAGGCCCCGGCCATGACGCCCTGGGCGGCGAAGTGGACCGCCTGCTGGGAGGAGCCGCACTGGCGGTCGATGGTCGTGGCGGGCACCGACTCGGGCCAGCCGGCGGCCAGCACGGCGTTGCGGCCGACGTTGAGCGACTGCTCGGAGACCTGCATGACGCAACCCATGATCACGTCGTCCACCTGGGCGGGGTCGAGCTTGTTGCGCTCGGCCACCGCCTTGAGGGCCTCGGAGGCCAGGTCGACGGCGTGCCAGTTGCGCAGCTTCCCGTTGCGCTTGCCCCCGGCGGTCCGGACGGCGTCGACGACGACTGCGGTGGTCATGGTGGGTCTCCTCCCGATTCCGGCGGCCCGCTGCCTCCCGGTGTGAACGGGGAACATTCTACCTGGGACGCCCCGGAGGGCTATCGGGCTCCGGGGGTCCGGGCGATCGGCCGGTAGGGTCTGCCCCCGATGAGCCGCACCGGCAAGGACATGGACCGCTGGCTGGGCGACGGGGGGATGCCCATCATCGACGTCGTCGGCGGCGCGTTCACCGGCTACGGCGTCGACGGGGAGGACCTGGGCTGGGTCACTGGGACTTTCACGCCGACCGACATGGCGTGCAACCCCCACGGGGTCACCCAGGCCGGGATCCACTCACTCCTACTCGATGCCGCCATGAACTTCGCCATCAACGCCGGCCTCCCGGGCCAGGCCCGCACCCGGGGCACGCTCGAGATGAAGACCGAGTGCATGCGGCCCGCCCTGAAGGGCGACCGGTTCGAGCTGCGCGGCGAGGTCGTGCGGATGGCGAAGCAGGTGGCCTACGGCGAGGCAACGGTGCGCGCCGCCAATGGCGTGCTGGTCAGTCGGGCCACGGGGACCTTTCTCCTTCATCGACCCGACCCCGACCCCGCCTGACCCCTACCGTGTGCCGGCCCCCGGGCCCGGGGTGTGCCGCGTCTGCTGCGGGCCCTCGGGCCGAGGCCAGGCCGTGTGCTTCGCCTGCCGCTGGGTCGGCCGCCAGCTCGGTCTCGCCCTCGCACCCGTCTTCCCCGTACGGCTGTGCCCGCTGCCCGGTCCCCTCTATGCCGTCCTGCTGGGGTACAAGGAGTCACCGGTCAGCGAGGTACGCCGCCGCTTCGCTCCCATGGTCCGCGCTCTCTTCGACGGCTTCTTGCGCGCCCATGCCTGGTGCCTGGCCGACACCGCGGGCGGCCCGCTGGCACTCGCGCTCCCGGTGCCTTCGTCGGCCCGCCCGGGCGGCTCGCCGCTCAATGGAGTGAACGGACTGGCGGACGCCGTGTGCGACCGCGCCGGCAACGTCCACTGGTCCCCTCACCTGCTCGTTCGCTCCGGGGCTCCGGTCGGCCACATGCGGCCCGACGCCCGGGCCTTCGAGGTCCCTGCGGCGTTCCGGCCCGACGTCGCCGGCCAACGCGCCCTGCTGGTCGACGACACCTATGTCAGCGGCTCCCGGGCGCAGAGCGCCGCCGCCGCCCTGCGCCGGGCCGGCGCGGCCTCCGTCGTGATCGTCGTCCTGGGTCGAGTCCTGCGGCCGGATCGTTCGGCGGCGCACGCCGACTTCCTCTGCCATTCCCGGGCACCGGTGGCGGCGCCTGGAGGTGGGCCGGTGTCCGAACCCTGCTGCCGGTGCCTTCAGACGGGTGCGTCGACCGAGTAGCGGACTCCGGTCAGCTCCTCGGAGGCCTCCCACAGGTCGGCGGCCGCCACCGCGTCGCGGGCGCGCGCCGCGGGGCGGGCCACGCACGGCGGCCCGTACATGCCGAACAGGCGCGCCGGGCCGATGTACTGCCCGGGCCGGATGGCCGCCGCGGTCGCCGCACACAAGATCGGGACGGCCCCGCCGGCCGTCGACTGCCCGAGTACCGTGCCGGCGGTCCGCCCGAGCTTGCGCCGCAAGCGGCTGGTGCCCAGCGCGGCGCCGCTGCCGGCGAGGTTACTGCGGGTCCAGCCGGGGTGCGCCGCCACGGCCAGGGTGGGGAGGCCGGCCGCGGTCAGCCGCCGGCTGAGCTCCGCGGTGAACAAGAGGTTGGCCAGCTTCGACGTGCCGTAGCTGACCCAGGTGTTGCGCGCCGATGCGCCGGTCGGGTCGCCGCGGACGAGCCGGCCCATGCGGTGCATGTGTGAGCTCACGGTGACGATGCGGGAACGCTCGGTCGTGACGATCCGGGCGAGCAGCAGGCCGGTGAGGGCGAAGTGGCCGAAATGGTTCGTGCCCATCTGTAACTCGAATCCGTCGGCTGTGAGCCGGTAGGGGGTGCCCATGACGCCCGCGTTGTTCACCAGGACATCGAGCCGCGCGTGCCGCGAGAGAACTGCATCGGCGGCTCGACGCACGGACACCAGATCGGCGAGATCGAGATCCACCAACTCCAGGGAGCTGCGGTCGAGCTCGCTCTCCAGCTTGTCCCGGGCCCGCCGCGCCTTCTCCTGGTTACGGCAGGCGAGGATCACATGCGCTCCGTGGTCGGCGAGCGCCTTGGCGGTCTCGTAGCCGATGCCGCTGTTGGCGCCCGTGACCAGTGTCACGTGGCCGGTGAGGTCGCCGATGTCGTCGGCGCTCCAGGAGTCGCTCTTCGTCGCCTCGCCCCCGGGAATCCGGCTCACGCGTTGCCGATGTGGTCCGCCGGGACCGTGCCGAGCTTGCCGGCCTCGAAGTCTTCGAAGGCCTGAATGATCTCGGCCCGGGTGTTCATGACGAAGGGGCCGTGTGCGTACACGGGTTCGCCGATCGGTCGGCCCCCTAGGACCAGCACGTCCAGAGCCGGGTGACGTGACTCCTGCGCGGCGTCCGCCCGCAACACCAGCGCGTCGCCGGTTCCGTGAACGACCAGCTGCCCGGTGCGCAACGGCCCGGCGTCCGGACCGACCGTGCCGGTCCCCGAGAGGGCGTACACGAGTGCGTTGAACTCGGGCGGCCACGGGAGGACCAGTTCGGCCCCGGGCTGCACCGTGGCGTGCACCAGGGAGATGGGCGTGTGGGTCGCACCGGGGCCGCGGTGCCCGGCTACGTCGCCCGCGATCACCCGGACCAGCGCGCCACCGTCGGGTGAGGTGAGCAGTACGACGTTGCCGGCTTCGAGATCCTGATAGCGAGGATCGATCATCTTGTCGGCGGATGGCAGGTTCACCCAGAGCTGTATGCCGTGGAACAGCCCGCCGCTGGCGATGAGCTGTTCGGGCGGTCGCTCGATATGCAGAATGCCGGAGCCGGCGGTCATCCACTGCGTCGAGCCGTTCGTGATCAGGCCGCCCCCGCCTATGGAGTCCTGGTGCTGGAAGGTGCCGTCGATCATGTACGTCACCGTCTCGAAGCCCCGGTGGGGGTGCCACGGGGTGCCCTTGGGCTCACCGGGGGCGTACTCCACCTCACCCATCTGGTCCATGTGGATGAAGGGGTCGAGGTCGGCCAGCGACACCCCGGCGAAGGCCCGGCGCACCGGAAATCCCTCCCCCTCGAAGCCGGGGGGAGCGTCGCTCACGCTCTTGACCGGGCGAATGGCGGCCGACACCGGTGTCTCGATACGCGGGAGGACAAGGTTGTCGGGGATGGTCACTGCAGGCATGGCGCCTCACTCTCTTTCGCGTCGTTCTCGCGCCTGCGACGCCTCTCCGGGGTCCGGGGGAAATCGAGGGCAAAACTATCCAACACACCTGGATGTGGTTCTGTTCCGGGCCGCCCCTGGGTGTCCCGCCGTCGGTTCAAGAGGCGTCGAGCCGGTTGACCTGCTCGGGCGTCAGCGAGATGTCCGCCGCCGCCGGCGACGCGATGGCGGTCTCGGGACGGCTGCTCCCCGGGATCGGGATGACCCGGGAGCCCTTGGCCAGCATCCAGGCCAGCGTGACCTGCTGGGGGGTCGCCGCGACCTCGGCGGCGACCTCGGCGAAGGCCGGGTGGTTCTTCTGAATGTCGTCGGCGTTCCCGATGCCGCCCAGCGGGCTCCATGGGATGAACGCGATGCCGAGCCGCTCGCAGTGGTCGAGCTCGCCCTCCGAGGACCGGAAGCGCGGCGAGAATTCGTTCTGGACGCTCACCAGCCGGCCGCCGAGCACGTGCTGGGCCTCGTCGATACGGGCCACGGACGCGTTGGACACCCCGGCCATCAGGATCTTGCCCTCGTCCAGCAGGTCGGCCAACGCGCCGACCGACTCCGCCCAGGGCACGGAGGGGTCGGGCCGGTGGTACTGGTAGAGGCCGATCGCCTCGACCCCGAGGCGCTTGAGTGAGGCCTCGCAGGCCTCCTTCAGGTACGCCGGGTCGCCGTGCACCGTCCAGCTGCCGTCGCCCGGGCGCCGATGCCCACCCTTGGTGGCCACGAGCACGTCGTCGGTGGGCCCGGCGTAGGCGGCCAGGGCCTCTGCCACCAGCACTTCGCCGTGGCCGTGCTCCTCCACGCCGAGCGAGTAGGCGTCGGCGGTGTCGATGATGGTCACGCCGGCGTCGAGCGAAGCGTGGATGGTGGCGATCGCCCGGCTGCGGTCCGGACGGCCCTCAATGGAGAGTGGCATTTCGCCCAGCCCGATGGCGCTGACTGTCCGGTCACCGATGGGGCGTTGTCGCATGGGCTCCTCCTCGTGGTGGCGTGGTGGCCAGCCCGCCGAGGGGCGGCTGTGCCTGTCGCCCGTCTACTACCCGACTCATTGGAGCGCAATCCTGAGGGGTGCGCCATCGCCCAGAGCGACGGGTCCGTCGGAGAGATCGTTCGGGGCGAAGGGAGGTGGCCGACGTGACCCCCAGCGCGGACTTTGAGCGGCAGGTCGCGGTCACGGAGGGCGAACTGGAGGCAGGGCAGGGCTTCGAGGCTCAGAGCCACCGCCTCGAGGTGCTCGGGGCGTGCCCGAGGTGCCGCCGACCGGCCCGGCGGGTCTAGGTGTTCGCCATTCCAGCCAGGTCCGGGGATCTCAGCACGCCCAGCGCGTCGAGAATCCGCGCGCTCTCCGCGGCGGCGTCGTCGGGGCCCACACCGTCGCATTCCATCTTGAGCTCGCCGATGACCCTCAGCGTCAGCGCCAACTCGAAGTCCATCTGGCGGGCGCGGGCGGCCTCCAGGCTGTCCTGTACGGCGCGGTGCGCCGCCTCGAGCTGACCCGAGCGGGCCAGTGCGACCGCGCGCACCCGGTGGAGCAGCGCCATGTGGTGCCCCCCGCCCATCGAGCGTGCCCGCTCGATCTCGGCGTCAGCCCGGGCCAACGCCGCATCGACGTTGCCGGCGAGCAGTTCTGTCTCGGCCCAGCGTGCCCCGATCTCGACCAACTCAGCGTGGCTCCCGAGCAGCTCCGCTTCGAGCTGTGCTTCCTTGAAATGCTGCATCGCCTCCTCGAAACGACCGGACTCGGCGGCACATCTCCCCAGATTCCAGCTCGCGTGGGCCATACCCGACCGGTAGCCGGCCACTCGCTGGGTCCGGGACACCGATTCGAAGAGGTGCTCGGCCTCTTCGATCCGCCCCTGGTCGAGGGCGACCTCGGCGACATTGTTCTGGTAGGTGGCCAGCTGCACAAGGTTCCCGACGCGCCGCGCCCTCTCTTGGGCCTGCCCGTAGTGCTCGAGTGCCTCGTTCCACCGGCCCTGGAAGTAGGCGAACATGCCCAGGCAATTGAGCATCGTGGCCTGCCCTTGCAGGTCGCCGATCTCCTCGCTCAGGGCGAGCCCGCGTCTCCAGTTCGTGGGACTCTCGAGCCGACCGAGATCCATCTGGGCCCAGTCCAGCACGCCGAGCGCGTTGGTCAGTGCGTCCTTCTCGTCGGCCAGCTCGGCCTGGGGGATGGCACGGTGGCACCAGGAGATGGCCCGCTCGTGGTGCCCCTGTTCCTGACAGAATCGGGCGTACCACGAGAGCAGCTGGGCC
The DNA here is from genome assembly GCA_963824195.1 of uncultured Acidimicrobiaceae bacterium. Taxonomy (GTDB): domain Bacteria; phylum Actinomycetota; class Acidimicrobiia; order Acidimicrobiales; family RAAP-2; genus Bog-473. The sequence goes on along the minus strand of CAWGOJ010000006.1, from coordinate 110,493 downwards.
CGCTGCCGTTGGGCCGCGGGGTCTTCGGCGCCGTCGAGAATCCGCAGGGCACGCGTGATCCAACGCAGCGCGTTGCTGTAACGGTCGAGCCAGCCCTGGGCCTGGGCCAGCTTGAGCATGAGGCGGGCCTGGGCCAGCTGATCGTCTCCGGTCAGCCGTCTGGCCGCTCTGTACTCGTGCACCGCCCCGGCGTAGTCGTCGCTGCGGTGGCGGGCATCGGCCAGCGCCTCGTGGACGTCTGCCAACTCCTGCACGCTCACCGTGGCCAGCCGGCGCGATGCCACGAGCGCCCGCTCGAAGAACTCGGAGGCCTCGAAGTTCGCATACACCGCCACGGCGCGGTCGGCTGCCATCAGCGAGTACCGCCATGCCTCCTCGAATCGCTGGGCATGGAGGTAGTGCAGCGACAGGGACTCTGCCCATTCTTCGGGCTGAGCTCCGGCGGCCATGAGGAGCGAATCGGCCACCAGTCCGTGCAGCTCGCGGCGCAGCCGGTAGGACAGCCCGTCGTAGGCGCCGTCACGCAGCAACGCATGGCGAAAGACGAGATTGCCCTCCTCGTCGGGTGCGATGAAGTCCGCCAGCCGTTCCCAGAGCTCGTCGGCCGGGTCTGGGACCGTCTCGAGAACCGCTTCGAGGAGCTGGCGCGGTGCCGAGCGGCCGAGCACCGACACCCGCCGCAGGAAGTGGCGGTCCGCCGTGGACAGGCGGTCGATGCGCGCCGCGATGACAGCTTCCACCGAGTCCGGGAGCGAGTCGAGGTCCCCGCCCTCGTTCGCCTCGGCGAGGAGCTCGCGCAAGAAGAGCGGGTTGCCGCCCGAACGCTCCGCCAGGACGGCTGTCTTCTGTGCCGACAACGGGTTGGCGCTCATCGCCATCTCGATGAGCTCGGTGGCGGCGGACCCGTCGAGGGGCGTGAGCTTCATGCGGGACACGTCGGGCTCGCGTCCCACGAAGCCCGTCTCCACGTCGCGTCTCGTATAGCAGAACAGGCAGGGCGCCCACGCGATGCTGGCGGTCAGATAGCGCAACAGGTCCGCCGACGCCTCGTCCATCCAATGGGTGTCCTCGATCACCAGGAGGGTGGGTCGGTCCACCAACTGGCCGAGGAGCTGTGTCATGACCCGCCCCAGTCGTTGTGCCCGGAATTCAGGGTCCAACTCCGCTGTCTCGGGCGTCTCGGGCATGTCGACGTCGGCGACCGTCCCCACCAGGGGAGCCCAATGCAAGAGGTGATTCTCGTCCAGGACCAAGGAGAGCCGCTCCCGCGCTGCTGTGTCGCCACTGGAGTGGTCGATGCCGAGCAGCTCCCCGACCATGCCACGGAGTGCGCCGTAGGGGATGGCCGACTGGTAGTACTCACAGTTGGTCGTCAGGATCCTCATGCCGGCTGCCTCGCGTCGGAACTCCTCCACGAGCCGCGACTTGCCCAGTCCCGGCTCGCCGACGATCTCGACCGCCGAGCCGGAGCCGTGACGGGCGGCGTCCACCATGGAGCGCCACTTCTCCAGCTCGACCTGGCGTCCCACCAGAGGAAGTCGTTCGCCGACATCCACCAGCCGCGAGCCGACCCGCCGACCGACCTCCACGGCCCGGACCGCCTTCGCCTTCCCCTTCACGAAGAACGGGGCGACGTCGCTCACCTCGAACTCGGAGCCCGACCGACTGAGCACCACGGGGGTGGCCAGGATGCCGCCCGGCGACGACTTGGCCATGAGGCGGGCGGCCAGGTTCACCGTGTCCCCCATGACGGTGAACGTCCGCCGGTACGGCGGGCCGATGTCGGCAGCGAACACGCGGCCGGTGTTGACCCCCACCCGCAGCGCGGGGTGGCGCTCTTGGTCCATGATCTGGCGCAGCGCCAGCAGCATGTGGTGCTCGTCCTCCCCCGAGGCCGACGGTGCTCCCGCGACCAGGATGATCTTCCCCCCGTCGTGATCGACGTCCGTGCCGATGAAGGTGACGGCGCGCTGGTCGACCGCGTCCTGCACGTCGGCGACGAGTCGGTGGAGGTACTCGGCCACGGCGTCGGGACCGGAGGACTCGAGCATGGCGTCCGTGCCGTCGAAGTGCACGAAGGCCACCGTCACCCGCCGATGCTCCGGCTCTCGTTGTGCCTCGTTGATGGAGCTGCGTATGGCGGCCGGGACGCACTGCGAGGGGTCCCCCGTGGCGAGGACCGGACCGTAGGAGGTCGGCGACTGGGCGGCGACGGACGGGACACGACGCAGGAGCACTCCCTCGCCACGCACCTCCCCCAGGTCCGACGGGCGCAGCGCGTCCGCCGTGCGCCGGCTGACCAGGATCTGCCCCGCCGTCGCCGTGGCCTCCATCGAAACCACGGTGCTGACCGCCGGGCCGGTGACCACGAGCTCGCGGTGCGACGACCCGACCAGGAACATGTCGAAGAAGTCGCTGTGGATCCCGATCGACATCCGCAGGTTCACCCGCTGACCCAGGACGTTGAGTCTGCCGGCGGTCCGCAGGTGCCGCCGCATGGCGAAGGCCGCACGGCACGCACGCGACTCGTGCTGGGGTCCCGTGAAGAGGAGGAGCAGGGCGTCCCCGCCGAACTTCAGCAGCTGGGCGCCATCGGCGTAGGCCAGGGCCAGGAGGCCGACGAAGCACTCGTTGATGATGGCAGCGAGTTCCTCGGCTCCGATCTTGCCCTGTTTGGACAGTCCCTCGGAGAGCTTGGTGAAACCCGAGATGTCGACGAAGACCAGACTGCCCTTGACCGACCGGTGGTGCAGCTCGGGTGCGGTGGCCTGCCAGTCCACGACCAGGCGCGGCAGGTACGGCACGAAGAGGTCCGCGGTCACTCCCTCCACGTGATCCGTCGGAAGGATCTGGGCGACGGTCCCTGGAGCGGGCCCAGTCGTCACGGTCACCAGCCTAGGGCCTGGAGCCGACGCGACCCCGGCTGAGGACGTCCCTCGGCCGGGGTCGACGATCACGACAGGGCGTCCGGCGCACCCCTCACTTCGGCGTACCCCTGACTACGGACGGACCCCGTTCCGGGCGTCATCGGTAGCCGGGGTCACCAGCCGGGTAGGTGATCTCTTCCGTGATGCTCCCCCCCGAAGTGGGGAGGATGGAGTCGATGCAGGGCCCCGGCCCGGGCTTGACCGGATTGCACACCGGGAGCAGACCCGTCGTAACCGACTGGCCGGTGAGGTCCTTGAAGGGGACGCTGCTCTTGAAGCAGACCCAGAAGAGCAGGCCCTCGAGGCCGGTGCCCGTCGTGCCGTCCTTGGCCGGGAACGTGTCCGTAGCGGTGATGGTCCCCGTCTCCGAGGTGAACGTGTTCGTCTCTTCCACGTCGCTCGGTGCGTGCTTGAACCCGTCACCGCACGAGAAGGCCGCCGACCCCGAGTTCGGGAAGGTCGAGAGGAGCACGTAGCCAGAACCCGTTGTCGAGACCGAGGCTTTGATGTTGTTCTGGCTGTTCTCGGGAACGGTCGCGCCGCAGGCCACGGTCCCGCTGCAGGAGGTGACGGCGTTCGCCACCTGCACGCTGTTGTCGGTGGCGGTGCCGGTCGCGCCCACGGGGTCGGTGATGGTGACCACAACCGGTCCGTACGTGCCGATCGCCGCGTAGGTGTGCGTGCCGGTGACCGTGTAGCTGCCGTCGGACCCGGTGATCACGCCGGCGGGGAGGGGGGTTGTGCCGTCGCCCCAGTTGATGGTGGCGGTGAACTGCGACGCCAGGTAGGCGGTGTCCGAGTCGGTGAACGTCGCCACGGTCTGGTTGCTGAACGTCTGGCCGGCCACCTGCGGTGGGATGGGAGGCGTCACAGGGCTCGCCGTGATGGTGTCGGACACCGCGGTGAGCGACACGTTGTCGAGCGTGGGTCCCTGGTTCTGGTCGAATGGGTAGGTATCGTCGTCGAATTCGATCGTGCTGGTGTTCGAGGTCGCCATGAAAGTGCCGGTGGTTTGCACCCAGTGGAGAGGAGTACCGGCGGCGACCGCCTGGACCGTGTCGATCGTGGAATCGTTGACGGTGACGCCCAGGGTGTGGGTGACGCCGTCGCCAGTGCTTTCGTCCCCGTTGACCGCCGACCAGAAGGAGAGGCTGTACTCGACTCCGGGCGTGGTGGTCACTGCCTGGACGAGCCCGCCTGGCGCCTCCGTCGTGCCGGCCAAGTCGATGCAGTTGCTCCCGTCCTCGCAGCCCCAGTCGTTGTAGGTGCTCGATACCACGTCCACGCTCCCGGCGTTCGGACTGTTGCCGGCTGAGATATAGCTAGCCGGGGTCACCACCGTCCAATCGGGAATCGTCGTCGCGCCGGCGTCCACGGTCAAGTAGCTACCCGGCGTTACGACTGGGTTCTCGAAGCTCCCGTTCTGGATCAGATTGACGGGGGGGGAGGAGGAATCGCACCTGCCGTCGCCGATACCGCCGACATCCCGACGACCCCGGCGGTGGTTCCCATGACCAGAACCGCGACTCCGACCCTGACTCTGCAACCCAAGTTTAGCTTCATGGCCCGCAAGGTAGCAGGCCCGACTAGCGACGGCCAGGGCCGAGGCGACTTCGGGCCCGAGGACCGGGTCGTCACCCCGGCCCGGGGCCGTATGGCGACGGCGGCGAGCAGCGCACGTGGGGAACGCCGTCGAATTCGGGATTCGGAAGGTCCCAATTGGTCGTGCTTCACCCTGTACGTGACCACGGGTTCGTCGAGGATCGCGGCCCGGTCCCTCAACCTCCCCGCCTGGAAAGGTGCATGAGTTTCCTCCTCTGGCGATGGCTTGGGCGGCGCCCGCATCGTGCTGCTGTCTCGACGATCCTGGGCAAGGGTCTGGAGCTGACGGAGGCCCCGAGTGCCGCCCGTCATCATCAGGGAGCCGTGGGAGATCGGGCGGTGTGCCGATGGATGCTGACAGGACGCACCAAGTCCTGATCGGACGACCATCCTTGAGAAGTGTCCGAAACGGCCCTCGCCCGCGACCTCCCGCCGGGTCTCAGGGGCCTGGGCGTCGCGGGGGAGCCTTCGCGCCACCTCCGACGTAGTGGTGGGGCTAGCAAGAATCGAACTTGCGACCTCAGCATTATCAGTGCTGCGCTCTAACCGACTGAGCTATAGCCCCCGACGCGTGATGGCTCCTGAAGGAAGATCGAGGCTACACCACGGTCCGCCGCACACCGCCAACCTGGTGGTCCACCTCAACCGTTGGCCAACGTGCGGGTCACCAGCGCCGCGAGCGCGTCGGCCCCGGCGCCGTCGATGCCGAGGTGGGTGCCGTCTGCCCCGAACCATTGCGGGTTCTGTGCCGCCAGCGTGGCCCAGTCAGCCACCACGACGTGGGGGTACTGGGCGGCGCCGCTGGCGATGACGGCGTTGTTGGGATCCTGCCAGGGCCGGTCGACATGCACATTGACGAACACCACGCGCGAGGCACCGCTCAGGATCGCCATCATGTTGTCGAAATCGATGGACGTGATGGGGCCATTTGTACCGAGCCCTACGATGACCAGCGAACCGAGCTGGCCTGCCGCTCTCATCTGCTGGAGCACGGTCTCACCATCCGCCCACTGACGGCTGACCGCGGCGTTCACGTCGATGCCGGGAATCGCCGTCTTGAGCGGGTCCTGGTAGTCGAGCATCACGGAGTCACCCACCGCGGTGACTTGGCCGGCGACGAATCCCGGACCCGCCGGGCCGGGCACGTCCGGCGCGATCGACGTCGACGTCGACGACGACGGGGACGATGTGCTCGGGGCCGTCGTCGAACTGAGTCCACCGGCTGCCGACGTGGTGGTGGACAGGCGCGCCGACCCCGCGAATCCGTGTGCCGCAGGTGTCCTCGTCGAGGCATGGAGGACGAGAAGTGCGGTGACACCCGCAACGGCCGCGATGACAGCCGAGGCGACCACGACCATGGTTCGCGACGGTCGGCGGTGGCCTCGTCGTGCGTGCTCAGAATCCATGGGGCCACCATTTTCGCCGTCGCCGCGGCCAGAGGGTCGTCGCCGCAGCCGCGTGCTACTGGGGTAGGACGGCGTCCTCCGGCCACAGGCGCACCGCGATCGACTGGCTCGCCGTGGCCAGGAGTTCCCCGTCCTCGGACCAGAGGAAGGCGATCCCTTGGGCGTAACCCCCTATGAGCGCGTGGATGCGGATGTCACAGAGGACCCACTCGGTCGGCTTCAACTGGACCATTCGGAGGGTGTTGTCGAGGCTCCGCCCCATGGCACGACGCCCGATGGGTTGCGAGGCGGCTCCCGAGACGTAGTCACCGACGATGGCCAAGGCGGCCGCAGAAGGCGAGAGGTGGCCCGGTACCCGGGCCCACAGGGCCGAGTCCGGGCTGCCGGGCGTGCCGTCCATCTCCTCGAAGGTCCGGCCTCGGGCCGAGCGCACCTCGATGCTGTCCATGATGGTGTTGCGGAACATCTCGGGCAGGAACCGCGGCGGGCAGTCCCCAGGCGGTGGCACGTCGGGTGGCTCGACCCACACACCGCTGACGTCGAGATCATTCTTCCCGAGGGCGGCGTTGACCGTCAGGATCTCACGACCGGCGACCCGCCCCACGGCTCGCCCCTGCGTCACGTGCCCGCCCACCGCGGCCAGCGTGACCTCCCACTGCAGTTCGGAATCCGTCAGCGCGTAGGAGAGGTACTGCCCGGTGGCCCACACCGTCGGGCGGTCGGATGCCGCCTCGAGCGCCACGAGAGCTGCCCCGAGCGCGCATCCACCGAAGAGAAAATTTCCGGGCGTGGTCAATTGAGGTCTCACCAGCATGCGCCAGTGCAGATCGTCGCCGTCGGGCTCCATGCCCAGGAAGGTCCGTGCGTCCACCGGGGCGCACCCTAATGGGGCCCCTCACCTCGCCGACAATGGTGGGTCTGGAGCGAACGACGGTGTCCACCGTCGTCCACGGACGTCCTACACCCTGCCTAGAATTGCCTGTCCCGGCAGCCCGACGTCGAACCTGTTCGTTTCGCCATGTTTCCCCGGGGGTGTAGCTCAGCTGGAAGAGCGGCGGCTTTGCAAGCCGTAGGTCGAGGGTTCGAGTCCCTTCACCTCCACCGTGTCCCAAGAACCATGGAACCTCAGACCTTCACCTCCACCGGTTGGGTTGTGCGAATTATGACGTTTTCCCCTGCTCATGTGGCATGTGTGCGCCGTGCTCTCCAACCGAGGCACGGCAATGTTCGGACCGACCCCTCTCTGACGGGGGCGAACATTCCCATAAGCCGATATCCGTCCAATGCAGGTTGGGCTCCGCATCGAGCCGGGCCCCAGTCGAGTCAAGTGGGCCGCGTCCACGTGCCGGTCACGTAGGCAAGTTTCGCCTTGCGGTCACGCTGTTTGGCTCGGCTCACGACCCGAGCCTGCGCACCGCCCGGCCACCCTCCCTGCGGCCCTCCGGGCCGGAGGGGTAGAGCGCGAGCGACTGCGCTCGGCGTTTGGCCTGTCCCAGAGATCGCACGGTCTGGGCCGCGTACGTGTCCAGATGGGTGGCAAGTGCGATGAACACCTGGGCAGTGGTGAGTGCGTCGCCCAGGGCATGGTGCGGCCGATGGACGGGGAGATCGAGACTGTGGGCGAGGCCGCTGAGCGAGGTCGGTCCCGCGGTCTGCCCCCGCTCGAGCGCCAACAGCTGCCCAAGGTCGCGGGTGTCGATGATGGGCCGGTGGAGCCTCAGGCCCAAGTGCTTCAGCACCGGTGCGAGGAACGAGCGCTCGATCCACGCTGCGTGGGCCACCAGGACCCGCCCGCTCATGACAGAGACCAGGGGAGCGATCGCCTCGTCGAGCGGCAGCGCATCGGCCAGGTCGACGGTGCGGATCCCATGAACCAATACCGACTCCTCGGGCAGCGGGTGGGTATTTCGGCACAGGCCGTAGACGGCGTTGCCGGCGATGACCCGTCCGGCGTCGATCGGCACAGCGGCGAACGAGAGGATCTCGTCGCTCCTCGGGTCGAGCCCACTCAGTTCGAGGTCCACGACGCAGAAGTGGGCGAGGCGCCACGGGGTTCGCCCCGAGGGGACCGCGCCCTCGGAGTACTCGGCCGCCGCGTCCGATGCCGCCGTCCTGGCACGGAACGCCGGTGTCACTTGACCAGGGCGAGGTCGTTGGCGATGTGGCGCTGCACCGAGGCCACGGCCCGGAACGCCACCTTCAGGTAGTTTCGGGTCAAGGGGTTCAGCTCGTCTGGGTCGAGGAAATCGTCGGGCGGGACCCCCCGCTCCATCTGGGCGACCTGGTGGTCCAGCCGGAGCTGGCACACGAGCTCGAACGCCTCGCGCAGGGCGAGTGCGTCGAAGGCGGTGAGGATGCCGGCCTCCTCCGCCGCCGCCAGTCGTGCGTTGGTCGAGGCGCACGTGACCCCGGCGGCCAGCCCCGCCCACCGGGCGATGTCCACGATCGGTACCACGCCCCCGCTCTTCAGGTCGAGCCGGTTGCGGTGCTCGCCCGTGGACTCTACGACGAGGCCCCGCAGGAAGCCGGTGGGCGGTCGGTGGGAGAGGGCGAACTCGGCCAGCAGGCGCAGCAGCCGCGGACGTGCCGGGGCGAGCCGGAACGTCTCTGCGATGAGCGGCTCGGTCTCGTCGCCCCACACGACCCGGCTGTCGACGAGCACTGACACCAGCACGAGGGCCTTTTCCTGGGTGGGGAGGTCGAGGAAAGACCGGGCCGCTTTCTGCCACGACGACAGCGACCGCACGAACAGTGGGTCCGACGCGCTGACCCGGTGTTCGTCGGGGCGGAACCCGCACCGCACCAGCAGGTCGGTCGCGGTGGTGGCGACTTCGCCCAGGTAGCGGCGCACCACAGTCTCGTCGTGCCGGTCCCCGTCGAACCAGACGATGGCGCTGTCCAGGTCGGAGCTCGGCACCGCCTCCCGTCGGGCCTGGCTGCCGAGCGTCAGCCACGTGAAGCGCGCCGGCGGCTCGCCCGCGCCGGCGACGGTGAGGTCGAGCACCTTGCGGGTAAGTGCGTCGGCCACCACCGAGAAGACCGACATCACCTCCTCGGCCGGCACCCCGCCCTGGGTCATGGCGACGACGGTCGGCCGCAACTTGGACGACGCGTCGACCAGCTCGCCGCCGGAGGACGCCCGGGAGATGGCACGGCGCAGGAAGAACGAGGAGCTCCGCTCCACGGCCAGGAGGTCGTGGTCCTCGACGATGCCGAGGACTCGCCCGTTTGCGGACACCACGGGGAAGTGCCGGATCCCCCGGTCGAGCATTTCCACCAGCACGTCGTTGCCCGAGCGGTCGCTGGAGATGGTCAACGCCGGTGCGGTCATGACCGCTGACACCGGTGCTTCGCCGGGCAGGTCGCCGGCGACCACCCGCGCGCGCAGGTCGCTGTCGGTCACGATCCCGACCGAGTCCTCCAGGTCGACGATGAGGGCGGTCGCCCCGGCCTCGGTCATCCGGCGGGCCGCTTCGCGGATCGGGGTAGCCGGCGCGCAGATCACCGGCTCGCTGCGGATGGTGGCGCTCACCGGCTCGCGCAGGCGGTCCCTCGAGACCTCGGAGCCGGGCGCGTGCAGCAGGTGATGGCGGTCCTGGAGCATCGAGCGGGTGAGGTAGCGAAGGCCCTGGGGCTGGGCGAGGATCTCCGAGGCCGCATCGGCCGGGATGCGGTAGGCGAGGGTGTCCTCCGCTGCGCGCGTGGCGAAGTCCGTCGGGAGGCCGGACAACACCGATGCGTGCCCGAACAGCTCGCCCGGGCCCATCAGGTCGAGGACCCGTCCGTCGTCGACGACCTCCACGGCCCCGGCCCGGATCACCCGCAGGAACTCGATGCCCTCGGCACCCTTCGGGAAGATGGACGTCCCGGCCGGGTGGAATTCGACCTCCACCGACTCCGCCAGTCGCTCGACCGCCGCAGGGTCGGACGCGTCGAACGGCGGGCACTGAAGGAGAAAGTCAACGATGTCGGGTATCGCTGCCACCGCGCCCCAGCAAACCACACTTGTATCACCGACCAGAGATCGGACGGAGCCTGCTGTGGTCCCTCGTCGCCACCTACATCGATGAGACCGACCACCTGGATAGGACCAGGGTCGTGGTCAAGTAGTTGCCCGGCATGTGCCTGGTTGTGGGCAGGCAAATTCCGCGAGCGTCCACGGGGCTGAGCCCTCAGGTCTTGCCGAGATCCGCTGTCTTGAGAGCCGCTCCTGCCTCGGAGCGTCGCCAGAATGGCTCGACACTAACGACGCTCCGGTTGGGGTTCGAACAAAGTCCCATCACTTCACTTGCCGACGTTGCGGCGGACACCGAGGAACCCGAATTCGGTCACTGGTCACCTTTTGCTGCCGCATATCCCCAGTTCAGCGGGCCAGGAGGGGTTCGAACATAGTCCCATTACCTCCACTCGGAGTTGGCAGATTTACGACGTTCTGCCAGCTAGTAATCAGAATCGGAGTTCCGTTCGCTCACCGTCGGATCTTGTGCTCGAGCCGTTGCAGGTGAGGCGACGAATCGACCTCTGGCAAACCCGATACGGCCGTGCCTACGATTGGTCACGCCTGAATTCCTCGGCGCGAGGAGGGACGACGCATGGCGGATCGCAACGCCGAAGACACCCGACTTTCACCTCCGGCGCGACTGCACCACCACGCCTTCGTCACCACCGATCAGGAGGCCACCCGTAAGTTCTATGAGGACGTGGTCGGCCTGCCCCTCGTTGCCACATGGACCGAAGTCGAGCACTTGATGGGCGGGGAGGAACAGGAGTTCTGCCACACGATGTACGAGCTCGGAGACGGTGGGTGTCTCGCCTTCTTCCAGTTCGCCAACAGTCAGTTCTCAGAACAATTCGCATCACCGCCTCCCTTCTCGCTCTTCAGGCACTTCGCGATGCTTGTCACGTCCGAACAGAAAGAGGCAATCCGTTCCCGGGCCGAGGACGCTGGACTAGAGGCGACGATGATTGCCGACCACGGCTACTGCAGGTCGCTCTACCTCACCGATCCAAACGGCTTAGTGCTTGAGTTCACCGTCGATCATCTCGATGTCGAGACGATCGACGCCACCCGGCGGGACAGCGCACATCGTGATCTCGCTCGGTGGCTGTCGGGCGACCACTCGAGCAACAACGAGTGGCGTCCCGCATCATGACTCGTTCAACTGACGGCAGCGGCACAATCGAAGAGGAGTAACCATGTCGACCACTCTGTCCGAGCCCACGTACCACCAGGATCCGACGGAGGTGGCACCGGGCACCTACGTGATCCACGAAGTGCAGCACGCCCTGGGTCAACCGATTTCGGTCTTCATCAACTCCGCCGTGATCGATGGCGAGGAGCCCGTGCTGATCGACACAGGCTCGCTGCGCAACCGTCAGGCCTGGCTCAAGGACACCTTTAGCCTCGTCGATCCGAAGCGGATCAAATGGGTCTTCGTCTCCCATGAGGACGCCGATCACGTCGGTAATCTGGACCAGGTGATGGAGGCATGTCCTAACGCCAACTTGGTGTGCAGCTGGGCGATCACCGAGCGACACACCAACGCATTCGACTTTCCCCTGGGACGCTGCCGCTGGATGGACGACGGACTGAGTTTCGACGCCGGTGACCGACAGATGACCGTGGTGCGCCCTCCCCTTTATGACTCACCCACTACCAGGGGATTGTTCGACCACAAGACAGGCGTCTACTGGGCAGTGGACAGCTTTGCTACCCCCGTGCCTGGTGGTGAGGGCGCCGAGCTACTTGCTCAAGACGTCTCGGATCTGGACGACGAGTTTTGGACCCATGGGATGACGATGTTCGCTTTCAACGCACTGGCGCCATGGCTACGACTCGTCGACACTGAACGCTTCAGCACAGAGGTGGGACGTCTGTCGGAACTTCAAATCTCGACCATCATCTCGGCCCACAGCCCCGCCATCACGGGGAGCAACGTCCAAGAAGTTCTCCAAAAGACCCGGGGCCTGCCTGAAGCAGAGAGTCCGCCTGCCCCTGACCAGGCGGTCCTTGACCTCATACTGGCGGCGACGCAAGGGACGTAGCCCGATGTGCACCCTGTATGGGCCGCTCGCATTTGCCGCTGCTGGCGCCCTCGGTCGGGTCGCTGAGCACGACCGCTAACGCCGCGGGAGGGTTCGAAAGCATCGCGATCACCTCCACCGATGACGTGAGAATTACAACACGTTCCCTGGTAGATAGGGGCTTTTGGTCCCTGATTCGCCAACCGAGGCAAATGGCGATGTTCGAACCCCGCTATCTCGATTGCCTCCCACAATCACGAGGTCGAGCATCATCTGAAATATGACGAGAACTCGGGCACCGTGGTCTTTCGCATGGGTACCGGAGTGAATTCCAGACGGCATGCTGTACGGGTGGCCGCTGATGGAGAACTTCGGATACGTGATCAACCAGTCGGAGCCGGGGAGACCTGCCGTAGGATCTTGAAGACCCTCCCGACGTGGTTCGGCATTCCAGCCTCAGTTGAGGAGTACGTCGCCACCGCCGATCGGTCGCCAACGGTCATTGCATCAATGGGAGATGAGGACGTGGGGCTTCTTACGCTCGTGCGGCATAGCCGGTACGCCGCCGAGGTCTACGTGATGGCCGTGCTGCCGAAGCTTCATCGCCAAGGCATCGGCCGGGCGTTGCTCGGGCGTGCCGAAGGCATGTTGGCCGTGGACGGTGTGGAGTTTCTCCAAGTGAAGACGCTTGCTCCGAGCAAGCCCGACGACGGGTACGACAAGACGCGAGCGTTCTATCTCTCTTACGGCTTCCGACCACTAGAAGAGTTCAGAACCTTGTGGGACGCTGAGAACCCGGCTCTACAGATGATCAAGGTCATTCCGAAAGTGGGTGTGGCTCCGTGACTCAGACCGGGCGAACGGGGCATGGGATACGGCGGTAGCCTCGCGGGGTGCGGCTTACAGCTCGATTGACAGCGAGCGTTCTGGCTGCGTTGTCCGCTCTCCACTTGGTATGGGGATTCGGTTCGTCGTTTCCCTTTCGCAGCCGTGCCGAGCTCGCTGACGCCGTTGTGGGCACGTCCGCCGTCCCACCGCCCTCGGCTTGCTTTGCAGTTGCGGGGGCACTCGCCGCGGGAGCAGCGCTGGTCGCGAATGTGGTTCCGATAACGCCGACACTTCGACGATCTGCCATCCGTGGTGTGGCGTCCGTATTGGGACTACGTGGGACCCTCGGACTCATGGGCAAAACGGAAATGCTTGCGCGTGGTAGCAATTCGGAGAAGTTCGTCCGCTTGGACCGCCGGATCTACGCTCCACTTTGCCTGGGTCTGTCGGCCGGCTGCCTCTCCTCTTAGGGCGAGGTCACCCCAGAAGCATGTCTCTCACCCGCCGGGTACGGGGCACCCTCGTGCTGGCCGCCAGGAGAGGGACGTGCGAACCCGACCCTGCGTGTCGAGCAAGCCTGTTGAACCAGCTGCGCCAGCATCGGCCCAGATGGGTCATTGGACTCTGGAAGTCGCGGTGCGCTGAGCGCATACTCATGGTGCGGGATCCGAGAGGGTTCCAGAAGGAGGCGCTTGTGCTGTGTATGAGTGAAGGGCCATCCTGAGAACGGATGGAAGAGGATTGACCGGGAGAGATCCCGGTAGGCCCAGGTAGATCGACGGCAAGCAGCTCGAAGCGGGAGCGTTGCGACGGTAAGGGCAAGGAAGCCCTGCTGGTAGCCATTTCCTCGAGCGATCCGTTCTCGGAGTACAAGTGAGAAAAGCGCCCGATCCCCGGCACTTCGTGGGACGGGCGCTTTCGCGTAGGCCCTGTTCCACACTCGCCTCCACCGACTTTCCTGCCCTGCACTTCGCGGGCCTACCCGACGTGCCGGGACGGGCGGGACAAACGTGCCGCTCAGGCCTCGGCCGCACCCTTGATGGCAGCCAACGTCGCCCCAATACCGTTCTTCGCAGTGTCGCTGCGCATGCCGATCTCCTTCGCCGCATCGTCACCGAACACCTTCTCGAAGAATGCTGAGCCCTCGAGAGGTAGCTCCCAGGTTTCGGTGACCTCGGTCCCGCCGTCCACGGCGACGAATGAGTAGCCCCATCGAGCGCGGGTAGGCGGCTCAGCCACGACCCAGGCGAACTCGCGGCCACGGTCTGCCGTGACGACCTCCGAGCGTGTCTCCCACGTTCGCTCTGGGCGCTCGTTGCGCCCGGTGAACTTGGCACCGACATGCGGTCCGTCGCCCTCGTCCCACCAACAGGCTGTGCAGACGGGGCTCCACTCGCCCATGCGGGTCACGTCAGCGACCATGTCGTAGAGCTCCTCTGGAGAGCGCCCGATGATGATTGAACCGGACTGACGCAGCGTATCCATCTCATCAGTATGGCGAGAGGAACCGGAGTTGTCAGTTGCCTTGGAAGGTGAGCTGAGTTGGCCTGGTAGGTATCAGCCAACCACGCAGCCATCTGCTCGGGCGACCAGGTGGCCTCGAGCTGGCGAACGATTCTGCTCCTCTTGCGCGCGACGGCACCGCAGGACAGGTTGTCCGCCTGCCTGCGGTGCCGTCGCAGCGGTCCGTGGTCCGCACCGTGGAGGTGTGCCGGTCAGGCCCGTCCGACCTCGCACTCCTTCGGGTCGATGTGGCCGAGGTTCTCGACCACCTTGAACGTGCCGCCCTCCGAGCGTGCGATGTACATGTTCATCCTCACGTGGTGCTGACCGGGCACCATTTCGGCGGGGCCTCCCGGACCCTCGGTGATCCGGGCATGGTCGAGCGCCACGATGACGTCGGTCTGGTCGAGCGACCCGGCCTCGGTGACGGCGGCCTCCCAGAGCTTGAGTGCCCGGTAAGTGCCGGTGCACGCGCTCCCCGCAGTGAACATCGAGCTCCCGGGGTAGCGCGCCTCGTACCGGTTGAGGAGCTCGATGCTGAACGGGTCGTCGACGTCCCGGTAGTAGTCCAGGCACCCGTACAGGCCCTCCACCTGCTCGGCAGGCACGAGGTTCAGGAAGTTCTCGTCGAAGTAGGTGCAGACGATCGTCCCACCACGACGCGTGAACCCGGCACGATGCAACTGCTCGAGGAACGGCGTCAGCCCCGGCGGGACGATCGTGTTGAACACGACCTCCGCGCCGCTGGCCATGATGTCGGCGACGACGTGGTCGTAGTCGGTGTGATCAAGAGGGAAGTATTCCTCGCCGACGACCTCGCCACCTCTGGCGGCCACGACCTCACGCACCTTCTTGTTCAGCGTGTGCGGCCAGATGTAGTCGGCCGACGGCATGTAGAAGGTCTTCGCGCCCGTCTGCTGCATGAGCCAGGGGAAGAACGGGTCGATCTGCTGCGCGGGTACCGGACCGGTACAGAAGATCAGGGGGTCACACTCCTGACCCTCGTACTGCTCGGGGTAGAGGTAGAGCCTCTCCGCCTCTTCTACGACCGGTCCCTTGATGGCCTGGCGAGTGGAACTGTAGATGCCACCCACGACGACGTCGACGTCGGCACCGACGAGCTTTGCCGCGGCTGCTGCTGCTCGGTCGTCGTCGGTGGCGCTGTCCTCGACGAACAGCTCGATGGGCCGGCCGAGCAGGCCGCCGCGGGCGTTGATGTCGTCGATCACCATCTTGGCGACGTTGACGTTGGCGATGCCCATGAAGGAGAGGGCACCGGTCTGGTCGGTGACGAGGCCGACCCGGGCCGAACGGTTGATTGCGCTGGTCATCGTTCCCACCTCAAGCGCCGTAGGAGGCGAGCAGCAGCGCGGCCTCGGGCTTGCCCAGGTGTCCGGCCTCTCGGAGTATCGGCGGCACGTCGGGATCAGAGACGAAGGCGGCCCATCCCGGCTCGTCCCAGTCGAAGAGCGCCCAGACGCGGTTCGCCTCGGAGGGGTCGCGGAACACGGTCGCACCCTTGGAGCCGTGGAGCGCACGCTTGTCGGCACCCTTCGTGCCGAAGATCTCAAGGAAACGGTCGACGTTCTCGACAGTCGTGGTGGCCAGGATCATGAATCTCCCCTTTCGGTATGGATCGCTGCGGATCCGCTTCGCGCCGGCCGGGTTCGGTCGGCGTCAAGGGCCATTCTGCGGATGGGCTACCCACGCGGCATCGGTAGACCTACCCATTTCCGGCCTACCTACGCTCCGCGAGGCCCGCCGACCACCTGGTTCTGGATCGCCCAACGGGTCGCCGCGGCGCGGCTAGAGACCCCGATCTTCGTGTAGATGTTCTGCACGTGGTGCTCCGCCGTCCTCGGTGAGATGAAGAGCTGCGTGGCGATCTCGCCTGAGGTCTGGCCGTCGGCCACGAGGCGGAGCACCTCCACCTCTCGCCGGCTCAGGCCGCCGGGCCGCGCCCCGCGGGCCCGTTGGTCCGGGTCGCGTCGCGCGACATCGATCTGCCGGAGCGCGTAGGCGGCCGCCGCGCCAAGGTCGAGCGCGGCGCCCGCCGACTCGAGCTCCGCGGCCCGCACCATGCCGAGCTTGCGGCCGACCCGGTCGCCGATCCCGCCGAGCTCAGGCACGTGAATGAGGCTCGATGGCTCGCGCGACAGCGCGCCGAGGAGCGTCGCGGCCGGTTCGAGCCGGTCGAGCCGCTCGAACAGCGCCGGGACGCTCGCCAGGGTGATGATCAGCTGGGGCACGTTGCCGGCACGCTGGAAAGCACCGATGGCATCGGCGAACAGCACCAGCGCGGCTCCGACCTCTCCGTCGGAGGTGTGCAGGCGGGCAGCGTCGCGCGCGAGGAAGCCTTCGAAGAACTGCACGCGGTGCTGGCGCACGAAGTCGACGCCCTCGTCCCATGCCGCGAACGCGCGGCGCGCGTCCGCCTTGGAGAAGGCCATCCCGGCGATCCAGAGCGCGTAGGCGATCCAATAGGGGTTGCCAAGCGATCGTGCGGCCGCGATCGATTCCTCGGCGAGCGCGAGCGCCTCCTCGATCCGGCCGCACGACTGGAGACCGTCGACGTAGGAGGCGATGCCGTAGCCGCGGTCGCTGCCGTACCGCTCCACCACCGCGCCGGTGAGCTCGACGTAACGATCGAGGTCGCCGCAGTAGACGCTCGCCAGCGCCTCGATGAACGACGCGTAGCCGGGTTCGCACGCGTCGTAGCGGGGGTCGCCCTCCAACTCCGTCGCCCGGTGAGCGTTCGCGCGTGCCGCCTCCGCCCTTCCCGCGAAGCACGCGTACCCGGCGGCCGTGTAGAGGCGGGGGAGCCGGCGCCCGTCGGCCCCGGCCGCGGGCTCGAGCAGCTCCTCGGCCCATGCGAGCGTCTCGAAGAGCTGCACCGAGAAGCCCATCAACGCGGCGTGCGCCGCGATGTCTGTCGCTACCTCCACGTCCCCGCGTCCCGCGCTCCACCGGTAGCCCGACCGCAGGTTGCCCAGCTCCGCCTCGACCCAGTCGACCGCAGTGCGCCATCCGGGCCCGTTCCAGTGCTCCCACCGGTCCGCCGCTTCCCGCGCGAAGTACGCGGCGTGCCGATCACGAGCGTGCTCCAGCGAGCCCGCCTCCGCCAAACGGTCTTCCCCGAACTGGCGGATGGTTTCGAAGAGGCCGTACCGGGTGCGCGTGCCGTTGTGGTTGGCGACCACGAGCGACTTGCGGACCAAGGAGTCGAGCTGACGGAGCACGTCGACATCGTCCGCACCGTCGGCCACGGTACAGGCGCTCGTCAGGTCAAAGCCGCCCGCGAATACCGACGTCAGGCGGAGTAGTTCGCGCTCGTCTTCGGTGAGGAGGTCATAGGACCACTCCACGGTGTGGCGGAGCGTGAGCTGTCGTTGCGGTCCCGGCTGCGAGGCCTGCAACAACCGGAACCGGTCCGCGAGCCGACCCCGGACCTCGACGGCGCTCATGGCCGCCATCCGCGCCGCGGCCAGCTCGATCCCCAGCGGGAGGCCGTCGAGGGTTCGACAGATCTCGGTCACGGCGGTCGCGGTCTCCGGCTCCGCGAGGCCGAAGTCGGGCCGCACGACACGGGCGCGGTCCACGAACAGCGTGACGGCATCGGAGGTCACGCCCCCGTCCAGGTCCAGCGGCGCCACGGTGAGCGCGGCTTCCTCGTCGATCGCGAAGGCCTCACGAGACGTGGCGAGGAACCTGGAGTGGCCTGATCGGGCGAGCATCGTCGCGATCGCGGCGAGCGCCGCTTCCTGGACGTGTTCGCAATTGTCGAGGACCAGCAGGAGGTGCTGACCACCGAGCGATTCGGCCACCACCTCGATGAGGGGCGCGTCGCCCTGTGGCGTGACGCCCAGCACGGCCGCGATCGCCGCCGGGACGGCGGTCGGGTCGCCGACTGGCGCCAGCTCGACCATCCACACGCCGTCAGGGAACTCGCCGGCCAGCTCGGCCCCGACTTCGACGGCCAATCGCGTCTTGCCCACCCCGCCGACACCGCTCAGTATGACGAGGCGACACGACCGCACGAGCTCGACGATCTCGTCAACCAACTGCTCGCGACCGACCAGAGAGCTCAGCTGCTGTGGGAGGTTGCCCGTGAAGTGATCAACGCCGCGAAGCACCGGGAAGTCGGCCGGGAGCCCGTCGGCCATGAGCTGGTGCACCGACATCCGGCCGCGCAGACCGTGGAGCCGGTTCTCGCCCAGGGGTCGCAGCGCGACGCGATTGCGTAGCAGCACCTCGGTCGCGTCCGAGACGAGCACCTGGCCGCCGTGGGCGAGCGACAGCAGCCGCGCGGCACGGTTGACCTCGTTGCCGGAGTAGCTCCCATCGCGCTCGGTCGCCTCAGCGGTGTGCAGGGCCATGCGGACCGTGAAGCCGATGGCGCCGTCGTCTCGCAGATGCTCCTGGGACTCGATTGCCGCGGCGGCCGCGCCGGCCGGAGTTGAGAACGCCGCGCGCATGCCGTCCCCACCGGTGTCAAAGATGTAGCCGCCGTGGCGTTCGATCGTGCTCCGCACGATGGCGTCGTGGACGCGCAGCGCCTCGGCCATGGCCGTCGGGTCTTCCTCCCAGCGGCGCGTCGAGTCCGCGATGTTGGTGAACAAGAAGGTCACCGTTCCCGCTGGGAGCCCGCGGCGCACGCTCGCACGGTAACGCGGCGCCACCCAGCGAGGCGCGCCGCGACGAGTGGGCAGCGGTGCTCCCGGTCCCGGTGCTCAGGAGCGACCTCTTTGGGACGAATATTGGGTTCGAACTGAGTCCCATCACTTCCGGTACCGACCCCGGCGGCGAGCCGCTTGACGCCCGTAGTCCGCCGCATCCCCGGACCCTCATTGCCGCATTTCCCCTGGTCAGGCGGTCAAGAGGTGTACGAACGTAGTCCCATTACCTCCACGATGCTGTCGTGGAGGTGATGGGACACGTGAACCCTTCGGGCCTGCGGGGGGTAACAGCGGAGTATCGTCCTCGTGGTCGCGACGGGGATCGGGCTCGGTGAAGGATCGATCGTCGTCGCGGCAAGTGACCGGGTCCGGTGGAGAGCGCGATGACCGACGGCAGCGAAGCGACGACGGTGCTCCATCCGGTCCAGACCTCCGGGCAATGGATCGGGCCTCCCGAAAGGCCGCTCATGTCGTGGCTCACTGCGCCGGTCAGAGGTTCGGGCGCGGTGGGGGTGGTGATCGTACCGCCGGTCGGTTATGAGTACTGGAGCTCGCACCGAACCTTGCGGACCTTGGCCGAGCGCTTGGCCGAGCACGGCTGTCGTGTGTTGCGCTTCGACCTCGACGGCACGGGGGATTCAGCTGGCGACCAGTGGGATCCGGGTCGGGTCGAAGCCTGGCGGAGCAGCGTCGATCATGCGGCCGACGCGCTGCGCCGGTGGGGCATCACCTCGCTGGTCGTGATCGGCCTGCGGGTCGGGGGCACCTTGGCTCTGATGCAAGGCGGCGCGGTGGGTGCCGATGCCGTGGTTGCCTGGGCCCCCGTCGTCCGGGGTCGCCGGTACGTCAGCGAGCTGCAGCTGCTCGGGCTGCCGGTGCCCGAGGCGCCGGGCCCTCCGGAGCGGTGCGGGGGCGTCGTGCAGGCGGGGTCCGTGTTCTCGGCGGAGACCCTGGCCGACCTGGAGGCGGTCAACCTGGCCACATTGCCGGGCCGTCCGGCGCCAAAGGTGCTCATCGTCGACCGGGACGACAAGCCGGCCAGCACCGTCCTACTCGACCGGCTCCGCGCCTTGGGGGTCGAGCCAGACCACTTCGTGCGCGGCGGGACGGACCTGGTGATCGATCGGCCCACCGAATACGCGACGGTGGCTGGCGACATCGTCGACGAGATCTGCCGCTGGGTCGGGCCGGACGATGTGGGCGTCGCTCCGTCCGCTGTGGTGCCTGCACGCCGTCCCGCCGCCACCATCAGCTGGCGCGGCGGGACGGTGGACGAGGAGGTGGCGCACCTCGGCGAGGAAGGCCTCGTCGGGATTCTCACCCGGCCGTCCGGCATCTCGCGGGGCACGGTGGTGTGGCTGAATTCGGGTTCGGAGCACCATGTCGGTCCCGGCCGGGCGTGGGTTGAGTACGCCCGGGAGCTTGCGCTGTCCGGCTTCACCTCGCTGCGGATGGACTTCTCCGGTTGGGGTGAGAGCCCCGATCGGGGTCACGTCCCGGGACGGCCGTACGACCAGCACGGGATCGGTGAGGTGGGAGAGGCCGTCGGCGCGCTCAGGGAACTGGGACACCAGCGCATCGTTCTGGCCGGGCTCTGCGCGGGGGCCTGGATCGCTCTCCGGGCCGCCCTGACCGTCGACGTCGACGGTGTGGTCGCCATCAATCCCCAGATGTACTGGCAGCCCGGCGACCCCGTGGAGGCTGACCTCGTCTCCGAGACCAGGGTCCGCCGCCTGCCCGAGATCCGCCGGAACAAGAGGCTCCGGTCTGTCGGGCTGTGGTGGCTTCTCGACATCCTCGGCGTACGACACCCCGTAGCGGTGTGGTTGGGGGATCTTGAGAGTCGCCATACGCCGATTCTGGCCGTGTTCGCCGAGGGCGACGACGGTTTGGAGTTCCTCCAGGACCGTACCGGCCGGGCCTGGCGACGAGCCCTCCGTGGCAGCCTGATCGCGTCCGCCACCGTGGCCGGCATCGACCATCCGATGCACCGGCACTGGCAGAGGGGGTCCATGGTGAGCGCCATCACTGCGTGGCTCGACGTCACCCTTCCGGGGGATCCGTCGAACTAAGCAGTCTCCCGACCCCCGATGATCAGCGCACCGGAGTGGAAGGTAGAGGCGATCGCCGCCCCGGAGGCCGGCTGCTTCGACATGAACTGCATTGGTACGGTATCCGGGACATTCCCCGCCGAGTGACTGGAGCTGTTGTGGGTGAAGTGGTCACACAGGTCGGCGAGGCGGATGGCCGTGCACTCCCTCGTGTCGTCGTCGTGTACGACGCCGCGTCGTTCAACCCGATGGTGCTCGCCGAGGCGGCCGGCGGGGTCTGCCGGCTGATCTGGGTGGTCGACGCCAGCGACCCCGTCATGGCTCCGCTGGTGCGACTGCTCCGCCGTATAGGTGACGTTGTCGACACAGCCGGACTCGACGCCCGCACCATTGCGACCGCACTGGAACCGCACACGCCGGGCGGCATCCTCACGTTCTCGGAGGCCCAGATGCCGCTGGCGGCTGCACTGGCCGGGCAACTGTCGCTCACCTACCACTCCGTCCCTACGGCCGACCGCCTGTCTGACAAGTACCTCCAGCGGCTCGCGCTGCGTCAAGCCGGCGTGCCTGGCCCAGCGGTGTGGGAAGCGCCGTCCCCCTCCCTGGGAGAGGAGGAGCGCGCCCGGGAGACGGAAGCGCTGGCCGAACGCGTCACCTTCCCGGTGGTCGTCAAGCCCAGGCGCGGTGCCAGCAGCGTCGCGACGGCCCGGGCCGACGACAGCCGGCAGTTGTCACGGCTCCTGGCCAGATTCGGTGACCGGGAAGGCGGCCTTCTCGTCGAGGAGTACCTGGCGGACCGGGCCACGAGCGGCCCCTTTGCCGACGACATCGCGGTGGAGTTGCTTGTCCAGGGGGGTCGCGTGTGGCATCTGGCCACCACGGGCAAGTTCAGGCATGCGCCGCCCTTCCGTGGCCGAGGCTGCTTCCTCCCGAGTCACATCGACTCGTCGACCGAGGCGGAGGTGTTCGAGGCAGCGGGGGCCGCTGTCCGGGCGCTCGGAGTCACCGACGGCGTCGTCAACGTCGACATGAAGCTCACACCGGACGGTCCCCGCATCGTCGAGGTGAACGGCCGTCTCGGCGGGAACGTCCAAGTGATCATGGAGCTGGCCGGCGGTCCGCCGATCATGCCCCTGGTCTTCCGGCTTGCCCTGGGTCACGACATGAACGCCGAGCCTGCGCTCGCACGCATCCTCGAAAGCAACTGGCCACGGGTGGGCTATTTCGCCTGGATCCAGACCCCCATGTCGGCCACGCGCCTGGTCGGCGTGGAAGGCCTCGACGACGTGGCGGCCCTGTCCCATGTGTCGAGCGTGGTCCGGAACCAGAGGCAGGGAGATGCGCTCGACTGGGCCACGGGAGGACGCGCCAATGTGTGCGAGGTGTTCGGATCCGTCGAGAACCTGGTCGATCTGGCCGCGGCGCGCGGACAGATCGACGACACCGTCAGGCTCGAATTCGACGAGGTACCTCAGGAAACTTGAACGTCGAAGGAGCCGTGAGCGGCAGCGGTGGTCGCCCCGCCCCTTCTCGAACGACCTCGTTGTCATTGTTCGGTCGCGTCATTGCTCGACCACGATGGGGCTCGAATAGAGGCAGTTGAGTGCCCGCACGCGCCCTTTTGGCGACCCGTCGGCCAGCGACCGGAGCCCGATGGTGCGCTCGCCGCCCGGCGCAAGGTGGAACCAGGAGTCGTCCGGGGCGAACCCCGGGACTTCGATGGCGACCCACTGGGCGAACCGGCGCGTGCGGATGTTGAGCTGCCAGCTGTCACCGACCAGCGACGCGTGGGCCTCGAGCCCGATGTCGGCCTCCTGTGGGCGCCCGGATCCCGTCGGGAGGTGGATGGCCTCGCTGACCACGCCGCCCGTGTCCAGCCTGACCCGGACGACGTCGTAGGCCGGCGGTCCGAAGCGATAGGCGTTCGTGAGGTCCCGGAAGCCCCCCAGAAGCGTGGCGGCATTCCACTGCCGTTCCGAGTGCTCATCGACCTCTACGACGGACTCCACCTCTTCGACCGCCGCCCCGCCATGGTTGTACAGGGTCAGTCGTAACCCACCCTCTATCGACGTCGCCCGGTCGTTGACGACGTGGACCCGCAGACCGGCGAGCCCCTCGTCCGTCATGAGCACTGCCACCGGCGCGAGTACTCGCCGGAGTGCGTACCACGGCGCCTTCGGCGCGGTGAAGGAATCGAGCAGTCCCCACCCGGCGCCCGGGCACAGGTCGTGCCAACTGAGGATCAGCGCTCCCGCGCAGGTCGACTGTTCGCAGCGCCATTCCGTCATGACGGTCGACATGATGTGGGCCACGACCGCCCTTCCGAGATCGAGATACCGGTCCGGATCGGCGTAGCGGGCGCGGAACGGGTCGATGCCGAAGACCCGGCGGACGTAGTCGTCGCGGACGTCCTCGAAGTCCCACGAGGAACCGCTGTCGCGCGCCACGCCGGCTTTCCAGGACGGATGGTGACCGGCGACGTTGGCGCCACCAAAGCACCGTTCCACGGTGGACTGCTCGGGCGGGGTGCCGAATGAGAGGCACTCGGCCGCGAACCGCACCCCCGATGCGCGCGCGTCGGCGAGGGGTCGTAGATAGGCGCCGACGCCGAAGTAGTGGGAGACGCCCTGGCCCGGCTCGAACGGGAGGTCTCCGCCGGACGGCGACGAGACGACGTAGGGAACATCGGGAACGATCTCGCCGACGATGGCCGGGATGGTCTCTTCAAGGAGTGGGCTGCGCCAGCGTTCGCGCGGTAGCCCGAACATTGCCGCCTGTTGATGGGTTTCGCTGCTGCCGCAGACCACGGTGAGCGAGGGACGGCTCTGGAGCCTGCCAAGCTGCTGGTTGAGCTCGACGCGCAGGCTCTCGACGAACTCAGGCTCCTCGGGTGGGTCGAAGCCGGCCAGCATGCAGTCCTGCCAGACCAGGATTCCCAGTTCGTCGCAGATGTCCCAGAACACACTGTCTTCGTAGGAGATATAGCCACCGATCCTCACCATGTTCATGCCGGCCTCGACGACCAGCCGGAGTGACTCTCGCAGTGCGGCCTCGGCAGAGCCCAGGGTGACGACGTCGGGCGGCACCCAGAACGCGCCCCGGCAGAACACGGGGACACCGTTCACCGAGATGCTGAATGCACCGCCGTCCCGGTCGACCTCCACGGTCCGGAATCCGACGGTACCAAGGTCCACCTCGAAGCCGTCGACGGTCAGGCGCATCGGATAGAGCGGCTGGGCGCCGTGGGTGCGGGGCCACCACCGTTCGGCGTCGGGTACCCGCACGACGGCGTCGACGAAATTGTGCCCATCGACTTCGAAGACGGTGGCCGGACGTACGTGATCCCCGACGTGGAGCTCTACCTCGGTACCGGCGTCGACCCCCTGGAGCAGCAATCGGATGTTGACGCTTCCGTCCGTTCCGTCACAGCTCGCCATCACGCGGCGTTCGGCCACGAAGGGCCGTGCACCCGCGTGGTGCAAGCGGACCGGGCGCCATGGTCCTACGGGCGCCCCGCAGGCGGACCATCCCGGAACGCGGCCGAGAAGCGTCGTGCGGTACCAGCGTTGGTTCTGGGAGCGAAGCTGCAGGCTTCGCCATCGGGGGCGGGGCCTGCGTTGGGCCAGCAAAGGAGCCAGAGCGGCGAAGCGGAGCAGCAGCACGTTGTGGGGGTCGAGGTGGTCGACGCGGACCTGGTGAGCGACCCACATGTTCTCCGAATGGAGGACGAGGTCGCCGTTGAGCCATGCATCGGCGACGGTGGCCAGTCCATCGAGCTCGAGCCGCCACGGACCCCGTGGGGAGGCCGCGGGAAGGTCGAACCGGCACCGGTACCACCACTCGCTCCCATCGAGCAGGCCTTGATCGTCGTCTCCCCAACTCCACCGGCCGAGCTTCCTCAGCGCTTCTGCCGCGGTCCCGGGTACCGTCGCCGGGATCCACGACAAGTCGTCGAGGGACATTTGTGCCACATCCACGCCCGAGTCCGGGTCGTTCCAACGGCATTCCCAGATCGAGCCAGCCAGGACATCGTGAGCAATCGTCTCCGCCGGTGCCGCTCCCATGGCGCCATTTGAGCACACGGCTGAACGAAAGCCCCGTAGCAATTCCGGTTCAAGGCGCGTGGCCGTTCGGCCGAGATATCAGGTTGGCGGGTGACTCCGATGTTTAGATTGGGGGACCCGGCGTTCAGATTGGGGGAATGCACCTTGGCACTCGTTCACGCACCGAGCCGGAGGTCGCCGTTATGCTCTTTTCCTCGCGGGGTGGGTCCCTATCGGCGCCAGTTGATGACGGCCCGGCCTGCGATCACATGGCGGTGCCGGTCGGAACGAGAAGCCAATTGCGTGGGAGAACGGGCTGAATGAGCACGGGAGCTGCTATTCGTGTGGGGACGGACGTCGTGGCGGTCCACCAGGTGGCCGATAGCGTCGCCCGGTTCGGCACTCGCTACTTGCAGCGCGTCTACACGGAGCACGAGATCAGCTCCTGTACGGGCTCGCCGCCGGTCCGGGCCGCGGGCCTGGCCGCGCGCTTCGCGGCCAAGGAGGCAACCATCAAGGTGCTGCGTCCTGTCGGTCACCAGCCTGATTGGCGGTCCGTGGAGGTACGCCGCGATCCGCGGGGTTGGTGCACCATGGCCCTCTCGGGTCACGCCGCGGCATTGGCCGACCAGGCGGGCATCGGCGACCTGGCCGTCAGCCTCACCCACGAGGGGGACGTGGCCGCAGCCGTGGTGGTCGCGCTGTGCCGTTCCGGGACCGACTCGGCGGAGCGATCCGGGATGCCCGCGGTCCCGGTCCACATTGGTGGGGCCGCATGATGGACGAGATGATCCGTACCATTCTGGCCGAGTACGGCCACCTCCCCGTCGACATGGCCAAGATCCGCGACGGGGACGACCTCTACCAGGCGGGGATGACCTCGCACGCCAGCGTCAACGTCATGCTCGCACTCGAAGATGAGTTCGACGTCGAGTTCCCCGAGGCAATGCTGCGTAAGAGCACCTTCGAGTCCGTTGCCGCGATCCGGGTCGCGCTCAGCGAACTGACCGGGTCCTAGGTCAGCGGAGCTGGCTTCATGAGTGACGCGGAGGTGCCCGTCAACGACTGGGCGCGCCAGGCGGAGCGTATCGGTGCGGAAGTCGCCGGACCCGCCGCCGATGACGTCGATCGCGCAGCTCGTTTTCCCACCGAGGCGTTCGACGCGCTGCGGGCCGAATCGCTGTTGTCCGTGCTGGTCCCCTCAGAGCTCGGGGGTCCCGGTGTCACGGTCGGACAGGTCGCGGACATCGTGTTCGAGCTCGGGCGGCATTGCGCGTCGACCGCCATGATCTATGCGATGCACCAGATCCAGGTGGCCAGTCTGGTGCGCCACGGCCGGTCCGCCTTCTTCCGCGACTACCTGGCCGACCTGGGCGAGCGTCAGCTGCTGCTCGCGTCGGCGACGACCGAAGTCGGAGTCGGTGGTGACGTTCGCACCAGCGTGTGCACGGTAGAGCGCGATGACGCCGGTGACATCCGACTCGAGAAGATGGCCCCGGTCATCTCCTACGGCGAGCACGCGGACGGCATCCTCGCCACCGCTCGCCGCGCCCCGGAGAGCCCGCCGAACGACCAGGTCCTCGTGCTCTGCCGGGCCCCGGGGCTCACGTTGGAGCCGATCAGCGGCTGGGACACCCTCGGCTTCCGGGGCACCTGCAGCCTCGGCTTCCGGCTCGTCGCCGAAGGTGGGGCGGACCACATACTCGACGATGCCTATGCGGACATATCGAGCCGGACCATGCTGCCGGTGTCGCACATCCTCTGGAGCAACGTCTGGCTCGGACTGGCCACCTCGGCGACCGACAAGGCCCGGCACTTCGTCCGGACCGAGGCTCGCAAGAAGCCCGGCGTCACGCCGCCGTCCGCCCTCCGCCTCGCTGAGCTGATTGCACAGCTCCAGCGGATGGAGGAGCTGATCCGGGGCACAGCCCGGCGCTATGACCGGCAGTGCGACGACCTCGACGCCCTGGCCGGCATGGGATTTGCCATCGCCATGAACTCACTGAAGGTGTCTGCCTCGACGCTCGTGGTCGACATCGTGAACCGGGCCATGGCCATCTGTGGCATGGCCGGCTACCGGGAGGACTCGCCGTACAGCCTCGGGCGGATCCTGCGCGATGCGCATGGTGCGGCCGTCATGGTCAACAACGATCGGATCAACAGCAACACCGCGCAGATGCTGCTGATCCACAAGGACGATTGACGGTGTGATGACTGACGGAGGACTCTTCCGGGACGAACTCATGACGGCCGGACTCCTGGTCCCCACGGGGACCGATGGGATCTACGGCCGCTCATCGGTCTACGAGGACATCGTGGCCGCGGTGGACAGCCTGGCAGTCGCGGCGGCAGCGTCCGAAGGGGCGGTGAGCTACCGGTTCCCACCGGTGATGCCCCGCGATGTGTTCGAACGCACGGGGTACCTCTCCTCCTTTCCTGACCTGCTGGGCTCGGTGTCGACCTTCACGGGGAACAACGCTGACCACAGGAAGCTGATGGACGTGGCGCAATCGGGGGGTGACTGGACGGCGCTGCTCGAGGCGGCCGGGGTGAACCTGTGTCCTGCCGCCTGCCATCCCCTTTATCCCACCCTGGCCGGTACTCTTCCCGAGGGCGGAGGCCGCTACGACGTCGCCGGCTGGTGCTACCGCCACGAGCCCAGCGTGGACCCGACCCGGATGCAGGCGTTTCGCATGCACGAACTGGTCTACGTCGGCGACGCCGCACGGGCCAGCGAGCACCGGGACCGGTGGCTGCAGCTTGGCGTCGAGATCCTCGGCTCGCTCGGCCTGGAAGTCGAGACGGTGGTGGCGAACGACCCCTTCTTCGGGCGGGTTGGCCGCATTCTGGCTGACAACCAGCGGGCAGAGACTCTCAAGTACGAAATCGTGACGCCGATCGACTCGGCTGACCACCCGACGGCGATCGGGTCGTCGAACTGCCACCTCGACCACTTCGGGCAACCCTTCGGGATCGTGACTGCCGACGGTGAGGTAGCCCACTCGTGTTGCTTCGGGTTCGGCCTCGACCGCATCGCCCTGGCCTTGCTGCGGACGCACGGGATGCACCCCGGGGACTGGCCGGTGGCGGCCCGGGACCGACTCTGGGGGTGAGCGCGGGACCCGGAATCCGGGTGGTGGCGGTCGACGCGGCGAGCTACCGCCCGCACCCACTGCACGCGACCGAGCGGACGTGGACGGAGACCAACTGCTATGTCGATCTCTGGATCGAGTTGCTCCATTCCCTGGGTCTCGATCCGCTGGCCGCCGCCGCGTTCACCATCAGCACCGATTTCGAGGGCGATCAGTGGACCTTCTTCAAGTTCCCTCCCGAGGATCTCCGGGCGCTATTCGGACTCCAGGTGGCCGAGATGAACGTCTGGCGTCCTGTCCTCGAGCACGCTGAGGAGCAGCTCGAGCTGGGCCGATTGGTGATCATGGACGCCGACGCGTGGTTCCTTCCCGACACGCAGGGCGTCTCGTACGGCATCGCCCACACCAAGACCGCCGTGGTCCTCAACAGCATCGACCGGGCCGGACGGCACCTCGGCTACTTCCACAACGCGGGGTACTTCGAGCTGGAAGGCGACGACTTCGACGGCTTGTTCCGCCTCGGTCCTTACGCCGACCCGATCGCGCTGGCGCCCTACGTGGAGACCGTCCGTCTCGACCGGATGCGCCGGGACCCGAATGGGCTCGTCGCCGGGGCGGTGGCGCTCACGAGGGCACACGTGGCCCGACGTCCCGTCGACGATCCCATGATCCGCTTCGAGCAACGCCTCGAGCGCGACGCCGCGTGGTTGGCCAGCCAGGACCTCGAGACCTTCCATCTCTATGCATTCGGGACGTGCCGGCAGTGCGGTGCTGCCGCCGAGCTTGCGGCATCGTTCGTCGACTGGCTGGACGAGCATGATCCGGCGGCCTCCGGTTCCGATGACCTGGCCGTCGCGGCCGAGGGGTTCCGCATGGTGGCCATCACGGCGAAGGCCCTGCAGTTCAGCCTGGCTCGACGGTCGCGCGGCCGCACCGTCGACCTCCACAGTTCGTTCGAGGAGATGGGTCGCTCGTACCGGACGGCAATGGACGGCTTGGCGGCCCGCTATGGATGAAGGTGATCGACCAGGGCATACGGCCTCCGACAGGCTTGGCTGCTCATTACGGCCTGCCTGAGCCTGTCGTGCTTCGGTTCGGCGCCACGAGATCAGGTCGCCAACCCTTTGGCGCGTCCAGGAGTGGGAGTCCTTCGGATACCTTTAGTAGGCAGGCAATGTGAATCCCTCCCCTAGTGCCGTCGTACTCCGGATCGCCCCGTAAGGTCATGGGTCGGATCGTGAAGGACGCCAGCGTCACTCATTTCATGGTTGACAACGACCGGGGACTCTGGGCGGTTGAGGGCTCTCTCACCCGCAAGGAGTTCTGATCCCTCCCCGGATCGCAGTCATGCACGACCCACGGTCCTTCGCACCCTTGGGACTGTTCCAAGCAGTCGGTGACGCCGCAGAGTTGCTATGGGTGGTGGGCGACACCACGACCGGAGACCCGCAGCTACCCAAGGTCCTGAGGCACACGGGCACCGTGGTGCCCATCGACGGCCTGGACGAGGACGAGGCGTCGAGTCGCCTCGCCCAGTACCGACCGGATGGAATCGTCTCCTTCGTCGACGACCACGTGGAGATGGCGGCCGCCCTCGCCGACCGGCTCGGCCTGCCCTACCACCGCCCCCAGGTGGCGGCCACCTTGGTGAACAAGGCGCGCCAGCGTGTCGCTCTCGCCCGGGCCGGGGTTCCCGGGCCGCGCTTCTGGCACGTCCCGGGCCTCTTAGCTGCCGATGAGCTTGCCAGGCTCGCTGACACCATTCGCTACCCGGCGGTGCTCAAGCCGGACCATGGCAGCGCCAGCCGGGGCGTGGTGCCCGTGGCCAGCGCCCAGGAGCTGGTGGCCCTTGTGGCGGGCAGCCCGTCGGGCTCGGTGGTCGAGGAGTACCTCGGTGACGCCCCGGGCGGGGATCGTTTCTTTGCCAGCTACATCTCGGTGGAGAGCGTGGTGAGCGACGGTCGGGTCAGCCACGTGGCCCTCACCGGAAGGTTCCCCCTTGTCGAGCCCTTTCGGGAGACCGGTGTCTTCATCCCGGCCGACCTCCCGCCATCCCTCCATCGCCCGCTGCTGGACATCGTGGAAGCCGCCGTCGACGCGCTCGGCATCGAGACCTCGGTGGTCCACACCGAAATCAAGCTGACACCGGAGGGGCCGAGGCTGTTGGAGGTCAACGGGCGCCTCGGCGGCGGTGTTCCCTTCGTGCTTCGAAGCGTTTCCGAGGTCAACCTCTTCCGGGTGGCCTGCCAGGTGGCGGCGGGCATCCCGGTGACGATCGAGGGCCCGGTGGCCTGCCAGGGGGTGGGCTTCTCGTTGATGTTCCTCCCGCCTGCGGGGGCCAGACGGCTGGTGGCCCTGGAGGGCCTCGAGCAGCTCCCGGCGGTACACGGTGTGGACACCGTCCCCGCCTTCCTGGAGCCAGGAGACGCAGTCGACTGGAGGGAGGGCACCGATTCCCAGGTGCTCACCGTTCGTGGGCGCGCGCTCGACCACGATCAACTTCGCCGGGTGATCGAGACCATATGGGGCACGGTCACGCCGGTCTACGAGTACGAGGGCGGGCTCCGAGCGGGATGAGGAGCCCGGGTACGCAGCCTCGTGTGCGCGTTACCGCAAGATCCGCCGGCAGCGCCGCCCCGCTCAACGCCCGACTTTGCGCCGGAACGGGCATTTCGAGCCGCACACGAGTCCGAACACCATGTCGGTGTCCCGCCGCGCATCGACAGCGCACCTTCCCCGTCGTACGGTTCCGGTGAGCCCACTTGAATGTCCGGAGGATGGATGCTCAATCGAGACGAGCTGGTCGCACGTTGCCTCACGGCTGCGGAGGACGCCGAGCCCCGGCGCGCCGTGAAGGAAGTGCTCGTCGAGGCGCTGGCGGTGGGTGCACCGGCGGCGGACGATCTCGAGAAGCCCGTCTCGGGATGGCTCGACATCTGGTACCGGTCTCCGTCATTGACCGTGCTGAACGCCGTATGGCCGCCGCACATCTCGTTGTTCCCGCATAACCACCGGATGTGGGCCGCGATCGGCATCTACGGCGGGCAGGAGGACAACACGTACTACAGGCGCCAGGACGGTCAGATCGTCGTCTCCGGCGGCAAGGAGCTGCGCGCCGGGCAGGTACTGCTCCTCGGCGATGACGCCATCCATGCCGTACGGAATCCGTTGGCGCGTTACACCGGCGCCGTCCACGTCTACGGCGGGGACTTCGTCACCATGGAGCGCAGCCAATGGGATCCTGGGTCCCTGGCCGAGGAACCCTACGACCTCGAGAAGGTCAGGACGGTGTTCGACCAGGCTCAGCGCGCGTTCGAGCGCTCGGCGCCGGCCGTCTGAAGACGAGTCCGGCGCGTCGGCGGCACCCGAGGACGCTGCCCGGCCCGTAGCATCCGCGCGTGGCTGCTCTGCTGCTGGTCGCGCTCGCAGTGGGGCTCGACAACTTCGGCGCGGCTGGCGCACTTGGCGTGTCCGGTGCGGGCTCCCGACGGCTCGAGATCGCGGTCGTCTTCGGAGTGTTCGAGGCGGCCATGCCACTCCTCGGCCTCCTCCTGGGTGACTCCGTCGCCCACGGGCTCGGGGGCCGCGCCAAGCTCGTTGCCGGTCTTGTCTTGTGCCTGGTGGGGATCTATGCCCTCGTGCAGGGTCGCGACGCCGACGAGGGCGTTGACGGCGGGGCGGAGAGCGACGGCCCGGGCCTCCGTCGCCTGGTCGTCCTTGCCGCCGCCTTGAGCATCGACAACCTGGCCATCGGGTTCGCGCTCGGCGCCTACCACGTCAACGTCGTCGTGGCCGCCCTCGCCATAGGGGTTGTCAGTGTGGGGCTGACACTGGTCGGCCTGGAGCTGGGGAGCCGAGTCGGCACACGCCTCGGCAAATGGGGCGAGCGCGCCGGCGGGGTCCTCCTCGTCGTCATCGGTGTCACCGTGGCCGCGGGACTGTTGTGAGGGGGACGGGACTGTTGTGAGGGGGAACAGACGGTGACGGCGCCGTGACGTATCGCAGGGAGCTCACCGAGTCCGCCCGTGGGAGGCGATCCTCAGACGCTCGGGACGGGCGCCCGGACCAGACGACTGACGCTCAGCGCCAGCCGACCCGGCGCAGGACGTGTGACCGGCAGCGGCCCGTCCGCGAGCCCTCGAACGCGCAGAAGGGCTCGCTGACACATTCGCACCCGATCGCCAGGCCGTGGCATGCCGGGCACCGCTCCATGCAGCAGCCGGGATGGTGCACCCCGCCGAGCGGCGTCCCGCAGTCCCTGCAGTCCTCAGGCTCGTAGCGGTGCCTCGGGCGGAGCTCCTGACCCCAGCGGATCGGGGCGTAGGGCTTCCCGCCGATGAGGACGGGGTCGGTCAGGCAGCTGATCCCGTCGGTCATCTCGCCACCACAGTGCGAACAAATGGCCATGACCCTCCTTTGCTCAACCCTGCCGCCGATCTTCTCAGGCCCGTGTGACGCCGGCGCGGATGGCCCGGTCCCGCGGCGCCCCGCTGCCCTACGCTTCGCCCATGACGACTGCGGACAGCGACGTGGGGGGCGGGAACCCGGCCGCGGCCGGGCTCTTGTCGGGGAAGGTGTGCGTGGTGTCGGGCGTCGGCCCCGGTTTGGGACGGCAGGCGGCGCGGGCGCTGGCAGCCCACGGGGCCGACCTGGTGCTGGCCGCCCGCCGCCAGTCGACGCTCGACGACGTCCTGGCCGAGGTGGCGGACATCGGCGCCCGCGCCATCACCGTGCCGACCAACATCACCGACCCCGAGGCCTGCGCCCGCCTGATGGCGGTGGCCACGGAGGAGTTCGGCGGGATCGACGTGCTGGTGAACAACGCCTTCCGGTTCGACGCCTTCCAGAGCTTCGAGGACGTCGATCTCGCGCTTTGGCGCAAGATCATGGACACGAACCTCTTCGGCTCGCTGCAGATGACGCGGGCCGCCCTGCCCTCCATGCGCGAGCGCGGTGGAGGCTCGGTCGTGATGGTGGCCTCCATGGTGGCGCGCCAGCCCCAGCCGGTGCAGGGGGGCTACGCCATCTCGAAGGGCGCGTTGCTCACGGCCACCCGGGTGCTGGCCTACGAGCTGGGCCCCTCCAAGGTGCGCGTCAACGCCGTGGTGCCCGGCTGGATGGCCGGCCCCTCGGTGGACATCTACATCGAGATGACCTCGACGGGCCGTGGTGTGCCCGCTCAGGTGGTGGTCGACGAGCTGAACGCCCGGGTGCCGCTCGGCCGCATCCCGAGCGACGAGGACGTGGCCGGCTCCATCGTGTACCTCGCCTCGGACCTTTCGTCCGCCATGACCGGGCAGGCGCTCGACACGAACGGCGGCGAGATCTTCGCCTGAGTGCTCCAGGCGCCGCGGTCGAGCGGCGGCGTCGAGCGGGTGGTCCGGTACCTCTCGGGGCTCAGGTGCCCTTGCCGCCGCTCGCCGTGCACGAGCGTGGGTCCCAGGGTGCGAGCGGTTCCACCGACGGCGTCGGCGCCTGGAACGCCCCCGAGTTGCCCGTATTGCCGGTGCTGGCTGGCGCCGTGGTGGTCGTGGTCGGTGCGGCGGGGCCGGTCGCCGCACCACCGGTTGAGGTCGGCGTGGTGGTGGCGGGCGGCGCGTTGACGGTGAAGTCGGTGCCGGTCACCACCGTCACCTGCGAGCCCGGTTTCACCTGCGTCGGGTCCTCCGCCATGATCACGGCCCCCGTCATGGAGTTGGCGACGGCCTGGGCCGCCGCCAACTCGGCCGGGCTCTTGGAGGAGTAGTAGACGACCGTCTCGGCCTCCTGGCCGACCGGCGGGCTGTCGCCGATCGTGCCGATCTTGAAGCCGAGCGCCTGCAGGCTCTGGGACGTGTCGGTGGCCTGGTTGTAGGCGCCGGAGCCGTTCAGGACCGAGACCGTGACGGTGGACGGCGAGGGGAGTGCGCCCCCGGTGTAGGTGTCGTCGTTGCTGGAAGAGAGGCCGAGGAATTGGTCGACGGTGGTGTGGTCCTGCGGCTCGACCGGGAACTCGATGTCCCCGTAGCTGCCCCCTTCGTACGTGTAGCTGCCGAACTGGTCCACCGCCACCGGCATCGTGAGCTGCGGGGCGGTGTTCACGTCGACGTCGTGGTAGCCGAGGACCAGGCTGATCATGTCGCTGGCCGAGAAGCCCGAGTCGACCGTGAGCTGGCCGGCCACGCCCGCGACGAGCTGCTGGTCCGTGATCGGGTTGCTGAGCCCCTTGGCCTTCACCGCCGCTGCGAGGACGCGCAGGAACTCGTGGTCGCGGCGGATGCGCGCGATGTCGCTCTGCGCCTCCTGGGGCCAGTAGTTGGGGTCGGTCGTGGTGACGCCGGGCCCCTTGTACTGGAGATGGCGGGCCCGCACGACCTGGAGCGCCTGGGTCCCGTTCAAGGCGATGCAGCCCGTCGTCTGGATGTTGAGCCCCGAGTACGCGTCGAACACGGGCTCAGGGAAGTACATCTTGATCCCGCCGAGCGCTTGGACGACGTTGATGAAGCTGTCGAAGTTCAGCTCCACGAAGTGCTGGATCGGGATCCCGAAGTCCTCCTCGATCGCGTCGATCAGCTGATCGGGGCCCTGGTAGAGCGCGGCATCGATCTTGTTGGCCCCGTCGGAGCGCGCGTTGGGCACGAAGAGGTCACGGGGGATCGACAGGATGGACAGCGAGTTGTTCGCCGGATTGAGGTGCAGGATCATCACCACGTCGCTGTTCACTCCGTTGACGCCCTGGGAGCACAGCCCGTAGGCGGGGTTCTGCACCTTGAGCGCGCAGCGGTCGGTCGAACCGATCATGAGGATGTTCTCCGTGCCCGCGTCGGCGCCCTTCACCGGGGCCGAGGTGAGGTTGCGCAGGTCGATGCGGTGGATCTCGTGGTTGAGGTACCAGCCGTAGCCGGCGGCGGCGCCGGCGATCAGCACGAGCACCAGCAGGAAGGTCCCGGTGACCCAGGCCGCGGTGCGCCGGCGCGAGCGCTTCTTCTTGGGTGCGGCGTGAGCCGGTCCACGCGGCGGCGCCTCGCCCCCCCGGCCCTTCTTGCCCCGGGTGGAGCGGTGCGCCTCGTCGATCTGCCGCCCGAGCTCGTGCAGACCCTTCTCGACCGGGTTCTCGGCTGGGTTCTGGGCCGCCTCGGCCGTCGGGGTCGCCCCGGCGGCGGGCTCGCCGTCGATCTGCCGCCCGAGCTCGTGCAAGCCCTTCTCGACGGGATCTTTCTCCGGTTTGTGAGGACTCATGGCGCAGTGGTGTGTGTGACGTGCAACCGCCGGTGGTGGTCGACGCCCGTGGCCCCCGAGACGGCTCCGGTTTGGGTGACCGGAACGACGTCCAGCCTAGCGAGCACGCCCCTGGGATGGCAGTCAGGGAGCACCGTGGCCTCAGGCACGGAGCGACGTGTGGGGTACCACCGTGACCGTGGAGGCCCGCTCGATCGCGCCGAGCACGGCGTTCTCCATGCGCTCGGACACGCTCCGTGCCTGGGCCAGGGTCATCCCGGAGGGCAACTCGGGCTGCAGCTCGAAATGCAGCGCCCGACCGGTCGAGCGCCCACGCACGACGGGCACCTCGACGTGCCCGGCGGCTTCGGCCACCGGGCACGCCTCGTGAATGTGCTCGGGCTCCACGCCGTCCATCAGATGGTGCAGCACGTCGCGCGCCACCTCGTAGCCGACGTGGGCGATGAAGGCGGTGATGGCGAACCCCGCGATGGGGTCGCCCCGCGGGAACCCGAGGGCGACCGCCACCAGGCCGATCAGGGCCCCGCCCGAGGAGACGGCGTCGAGCCAGGAGTGCTTGGCGTCCGCCAGGAGCGTGGACGAATGGATCCGCCGCCCGACGACGCGCTTGTACCAGGTGACGGTCTGGTTGTCCGTGATGCCGAGGCAGGCCCCGAACATGGCCCAGCCGAGGTGCGTCGTCGGGCTGTGCGACACGAGCTTGAGGTAGCTCTCCACCCCTGCGAACACGGCGCTGGCCCAGATGACCAGCGCGACGCCCAGCCCGGCGATGTCCTCCGTCCGCTCGTACCCGTAGGGGCAACGCTCCGTGCGCGGCCGCTTCGAGATGAAGAACCCGAGGAAGACCACGGCCGACGTCGAGACGTCCGAGAGGTTGTGGATGGCGTCACCGAGCAGGCCGACCGAATGGCTGAGGGTGGCGAGCAGAAGCTCGACACCGCCGGTGACGAGGAGCACCAGCGCCGAGACCCCGATGGCACGGTTGGCCGCCCGCCTGTGCTCCCCGTCGTCCCGGCGGGACACGTCGGTCCGGGCTGGCGTGGACATCGCTCGCTAATGTATCATTACCTTCGCATGCACGAAGATATGCAGGACTTCGAGATGCCCACCGAGGCCCAGGTGTCGGTGGCGAGCGACGCCTTCCGGCTCCTCTCCGACCCCACCCGCATCAAGCTCCTCTGGGCCCTGTTGCAGGGGGAGTCGTCCGTCTCGTGCCTGGCCGAGCTGGTCGGCGCCTCGCCGACGGCGGTCTCGCAGCACCTGTCCAAGCTGCGCTGGGCCAAACTCGTCACCGTGCGTCGTGAGGGGACCTTCGCCTACTACTCGGCCGCCGACGACCACGTGGCGCACCTCCTCGCCGAGGCGCTCTACCACGCCGACCATCAGGTGCTCGGCCTGCCCGACCACCCGGCCGACCGGCCGCGACTGCACCAGGCTGGTTCAGGGACCCGCCATGGCGACTGACACACGCCAGACTCCTGAGCTGCTCCACTTGTCGGGCATCCTCAACCGCCCGCTCGTCGACGCCGCCACGGGCGACCGGCTCGGGCGCGTGCGGGACGTCATCGTGCGAATCGGCGACAGCCCCCACCCGCCGGCCACGGGGCTCGTCGTGAAGATCGGCGGGTCGGGAGCTCTTCGTGCCCGTCCGGAAGATCTCGGCCATCGAGCCCGGGCGGGTCACCTTCGACGGCGCCAAGGTCGACCTCCGCCGCTTTGAGCGGCGGCCGGGCGAGCTGCTGCTGGCGCAGGACCTCATGGCGCGCCACCTGATCAATCTCGTCGGCGGCCGCATCATCCGGGCCAACGAGATCGAGCTGGCCCGCACCGAGAACGGCTGGGAGGTGGTCGGCGTCGACCCGACCGCCGCGGGATGCTGCGCCGCCTCCTTCCCGGCCGGCTCGGCCAGCGCTCCGGCGCCCGGGCGATCGTGGACTGGGGCAGCATCGAGCCGTTCGTCTCCCACGTGCCGACGGCCCGCTTGCGTATCCCCTACCGAAAACTGGCGCGCCTGCACCCGGCCCAGATCGCCGACCTGGTGGAAGCGGCCTCCCACGAGGAGGGCGAGGAGATCATCGAGGCGGTGGGGCAGGACCCCGCGCTCGAGGCCGACGTCTTCGAGGAGCTCGACCCCGGGCACCAGGTCGAGTTCGTCGAGGCCCGCTCCGACCCCGAGGCCGCCCAGCTGCTCGGGTCGATGGCGGCGGACGACGCGGCGGACCTGATCTCCGAGCTCGACCAAGAGCGGCGCGCACCCATCCTCGAGCTGCTCCCCGAGCCCCAGCGCAAGAAGGTGCGTTCTCTCCTGCGCTACCACCCCGAGACGGCGGGCGGGCTCATGAGCCCCGACTTCCTCGAGTTGCCGGCGTCGACGACTGTCGAGGCGGTGCTGGCCGCGATCCGTGTGAGCTCGGTGCCGCCTGAGGCCCTGGCCGTCGTGTTCGTGTCGGGCCCCGACGGCCGCGTCGCGGGTACCGTCTCGGCGGTCAAGCTGATCCAGAGCCCCCGCGACGCCCGCGCGTCGGAGGTGGCCTCCGGCGAGGTCGGGCACGTCCACCCTGACTGGGACCTCGGGGCGGTCGTGCGCAAAATGTCCGACTACAACCTGACCGTGGCGCCCGTGCTCAGTCCCGAGCACGCGACGATCCTCGGCGTCATCACGGTCGACGACGTGCTCGAACTGCTTCTCCCGTCGGGCTTCCGCCGGGACTACGGCATGACGGCGGCGGAGGAGTGATCGTGTCCCGACGACGAAGACCCACGCCAACGGCGCGTCCGTAGCCCTTCGCGGCCCACCCGCCCACCGGCCGCACTCTCACCACCGTGACGGCCTCGGCGGCCTGGCGATACGGCCATGCCGCCCGCGTGTCCCCGCACGCGCCGCGCACGGGCTCGTTGACCGTCCAGCCCATCCATCCAGCCAGCCAGGCGTGAACCCGAACGACTGAGAGAGGAGGTGACACACATGCCCGAGGCCCAGGAGGCCGACGGCCCGACGGCCGTGCTCGACGCGGCTCACATCGGCGACATCCAGGGTGCCTTCGGCACCATCGGGCAGCACGACACCTCGGCGCGCCGTTCGTGGGGTGCACGGTTCCTGACCCTCCTCGCCATCATGGGGCCGGGACTGATCGTGATGGTCGGCGACAACGACGCGGGCGGCGTCTCCACCTACGCGCAGGCGGGTCAGAACTTCGGCCTCACCCTCTTGTGGACACTCCCCCTCCTCATCCCGGTCCTCATCGTCAACCAGGAGATGGTGGTGCGCCTCGGTGCGGTCACCGGTGTCGGCCACGCCCGGCTCATCAACGAGCGCTTCGGCAAATTCTGGGGAATGTTCTCCGTCGGCGACCTCTTCATTCTCAATTTCCTCACCATCGCCACCGAGTTCATCGGCATCAGTCTGGCGCTCGGCTACTTCGGCGTGAGCGAGTACCTCTCGGTGCCCATCGCCGCGGTCAGCCTCATCGCCATGACCGCGACCGGGAGCTTCCGGCGCTGGGAGCGGTTCATGTTCATCTTCATCGTGGTGAACTTCCTCGTGATACCGCTGGCGTTCATGAGCCACCCGCCGGCGCAGTCCTTCTTCAAGGGCTTCGTGACCCCGGGCGTGCAGGGTGGTTTCAACTCCACCTCCGTGCTCTTGATCATCGCCATCGTGGGCACGACCGTCGCCCCCTGGCAGCTCTTCTTCCAGCAGTCGAACATCGTGGACAAGAGGATCACACCGCGCTGGATCAACTACGAGCGGGCCGATACCTTCGTCGGCTCGCTGGTCGTTGTCCTCGCCGCCGCCCTGCTCATGGCGATCGTGGCGGCGGCCTTCTCCGGCACCGCGATTGCGGGGCACTTCACCAATGCCGAAGGCGTCGCCCAGGGCCTGCAGCACTACGTGGGGCGGGCCGCCGGGACGATCTTCGCCATCATCCTCCTCAACGCGTCCATCATCGGGGCGGCGGCGGTCACGCTCTCCACGTCCTACGCGTTCGGTGACGTCTTCGGGGCGCGGCACTCGCTGCACCGCTCGTGGCGCGAGGCAAAGTTCTTCTACGGCGCCTTCAGCGCCATGGTGGTCTGCGCCGCGGGGATCGTGATCATCCCGGGCGCGCCGCTGGGGGTCATCACGACGGGCGTCCAGGCCCTGGCCGGCGTGCTGCTTCCGAGCGCCACCGTCTTCCTGCTCTTGCTGTGCAACGACAAGGACGTGCTCGGCCCCTGGGTCAACCGGCCGTGGCTCAACGCAGTGTCCGGCATCATCGTGTCCATCCTCTTGATGATGTCGTTCGTGCTGATGATCACGACGCTCTTCACGACCATCGACGTCAACGACCTCGCCGTCGTGCTCGGCGGGATCCTCCTCGTCTTCTACGCGATCGCCGGCGTCCTGATGCTGCGTCACCGGGGAGCCCGCCCGCCCGCGGCGGTGATGGCGCGGGAGCAACGAGCCAACTGGCGCATGCCGCCTCTGAACCTGCTCAACCGCCCCAAGTGGTCTCGGGGCCGGGTTCTCGGGATGTGGGCCCTGCGCGGCTACCTGGTCATCGCCGTCGTCCTCCTGCTGGTGAAGGCGATCGAGCTCGGCCTCAACGGCAAGGGCTGAGACCCACCGCGTGGTTGCCAGGAGTGCAGGGTTGCTGGTGTACCGGAGGTCTCCCGAGGGCGCGGTCGAAGTCCTGATCGCCCACCCCGGCGGGCCGTACTGGGCGCGCAAGGACGACGGCGCTTGGTCGGTGCCGAAGGGGGAGTACGGCGACGGCGACGACCCCCTCGACGCGGCATACCGGGAGTTCCGCGAGGAGACGGGACTCGAGCCACCCGAAGCCGAGCCCCTGACCCTCGGTGAGCTCCGGCAGCCCGGCGGCAAACGGGTCACCGTGTGGGCGCTCGAGGGAGACCTCGACGTGACGCACGCATCGAGCAACACGTTCCAGCTCGAATGGCCCCGGGGGTCCGGGAAGGTCAGGGAGTTCCCCGAGGTCGACCGGGTCGAGTGGGCCGGCGTCAGCCTCGCGGGACCAAGCTCCTGAGGGGTCAGGTGCCGTTCCTGGACCGGTTGATGGCGGCCGTCCCCCCCGAGGGTGGCCCCACCGAAGGTTCGGCTCGTTGAGGGTGCACACAAAGAGGGAATTGCCCACGCCAGGCCGGCGGCGGGCACGACCGGGAGGCGTCTTGCACCTGCCGTTTCCCCAATTGGTACTTTCGGCTCTATAAAAGGGGGGTGGTTGGCGCCGAAGTACTGAAGTGACGTACTGGGACCGAGCGCACCCTGGGGGCCACGTGGAGGAGGTCGATGGTCTGGCGCCGGCCAAGCATCGCCGGCGCCAGGTCTTCGTGCGGGCCTCCATCTTCGTTGCTCTCGGTGCGGTGGCCCAGGCCAGTGCCGCCTTGCCCCCGGGGCCCAACAACGTCGCCTTCTACTGGGCGAGCCTGGCGGTCTTCGTGGTCGCCGCCGCGTCCCTCCTGCTGCCGTGGCGATGGTTTCCCCAATGGGCCATCCTCGTCCCGAACCTGCTCTATCTCCTCTCGGTCTGTCTGCTGCTGATCTCCGGGGGCACGAACCCCAGCGTGCAGAGCACCGCTGGCGGCCTGTCCGTGCTCGTGCTGCTCCCCGTGCTCGCCGTCTCCCTCTACTATCCGAGCTCGTACGCCGTGATCGTCATCTCGGCCTCCGTGGTGAGCCTGACGGTGGCGGGCGTCGTCGTGCAGAGCAGCGAGGCGACCAATCTCCGCCGCCTGATCCTGTGGGCCGCCGTGTCGGTCGTGGTCTCGGTCACCATCCACCGGCTCCGTGACAGCCTCGAGGGCGAGGTCCGGGACTCGGCGGAGCTCGCCCGCCTCGGTCGCCTCATGAACGGTGCGACCCAGTCGCTGACGTCGCTGCGCGACCCCCAGGAGGTCATCAACGAGGGCATCCTGGTGATGTCGGAGCTGGCCGGCCCGGGGTTCAACCGCGTGTCCTACCTGCGGGTGCGTGACGACGTCGTCGAACAGCAGGCGCTCGCCGACGAGCAGGGCTCTGTGCCCGCTTCGTGCCTGCTCAAGGACGATCCCTACGTGAGGCAGGTCCTCGAGACGAAGGAGCCGCTGATCGTCACGCTCGACCGCGCGGCCATGGGCCCGACGCTGCGATCGATCGTGGACGAGGTCGGTGTCACGCACGCGGTCTTCGTCCCGATCGCCCCGACCGGGCAGCTGCACGGCATCATCACGATCGAGAGCCGGGGCACGCCCTTCCCCGACGAGGTCGTGGCCCGCTGCCGTGCCCTGGGCAACGTCGTGGAGCTCGCGCTCGCCAATGCACTCGCCCACCACGAGCTCGAGATCCAGGCCAACTCCGATCCCTTGACCGGGGTGGCGAATCGCCGTGGCCTCGCCCTCTTCCTGGAGGGGGACCGGCGTCTGGAGGCAATGGGCATCCTCGTGATGGACATCGACAACCTCAAGGCCATCAACGATGTTCAGGGACACGACGTCGGCGACAAGATCCTCGTCGGGGTCGCACGCGCCGTGTCGGGTGTCCTGCGCGGAGGCGACCTGCTCGCCCGCACCGGCGGCGACGAGTTCGTGGCCGTGGTTTCGGGAGCGGATGATGCGGATACGCGCCGGGTCATCGAGCGGATCGAGGAGGCCGTGTCGCGCATCAACGCACAGGGTGTCCGGGCCAGCGTCAGCATCGGGTACGCCTGCTGCGGGAAGAACGGCGATGCCGATCGGACCAGGCAGCGGGCCGACGAGGCGATGTACGAGGCCAAGCGGATCACCCGCCGGCAGCACGCCCGGCATCCGCAACCGCCGGGTGACCGTGACCTCGTGATCCGGGGCGGCTGAGGTTCGCCGTTGTACAGAGCGACGGCGGCCGCCCCGCCGAGCCGACTGTGCCTCAGGCCAAGGCGCGGAGCGCCTGCGCCGCGCGTCGTTCCACCCCGCCGTAACCGAGGGTTGCCGCGGTCGTCTGCGCCCTCGTGAAGAGCTCGCGGGCATGTTCCACATCACCCGGGGCCCGCCGCTCCGTCAGCAACTTGCCCAGCGAAAGATCGGTCCGAGCTGCGAAGAACTTGGCGCTGGCGCGGCGGCAGAACGAGACCGATTGGGCGAAGTAGGCCTCCGCGTCGTCGTAACGTCCGAGAACGGTGGCCAGGCCACCGAGGTAGTAGCTGACGGGTGCCAAGGCCGAGCCGCCGGTGGCCGGCAATTGGTCGGCCCATGGTTCGAGCCGGTCGAGCAGCGGCCCGGCGTATCGCGGGTCCCCACATTCAATCGCGGCGTCCGCGAAGTCGACCATGCCGGTGAGCCAGATCTGATCCTGAGGGAGATCGAACTCGGCAGCGGCGAATTGCTCCAGCAACACCAGGGCATCGTCGAGGCGGTCCCCTTCGGCGTACGCCTTGGCGAGCAGGGACCCGAACAGCCACTGTGAGATGTCGGGAGCCTCGGCCGCCATCTGCTCAATGAGTGGGGCCAGGTCGCTCATGGTTCCCCTCTGGCCACAGACGATGATGAACTGTGCGCCGAAGATGGTCTCGGCGTCGGGCTGTCCGGATTCCTTGCCGATCCGCAATGCCTCGTTCGCAAGTGCTTCCGCCCGATCGGTGTCGCCCGCAATCTGCGCCGGCACGGCGCTCACGAACGCGTGACCCCAGTTGAAGATCGGTTGATTGAGCTGGTCGGCCATGGAACCGTGGATGCTGATGCAGCGGAGCATCTCGTCCATGTCACCTTCGCGAGCGGCGGCCTCGGCGCGCCATTGAGCAGCCCAGAAGAGTTGCACCGGGTCACCGACACGCTCTGCGAGCCCCAATGCCTTGGTCGTCCGAATCAGAGATTGTGCGAGGAGCGAAGGAACCTGGAGTGCTATCTGGATGTGGTTCAGAACGCGCAGCATGACGGCGTCGTCGCCCAGGGACTCGGCGATCGCCACGGCCTCAGCCGCGAGAGCCTGGCGCCGCTCGAGTGGACTGCCGTGAGCCAGCTCGGAGCACAATGTGGCCAGCACGAGCGCACGATCCGCTGACTGAGTGGTCAGCCTCGCCGCCGCCGCCTCGAGCATCTCGACCTTGTCGGCATCGATCGCCCCCACCGCGCTGTAGAAACCGCGGTCGTTGGCGAGGGCGGCCGTGACGAGACGGTGGGTGTCACCGAGCTCGACCGCCCGTCGTGCGGCGTCCAGGAGGGTGTCGCGGAAGGCGGGGTCCCCGGTCTGCCTCTGCGCCGTGCCCAGTCCAATGGCGAGGTCGATGGCCAAGACACGATCGGTAGCCGCACCACGGCCATAGAGGTCGAGCGCGTCGGTGTAGTGCCGTAGGGCATCAGCGGGAGCCAACGCCCGCAGAGCAGCATCGCCCGCCTGCCTCGAATAGCCCATGGCCTTCGTCAGATCGATCGGATGGGCGGCCCCGATCCAGTGGCGGGCCAGTTCGCCCACTCTCGACCCGGGGTCGTCGCCGCAGACACTCTCGAGGGCTTCGGCCACGCGCCTGTGTGCTCTGGCCCGACGGTTCGGACCCATGTCCACATAGAGCGTGTGCTGTATCAGGGCATGGACGAAGATGTATCGCCCCTGGGGTTCCTCGAGTTCGCGCACCAGAGCGGCGCCGGAGGCTGCGTCGAGGATGTCGAGCAGCTCCTCCTCCGGGGTCTCCGCTGCCCTCGAGAGAAGATCGAGGTCGAAGTCCCGACCGATGACCGCGGCCAGCGACAGTACCTTTCCGGCATCGGGCCCCAGCCGGCCCGCCCGGGCGCCGATCACCTCGCGCAAACTGTTGGGAAGGACCATCTGCTCGAGTGTGTGATCCGTCACCCAACGACCCGTTGCGTCTTGGTAGATGATTCCGGTCTCGGACAGGTGGCGTAACAGTTCGCTCACGAAGAATGGATTTCCGTCGGTGTCGCGGAACACGGCATGGGCCAGAGTGATAGCCGCCTCATCGAGCGTGTATCCGGCGATGGCCTCCATGAAGGCCACCACGCCGGAGTCATCGAGTCCTGAGAGCTCGAGGCGCGCGACGCCGCTCTGCTGGCGCAGCGCGGCCAGGGTGTCGAGGAGCGGATGGGTCTGTGACAACTCGCTGTCCCGATAGGTCCCGATGATGAGCATCCGCATCGGCTGAGCGGCGGCCATGATGTGGCGGAGGAGCAGCAGGCTGCCCTTGTCCGCCCATTGGAGATCGTCGAGGACGAGCACGACGGGTTGGCGCAGCGATGCCTCTGCCAGGAGCCCGATCACCGCTGCGAACAGCAGGTATCTCTCGGTGTCCGAGTCGGTGGCCTTCGATGGCGGCAGATCTGGGATCCTGCCGGCAAGTGACGGGACCAGGCTCAGTAGCTCGGAGCCGTGCGCCGCGACATGGGCGAGGAGTTGCTCCTCGCGAGCATGAGCGACGA
Organism: uncultured Acidimicrobiaceae bacterium; assembly: GCA_963824195.1. Classification (GTDB taxonomy): domain Bacteria; phylum Actinomycetota; class Acidimicrobiia; order Acidimicrobiales; family RAAP-2; genus Bog-473. The sequence goes on along the minus strand of CAWGOJ010000006.1, from coordinate 65,742 downwards.
AGTGCCCGAGTGCCTCGGCAAAGAGCTGGTAGGGGGTGGCCAGGTCCTCCTCGCAGTGACCGAACAGCACGCAGGATCCGTCGTCGAACGCCCTTCGGGCTCCCTCGGCCACGAGGGTGGTCTTGCCCTGGCCCGCCTCGCCTGAAATCAGGAGAGCCTCGAGTGCCGCGCCGCCCGCGATCGACTTCGCAACGTCATCGATCATCGACAGCTCCTTGTCCCGACCGATCACGCCCGAACCGGGGCGAACGGGCATGCGTGCGGGCAAGGGGATCCTCCATCCCGATGCTGCGCCCCCGAGGGGCTCCCAGAGCACCTCGACACATTCGACGGGGTCGGGAAGGCCCTTCAGTGTCAGCTCCCCGAGAGCCCGGTATTTGTGGCGGCTGCGCCGACCGGCTGTGAGCCGGAGGATGTCGGCGGCCAGGATCTGTCCGCCGTCGCACAGGGCGCACAGTCGGGCGGCCTCGACGACCGGGTCGCCGAAGTAATCGCCGTCCTCGGGGATGACCTCGCCACCGCTGAGGCCGATCCGGAGCCCGACAGCTGGGTGGAGACGATCGCGGTTGTCCAGATCGACGCCCTGTTGCATCGCGACAGCGCATGCCAACGCAGTCGACGCCGAGCCGAAGACCGCCATCAGGCCGTCGCCCAGGTTCTTGACCTCCGTGCCTCCGGCCTCGGTCACCGCCTGGCGCAGGATCGAGAAATGGCCCCGCCGCACCTCGTCGGCGTCTTCGGGCGACTGAAGGTGGGACAGTTGCGTCGACCCGACGATGTCCGTGAAGAGGATGGCCAGGTTCTCCGTCGTCAACGCAACTCCCATTTCCCCACGGACCCACGGTAGGCGACCAAGGGTGCGGCCCGCAGCACGCGGTCACGGGCTCGTCAGCGGTGGTGTCTACCGCGTCCCGAAGGAGATCCGAGGGTTTACGACGATGACACCGTGGTCGTGCCCGGCAGGTCCGTGCCGCACCAGGGCTGGCTGGAAGAGGCCACGAACCCGCTCTTCTCGGCGAGCATGTACCACCCGCACGACTTCGCCGGATCGTGCCCGAAGTCTGTCGAGTAGTTGATGCTGATGGGCAGCAGGCCGTTGCCGTTGTAGTTCTTGAGGTTGCGCAGCGCGTGAATGACGCCGGCGCTCGTCGGGTTCTTGCCGGACAGCTCCATACCCTTGATCATGAGGTCCGCGCCCAGCCAGGACTCGTATTGCGCGAAGGACGGGAATTGCCCGGCCTTGAAGTGCGCGTACTTCTCGAGGGCCGACTTCATCTGCTGCGTCCCTGCGTTGGGAAGTTGGAACGGGCGGAAAGTGGTGTCGAAGTAGCCACCCTGTACGTCGGTCCAAGCCGGAGAGCCGATGATGCTCGACTCGTATCCCGTGGGGAAGACCACCACCTTGGGCTTGACGCCGGCGGCGCGGAGCGCCGTGGCGAGGGCGACGTTCGAGTTGTCGTCGAGTCCGGCGTAAATGGCGTTGCAGCCCTTCTGCTTGGCCACGAGCGCTTGCGTCGTGAACTCCACGCCGCCGAACGGGATCGTGGTGTCGAGGACACCCACCTTGCCCCCGGCGTGCTGGAAGGACTCCGCGGTGCCGACCGCCGATCGGGTCGAGGAGGGCGAGATGCTGTACCCGTACGAGCACACGACGGTGCCGCCATGGTTCTTCATGAACGTGCCGATCTGCGTATTGACCGGATAGGCAGGGTTCACGCTTCCGACGTCAGCGGCGAACATGTTCGTGTAGGGCTGCTGGCCCCATTCCGGTCCGTCGAAGAACCCACCCGTGACGGGTATGCCTTGCTGGTTGGGGTACTTGGCCGCCAAGAAGAACAGGGGGCTCGTCGACACGAGCCCGAGTGCTCCCTTGGAGAGGGCGTCCTGCACTGCGGTCGCCACTCCCGAGGGACTGGTCTGGTCGTCGAGGACGATCCCCGTGATCTTGTGGCCGTCGACCCCTCCCTCCGCGTTCTGCATCGCGATGCGGGCGTCGAAACCGACGGGGGCGTCGCTGAACTCCGACGCTCCCGGGCCCGTCAGCGAGGTGATCATGGCGATGGTGATGGGTGAGCCCGATGTGGCCGCACCAGCGGTCCCGTCGGCCACGCTCATGCTGATGGCAGGTGCGATCACGAGCGCGGCCACCCCCAATCTGTACAGATGCCTGCCCAAAGGGTGGCCCATGGTGTGTCCTCTCCTCCCCAAGCCGACTGGTCCCGTGCCAGGGCTGTCCCCACGCTTGCACGCCGGAGGGCAGCAATGTCGTCGCCCCGCCGACGCGGGCCTCTTGGATCTGATCCGTGCTGGAGACCAGCCGGCCGCGCATGGGGAATGTGAGCGGAAGACCGTTCGTGAGGTCGGTCCCCACCGGGGATGGGTCGCCCGCGCACGTCGATCCGTTTGATCAGGACATTCGGAGTCGGGCTGCCCGGATTTGAACCGGGGACCTCTGCGTCCCGAACAGAGCCTGGGCCAATTTCGCCCACCCTTGTCCGTCGAAGAATCTCGGAGAATGTCCTGGTAAACGACCACATTGTGGACTTGTCGGCTGACCGTTGAAGACCACGAAATACCGCAGTTCTCCGGCGTTCAGCGCCATTTCCGCGCCAAAGTGCTCCAAAACCAGAAATTCTATTTACTCAAATCAGGGGTTCAGCATTTATGCTCCGGATTGAAGACCCTCGCACTATGCATTTGGCAGAAATGTGTCGACGACCCCCCAAGAGCGCCGGGCATCGGATGCCTCTGCTCGCGAAAGTTGCATGCGCCCAGTCCGGCACATATGGGCTAGGCAGATGATTGCCGGACGGACCGCTTGGAATCGGCTACCGCTCGTTCGGAGGACTCGATTTGCGGCATCCGATAAACCACACGAGGGTCAGCCGGAACGGGTCACACTCGCGAGGATCGGATGCTGGCCGAACCAGTCTGGTATTCGCCGAGTGATCTCCTTTGGTCCGTGCATCGTGATGCGTCCGTCGGCAAGAGCGTCGACGAAGCGGGCATCACCCATCCACACCTCGGTCAGCGTGCGCAGGTCGGCGTCGATCGTTACGTCAACTTCGAATCCCGGGTCGGTGAGACACAAGTCCACATCCTGGCCGTCGATGACGACCCAGTAGTAGCGATGCTTGGCAGGCATCGACGGGAAGGTCAGCTCGACTACCACCCGATCGGGCCCGAGCCCTCGTGGGGCCAAGTACCGTCGCACGTCCCAAAGCAACAGGCCGGGGTCGAGGTCGTCGGGGCCGTAGTCGCTGCGTACCCAGCGCTGACCCCACTCTCCGAGTGCTTGGATGAGCGGAAAGAGCTCCCGTCCGGCCTCGGTCAAGTTGTATGACGTTCCGGCGTCGGTGGACACACGCCGAATCACGCCTGAGCCTTCGAGCTCCTTGAGGCGCTTGGAGAGGAGGGTCGGCGAGCAGGTCGGCACGCCCCGGCGGATCTCATTAAAGCGGGTGCTGCCGACGAGCAGTTCCCGCAAGATGAGCGGCGTCCAGCGCTGGCAAATGACCTCTGAGGCCTTAGATACCGGGCAGAACTGGCCGTAGCCGGTCACACCCCCGAGCATATTCGCCTCGCTTCAGTTTTTGTACTAGTCGTTCCGCCCCCGACCTCGGATGATGACCACAATCGCCATCTCGAAGGGAGCCACGATCAAACATGCCTAGCAAAGCCGCCATCAGCCTGACCACGGGACTCGAAGATCCCGAGAAAGTCACCGTCGCCTTTCTCGTGGCCGTCGGAGCGGCCGAGCAGGGCCGCCCCACAACGATGTTCCTCACAAAGGAGGCAGTGCGTCTCGCCCTTGAGGGTGTGGCGACCGGTATCGCATGGGACGGCTGTCCGCCGCTCGCCGATCTGCTCATCCGCTACATGAAAGCCGGGGGCACCCTGATGGTTTGTCCCATCTGCTTCAAGGCAAAGGAACTGGACCAGGCCCAGCTCATTGGCAACGCCGAACTCAGTGGAACGATCCAGTTGTGGGAGTGGATCGGCGACGGCGCCACCACCTTCAGCTACTGACCGGGAAGGTGGGAACCATGCAGCGCCGTGGCCTGGCATGGGGATCGTGGAACTACCAGCATCAAGGCTGCGACTGTCCCAGAACGCATCAGGACGGTGGGCGCTCAATCTCAGGTCGGCCGAGCGTCAGCTATCAATTCGTCGAGCACCTCGACGGCTTCGTCTGGAACTTCGACGGCGAGAATGAGCCGCTCATGTCCGATTTCGATCGTGAAGGTGAAGAATGGACAGCATGCGACCTCACGTCGGGCAAGTTGGACAAGCTCAGCGATGTCGGACCCTTCTAGGGGGCTCAGCTCGAGTCTGGTTGATGAGACTCGATCTCGGTGATCGACTCGGCCAAGAAGTTGCTGCCACTCTTTGAGTTGGGCCTTGGCGTCCCCGGCATCGAGGGAGCATGCGATAGGGATCTTCACGCTCAGAAGTGTATTCACGACCTAGAGCCGGCTGCCCCAGTTCACCGGGAGTGTCGCCGCAACGGACCTACCTGATTACCGGGGGATCAGTCCTAGTGAATCGCACCGGGAGCTCAGCGCTTGAAGAACAGATTTCGCCTCGGCCGTACGGTTGCCTCGGATGTCGCTGCTCAGTCTCTCGGCGGCGGACTTGAGGTCGGGATCTGCGATCTTGTCTGCATCGAGAACCAAAGTTCCCACCGCCTCGGCCTGCCTGGCACTTCTGCTCGCCGTATTTGTCCCGGCAGCTTGAACCTCAGAACACGCCTGGGCATCGCTTACCGGACCCGAAGGAACCTAAGCGACAACCCGCGGCGGCTGTGAATGGTTGGAGCATCCGGCGAGGGCCACCGCTAACGCAATCAGGATTACGTATCCGAGGGACCGCCAAACCACGAACGACATTCTGACACCTGCCCCAGTTCGCCGGTTATACGGGTGATCGTGTCCCCTTCCGGTTGGTTACATGGGTAATCCGCCCGTGGGAGTGCCCTCGACCGCCGGGCCTGGGCGCACCCTGCGGCACCCTGGGGGGACCCTTCGTTCCTTCCAGCGGCGCTCGCTATGGTCACCTATCAGTCAGACGAAGGTCCAGATCGTCCCTAGGATTCGGCAATGAGACCACGCCGAAGGCCCTGGGTCATCGGTCTGACGATTCTTGCCGGATTCGCTCTCGGGGCATGCAGCACCTCACAGAGCCCGCAGGCTTCACCCACGACGACAACGACCTCAGCTGCACTGATCCCGGCTCCCGTCCCGGCGAACCAGTCGGCGCAGGACGACGCCCAACTCGCGTGCAACTTCTATTCACACTTCCTTGCTCTCTTTCCGACGTACCTCCAAAATCCGGGGCAGGCCGTCCGGGCCGTTGAGGCGTGGTTCAACGAGGCTGCCGCGGCGGACCGAGGGAACGTCGCCTACCACCCCTTGGCGACCGACATCTCGACGTTCTTGACCGAGGTCGGCGACTCGGCCACATGGGCGCAGAACGGCACGCCGACTGATACTCGTTCACGGCGATCCAGGCGGAGTGCGGGACACTGCTCGCCAAGGGTCTCGCGCGCTGATTCGTACGGTGGCGCGATGGCGCGTCACCGTCCCATTTCGCCGGTTGGTGGGACCTGTGAGAGCTATGCCCCGTCGGTGATCGGTCGTACCCAAGTTGCCTTGTAGTGCCAGCTGTCGAATGATTGGGCGACATACTGGAACTCCACGATCTGGCCAGGACGCAGATCGTGGGGCCCAGGCCCTTCGATGACGGACCAAAGGACGTGAACGTCGGCAGGAGTGTCCTTTGACTCAATCCCTCCCACACCGTTCGGCTTCCAGAACTTCACCCTTCCTCGAACAATGGGCAGATGAGGGTCGGGGGACGGCGGCCCGGGCATCACACCAGTATGAACGTATCCGGGAGCCTCCAACCTGCCCCCGTACGCCGGCGGTGGGACGTTACGAAGGACGCACACGCTTCGTCGGATGGGGCAGGCTTTAAGCGGTGATTACCAGCGGTCCCGGGGGCGTGCCGAAATACGACAAGATCGGGTCGGGTTACGCCTCCAGACGGCGAGCTGATCCACGGCTCGGCACAATGATCCGAGAGGCGATCGGCTCAGCTTCGTCCGTTCTCAATATCGGAGCTGGAGCGGGTTCCTACGAACCATCGGATTGCCAGGTCGTTGCACTAGAACCCTCGGACGTGATGCTGAACCAACACCCTGGACACCGGCGTGTTCGCGGGGTGGCGGAATACCTACCCTTCAGAGATGAAGCTTTCGATGTCGCAATGGCCATCCTTACTGTGCACCACTGGAGTGACCTCAGTGCTGGATTGGTCGAGATGCGACGGGTATCGGGGCGTCAGGTGGTGTTCACCTGGGATCCCGACCATGCACGAAAACTCTGGATCACCACCGACTACATACCAGCCATCGATGAGCTTGAGAGTTCCCGATTCGCGACATTGAAGCGGATCGTGGATGCTTTAGACGCCCACACGGTCGTGCCGTTTGAAATCCCCCACGATTTCATCGACGGGTTCCAAGGAGCATTCTGGAGAAGACCGGAGATGTTTCTCGATCCAGAAGTCCGAGCGGCCAGCTCGACGTTTGCCTCGCTACCTCCCGAACTCGTCGAACCTGGAATCGAGCAACTCCGGCATGACCTCCAGACTGGAAAGTGGCATGCCACCTACGCTGAGCTACTTGGCCAGGACAGCGCAGACCTCGGGCACCGGATTGTGATCGCTGGTTAGGGATCCACGGGGTTGATCAGTGTCCCAGAACGCCGGGTTGGAGACGCAGTCGTTGTGGGCGTGTGGCGGCGGCTCTATGGGGGACCGATCAGGTCCCAACGATTGCCGGCGATGTCCAGGAACACTGCGTACTTTCCATAGGGCTCGGTGCGTGGAGCGGTAACGAACTCGACACCGGCAGCGGCCATCCGGTCGTAGCTCTGATCAAAGTCATCTACGCGGAAGAAGAAGCCGACACGACCAGCTACTTGGCGTCCAACAACAGCAGCTTGATCGTCTCCATCCGCCTGTGCGAGAAGAAGTCCCGTCTGACCTCCGGGCGGAAGCACGACGACCCATCGTTTCGGTCGTCCGTCGTTAGTCAGCGATGGTGAATCCTCCGCCAACTCAAAGCCCAGCTTCTGGACGAAGAACTCGATCGCCGGGTCGTAGCTCTCCACGACCAGCGTGACCAGGTCCAATCCAGCCATCCGGCAAGCCTCTCATGCGTGGCGGGGCAGGGACAGGTCCAGTTTGAATGTGCCCCAGTTCGCCGGGTCAAGGCCTAGCTGACGGACTCCCATCCAGAGGCGAGCATCCAACTGGCCGCAACGGAATGACATGATTGGCTCGAATCCAATCGTCGTGCACTCATGGGAGGACAATCGTGGCTGACCTCAATGACCTTTCTTCACTTCCGCAGGCAGATCAGGACGCCATCGGCACGACGCTGATCTCACTGCTGGCCGGCTTCCGTAAGCGGGACGCTGAGAAGCTCGTCGGCATCTACACCTCAGACGCCGATTGGGTCAATGCTTTTGGCTCAGTCAAGAAGGGTGGGGATGAGATCGTCGAGTACCTGCGAGGACTCTTCTCCGACGACAATTTCAACGCTGGCACCGTGAAGGCTCCGCCCGAAACCTCCATGAAGGTGCTCACGCCAGAGGTCGTCCTGGTGTCGGCGCACTTGCAGGTTGAAGGACAGAAGCTGGTAGGCGGTGGCGAGATCGAGGTACGAGATAACCACTCCCTTCGGGTTTTGCACCGCCAAGCCGACGGGTCTTGGCTTATCGCTTCGGAGATGTACAACGACGCCAACCGGGAACAGACCTATGAGGGGCATTCCTAACGGAGGAGCCGACCTCCCCGATCGCCGGGCCGGGGTGCATCCCTGCAGCACATCGGGGCTAGCCCCAGCCCTCGTCCGTCGGATCTAAGAACCTCCCAGGAGCCGGGGCAGCAGAGGACTACTTGGTCTTGGGACCCTAGTGGTCGGACAGCGGGCGAAGGACGAAGATGAGGATACCGAGGTACTTGTCCATCCACGCCTGCTTGTGCGGGTAACGGCGTCTGGCGTCCTCGGACAGTTGCGGTTCGACCGTGGCTTCGATCCACAGACCCGCGGCGCTGAAGGCGTTCAACAAGTCCGACATTGTGTAGGGGAGTTTGGAGAGCGTGATCTGATCGTTCCAGCTACTGCGGTAGGAGTACACGCTCCTGCTGAAGTACTCCTCGCCGAGCGAGGTCCCGTTCCGTTCGGCGCGCTCGAGGGCATATCGGACCGGTTGGGTCCTGGTCAGCAGAATGAATCCGTCTTCGGTCAACATCGCTCGAGCCGCCCGCAGCGTGCGAACCGGATCAGACGCATAGCCAAAGGACTGGAGGAATATGATCCGGTCGAATCGTCTACCCGCTAGCGCAGCGACGGAGTCCAGCTCGGACAAGTCGCCCTGCACGAGTTCCAGACCGCTCGGGCGGTTGGTGATGAAGCTACCGCTGATGTCCAGGCCGACAGAGGCACCGGCGCCAGCTCGAACGAGCTCGGCGAGTTTGCCGCCGTTCCCACAGCCGAGGTCGAGCACAGACCGACCAGTGATGTCCCCAAGGCACTCGCGCTGCGCGGGCCATTCCACCAGCCGGTCCAGCGAGTCGTCCCTGCTGCGGGCCCGCTCGTAGTCGGGCGCGAGCTGCGTCCACGGTTGGGCCGAATCCGAGTGACTCCGGCCAACCGACTTCACAATCTCCTCAGGGCCGTCTGGTCCCACCAGCCAGTCAATGTAGACGCCTCCGGCGTCGCCTCGGGGAGTGAGCCCGTGGAAGTGCGCCAGTACGCCGGTCCGGGGCGCACCCTGCGGCACACCCGGGGCACGCGTCATCTGCACTGACGACGTCAAGATGCACTGAGTCGGCTCTTCGTTCGTTGTCGATCCGCTCCGGGCTCCCTTCATCGCGAGCTACTCGGCAGACACGTCCCGGCGCATTACCCATCGCCATTTCGCGATCTTCCGGTCCCGCACGAATCCGAGGTCCGCGAACAGCGATTCGGGTCCCGTGTGGAGGTATGCGCCCCGCTGCGGCGGGCGGTCCTCAACTTGCTCCGGGTAGGCCTCGACGATCCCGCCACCAGCACCGCGGATGGCATCCAATGCCCCCGCGACCGTGGCCCGGGCCACACCTTGGCCACGATGACGGCCTCCGGTGAAGATGCAGCCAATCCTCCAGTCCGGCAGCGCAACGAGTTCCTTGGTGTAGGACCCCAAGTTCTTGATGTTTGGAAGTTCCGAAGGAGAGCCGTACTGGCACCAGCCGACGCACTCATCCCCGTCGTATACGAGGATCTGATGCACCGTGCCGTTCTCCACATGTGCCTGCTTGAGCGACCTATTGCGCTCCACAGTGCATCCCTTGGGGAGTCCTTCGGGATGGAAGCCGATGCACCAGCAACCTCCCCACACTCCATTGTTCGCCTCGACTAACTGCGCAAAGTCATTCCAGGTCTCGGGGGTCAGCTCACGGGTGATGTAGTCGCTCGAATCTGCATTCATCTCACAATCATGCTCCTAGTGCCCGTTCACATGGCGCTCAGACGTATCCCATTCAGACGTATCCCATATCGCCGGTTCGGTGGGATGCCGGATCTAGCGAAACGGCTGCGCCTTGCGAACTTCCGGATCGACTTCCAAGCTCGCGAGAAGTCTGTCCGTGGAGCGACGGACCAAGGTGAGGGGGTCACTTTCGTCGGAGTCCCAATGGTGTCGTAGGGATCGAATCGTGACCTCATCTCCCCGATCGACAGATCGGGGTTCTGCCTGCGAAACCGGGCGCCAGCGAGGGTCTCCCTAACGCCCGTTGTCCCGCCTTCGCTGCTCTGAACCTTGACGACCCAACTGCATTCTGCGAGCGGCAAGGTGATACTGCCCACGAATGAGTATCGACGCTCGCCTGGCGCCACGACTCGGATGAGGGTTAGCACGACGGGAACGGGCGTCTCGTGATGGACGGCAATGTGCAACAGGCGGGGCGTTCGACCATGGGTGTCTGGTCGTTGCTCTCCGAGGAGAACGTCGTATAAGCCACGAATCTCATTCTCTTGAAGACTGGGGAGGTCCGGCGGGATTGGGAACCAGTTCTCCGAGAGTATGAGGTTTGGACCAAGCCAATAGCGACAATCGGGTTCCTCATCAGGATCCGGGGCGAGGCCAAGCGTGTCGAAGCGTACGCTGTCGAGGCCGAGTCCCCGTGCTCCAGAGTCGCCGTTCCTACCAGTTTTCCTGGTCAATCTCACAGCGGCGAGCGTAGATCGTTCCGGCGTAACCCCAAGGCCCGAACCGTCCCATAACGCCGGATATGTCGGACACCGTGTCCCTCTATTTCGGCCACGGGTCGTCGACGACCCCAAGTTGGATGAATAGGCCGAGCTTGTCGGCGCCGATCCACTCCCGGATAACCTTGCCCCCTTCGAAGTGCATAATGGTCACTACCCACTCATCCACCAGCTGCCCTGTTGGAGGCCGACCTGCATAGCCACCGGTGTCGGTGCCTCGGAAGGTTGATCTGAGGACCACCGTGTCACCTGTGGCGACCAGCTCTTCGATTTCGAGACGGAGGTCGGGAAAGGCCTGGTGGTATCGGCGCACGGGCTCGACCCTGGCCGCTGGCCCAGTACCGAATCCGTTGACGTACGTCTCCGCGTAGAGATCGCTCGCGGCCTCGTAGTTCCCCTTGTTCCAGACTTCCTCGACGAAGTTGCGGATCCGCGTCTCACGATCGTGTGCACTCATCAAACGGACGTTACGCCACTGTCACCGACCGCCGGGGCGTCAAGGTGTCCCCGTCGCCGGGTAGGTGACGGGTCAATGCGAGCAATGACTCCCAACCCGTCGAGTCCCTTCAGCTCGACCTCGCGGCAAAGCGGCGTCGACGGCGGCACGCAGCGAGCAGTCTGCCCTCAAGTACTTCGTCGTCCCGTCAACGGTGATGGCCACGATGCCTGGAGTAGGGCAGTCCATGCCTGTGGCCAAATATGTCGGGGGTGCCCCTTTGTTGGTCAGTACCCTGATCTCGAAGGCAACAAGAGGCTCCATGCAGCCCGGTGGTGGTGGTGACGATGTGTCTAGTCCAGCCAGAGCGGAACGGATCGCTGCCGCGGTCTCACCTTTTGCGACAACGGTTACGGGCCCAGACGATCCCGCAGGAACAATCTGTTGGTAACCCGTCACCTCCAGGATTCCCTTAGGCAGGCTCTCGGCGCCGAGCGATCCGACCAATACGGACCCGAAGAAGAGACTCGCCATGAGCAGAACCACGAAGGATCCTGCAAGCCTGGTGATCACGGTCCCGAACCTCCTAGCCAGGACAATATGACTCAGTGGCAGACGAATCGGTTCGCCCATCGCCCTGGGTGCCCCCGTACGCCGGACCTGGGCGCACCACAAGATTTCTTATGCTTGCCGGGTGAAAGGCTGTGCGGAGTAGCTCGAACACGCGATGATTGCTGAAAGAGGCCGGCATCGTGATCCGAATCCCCGACACCAGGTACGCAACTTTGGGCGACGACCGCATCGCCTACCAGGCTTTTGGCGAGGGTCCACTGGACCTCCTCTGGGTTCCCGGCACAGCGGACTGCGTCGACTTGCGCTGGGACTGGCCCCCTTACGCACAGTTTCTCGAATGGCTGGGCACAATGGCACGGGTGATCGCCTTCGATCGACGTGGCACCGGAGCATCCGATCCCTCGTCTGGAGACAGCCTGCCGGCCTGGGAGCAATGGGCGGAGGATGCCAGGGCCGTGCTGGATGCAGTCGGTTCCGACAGAGCCGTCGTCTGCGGCAACGTAGACGCTGGTGGGGCTGCGATTCTCTTTGCCGCCAGTCACCCAGCGCGCGCACGGGGCTTGGTCCTCGTCAATACACAGGCCTGCTACGAAGCAACGCCCGAAGATCCAGAGGGTCGTTACGAAGAGAACGCGGATCCCGTCCAGCAGGTTGTTCGAGATGCCTGGGGAACGGAGAGCCTTGCCCAGTTCTTGTTTCCCGACAGCGTGAAGCACGATCGGCTACTTGGTCCCTGGTTCGCCAAGAACCAGCGCCTGTACATGAGCCCGAACGAACTAAAGAGCCACCTCGGTCAACAGCTCGATGTCCGAAGTGCGCTTGGCCTGGTTCGGATACCCACCCTCGTGCTTCACCGTGAGGGTTTTGACATCACACCGGCCGATCACGGACGCTACCTCGCCGAACACATCAAGGATTCGCGTCTCGCCGTTGTGCCGGGAAGGGATGGTTGGATTTTTACTGAACCCGCGAGGGAGTCGCTAGGCGAACTCGCTAATTTCCTGCGGGGTCTGACAAAGGTGGTTGAACCGGACCGTGCGCTCGCTGCCATCTTGTTCACGGACATCGTCGGATCGACACGGCGGGTCGTGGAGATCGGAGACCAAGCCTGGCGCAATTTGTTGGCCACCCACGACGCCCTAGCCCGGACCCTCGTCGACCAACACGGTGGGCGAGTCGTGAAGATGACCGGCGACGGCATGCTGGCTACCTTTGACGGTCCCGGTCGAGCCATCCGGTGTGCCCTTTCATTCACAGAAGCCCTTCGCCCTGTCGGCCTGGAAATCCGCGCAGGCCTGCACACCGGCGAGGTGGAGGTGGTGGGTGAGGACATCGCGGGGATCGGCGTTCACATCGCTGCCAGAATCCTGGACACCTCTCCACCCGGGAAGCTGATCGTTTCTGCGGCCGTACCGATGCTCGTGGCGGGAGCAGGCTTTGAGTTCGATGAACTGGGGGACTACGAGTTGAAGGGCGTCCCAGGCATTTGGAAGCTCTTCACAGTTCGGAGTTGACTGTCGAGGATCGTTGGAGACTGCAGGACCGTCCCAGTTCGCCGGACTCGGGCGTGCGGGGCTCACGCTCGCTTTGAGAAGTCCGAGACGGTCATCCTCCGAAGTAGGACACGGCCCCCACGATGAGGGCCAGCAAGTCGCTCGGTCCGCTGTATTTGCCAGCAAGTCGAATCGACAATTGATCGCTTTCCAGGGGAACGATGTCAAGGTGCACGCTCTTGGCCGCAACCGTGCCCGATACGGATCCCCGACCCCCCACGGGAACAATTGCCATGAGGGAGAACTTGGTCCCGCCGAACTCGCCAGCGACGATTACCGCCGAACTGGTTGTAGCGTTCTTGAGGGGTAGCACGGACACTTTTACCGGCTTGCCTGCCGCCTTACCCGATACGGATCCATACTCGAAGAGGAAGTTGGATCCAACGGTGAACATCCCATCAAGCCTGACCGGAGTAGGGCCGAAGGATCCCGAGACCTGCGTTGTCGTGACGTAGTTCGACCCCTGAGGGATTTGGTCCTTTTGGGCGATTCCAGCCTTCGCTGAAGTGCCGACCATCGAAGCCTTTACGACACCGCCTCCATATGGCGAACCCTTAAAGACTGCTGATTTTCCTCCAATGGATCCAATGGCAAAGGACGACTTGGTGGAATCAATCGTGAGATCGACGTGGGCATTGTCCAGGTCGAGCGATTCGCTGTTGCCCATGTACTCAGTCGTCGCAAAGGCCTCAGAACTAGAACCCGCAAGCACTGCCCCGGCCACGATCATTGCCTTCGTCAGAATGGACCTTCTGCCCAGATGCCGGGGCTGGTCGCCGTGGTCGGGTCGGGTCACAGTACGGATGCTGACACAACTGAATACAGACTGCCCCCTAACAGTGACAATGGTCTGGAGGATCCACCGCTGCACTGCTTGTCCTGAATAGCTTCAGGAGTGCTTGGCAGGTTCGGCCTGTCTCGCACATTGACAGCGGCACGTCCCGTCTCCGAGAAAGGGTGATTGGTCGGGGTTGCTAGAACAACCCAGACCGCCCGTCGCTCCGATCCGGAACGGCCGTGCCATCCCTAACACCGTTAACAGAAGGGATGACCATGACCATCGTAGAAGCTGCGCGGGGTGTGACCGGTGGTGTCGACACCCACCTCGACGTCCATGTCGCCGCCGCCCTCGACCCGCTCGGAGCACTGCTCGGCACGGAGCGCTTCGACACCGACCCCGCCGGCTACCAGGCGCTGCTCACTTGGCTCGAGGGCTTCGGTGCGCTCACCAAGGTGGGGGTGGAGGGCACCGGCTCCTATGGAGCGGGCCTGGCCCGTTTCCTGCGCCGAGCCGACGTCGAGGTGATCGAGGTCGACCGGCCCAATCGGGCCGAGCGGCGGCGCTCGGGCAAGTCCGATCCCCTCGACGCCGTCGAGGCAGCTCGAGCCGCTCTGGGCGGCCGGGCGAAGAGCATCTCTAAATCCAAGGACGGGGCCGTCGAGGCCATCCGGGTCCTCGTCGTCGCCAAGCGTTCGGCCCGAGCGGCCCGCGTCAAGGCCCTGACCCAGATGCGCCACCTGGTGATCACCGCCCCCGACCAGCTGCGTTGTCGCCTCAGAGGCATGACCGTGACAGCGCTGACCGCCGAGGCGGCGAGGCTACGGCCGTCGCGTTCGGGAGATCCCGTGATGGCGGCCCACAAGGCGTCGCTGTGCTCGCTGGCCCGCCGGATCCAAGGGCTCGACGACGAGATCGCCGAGCTCGACCAGCGGATCGAGAAGCTGTTGGAGGCCACTGCACCAGAGCTGCTGGGGTGCTTCGGCGTCGGCCCTGACACCGCGGCCGCCCTGTTGGTCAGCGCCGGCGACAACCCCGAACGGCTGCACTCAGAGGCGGCCTGGGCACATCTGTGCGGGGTCGCCCCCATCCCGGCCTCGTCGGGCAAGAGCAACCGGCACCGCCTCGATCGCGGTGGTGACCGCCACGCCAACAGCGCGCTGTGGCGCATCGTCATGGTCCGCATCGCCCACGATCCCGAGACCACCGCCTACTTCGAGCGCAAGGTGAAGGAGGGACGCTCCAAGCGAGACGTCATCCGACTCCTCAAGCGCTACGTCGCCCGCGAGCTCTACCGCTACTTGCCTCGCGGCTGAATCCTCGGACCGTGGGTCTGGCTCACCCCCTAACTGTCGCCCTTCGGGGTTGACTTTCCGGCGACTCGCCGGCCCACGGTCCGGGACAACGCTCTGTGAACGTGTGGCCTGATAAGAGCATGTCCTCCCCCCGAGTGACTCATCACTGTTCTGTCCGCTGTTCGCACAAAAAAGGGCTTGACAACTGATAGGAGCGTCGCCGGCCTCGGGTCGCACAGTCGGCTCTCTCGACGTCATCGACGCTGTCTGTAGCAAGCGCTTCTCGATTCGGAGATCGACTACGGATTTCGAAAGATCTTGTGGTCGCCCAGTCGTCGCCAGCGCACCGCTGGATGCTGCGATCCTCTTGAATCGGCCACGGTGGTCCATTCCCATGTCGCTCGGCCGTCTGGTCCACTGAAGCTCCATGTCATCTCGAAGACGCCTGGAGCGTTGACGACGGGCTTCACTCGGAGGCGGGCCGGCCATGACGATGGATCGTTGCTGTCCATGAAGACGTCGCATGCATCGTTGAACTCCCGAGCGGCCTGTCGAAAGAGCTCTTGATTCGCCTTCGACAGTCGTCGGTAATCAGCCTTGAAGAGATCGGTACGTTCGAACCTCACGAATCGAGATCGTCGAGGAACTCATCCACTTTCTCGAAGGACTCCACCCGACCGGCAGCGATCGCCTCGTCGGCTTCACGTTCCATCTTCTGCCACCGCTTCTCCCAGAACCATGCTTGATCGGAAGGGACGGGGACGTGGGGGCGCAGGACGATCTCGCCGTCACGTTCGATCACCTCGACCTGGGCGCCCGGCCGGTCCAGTCCGAACTGACGCCGGATCGCCGTAGGGATGGCGATGACCCCACGGGACTGGACGGTGACGAAGTTCGTCTCGCTCTTCATAGGGACAGTATAGCGGTAATGCAGGAATCCTGCTTTACGGCCAGCCAGCACCGCAATACGCAGCGGTCAAGGACGGCCGCAGGCCGGCGAAGCGGATCCTTGACGGCGGCGCCGTGAGTCCACTCGACGTCCCACAATGGAGTTGGCCGGGCACCCGGTGCCCGGCCTAGAAGCCCATTCGGGTTACCCCTGGGGCGGGTGCGTGCCCTGTAACACAGCACCCGCAAAATACATACAAGGTCCAATGTGCCATACAAGGTCAATGTGCCATCGGAGCCAATGCGGCACGTCGTCGAGGCACTGGGGGGATGACCGGCGAAGTCAGGATCGATGGGCGTCGAGGTGCAGCGTCACCTCGCCAGGAGGTCCTGGCGACGCCGCCAGGCAGCTTCGGCCTCGTCGGCGGCAGCCACGTTGGCCGACAGTTCGTCGTCGATCTCGGTGGTGAAGTCGGCGTAGTAGTCAAGGGCCGCACCGACCAGTCGGGGCGTGAGTCCGAAGTGCTCCACGGCACGCTCGATCCGAGACTCGGGCGGGATGTCACCACCCACGAGACCGCCGATCACTTCCCACACGTCCGGCCCGCCGAGCAGCCCGGCCCGCCGTCCCGACGTTCCGTCACGGAACACCACCATGGGGTGGCGGCGTGTGCGCAGCCCCTCGTCGATCAGCTCTTCGGCGAGGGCTGACGAGGACACATGTCTGGCCTTGGCTTCGGCCTTCAACCGCTCGAGGACCTCGGGCCGCCGGAATCGGACCGACACGGCGCTCACCGGCGCTGCGCCTGCTCGAGGCTCTCGAGCAGGTAACGGGCGTTCGCCGACGGCCGAAGCAGGTAGGCCGTCTCCTCGAGGGCCCGATAGTCCGCCCGCGACATCAGCACCGCATCCCCACGCCTCGAGGTGATCTCGACCGGCCGCCGGTCGTCGTTCACCTGCTCAATCAGGGTGAGGAGGTTCTTCCGAGCCTCGCCTGCCGTAATTCCCATCGGGACCAGCGCTTCCTGTCGTCCAAAAAGACGGTACAACCGTCTTTCCGGGACCAGGGTCGGGACTCGGAGAAGCTTCTTGAAAAAGGGACTTGACAGGGCTCCGCTACAGTCGCATACTTGCGACCCCCTATGACCGAGCCCCCCGACTACCGATCCGACCCCAGCGAGAGCCCCGAAGGGCGGGGGATCGCCTACGGCCGCCAGGCCGCCTTCTGGAAGTCGCTGCCCGAGAGCGTGCGGGCCCGTGCCGATCAGGGGGCCGACGTCACGGTCGGCTCCATCGAGGACTACCCGGCCTTCATCCGGGATCAGGTGACCGCCACGGCCGTCGAGGACGCCGAGCTCATCGGCTTCTGGGTGGCCTGGCACAAGGCCGGCGGATTCGGGGGCCTCGAGGCCGGCGGGTGGCACCGGGCCACCATCTACCGCAAGATCCGCCGCTTCCGGGCCCGCTTCGGTGCCCATCCCGACGAGCACCGCTTCGAGTGGATCAAGCTCGATCTGCGGCGGGCCTGGACCGAGGACCTCGAGGACGCCCTGTCTATTTCCGTGAGCCCGGACCCCGACTGAGAGGACCCCCCCCATGCCTCCTCCTCCGCCCACGTCTGTCCAGACAGTCGCAAATATGCGTGTACCCACACCCGGGGACGGCGGGGTGTGCGAGCTGGCCTCGGGGGTCGACGCCCTCTACCTCTCGGGGTACGGCTACCTCTCCAAGGCCCTTCTGGCCAAACTCGAGGAGGAGCGGGTCTTCGCCGACCGGGTGTCGGTACCGGTCCCGTTCGAATTGGGTCCCCTCACCTTCGGGCTGGCCCCCCACGGCTGGGGCAAGTACCGCTACTGCCTCGACCACGAGACGGGGCGGATCGGCTTCACGGCCAGCCGCCGCCTGCCGACGGTGCGCATCCAGCCCCGGGCCGAGTTCCTCCATTCGGTGGGGCCGCAAGAAACGGTCCGACATTTCAACGACCTGGTGCGACCGTTCATCGAGGGACTGGTCTTGAGCGTCGCGCGCCTCGACCTGTTCGTGGACATGGAAGGGATGCAGCTGTGCGCCCAAGACCGCAGCGCCTTCGTGTGCCGTGGCGACGGCTGCACGACCTACGAGAACGGCAACGTCGTGACCGGGTTCGCCTTCGGTTCCAGGCGGACCCAGCGGATCAGCGCCCGCCTCTACGACAAGACGGCCGAGATGGCGCACAAGCGCACCGACTGGTGTGAGCTTGTCTGGGGCGACCGGCATACCCCGGACGCCCAGGTGTGGCGGATCGAGTTCGAGATCGGCCGGGCCGCCCTCAGCGACCTCGAGCTGTTCCACCCCGACGCCGTGTTGGCCGCCGCCCCGTCGCTGTGGGCCTACTGCGCCGGGGACTGGCTCACGCTGCGCCGCCCGAGCGCCGACTCCAATCGTTCCCGGTGGCCCGTCGATGCACGCTGGCAGGCCGTGCAGTCGGCGTCACTCGCCCACGGGGCCACCGAGCTGCGCTTCATCCGGCAGCGCAAGCGGGCGAGCGCCCTGCGCCACATCGTGCCGGTCCTCGTCGGGTACCTCGTCGCCTTCGCCGATGCGATGGGGACGAGCGACCTCGACGACACCTTCGGGGAGCTCTTGGACGCCGTGGCCAACGACGAGATCGCCCGCCGCATGACCTTCGCCCAGCGGGTCCAGCGCCGTCGAGCGGAAAGGGGGTACCGGTGAGCACCGAACGTCATGACACCACCGGCATCGAGGGGGAGGGAGGGCGCCGACAGGCGCCCGACGGCGAGGGCCGGCCCAAAGGCCGTGCCCTCGCCGGCCGTCCTCCTCGGACTCCCAAGCGTTCCCTGCGTTGTGCCGAATGCGGCGAGCAGTGTCCTCCGTCGGCGCTCCTCACCATGGACCAGGTTGCGTGCCGACTGGGGACGAGTCTGCGTCACGTACGTCGGTTGGTGGCCGAGCGGCGGATCCCCATCGTCAAGGTCGGTCGCTTCGTCCGCTTCGATGCGCATGCGGTGGAGCACTGGGTCGACGACCACCGAGTCGCCGTCATGGAACCCAGGGACGCACTTCGGGCATCA
Source organism: uncultured Acidimicrobiaceae bacterium (assembly GCA_963824195.1). Classification (GTDB taxonomy): domain Bacteria; phylum Actinomycetota; class Acidimicrobiia; order Acidimicrobiales; family RAAP-2; genus Bog-473. Next base: position 46,830 of record CAWGOJ010000006.1, on the reverse strand, counting down.
CGACTCGGTTGGACGGAGAACCGTCGTGCCGGGTAGCGCTCGTTCACGGCGAGTGGCGTAGCAGTGCCGTCGACTCGCCCTTTCGGGAGCGTGCGACAGCGGCGCTCTACGAGGCCAGCTACTGGCACAACGGCCGCCGCCATGTCGCGGCGATGAGCTTCAAGACCAAGGGCGACGCCCGGGCCTTCCTCTCCGCCGTCGAGACCGACATCCGTCGGGGCGTGTGGATCGATCCGTGGGCCGGCCGCCTCCGGGTGTCCGAACTGGCCCAGGATTGGACCGCCTCCAACCCGACCAAGCGGGAGTCCACCACGGCCCGGGAGGAGCTCACCCTCCGTCTCCACGTGCTCCCGACCATCGGCTCGCTCCACATTGAGCAGGTCGGGCCCCGGGACATCCAGCGGTTGGTCAATATTTGGCGGACGACACACGCCCCTCGGACGGTCAAGCGCAATTACGAGGTCGTGCGAGCCATGTTCGGCTACGCCGTGCGCAACGAATGGATCACCCGCAATCCGTGCCGCAACGTGAACCTGCCCCCGGTCGACGGCACTCGCCGCTTCGACCTGACCCCCGAGGACGTGGCAGCCATCGCCGCCCACGTGCCCGAGGAGTATCAGCCCATGCTCTGGCTCGGGGCCGTCCTCGGCCTGCGTTGGTCCGAGGTGGCCGGCCTGCGGATCGGTCGGATCGATCTCCATGCCGGCCGGCTCTCGGTCGCCGAGGCTCTCGTCCGGGGGGCTGGTGGTCGCAACGTCTTCGGGCCGCCCAAGTCGAAGGCGGGCCAGCGGACGATGTTCATGCCGCATGCCATCGGCGCCATGCTGTCGGCTCACCTCGAGCGGTCCGGATTCACCGGGGACGAATCCGACGAGCTCGTCTTCACCGACGAGGAAGGTGGGCCGCTCCGCTACTCGAACTGGCGCCGCCGGGTCTGGCTCCCGGCCGCCGCAGCAGCCGGCTGTGCCGGCGCCGGCTTTCACGACCTGCGCCGGCTGAACGCCACCACGCTCGTTGTCGAAGGCATCGACGTGAAGACGGCGCAGACCCGACTCGGCCACGCCGACCCGAGGACGACACTGGCCGTCTACGCCTCGGCTCCGGCGTCAATAGATCGAGTCGCAGCCGACGTCATTGGCGAGCGCTTCTTCGGCCCGGAGTCGAATGAGGCTAAGGAACCCGAAAAACCCCAAAATCTCCGCGCCATTTCCGCGCCATCCGCTCCGGAGGACTCGGACCCCTCAGATCCTCCGAGCCTCTGACCTGGGCCTTTGTGGTCGGGCTGCCCGGATTTGAACCGGGGACCTCTGCGTCCCGAACGCAGCGCGCTAACCAAGCTGCGCCACAGCCCGTCCGCCCCCCGAGGGGAGCAGCCCGCCACCCTACCGCGGCGTCAGCCTGCCGCTTCTCCCGCCCCGTCGGCCGACCGGGCCCCACCCTCGCCACTGTCCGCGCCCTCACCTGCGGGTGAGCCGCCGCCGTCGCCGGCGAAGGTGGCCACGACCTGTGCCACCCGACGCTTGTCCATCTCGACCACGCGGAGGTCCCAGTCGCCGACCCGGACCTCCTCCCCCTCGGAGGGAATGTGGCCGAACCGCTCGAAGAGGAGCCCGCCCAAGGTCACGTACTCCCCGTCGGGGATCTCGATGCCCAATCGCTCGCGCACGTCGTCGACGTTCGTCTGGCCGTCGATGAGCCAACGGGTGTTGTCCACCCGGACGATGTGCGCCTCCTCCTCGTCGTCGAACTCGTCGTGGAGGTCGCCCACCAACGGCTCCAGGAGGTCCTTGACGGTGAGCATGCCGGCGACGCCTCCGTACTCGTCGACGACGACGGCGACGGCCCGATGGTGCCGGCGCATGTCCGCCAACGCCTCGAGGACACCGAGCGACTCGGGGAGCAGGTACGGCTGGCGTACCTTGCGCGAGATCTCCAAGGGGCTCGGGTCGGTGGCGTCCCGGTCCCTGGGCTCGTCGCCGTCCGCACGCGCACGTGCGCCGGTGGTGCCGCCGGTGCGGAAGATGTCGTTGACGAAGAGGATGCCAATCAGGTCGTCGAGGTCGTCGTGGACCACCGGGAAGCAGCTGTGCCCCGAGGTCCGCACCGCTCTGGCGATGTCCTCGGCGTGCACAGGGATGGTCAGGTACGTGACGTCGACCCGCGGCGTCATCACCTCGCGGACGTCCATGTCCCGGAGGTCGGCGAGTGCCTCGGTGATGATCCGCTCCTGCTCGGAGGCGTCCGCGTCGAGAGGCTGGGTCCGGCGGGAGGACCCGGCCTCGTCAGCGGTGTCGGCGGAGCGCCGCCAGGGCCGGCGGGATCGCCTGGTTGGTTGGTGGTCGGGAGGTTCCCGGCGGTTGGACACGGCGGCGCCGGGTCAGTGCGTGGGCTCGGGTCCCGCCTGCAGCTGGGGTCCGGCGCCCACCAGCACGGGCACGGGTGTGAACGAGTCATCGGCAAAGGTCCCGTCGTCGAGCAGCGCGCTGACGGCTCGCCGGAGGCGCAGCGGGTCGATCGGCTTCACGAGCCAGCCTTCGGCGCCGGACCGGCGGGCCAGGAAGACGTCGGGCCGGCGGTCCAGCAGCATGAGCACCGGAATGTGGTCCAGCGCGTCGTAGGACTCCTGGAGCCGCAGCTCGAGGGTGACCGCCATGCCGCCCATGTTGCCCATCTGCATGTCGACGACCACCAGATCGGGCGACTCCTCGGTGACGAACGCGATCACCTCGGGGCCCGAGGTCACTGCCTCCACCTCCACGTCGGGACCGCTGATGACGGCCTCGATCTCCCGGCGGAGGGTGGGTGCGTCGCTGGCGACCAGGATGGTCTGCACCGACGGGACACTATCGGACCCGCGTGGAGGGCCGAAAACACGCGTGGAGGGCCGAAAACCCGCGTGGTGGGCCCGCCACGGCCTCCGGCGACGTGTAAACGAACTTCGTTACAGTCTTCAGAGAGACCGCCGAGGCTCTCGCCGGCGGAGCGACGCGGGCGGTGAATCAGGCGAAAAGGTGGTCCGCCGCTCGTTGCAGGCCTGCCAGCTCGTGCACGTCCTGCCCGAAGAGCGGAATCCGACCGACCGGTGCCGGCGACACCTGTGCGGCGAGCCCGGCGAAGGCCCGCTCTTCCCGCTCCGCCATCGCGTTCAGCTCGGTGAGGTTCGCCTCCAGCGCCTCCATCCCCGGCAGGGGTGGGGCCCCGGCGCCGGCACCGCCGCCGAACGAGGGTGCGATCCGGTTGACCACGAGCGCCGCCACCGCCACGTCGCGCTCGGAGAGCTTGTCGGCGAAGAAACCGGCCTCGGTGATCGCGTCGGGCCGGGCCGAGGTGACGAGTACGTAGGCGGTGGCGGGGTCGGCGAGCAGCTCGTGCACTGCGCTGGCCCGGCTCCGGAACCCGTCCTCCATCCCCTCGAAGGCCTGGAAGAAGGACACCGCGTCCTGCACGATCTCGGCGCCGGCCACCTTGGCGATCGTCTTCAGCAGCGCCTGCGTGGCGACGTTCACGGCGCGCAACCCCACACGGGTCGGCACCATGAGCGCCCGGAACAGGCGGTTCTCGAGGAACCGGGTGAGGCGGCGCGGCGCGTCGAGCAGGTCGAGCGCGTTGCGGGTCGGCGGGGTGTCGACGACCACCACATCGAACTCCTTGGAGTGGACCAGCTCGTAGAGCTTCTCCATGGCCATGTACTCCTGCGTGCCCGAGAGCGCGCCAGCGAGATTCTGGTAGAGCCGGTTGGCCAGGATCGACTCCGCCTGCTCGGGCGTGCGGGCGTAGCGCCGGACCAGGTCGTCGAACGTCCCCTGGGAGTCGAGCATCAGCGCGTGCAGGTGACCAGGCCAGTCGCCCTCCACCTCCGAGGGTGTGTTGGGCAGCGACTGGACCCCCAGCGCGTCGGCCAGGCGCCGGGCGGGGTCCACGGTGACCACACAGGAGCGGCGGCCCGCCCGGGCCGCCGCCAGGGCGAAGGTGGCCGACACCGTCGTCTTGCCCACGCCCCCCGACCCGCAGCACACAATGACCGAGCGCTGGGTGACCAATTCCGCCAGCGTCGTCGGAGTTCTCGCCGCCGTCTCACCCGGAGCCGGCGGCACCTCTCGCGTCGCCCCGCTCACCGACGGCCCCGCTTCAGCCGTCGAGCTCACACCGCACCCTCGGCCACCAGGCCGGTCACCGCCCCCGCCAGCGCGTCGGCGAGGAGTCGGGTCTCGGCCGGGCCGATGGAGGCGGCGTCGAGCGCCGGCACGAGCAGCTGGGGCAGCGGCAGCTCGCGGCGGAGCCGCTCGACCTGCTCGGTGGAGACGGCGTGCCGGGCCATGCGGAAGCAGCGGGCCTCCTCGAGCGCAGTCAGGTGGTCCGGGTCCACGGTCACCGCCGCTGCCGCGGCCACCTCCGCCGCCGGCCGGTCCAACCCGACTGGCTCGGGGTCGCAGGCGTTGACGATGACCGGCCCGAGTTGCACGCCCGCCTTGTCCTCGAGGGTGTAGGCCGACTCGACCGTCTCCGAGACCGGGAGCTCCTCGGGCAGGGTGACGAGGATCACCCGGCAGCGGGCCGGGTCGCTCAGCAGATCGACCACGTCCTGGGCCTGGGTCCGCAGCGGCCCGCCGCGCGCCGCGTTGACCAGCCCGCTCGCCGACGTCAGGAACGTGATGGCGTGGCCGGTGGCAGGAGCATCGACGAGGATCAGGTCGGCCAGAGCCTCGCGCTCGAGCTGCTTGACCTTGCCCAGCACCAGCACGTCACGGATGCCGGGGATGGCCGTCGAGACCACGTCGAGGACCCCCGAGCGCGCCAGCCGTTTGGACACGCGCCGCAGGCCGTGGTCCTCGAGATACTCCATGAGCGCGTCGTCGGGCGTGAGCCTCCGGGCCCGCACCGACCCGGTCACCCCGCCGCTGGCACCGACCGCGGCCGGTGCCAGGAGGACCTCCTCGTAGCCCAGGTCCTCGTGCCGGCCGAAGGCGGCGGTGAGGCCTGACTTGCCCTCGAGCTCCACGATGAGGACGGAGTGCCCGGCGTCGGCGGCCATTCGAGCCAGCGCCGCACTCATCGAGGTTTTGCCCACGCCACCCTTGCCGGCAACGACGAGGACGTGGCTCTGTGCGCAGAAGGTACCCACGTCCATGCTGGGCCGAGCGTAGTTGCCGGGCCCACGCCGCAGATCTACCGGTCGCCAAAGATCCTGGTCAAGACCCTTGAACGCCGAGCACCTCCAGCGGTAGCTTGGCGCCCGAGGGGGTTCTGAGGTGCCCTATCGGGGGGTTTCATGCGCCAGGGATCAGATATGTGGCAGTTGAAGGCAGCGTGCAGGGGACCGCAGGCCGCGGTGTTCTTCCCCCCGTCCCACGCGGAGCGGAAGGAAGAGAAGGCGTCGCGCGAGTTCAGGGCGAAGGCCATCTGCGACCAGTGCCACGTGCGGGGTGAGTGTCTTGACTACGCCATGAGGATCCGTGAGCCCCACGGGATCTGGGGTGGCATGAACGAGGTCGAGCGCAAGCTGATGCTCGACCGCCGCGCCGCCAGCTGAGCCAGCCGTCCGCCCCACCCCTCGGGGCACACCCGCGGCCGTCCAGGGTACCGGCGCCCGCGCGCGTCAGCGCGGGGGCGTGATCTTGAGCACCTGATCCGCCGCCAGCACGCCCTTGGACTCGCACACGGCGTCGGGCCGGTCGCCGTCGACCGAGCAGATGGCGGCCGTGATCTCGTTGGCCGCCGTCACCGTGGCCTGGGTCATCGGGCTGGCGGGGGTGGTGAGGTCGCCGGCGATCTGGCCCTGCGAGAGCCCGGCGAGGACGGTGGGCGAGAAGGCGGCGCCGTTGAGGACGTACCGGTTGGCGACGTCGAGCAGTGAGAAGGTGTTGGCGCTCGTCCCGTAGCGGGCGATCGCCGCGGACTGCCGCGCGTCGGGGGCCTCGAGGCTGAGGTACCGCGCCCCCGTCGGGTTCAGCGAGCTGTAGCGCTCCACCGACTCCAGGGTCACGTAGCGGCTCGAGTACGAGACCTTCCAGAAGGTGAATGTCGAGAGGTTCGCGAACGCCGTCGTCGGGCTCGACTGCATCAGCCCGAGTTGGTTGAAGGACCCGAAGCGCGAGAGGGCCATGATCAGCGGCCAGCGCTCGACGGCGGCGTAGGGGGCGAACTCGGCGCCGTAGAAGAAGACCACCGGGAGGGGCGGCCCGTCGTTCACCGAGGCGAGCCACGACGGCGCGTTCCCGCTCCCCGCCTTCCCCAACGGCATGACCGGGTTGCCCGGCGAGCTGACCCCGACGGCGTCGTAGACCGAGCCGGGCACCGACGCCACGGTCGAGACGAGCGAGGATGGCGCGGGATTGAAGGTCTCCACCGTCGAGATGGTGGTCGGCCCCGAATTATCCCGGACGATGACCAGCGCGCCCAACAGGACGATGGCCAGAATGATCAGGCCGAGCGCCACGTAGCGACGCGGGATCTGGCGCAGGGAGGGCGCCGACGCGGGCTCGTTCGCGGGCTGGCTCATGAGTTGGGTCAGGTTACTCAAGGGGTGCCCCCGTTCCGGGGGCGCCGCCCGCTGCTGCCGGTACCCTGCTGGCGTGCCTCCACCAGCCTCTCCTCCGCCTGGCGCAGCCGATCCGGCCCGTGTCGAGATCCGGCCGGCCGCCACCGTGATGCTCGTCCGCGACGCCCCGGCGCCCTCGGGTGGGACCGCGCTCGAGGTGCTGATGGTGCGGCGCAACCTGCGCTCGGACTTCGTCGGCGGCGCCTACGTGTTTCCCGGCGGGGCCGTCGATCTGCTCGACGGCGGGGCGGAGGCCGAGGCACTGAGTGCCGGCCGGAGCGACGCCGAGGCCAGCGCTCTCCTCGGAGTGGGATCCGGCGGCCTGGCCTACTGGGTGGCCGTCGTCCGCGAGACCTTCGAGGAAGCCGGCCTGCTGCTGGCCCGGCGCGAGGGCGGGCCCGCGCTGTTGGCCGGTGACCCCGAGGAGGAGGCGCGCTTCGCCGCCGCCCGCGCCGCCGTCAACGCCGGCACGCGCCGTTTCCTCGACCTGTGCCGGGACGAGCGCCTCCAGCTCGGGGTGGGCGACATCCACTACTTCGCGCACTGGATCACGCCGCGCGGCGCGCCGCGCCGCTACGACACGCGGTTCTTCGTGGCGGCCGCGCCGCCCGGTCAGATCGCCGCGCACGACGCGGGCGAGACCATCGCCGAGGTGTGGATCTCGCCGCACGATGCGCTGGCGCGTCACCGGGCCGGCGAGATCGAGATCATCTTTCCCACCATCCGCAACCTCCAGGCCATCGGGCGCTTCGCCACGAGCGCGGAGCTCCTGGAGGCGGCGGCGCGTGGCGTCGAGCGCGGTTCCGACGATTGAGCCGCGGGTCGTCCCCGACGGGAACGGGATGCGCATCGTGCTCCCGGGCGACCCGAGCTACGAACGGGCCCCGGTCCCCGACCCCACCGACGGCGAGGCCCGGGGCGACTTCAACGAGGCGGTGCGCGCCGTGTCGATGAAGGCGAACGAGGAGGGTCCCGACACGGCGCCCGGCCCACGCCCCGCCGGCCCGTGATCCCGGCGGTGCCGGACTACGGCATCGGTCCCGCGCCGGAGCCGGGGCGGGTCGACGAGGTGGCACCGGGCGTCCTGCGGCTCACCGCCCCCAACCCGGGGCTCATGACCGGGCCGGGCACCAACACCTACCTGGTCGGGCGCGCCGACCCCGTCGTGATCGACCCCGGGCCGGCCGACGACTCTCACACCGAGGCCATCGTCGCTGCGGTCGCGCCGCTGGGGTCCGTCCGGACCATCGTCATCACCCACACCCACGTCGACCACGCGCCCGGCGCCGCCGCCCTCGCCCGCGCCACCGGGGCGCGGGTCGTCGGCTTCGGACCCGCCGAGGGCTTCGTGCCCGACGAGTGCGTGGGCGAGGGGTGGTCGCTGCGCTGCCCGGGGCCCGGCACCGCCGGGGACCTCACACTGCGGGCGCTGCACACTCCCGGCCACGCCTCGGACCACCTGTGCTGGCTGGTCGAGGAGCACGCCCTTCTCCTCACGGGTGACCACGTCATGCACGGCTCCACCGTCGTGATCCGCCCGCCCGACGGGGACCTCCACCGGTACCTGGCCAGCCTGGCCCGCATCCGGGACGCGGCGGTGCCCATCCGCACGCTCGCTCCGGGCCACGGACGCCTGATGGACCGCGTGCCCCACGTGGTCGACGCGCTCATCGCGCACCGGCTCGGGCGGCACGAGCGCATCGCGGCCGCGCTCGCCCGGCGCGGCGAGGCGACGGTCGACGATCTGCTACCCGAGGTCTACGGCGACATCACCGTGCAGCAGTTGCCGGTGGCCCGCTTCTCGCTGTGGGCCCACCTGCGGGCGCTGGGCCAGGAGAGCAGGGCCACCCTCGTCGGGGCAGACGGCGAGGACAGCATCGAGAGCCGTTGGGCGGCGGCCGAGTGACGGGGAGCCCCGAGGCCCCGCCGCCGTCCTCAACCGGCTTCGGCCTCCCCTTGGGCCACCGCCGCCTCGACCCGCTCGATCAGCCGGGCCGAGCAGCCCTGGGCGTCGACGAGCGGGGACACCTCCTCGGCGACGACCCGGGCCATCTCCTCGAACACGGCGGCCAGCTCGGCGCTGCCGCCCAGGGCCACGGGCACCCCGGCGTCACCGCCGGCCGCCAGGTCCGGGTGCAGGGGGATGGAGCCCACCAGCGGGACCCCGAGACCGTGGGCCAGGCGCTCGCCGCCGCCCGAGCCGAAGAGCGCGTAGGTGGTGCCGTGCTCGCAGGTGAAGTCGCTCATGTTCTCGATCACGCCGGCCACCCGCAGGTAGCCCCGGCGGGCCATGTCCGCCGCCCGCGCCGCGACCTTCTGGGCTGCGACCGGCGGCGTGGTGACGACGAGGAGCTCGGTGCGCGGCAGCAGCCGGGCCAGACCCATCTGGATGTCGCCCGTGCCGGGCGGCAGGTCGATCAGCAGATAGTCGAGATCACCCCAGTGGACGTCTTGGAGGAATTGCTGCACGGCCCGGTTCAGCACCAGCCCGCGCCACATGATCGCCTGCTCCTCGTCGGCCAGGAACCCCATCGACAGCACGCGCAGCGTGCCGTTGCCGACCGCGCGCTCCAGCGGGACCATCTTTCCCTGGCGGGCCTCGACGTCACCCTCCATGCCGAGCAGCCGCGGGACCGAGAAACCCCAGATGTCGGCGTCGAGGATGCCCACGACCAGGCCGCGGGCCGCCAGCGCCACGGCGAGGTTCACCGTGACCGACGACTTGCCGACCCCGCCTTTGCCCGACGCGATGGCGAGCACCCGCGTGCTCGCCGGCACGGCCGTCTCGGGGGCGTCCTCCCGGGCCTTCCAGCGGGCCCGGGCCATCACGGCCGCCCGCTCGTCGGCGTCCATGGCCGCCACCCGGACCTCGACGGAGCGCACCCAGTCCAGGGACTCCACGTGGCCCACGACGTCACGCTCGATCTGTGTCCGCAGCGGGCAGGCGGCGATGGTGAGCGCCACGTCGACGACCACGTCCCCGCCGTCGACCGTGATGCCCCGCACCATCCCGAGGTCCACGATGGTGTCGCCCAGCTCGGGGTCGATCACGGCCCGCAGGGCGTCACGCACCTCGTCCTCGGGGCCGCCCGGCGCGGCATCTGCCGCCGGCAGCGTCGGTGTGTCGGACTCGGGGGGCACAAATTGGGATTCTACCTGCGTGACAGCGAATTCCGGTCCGGCCACGGGTGGGTGTCGCTCCGAGGGCGCCGCCGGTAACATGGAAGGCGTCCGCGGCGCAGGGTGCACCGCGAGCGACCCAGCGCCGGGGCGCAGGGCTCATGAGGAGGAACCAGTGACGACAATCTCCACGTCCGTCAACATCGGGAAGAAGCCGGCACCGGTCACCCTCAGCGACGAGGCCACCGCGAAGGTCGCCGAGCTGCTGGCCGACGAGGAGGGCGAGGAGCTCGCGTTGCGCGTCGCCGTGAAGCCGGGTGGCTGCTCTGGCTACAGCTACGAGATGTTCTTCGACACCGAGGTCATGTCCGACGACGTCGTGAGCGAGTTCGGCTCGGTCCGGGTCGTCGTGGACGCAGCGAGCGCCGAGCTGTTGACCGGGTCGACCCTCGACTTCAGCGACGGCCTGCAGGGCGCCGGCTTCCACATCACCAACCCCAACGCCACCCGCACCTGCGGCTGCGGCTCCTCGTTCAGCTGAGCCCGGCGCGCCCGTGCACCTGACCCCCTGAGCGGCGCCGGCACCACACCCGAACCAGCTCCCGGACCGGTCGCCGCCCCGCCGGCCACCACGCCCGTCTCCTTCACCCTCAACGGTGAAGCCGTCGCGGTCGCCGACGCGATCTCCCTCCTCGACGCGCTGCGCGAGGAGCTCGGCTGCCGCTCCGCCAAGGACGGCTGCAGCCCGCAGGGGCAGTGCGGGTGTTGCACCGTGTGGGTCGACGGCGCGCCCAGGGTCGCCTGCGTCACGCCGGTCCGCCGCATCGCCGGCCGCCGGGTCACCACAGTGGAGGGACTGCCGCCCGATCGGCGCGACCGATGGACCGCCGCCTTCGTCGCCCACGGGGCGAGCCAGTGCGGCTTCTGCACTCCCGGCATCGTGATGCGCCTCGCCGCGCTCGACGAGACGGGGTCGGGCGGCCCGCCCTCGCGACGGGACGTCGAAGCGAGTCTGCGCGCCCACCTGTGCCGCTGCACCGGATGGCAGTCCATCGTCGAAGCAGCCTGCGACGCGCTCGGCATTGAGGGGACGCCCGGTGTGCCGGCGCCCCGGTCCCGTGATGCACTCTTGGCCGCCTGGCGGGCCCAGGCCGAGGGCCCAGCCTTCCAGACCTCGGGGCCCGACGTCGTTCTCGGCGGCGGCGGCTTCGCGGACGACACCGCCCCGCCCGGCGCGCTGGTCCAGCTCGGTGCCGACGCGCCCCTGGCCCCTGACCTGCGCACCGCCCGGGCGGTCCACGGCCGCGTGCAGGGCCGCAACAGCACCGTGCCCCTGACCCACCCGGTCGAGCTGCCTGTGGGCGAGTGGGCGCTCACGCTGCAGACCACCTGGGTCGAGCCCGCCTACGTCGAGCCAGACGCCAGTTGGAGCCGGCCCGGGGGTCGTCCCGCCACACCGCTGGCCAACGGGGGCGCCTTCGGGGGCAAGCGGCGCAGCCCGGTGCCGGTCCGTGCCCAGGAGCTGGCCGACGAGACCGGTGAGGCCGTCCGGGTCCTTTGGCGCCGCGAGGACGTCGTGCGGCGCGGCCCCAAGCGCCCGCCGCTGGCCATCGCCCTGCGCCCTGACGGCACCGGCATCGTCCGCGTCGCCACTACCGAGGGCTCGGCCGACCTCGAGCCGTTGGCGGCGCGGGTGCGCGAGCTGTGCCCGGGCGTGCACGTGGAGCAGGTCGAGGTGTCCGGCCCGCCGGTGGCGCCCGATCTGCGCGGTGCCGGCTGGGCCGAGACTCTGGCGGCGCTCCATGCGCTGGGAGTCCCCCCACTTCGCCGGGCACGGGCCAGGCCTACGTCAGGTTGCTCGGCGCGGGGAGCGCCGGCGTCGAACTCCACCTCGCCGACGGTGAGCGGGGCCGCGTCGAGGTCGACGTGTGGGCGGGCGAGGTCCTGTGCCCCGTGACCCTGCGCTCCTACGCGCTGGGCGCGGTGCACCAGGCGCTCGGGATGGTGTGGAGCGAGGGCATCGCCGTTGACGGTGCGGGCGCGCCGGTCGACCTCACCATTCGCTCCTTCGGCATCCTGGCCGCCCGCGACATGCCCGAGGTCGTCGTCCGGCTCCACGAAGAGGAGCGCTGGCCCGTCAACGGTTCCGACGCCGTGTTCGTCGCCACGCTGGCGGCGGCCTGGATCGCCGACGGGCTCCCCGCGCGCTGGCCCACCCGGCGCGCCGCCGTGCGTGCTCCGTTCCGCGACGTGGCACCATCGGGCCGTTGAGAGGAGCCCCATGAGCCCTGCCGTCGGTCCCTACTCCCCCGTTCGCCGCGTGGGCGACTGGGTCGTCACCTCGGGCCAGATCGGCCTGAGCACCGACGACTCGGGCGCGCCGACCCTCGTGTCCGGCGGCACGGTCGCCGAGCTCCGCCAGGCGCTCCAGAACGTGGCCGAGGTGCTGGCCATTGAGGGGGCGACCCTGGCCGACGTGGTCAAGACCACGCTGTACCTCGTCGACATGGGTGACTTCGCCGCGGTGAACGAGGTCTGGGTGGAGTACTTCAGCGAGAACCGGCCCACCCGCTCGGCGGTGGCGGTGGCGGCCCTGCCGCTCGGCGCCCGGGCCGAGGTCGAGGCCTGGGCCTACGCGCCGGTCGTCTGAGCGGCGGGCGCGGCGGCCGGCGCCTGCCCGCCGTTGCGCTGGGCCACACCGGGGTGCCAGGCGACCTGCCCGAAGCGGTAGCCCACCGAGCGCACGGTTTGGATCAGATGTGCGTGCTCCTCGCCGAGCTTGGCCCGCAGGCGCCGGATGTGGACGTCGACGGTCCGTGCGCCGCCGTAGTACTCGTAGCCCCAGACCCGGCTGAGCAGGGTCTCGCGCGTGAAGACCTTGGCCGGGTGGCCGGCCAGGAAGCGCAACAGCTCATACTCCATGTAGGTCAGGTCGAGGACTCGGCCCGCGACGGCCGCCTGGTACGTCTCGAGGTTGAGCATCAACGGCCCGTACTCGATGATGTCGGGTCGCAGACTCTGCCCGGTGCGCCAGAAGAGGTGCTGCAGACGCGCCACGAGCTCCTCGGGTCGGGCCGGCAGCACGCAGAAGTCGTCGTAGAGGTCGTCGCGCAGCAGCAGCTCACCCACCTGGTCCGACCCGATGGCCAGGAGCAGCGGCGTCATGGGCACCTCGCGCAGGCGGAGATGCCGGCAGAACGCGACGGCGGTCGTCATGTCGTCACCGGCGACGACGAGCGCGCCTGAGTAGCCCACGGTGCGACCGTCGGACCCGGGTTCGGCGATCTCCTCCGGCCCCGCCACGCCGTGGTGCCCGAGCCCGGCGTTTTGCAGCGCGAGGGTCACCTCGGCGGGCAGGTCGGCGGGGAAGCAGAGGAGGGGGTCCATCGTCGGTCAGGGTCAGAGCAGGGGCAGGTAACGGTCCAGCTCGAACTGTGTGACCTGGACCTGGTAGGCGTCCCACTCCTCGCGCTTGTTGCGGATGAACCACTCGAAGACGTGGTCGCCCAGCGTGTCGGCCAGCAGCTCGGAGCCCTCCATCTCGTTGACGGCGTCGTGCAGGCTCGAGGGAAGTGGCTCGATCCCCTTCTTGGCCAGCTCCTTGGGTGTCAGGCTGAACAGGTTGTCGTCCGCCTCGGGCGGGAGCGGGTAGTCCTCGGCGATGCCGCGCAGCCCGGCGGCGAGGATCACGGCGAAGGCCAGGTAGGGATTGCACGCGCTGTCCGGTGCCCGGTACTCCAGGCGGGTGGAATCGGCCTTGCCCATCTTGACGACGGGTACCCGCACCAGCGCCGAGCGGTTGTTGCGCGCCCAGCTGACGTGGACGGGCGCCTCGTATCCCCCGATGAGGCGCTTGTAGGAGTTGACCCACTGGTTGGTGACGGCGGTGATCTCGCGCGCGTGGTGCAGCAGGCCCGCGATGAAGCGGCGCGCCACCTCTGAGAGCCCGTAGCGGTCGTTCTCGTCGACGAACGCGTTGCGCTCGCCCTCCCAGAGCGAAATGTGGGTATGCATGCCCGAGCCCTGCACGCCTCCGAGCGGCTTGGGCATGAAGGAGGCGAACACCCCCTCCTGGCGCGCCATCTCCTTGATCACCATGCGGGTGGTCATCACGGTGTCGGCCATCGTGAGCGCGTCGGTGTAGCGCAGGTCGATCTCGTGCTGGCTGCGAGCGTCCTCGTGCTGGGTGTGCTCGACCGGGATCCCCATCTCCTCGAGCATGAGCACCGACCGCCGGCGCAGGTTGCTGGTCAGGTCGGCCACCGTGAGGTCGAAGTACGAGCCGGAGTCGAGAGTCACGGGGCCCCGCTCCGGGTCCGCGTCGGCGAAGTAGAAGAACTCCACCTCGGGCGAGGCGAAGAACGTGTAGCCGGCCGCCCGCGCGCGCTCGAGCGTGCGCCGCAGCGCGTGCCGGGGGTCGCCCTCGAAGGGGGTGCCGTCCAGATTGGCGATGTCGCAGAACACGCGGGCCACCTGCGCGTCGTCCTGGTGCCAGGGCAGCATCTGGAACGTCTTGGGGTCGGGGCGGGCCAGCACGTCGGCCTCCTGGACCCGGCTGAACCCGTCGATGGCGGAGCCGTCGAAGGTCATCCCCTCGTCGAGCGCGTTCTCCAGCTCCGCCGAGGTGATGTTGAACCCCTTGGGGGTCCCCAGCACATCGGTGAACCACAACTGGACGAAGCGGATGCCCCGCTCCTCCACGGTCCGGAGCACGTAGTCCCGCTGGCTTTGCACCGCAGTAGCTTCGCATGCCCGCGCCCCCCGCTCCTCCGGGGGCCTCCGCACGGGGGGCCCATCGGGTCGGCCGGGACCACCGGTAATCTGGGACGATGCCGCACCTGCGCCTGGCCGCCGCGCAGCTCAACACCGTCGTGGGCGACCTTTCCGGCAACGTGGAGCGGATCCTCGGTGCGCTGGCCGCCGCCGAGGCGGCGGGGGCCGACATCTGCGTCGTGCCCGAACTGGCCATCCCCGGCTACCCGCCTGAGGACCTCCTGCTCAAGCCGGGGTTCGTGGCCGACAACGTGGCCGCGCTCGAGAAGGTCGCCGCCGCCACAGGGCAGTGCGCGGTCGTCGTCGGGTTCGTCGGCGCCGCCCCCGGAGGTGTGGGGCTGGCCAATGCGGCGGCAGTCTGCGCCGACGGCCGCGTCGTGGGCGTGTACCGCAAGCGCTTCCTCCCGAACTACGGCGTTTTCGACGAGCAGCGGTGGTTCGTGCCCAGTGACGAGCCGCCGCCCCTCTTCGGCGTCGCCGGTGCCTGGGTCGGCGTGTCCATCTGCGAGGACGTCTGGTTCGACGACGGCCCCGTCGCACACGCAGGCCGCGCCGGGGCCGACGTCGCTGTGAATCTCAACGCCTCGCCGTACAACCGCGGCCGGCGTGTCGAGCGTCTCGACATGCTGCGGGGCCGGGTGGCCGAGGCTGGGTGCGCCATCGCGTACGTGAACCAGGTGGGCGGGCAGGACGAACTGGTCTTCGACGGCGATTCCCTCATTGTGGTGGCGGACGGGACCCTGGTCGGCTCGGGCGCGCAGTTCGCCACCGATCTGGTGGTCGTGGACCTCCCCGTCGGACCGCACCGGCCCCACGCCGTCACCGAACTCCTGCCCAGGATCGTGGTGAGCGAGCCCCGGCGGGGCGAGCGGCTGGCGCTGGCACCGGCGCCGCTGCGGCCCGCGCTGAGCGACCACGCCGAGGTCTACGCCGCACTGGTGCTGGGCACCCGGGACTACCTGCGCAAGAACGGGTTCTCGGAGGCGGTCATCGGTCTATCGGGCGGCATCGACTCTTCGCTCGTGGCGGCGATCGCGGTGGACGCCATCGGCGCCGAGCGGGTGCACGGCCTCTCCATGCCGTCGCGCTATTCGAGCGAGGGGTCGCGCCATGACGCCGGCCTCCTGGCCGAGCGGCTGGGGATCGATCTCAAGGTGGTACCGATCGAGGAGGCGCACATCGCCTTCGCCTCCATGCTGGCCCCGGTGCTCGGGCGCGAGCCGTCCGGGCTGACCGACGAGAACCTGCAGTCGCGCCTACGCGGCGTGCTGCTGATGGCGGTCTCCAACGCCAAGGGGTGGATCGTGCTGACGACGGGGAACAAGAGCGAGATGGCCACCGGCTACTCCACGCTCTACGGCGACTCGGCGGGCGGGTTCGCGGTGATCAAGGACGTGCCCAAGACACTGGTCTACGAGTTGTGTCGCCACCGCAACACCCAGGCGGTGCTCGAAGGACTGCCGGGTCCGATCCCCGACAGCGTCCTCGACAAGCCCCCCTCGGCCGAGCTGCGACCGGATCAGCGCGACGACCAGTCGCTCCCTCCGTACGAGGACCTCGATCCGGTGCTCCAGGGCTACGTCGAGCGCGACCTCACCGCGGCGGACCTGGTGGCGGAGGGCTTCGACCCCGCCGTGGTCGACCGGGTCGTCCGGCTGGTCGATGGCGCCGAGTACAAGCGGCGCCAGATGCCACCGGGCGTGCGCATCACCACCAAGGCCTTCGGCAAGGACCGCCGCATGCCTATCACCAACCGCTACCGCTCCTCGGCGCTCGAGGAGTCGGGGGGTGCCTGACGCCGCCACCGGCGATGCCCGCGGCGAGTGGCGAGGCATCGACGGGTTGGCGGGGCTCGTGGGCACGTACTGCTGGGTGGAGCACCGGATCTTCGAGCTGACCGGTCGATGGGCGACCGGGCCCGGCGGTACCGACGAGAATGAGGCCGAGCTGAGGGTCTTCTGGGCCGCCACCTCGAGGCGCCATGGGGCGCTGGCGGGTCGCTGGGCCGAGCGGCTGCCCGTGCGGGCCGGCGTGGACCCGGCCGGACTGGTGACGGCCCCGGCCGGCCCCCTGGCGGAGGCGCTCGAGACCCTGGCGGCCGAGCCCGAGGGCGTGGTGCGTGCCGAGGCCTTGGTCGGGGCCGTTCTCCCGCTGCTGAGGGCGGTCTACGAGACCCACCTGCGGACGGCCTCCCCGGTCAGCGAGGGGCCGGTCATGGAGGTCCTGGTGGAGGCACGCCGGGAATCGGCCGCCGAGATCCGCGGCGGTCAGGCCGTTCTGGGCGCCCTCCCGGAGGGGCCCGGAGGGGGCGAGAAGCTCCGGTCCGAAATTGAACGGGCGTTTGAGGGAACGCGCGTTTTCCCTGCTGTACGCCCATCTTGACAGTGCCATTACACTATCTCCGCAGCCCACACGCGCCGCGAACGGGCGCCGCCAGCTGCCAATGACGAGCGCGACAGCCCGGCCAGGTCCCCCTGCCGAGGCCACGGGACGGAAGGTTAGGCGACGATCTTGGCAAAGGAACGAATCGAGCGCGACGACGAGGATCTCGTCCGGCTCTACCTGACAGACATCGGTCAGTACCCACTGCTGACCAAGGACGACGAGGTACGCCTCGCCCAGGCCATCGAGGCCGGGCGGGACGCCGAGGCCGAGGTCGCCAAGGCGGCCAAGGGGATCACGACGGCGAAGAAGCGTGAGCTCCGACGCGCCGTGATGGAGGGCGAGCAGGCGCAGCAGACGTTCGTGCAGTCGAACCTCCGGCTGGTGGTGTCGATCGCCAAGAAGTACCAGGCGTCGGGCCTGCCCCTGCTCGACCTGATCCAGGAGGGGAATCTCGGCCTCATGCATGCGGTCGAGAAGTTCGACTGGCGCAAGGGCTTCAAGTTCTCCACGTACGCCACCTGGTGGATCCGCCAGGCCATCACCCGCGGCATCGCCAACACCGGGCGCACAATTCGCCTGCCTGTCCATGCCGGCGACACCCTGGCCCGGGTGCAGAAGGCCCAGGCGCGGCTCGAGCTGAAGCTGGGCCGGCCCGCCACCCTGGCCGAGCTCGGCGTCGAGGTCGAGATGCCCGAGGACAAGCTCGTCGAGGCCCTGCGGTTCCGAGCCGAGCCGCTGTCGTTGTCCGAACCGCTGCGCGAGGACGGGGACGCCGAGCTGGGCGACGTGGTCGAGGACCGGTCCGCCGAGTCCCCCTTCGAGGTCGCTGCGGTGTCGTTACTGCCCGACGAGATCGGCCGGCTGCTCTCGCCGCTCGACGAGCGCGAGCGCGAGATCCTGCGCCTGCGCTTCGGTCTGGACCGGGGCGAGCCCCGCACGCTCGAAGAAGTCGGCGAGCACTTCAACCTCACCCGGGAACGGATCCGCCAGATCGAGGCCCGGGCCATGTCCAAGCTGCGCCACCCGTCCTCGGACACCGGTGCGCGTGATTTGCTCACCGTCTAGCGCGCCTAGGCTCCCTGCCCATGAAGAAGCTGCTCATCCTGGCCCTGCTGGTCGCCCTCGGCGTCATCGCCGCCCGTCGCCTGCAGAACAGCTAGCTCATCGAGCTCGGAACGAGTTCGGCCCGGGCGACCGCCGGCCTTCCGCGCGCGTGGCGGCTGCGCACGCCGCGCCGCCACAAGATGAGCGCCGCGCCGGCCACGGCGAGGCTCGTCGTCACGACCGGTGTCGTACGCCCGACTCGGTCCCGTAGGCGGACCGGCTTGGTGAAGTTGCGTACCTCCCAGCCCCGCTCCCGTGCGATCTTCGCCAGCGCGCGATCGGGGTTGACCGCCACCGGCCGCCCGACCGCCTCGAGCATCGGGAGATCGGTGGCCGAGTCCGAATAGGCGCTGCTCGAGGACAGGTCGAGTCCTGTGCGCTCGGCCAACTCGCGCATGGCAGTCGCCTTGGACTCGCCGTAGGCGTAGAAGGCCATGTGGCCCGTGTAGCGGCCCTGCTCGTCCACCTCGCCCCGGGAGCAGATGGCCCCGTCGACACCGAGAAGGTCGGCCAGGGGCAGCACGATCTCCTCGGGTGAGGCCGACACCAGGTAGACGCGATGTCCGGCCGCCCGGTGCAGTTCCATGAGCTCGAGCGCCTCGGCGTACATGATCGGCTCCATCGTCTGGAGCATCGTCTCGCGCACGATCTGGCGCACCTGGGCGCGGTCCCAGCCCTTCGTCACGGCCAGCATGGACTCGCGCACCCGGACCAGCCGCTCCTCGTCGGCGCCGAAGTAGAGGTAGATCAGCTGCGACATGGCGGCCCGCGCCACCAGCCGGCGGTTGATGAGGCCGCCCTTGAGGAACGGCCGCCCGAACGCGGCGATCGACGCGCGGTCGATGACCGTCTTGTCCAGGTCGAAGAAGGCCGCCTCCATATCTCTAATGGTACGGGCGTCCGGACCCCCGCCTTTAGCAACAGTGACAAATGGCGGATCAGGCCGCGAACGTTCGGTGCGTATGACCTGGAATGTCGCGGGGGTTGCGGGCCGGTTGCGGCTCAGGCCTGCTGGTCGGCGATGAACAGCACGTGCACCGCGTCCTCGGCCTCGGCGGTAACGAGCACGAGCACCTCGTCGCCTGACTGCAGCGTCGTGTCACCGCGGGGGACGATGAGGCGATCCGCCCTGACGACCGCGACGACGACGGCGTCGCGCGGGAAGTCGAGGTCGGCGATCGCGGTGTCGTTGGCCGGTGAGTCCTCGGCCAGCGTGATCTCGACCAGGTGGGCGAGGCCGCCCTGGAACTGGAGCAGACGAACGAGCGCCCCGACCGAGACCGCCTCCTCCACCAGGGCGGTGAGGAGCTGGGGCGTGGAGACTGACACGTCCACCCCCCAGCTGTCGTTGAAGAGCCACTGGTTCTTGGGGTGGTTGACGCGAGCGACGACCCGGGGGACGGCGAACTCCTGCTTGGCCAGCAGCGAGATCACGAGGTTGTCCTCGTCGTCACCGGTGGCGGCGACGACCACGTCGACCGTGGCGAGGCCGGCAGCGTCGAGGGACGACACCTCGCACGCGTCAGCCGCTACCCAGGTGACGTCGAGAGTGGGGCGCAGCCGCTCGACCAGCTCGGGGTCCTGCTCGAAGACCAACACGTCGTGCCCGCTGGCGTGCAGGTCCGACGCGATGGCGGTGCCGACGCTGCCGGCACCGGCGATGGCGACCCTCACGAGTCCTCACCTTGGCTCCTGTCGTCGGCGCGGGCGAGGGCCTGGTCGAGCTCGCGCCAGCGCGTCATCGAGGACGGCGAGGTGCAGGACGTCGCCCTCCTGGCCGACGAGCTCGCGGGCATCGAGCCGGGGGACGCCGGAGCGGGTGACCGCTACGAGACTGAGGCGGCCGGGCTCCTCCAGGTCGCACAGGCGTCTGCCGGCCCATGTCTCGGGGAGCGAGCGGTCGATCAGGGTGAGGCGTCCCGTGGGATCGGACCAGTCGCCGACGTCCAGGTCCGGCAGTAGGCGCCGCCGGACCTGGTCGATGGTCCACGTGACGGTGGCCACGGTGGGGATGCCGAGGCGCTGATAGATCTCGGCCCGCCGAGGGTCGTAGATCCGCGCCACCACATTGGGGATCTTGTAGGTCTCGCGTGCGATGCGCACGGTGAGGATGTTGGTGTTGTCTCCGCTGGTCACCGCGGCCAGCGCATCGGCATGGAGCGCGCCGGCCTTCTCCAGGTCGTCCCGGTCGAATCCCGAACCCAAGATGCAGGGCCCGTCCCAGTCCTTCAGGCGCCGGAAGGCCCGGGACGACTTGTCCACGATGGCGACCGAATGCCCCTCTGCGCTGAGCGATATTGCCAGGCCGGACCCCACGCGGCCACACCCCACGACGATCACGTGCACGCCACAGTGCAACACGCCGCGTCGGGTCTTGCAACAACCGGGCGCCATCGGCAGAGGCGATTGCTTCTACTGTGTGGCTGTGGCGACCCCCACCACCGCGGCCCGGCCGCCGGGCCCCCTGCCCGGGGTCGCCGGTGAGGACATCCCCGAGACCAGCCGCTACCGTCTGAAGAACAAGCTGCTCGGGCCGCCGCTCGTCACCGAGCAGCTGGCCTCGGAGCGGCTGAGCCGGCCCATCGCCCTCGGTGTGCTGGCGCCCGACTGCATCTCCTCCTCGGCCTACGGCACCGAGGAGATGCTCACCCAGCTGGTGCCCTACGTCGGCCTGGCCGCCTTCACCCTCGTGGTGCCCATCACCCTCGCCATCCTCGGCGTCCTCTTCTTCGTGACCCTGTCGTACCTCGAGGTCATTCAGCTCTACACGAAGGCCGGCGGCTCCTACGTCGTGGCCCGCGACAATTTCGGGCCGAAGGTCGCGCAAATCGCGGCCGTGGCCCTCCTCATCGACTACACGGTCACGGTGGCGGTCCAGGCGTCGGCGGGCACGGCCGCGCTGACGAGTGCGGTGCCCCGCCTGGCCAACACGACCGACACGGTCGCCATCACAGTCGGCGTCGTGCTGCTCCTCCTCTACGGGAACCTGCGTGGCATCCGCGAGGCGGGGAGCTACTTCGCCATACCCACCTACTTCTTCATTCTGTCGCTGGGGTCGGTCATCATCCTGGGCTTCGTCAAAGAGGCGCTGGGCACGCTGCATTACATCCCGCTCCCGCCCCAGAGCGAGCTCTACGGCGGGAAGGTCGGCATACCGGGGTCCGGCTGGTTGATGGGGCTGGCGTTCATCTCGCTGCTGCGGTCCTTCGCCAACGGCGGGTCGTCGCTCACGGGCCTCGAGGCCATCTCCAACGGGGTGAGCAGCTTCCGCCGGCCCGAGGCCAAGCACGCCCGCCAGACGCTCGTCATCATGAGCACCACACTCGGCACCCTGGTCCTCGGCGTGACGCTGCTGGCCAAGTGGACGCACGCCGTCCCGTACGCCATCGGCTCACCGACCGTGGTGTCCCAAGAGGCCAAGGCCGTCTTCGGTACCAGCCCGGCCGGGCACCTCGCCTTCTACGTCGTGCAGCTGGCCACCATGCTCATCCTCTACACCGGTGGCAACACGAGCTTCAACGGGTTCCCGTACCTGGCGAGCTTCGTGGCCGGGGACCGGTTCCTGCCCCGCCAGCTGACGAAACGCGGCCACCGCCTGGCGTTCTCCAACGGGATCCTCGTGCTGGCGGGGGTCGCGCTGGCGCTCATCCTCGTGTACAAGGCACAGGTCAACGGTCTGGTGGCCCTCTACGCCATCGGCGTGTTCACCGGCTTCACCATGGCCGGTTCGGGCATGGTGAAGCACCACCTCACGGCGCGGGGGGATCACTGGCGGCGCAGCGTCATGGTGAACGGGTTCTCCGCCTTCCTGTCCTTCACCGTCGTGCTCATCTTCGCGGTGGCAAAGTTCAAGGAAGGCGCCTGGCTCATCTTCGTGGTCGGGCCGCTCCTCTACTTCGGCCTCATCCGTTTGCACGCGCAGTACGCGCGGGAGGACGAGATGCTCGAGTCGGGCGTGATGGAGGCGACGGAGGCCCCGGTCCTGCGCCGCCACGTTGTCGTGGTGCTCGTCGACCGCCTCGATGTGGCCACCGCGCGCGCCCTGCAGTACGCCCGGATGCTGGCACCCGACGACCTGCGTGCGGTGCACTTCGACATCGATACCAAGGCCGCCCACGAGCTCGAGCGGGAGTGGGGCCGGCTCGGTTTGTCGCGCCTGCCCCTCGACATCATCGAGTGCCCGGACCGCCGCCTCGGGCGGGCCGCCATCGAGCTGGTGGCTGATGCCACCCTCGATGGCGACACCGAGTGCACGGTGCTGCTGCCGCGACGGGGCTATCGCCGTGTCTGGCAGCGCTTCCTGCACGACCGCACCGCCGACAAGATCGCGGCGGTGCTGGGCCAGGTGCCCCACGTGAGCGCGACCATCGTCCCCTTTGACGTGGGCGGCCGCTTCGGCGAGCGGGTGCGCTCGTACGGCCGGTCGGTACAGCGGGCGCGCCTGGCCGATGTCGCGGGTGAGGACGGGTCCACTCCGGTCGACCCCGAGGGGCGCACCGGCGTCGACCGTATGGGCCGGCGCGACGGGCCGCGGCGGCCGACGGTGGTGCTGGCGGCCGACGAGACGTTGGCCCAGCGCGCCGGGGCCACCACGCCGATCGCCACGGTGGCCCCGCGCCAGCGGGTCCGGGTGGCCGGCAGGGTCAAGTCCGTCCGCGTGCA
Source organism: uncultured Acidimicrobiaceae bacterium (assembly GCA_963824195.1). Classification (GTDB taxonomy): domain Bacteria; phylum Actinomycetota; class Acidimicrobiia; order Acidimicrobiales; family RAAP-2; genus Bog-473. Next base: position 24,248 of record CAWGOJ010000006.1, on the reverse strand, counting down.
GCCCCGGGCGGGGACGTCGAACCTGGAATGCGTCCTGAGCGACGGGACGGGCGGGCTGCTGCTCGTCTTCCAGGGCCGGCCGAAGATCGCGGGGATCGAGCCCGGGGCGCGGCTGGTGGCCGAGGGCATGGTGGGCACGTGGGGACGCCGGCCGGCCATGCTCAACCCCTCCTTCGAGCTGGTGCAAGGGGCCCAGAGCGATCCGACCGAGCCCTGAGCCACCCAGACGGTGTCGGGCGGGCGCCGCGGCGTCCAAATTGCCCGCCCCGGCGCCAGTCGCTAACGTCCCCCCCGGCCCGGCGTCGGGTGCGACCTCCCCGGCGCGCCCTCGGTCCGGGATCGTGACATCGCCGTGGTGCTGAGCGCTGCCGCACCGCAGGGACGAGGGCGCCCGCCCCTCCCCGTAGGACTGACAGGAACAGAAAGGGCACACCGGGAATGATCAATCTCCTCGCATCCGAGGGTGGCTATCAGGCGTTCCACCTGAGCGGTGGGGACAAGACCTGGCTCTATATCTGCCTGTTCGCCGGCATCATCGGCATCGTCGCCGGCCTGCTGCTCGCCCGCAACGTGCTCGCCTTCGACCAGGGCACGGCGAAGATGAAGGAGATCGCCCAGGCGGTCCAGGAGGGCGCCCAGGCGTTCCTGGGCCGCCAGTTCCGGGCCATCGCCATGATCATCATCCCGCTGGCCATCCTCATCTTCTTCACCGCCACCAAGGTGGTGAAGCCCGACGGTGGGGTCGCTCTGACGTTCCAGCAGGACGGCCTCTACCGCGTCATCTGCTTCCTCTTCGGCGCCGCCTTCTCCGGCCTGACCGGCTTCATCGGCATGAGCATCGCCGTGCGGGGCAACGTCCGCACGGCCGCCGCGGCCTCCAAGGGCGGCGGCATGGCCGAGGCCCTGCGGGTCGCCTTCCGCACCGGCGCCGTCACCGGAATGCTCTGCGTCGGCCTCGGCCTGGCCGGCGCCACCACCATCGTCCTCATCTTCCAGAACTCGGCCACGGCCGTGCTCATCGGCTTCGCCTTCGGCGCCTCGCTGCTCGCCCTCTTCATGCGTGTCGGCGGCGGCATCTTCACCAAGGCGGCCGACGTCGGCGCCGACCTGGTGGGCAAGGTCGAGGCCGGCATCCCCGAGGACGACCCGCGCAACGCGGCCACCATCGCCGACAACGTGGGCGACAACGTCGGCGACTGCGCCGGCATGGCGGCCGACCTCTTCGAGTCCTACGAGATCACGATCATCTCGTCGCTCATCCTGGGCTACTCGGCCTTCGACTCCATCCACAAGAACCCGACCCCCGCCGTGCTCTTCCCTCTCATCGTCCCCGCCATCGGGATCTTCGCCTCCGTCATCGGTGTCCTCGTGGTCCGGGCCCGCAAGAGCGACCGCAACGCGCTGGCGCCCATCAACCGCGGCTTCTGGCTCGCCGCGCTGCTCACCGTCATCGGGGCCTTCCTGGTGGCCCAGTACTACGTGCACGACCTCAAGGTCTTCTGGGCCGTGCTGACCGGCGTCATCCTCTCGCTGGTGGCCAGCCAGATCACCGAGCAGTTCACCTCGACCGAGCGGGGCCCGGTCAAGGAGATCGCCGCCTCGGCCCGCACGGGGCCGGCCACCACCGTGCTCTCGGGCTTCTCCATCGGCCTGGAGTCGTCGGTCTGGGCCATCATCGCCATCGCCATCGCCATCGGCGTGGCCATCGGGCTGGGCGACGGCAACATCGAGCTGACCTTCTACCTCATCGCCCTCATCGGCATCGGACTGCTCGCCACGGCGGGCATGGTGGTGTCCGAGGACAGCTTCGGTCCGGTCTCGGACAACGCGGCGGGCATCGCCGAGATGTCGGGCGAGTTCACCGGCGAGGCCGAGCGCGTCATGGTGAGCCTCGATGCGGTGGGCAACACGACCAAGGCCATCACCAAGGGCGTCGCCATCGGCTCCGCCGTGATCGCCTCGGTGGCACTGTTCTCCTCCTTCATCGAGACCATCAACTCGCAGCTGAACCTGCACCTGCACGCCAACGAGCTCCTGGTGTCACCGTTCACGCAGATCAACGTGTCCAACCCGAAGACCTTCATCGGCCTGCTCATCGGAGGGTCGATCGGCTTCCTGTTCTCGTCGCTCGCCATCCGGGCCGTGGGCCGGTCGGCGGGCACCGTCGTGCTCGAGGTGCGCCGGCAGTTCCGCGAGCACCCGGGCATCATGGACTACACGGAGAAGCCCGAGTACGGCCGGGTCATCAGCATCTGCACCGCGGCCGCCCAGCGCGAGCTGGCCACGCCGGCACTGCTGGCCATCCTGTCCCCGGTCATCATCGGCTTCGGCATCAACTACTTCGCGCTGGGCGCCTTCCTGGCCGGCACCATCCTCACGGGGCAGCTCCTGGCCAACACGCTGTCGAACTCCGGTGGCGCGTGGGACAACGCCAAGAAGTACATCGAGGACGGCAACGAGGGCGGCAAGGGCTCGGAGGCCCACAAGGCCGCCGTCATCGGCGACACCGTCGGCGACCCCTTCAAGGACACGGCCGGCCCGGCTCTGAACCCCATGATCAAGGTGATGAACCTGGTCTCGCTCCTGATCCTGCCGGGCGTGATCGCGCTGCGGAACGACACGGGCGCGCGCCTCGCCATCGCCGGCGTCTCCCTGGTGATCCTTCTCGCCGCCCTCGCCTTCTCGAAGCGGGGCGCCGAGGCCATGGACGCCGACGGGACCGATTCGGCGCCCGCCCCCGCCGCGGTTGCTTCGGCTGATTGACCTGGTCAACCCCATTGGAGACCGTGCGCCGGCGGACCCGCCGGAGTACCCCGCCCTTGACAGGCGGGGTGGCGGACCCCCACTCTGACGTGACCATGCCGACCCTCTTCCCGCTCCGACCGATGCCCCGCGGGGTGTGCCGTGGGTAAGGCGCTCGTCATCGTCGAGTCGCCCGCCAAGGCGCGCACCATCGGCGGCATGCTCGGGCCCGATTTCATCGTCGAGTCCTCCATCGGTCACATCCGCGACCTGCCGCGCGGGGCCGACGAGGTGCCGGCCGCGTTCAAGGGCGAGCCATGGGCGCGTCTCGGCGTGGATGTCGACAACGGCTTCAAGCCGCTCTACGTGGTCTCCTCGCCCAAGAAGTCGGTGGTGGCCAACCTCAAGAAGCTGCTGAAGGGCGCCGACGAGCTGTACCTCGCCACCGACGAAGACCGCGAGGGCGAGTCGATCGCGTGGCACCTGTCCGAGGTGCTGTCGCCCACCGTGCCCGTCAAGCGCATGGTCTTCCACGAGATCACGCCCGCCGCGATCGCACGTGCCGTCGACGAGTGGCGCGACCTCGACCGCCGTCTGGTGGACGCCCAGGAGGCCCGCCGCATCCTCGACCGTCTCTACGGCTACGAGGTCTCGCCGGTGCTGTGGCGCAAGGTCATGCCGAGGCTCTCGGCGGGCCGGGTCCAGAGCGTCGCCACCCGCATGGTGGTCGAACGCGAGCGGGCTCGCATGCGGTTCCGCTCGGCCACCTGGTGGGGGGTCGAGGGCACCTTCTCCCACGCCGAGGCGCCGTCGGGCTTCGGGGCGACGCTGGTCGGGCTGGGTGGGGCGGTGGTGGCCACCGGCAAGGACTTCGACGAGCACGGGGTGCAGACGGGCAAGGACGGCGTCCGGGTCCTCGGCGAGGAGGAGGCAACCTCCGTCGCCGGCGCACTGACCGGCCGACCCTTCACCGTCAGCGCCGTCACCGAGAGGCCGTTCCGGCGCTCCCCTGCGGCGCCGTTCATGACCTCGACGCTCCAGCAGGAGGCAGGCCGCAAGCTCCGCTTCAGCGCCCAGCGCGCCATGCAGGTGGCCCAGCGCCTGTACGAGCAGGGCTTCATCACCTACATGCGCACGGACTCGACGACGCTCTCGGACGAGGCACTCACGGCGGCGCGCGGCCAGGCCCGCGAGATGTACGGCGACGCCTACGTGCCCGACGCGCCGCGCCGTTACGAGCGCAAGGTGAAGAACGCGCAGGAGGCCCACGAGGCCATCCGCCCGTCCGGCGAGTCCTTCCGCACACCCGATCAGGCGGCGCGCGAGCTGTCGGGGGACGAGCTCCGCCTGTACGAGCTGATCTGGAAGCGCACGGTGGCCTCCCAGATGCACGACGCCACCGGGACGTCGGCCCAGGTGCGCCTGACGGCTGAGGTGCCCGAGGGAACCGCCGCGGGCCAGGAGGCGGAGTTCTCCGCCAGCGGGAGGGTGATCGCGTTCCCGGGGTTCCTGCGTGCCTACGTGGAGGGCGAGGACGATCCCGAGGCCGAGCTGGCCGACCGCGAGGTCGTGCTCCCCCAGCTGGCAGTCGGCGACGTCGTTGACGGCAGCGCGTTCGAGGCGGGGTCGCACGCCACCCAGCCGCCGGCCCGCTACACCGAGGCCTCGCTCGTCAAGGCGATGGAGGAGCTCGGTGTCGGGCGCCCCAGTACCTACGCCAGCGTCATCGCCACCATCCTCGACCGCGGCTACGTGTGGAAGAAGGGGACGGCACTCGTCCCGAGCTTCACCGCCTTCGCGGTGGTGGGCCTGCTCGAGCGCTACTTCGGCGACCTGGTCGACTACGGCTTCACGGCGTCGATGGAGGACGACCTCGACGAGATCGCCGCTGGGCGCGAGGAGGTCCTGCCCTGGCTGACCCGCTTCTACTTCGGGAGCGCGGTGCAGGGTGCGGCGCGCGGGAACGGGGACGACGTCGAGACGCAGGGGCTCAAGGCCACGGTGGCGTCGCACCTGAGTGACATCGACGCCCGCGAGATCAACTCCATCCCTCTCGGCGAGGGGAGTGACGGCCAGCAGATCGTGGCCCGGGTCGGCCGGTACGGGCCCTATCTCCAGCGCGGCGAGGACCGGGCCTCCATCCCCGACGACATGGCGCCGGACGAGCTGACAATCGAGCGGGCCGAGGAGATCCTGGCTGCGCCGTCGAATGACCGGGTGCTCGGCACCGACCCCGAGAGCGGGCTCGACATCGCGGTCAAGGCGGGGCGCTTCGGTCCCTACGTCCAGGTGGGTGAGGTGGCCGAGGGGGGCGAGAAGCCGCGTACGGCCTCGCTGTTCTCGTCCATGGAGCCGGCCACGCTGACGCTGGAGCAGGCGCTCGAGCTCTTGCGCATCCCACGCACGGTCGGGACGGATCCCGAGACCGGCGAGGAGATCGTGGCCCACAACGGGAGGTTCGGTCCGTATCTCAAGCGCGGGTCCGACACGCGCAGCCTGACCAGCGAGGAGCAGCTGCTGAGCGTGACGCTCGACGAGGCCCGGGCGCTCTTCGCGCAGCCCAAGCAGCGCAGGGGCCGCGCGGCCGCGGCGCCGCTGCGCGAACTCGGGACCGACCCCACCACGAACCTGCCCGTGGTCGTGAAGGAGGGGCGCTTCGGTCCCTACGTGACCGACGGCACCACCAATGCCAGCCTGCGCAAGGGCGACGCCGTCGAGTCCATCGAGATGGCGCGCGCCTCCGAGCTGCTCGCCGAGCGCCGCGCCGCCGGACCGTCGACGCGCAAGAAGAAGGCGGCCAAGAGGTCCGCCCCCGCCAAGAAGAAGGCCGCCCCCGCCAAGAAGAAGGCCGCGGCGAAGAAGGCGGGTGCCAGCAAGAAGGCCGCGACGAGCGCCGGCGCCGCCAAGAACGCGACCGTCGTCCAGAAGGCCACGGGGGCGATGAAGGCCGCCCCAACCGATCCGTTCTGACATGCCGGCCCGGGGTCGCCTCATCGCGCTCGAGGGCATTGACGGATGCGGTAAGTCGACCCAGGCACGGGCACTGGCCGACGCGCTCGGGGCACGGCTGACACACGAGCCTGGGGCCACGGCGGTTGGCGCTTTGTTGCGCGAGCTCCTTCTCGCGCCCGACTCACCCTCTCCCTCGCCGCGGGCCGAGGCATTGCTGATGGCGGCCGACCGGGCCGAGCACGTGGCGCTCCTGATCGAGCCGGCGCTCGCCGCCGGCCACTGGGTGGTCAGCGACCGCTACTCGGCATCGACCATCGCCTACCAGGGCTACGGGCGGGGCCTCGACCCGGTCGGCCTGGCCGAGCTGGTGACGTGGGCCGCGGCGGGGCTGGCGGCGGACCTGTCGGTCCTGGTCGACGTGACCGTCGAGGCGGCGGCCGACCGGCTGGCCGGGGGAGGGCGTGGCGGCGCGGACCGCATGGAGCGGCTCGGCCCCGAGTTCGCCACGCGGGTCCGCCAGGGTTTCCTCGCCCAGGCGGCCGAGGACCCGGCGCACTGGCTCGTCGTCGACGGCAGCGCAGACGTCGAGACGGTGGCGGCGCATATCGTGGCGTCCGTGCGCGAGCGGTTCGGTGACGCGCCGGTCCCGGATCGGTGAGCGAGGAGCGCCCGGCCCCCGAGCTCTTCTCCCGCGTGGTGGGGCAGGAGGAGGCGGTGGCGGCCCTGCGGGCGGCGGCGGTCAACCCGGTCCACGCCTACCTGTTCCGCGGCCCTTCCGGCAACGGCGGCCTGGCGGCAGCCCACGGGTTCGCGGCCGCGCTGCTGTGCCCCGACGGCGGGTGCGGTCATTGCGCCACCTGCCGGGCCGCGCTGGCGGGGACGGACCCCGACCTCCACATCATCCGCCGGACCGGCGCGTCGATCTCCATCGCGGACGTCCGACAGGTCGTGGCACTGGCGCAGCGGCGCCCGCTGCACTCGAAGCGCCAGGTGATCGTCGTCCTCGACGTGCATCTCGCGGCGTTGCGCGCGCCCGCGCTGCTCAAGACCCTGGAGGAGCCTCCGGGGGACACGGTCTTCGTCCTGCTGACCGACGAGGTGATCCCCGAACTGGTGACGGTGGCCAGCCGGTCCGTCGAGATCCCGTTCCCGCCCGTGCCACGCGACGTCATGGTGCGCTGGCTCACGTCGACGGGCGTGCCGCCCGACACGGCCGCCGTCGTGGCGGACAGCAGCGGCGGCAACCCCGAACGAGCCCGGGTCACGGTCGAGGACCCCGACGTTTCGGCACGGGTCGATCTCTGGGCGTCGGTACCCGATGAGCTGACCGCCTCGGGCACGACGGCTGCCGGGCTGGCACGGCGCGTGCTCGAGTCGGCCGACCGAGCGGTTGAGCCCCTCCGCGTCGCCCATCGCGCGTGAGATCGAGACACTCGCCGCGGCGGCCAAGGAGATGGGCGAGCGCGGGCTGTCCGGGCGCAAGGAGATCGTGGACCAGCACCAGCGCGAGGAGCGCCGCTTCCGCACCGACGCCGTCCGGGCCGGCCTCGGTGTCCTTGCCCGGACCTACCGGAGCCGGGTCGTCACCGCCGCGGTCACCGGTGCCGTGGGGGTGGGCGACGAGGACGTGCGGAGTGCCGCGGCCGCGGTCGGGTTGATCACCGAGACCGCGGAGGCCCTCCAGCGCAACCCGAATGAGGCGCTCCTCCTGCAGTCCCTCTTCGTGCGGCTGGCCGCGCTGGCGGCCTGACCGGAGGCACGACTGCGACACCCGGCGAGGTGCCGAGCACGCTCCGACCGCGTCGACGTTAGAGTCTCGCCCGATTCTCCCGATTCGGCGCAGGGGGTGGACGAGTGCTGGCGGTCACGTTTGCGGATCTGTGGTTCAGAGCCCGTCAGTTCCTGATCGCCATCGTCGGGGTCGGGCTCGTCCTGGCGCTGGCGCTGGCGCTGAGCGGACTGGCCGACGGGTTCCACGCCGAGGCGGCGTCCTCCATCGACGCGGTGGGGGCCACATCGTGGGTGATGTCGCCCGCGGCGCAGGGTCGGCTCACCGCGCTTGCGGCCTTCCCTGCTACCGACGTGGGAGCTGTGGCCGGAGAACCCGGCGTCCACCGCGCCTCCCCCGTGCTGTTCGCTCCGGAGCAGGTTGTCCTCGTCGCGGGGTCGACGGCGCCGCAAACGGTCAATCTGATGGGGGTGCAGCCCGGCGGACTGGGAGATCCCGAGGTCGTGTCGGGCCATGGCCTTTCCGGCCCCGACCAGGCGGTGGTCGACTCCAAGGTGCCCGCGTCCGTCGGCAACGTGCTCGAGTTGGGCGGGCACGGGTACGACGTGGTCGGGGTGGTCGACGGCCGCAGCATGGACGGTGGGATCCCGATCGTCTACATGCCCTTGGCGACGGTGCAGCGGGCGGTCACCGGGGGCAAGCCGCTCATCACCGCCGTTGCCACCAGCGGTACGCCGTCGAGCACGCCCGCCGGACTGGTCGTGCTGGCGCCGTCGACGGTCGTCACCGATACCGTCGCCGCGCTGGGTTCCGCCGTCGCTTCCATCGACAACACGCGCTCGCTCATGTGGCTGGTGGCGGCGGCCATCGTCGCTTCCATGCTCTATGTCGCCGCCCTGGAGCGGAAGCGTGACTTCGCGGTACTCAAGGCACTCGGATCCTCGTCGCACACCCTCTTCGTCAGCCTCGTCCTTGAGGCGGTGGTGGTCACCCTGCTCGCCGCCGTGCTGGCTGAGATCCTGTCCAGTTTCATGACGCCGCTCTTCGCACAGCCGATCGACATCACGCCCGACAGCCGCCTCGTCCTTCCGCTCATCGCGGTGGTGGTCGGTGTGGTCGCCAGCGTGGCCGCGCTGCGCCGCGTCACCGGCGCCGACCCTGCGACGGCGTTCGGGTGAGCGACCGCCTGGTCGTCGATGATCTCACGGTCACCTTCGACTCGGGGGGCTATGTCATCAAGCCGCTCGACGGGTTGAGCTTCACCGCCGAGGACGGCGAGCTCGTCGTGCTGCTGGGTCCGTCGGGCTGCGGCAAGACGACGCTGCTCTCGTGTCTCGCCGGTCTGCTCACGCCCGCTTCCGGGCGAGTTCAGTTCGGATCCGTGGAGGTCAACGAGCTCCGGGGCCCGGCCCTGTCGGACTACCGCCGCCAGACGGTCGGCGTCGTCTTCCAGGCCTTCAACCTGATCGCGAGCCTCACCGCGCGGGGCAATGTGGTCGTGCCGATGCGGCTGGCCGCCGTGCCGCGGGCTCGGGCGAAGGCCCGGGCTACAGAGCTGCTCGAGCTGGTCGGGCTCGGCGAGCGCAGCCATCACCGCCCGGCCCAGCTTTCCGGGGGGCAGCAGCAACGGGTGGCCATCGCTCGTGCCTTGGTGCACGACCCGCCACTGATCCTGGCCGACGAGCCCACGGCGCATCTCGACCACATCCAGGTCGAGGGCGTCCTCCGCCTGATGCGGGACCTCGCCAGCCCCGGCCGCATCATCGTCGTCTCGACCCACGACGACCGGGTCAGCCAGCTGGCGGACCGGGTGATCGAGCTGGCCCCGCACTTCTCCGACGCCGACCGCCAGCCCGAAGAGGTCCACCTGAAGGAAGGGGAGATCCTGTTCCGGCAGGGTGAACGGGGAGAGCTCATCTACCAGGTGCTGTCCGGCCTGCTCGAGGTGTACCGAGAGCTGGCCGACGGCGGCACAGAGGTGTTGGCCCGGGTGGAGCCGGGCAATTACATCGGTGAGCTCGGCCCGATCCTGAACCTGCCCCGCAGTGCCTCGGTGCGGGCCATGTGGGACACGGTCGTGGTCGGGTACACGGTCCGGGCGTTCCGCAAGGAGCATCCGCACCACCTGGCGGAGCAGGTAGGCACGTAGCGCCGGAGGCGACAGGAGCTCCCGATGTGCCGCTCCTCTCAACGAAGGTTGCACCCGGTGCGTAGCATCGGGGGCGACGGGAGAGATCGGGAGAGCCGGCATGTCGGGGAGTGAGATGGCGGGTAACGCGGGCCCTGCGGCGTCCGGCGCGCCTCCGCTCGAAGTCCGCGTCCTCGGCCCGGTGGAGGTCGCCCGGGAAGGCCGGGTCGTCGACATCGGGGGGGTGAAGGCCCGGGCGCTGATCGCCCGCCTCCTCATCGACCGCGGCCTGGTGGTCACGGTCGACCGGCTGGTGGACTCGCTGTGGGGCGACCACGAGGGGGAGGGAGCCGAGATCGCGCTGCGGTCGACCATCTCGCGTGTGCGCAAGCGCCTGCGCGAGGCCGGTGCGCCGGAGGACCTCATCCTGACCCGTGCTCCGGGGTACGTACTGGACGCCCCGGCCGAAGTGACCGACGCCCACCGGTTCGAGCAGCTGGTGGTGGAGGGCCGCCGCCAGCTCGGCCGTCGACGGCCGAGCGAGGCGACGCGCCTCCTCAAGGAGGCCCAGGGCCTCTGGCGCGGCCAGGCCTACAGCGAGGTGAGGGACGAGCCCTTCGCCCGCGCCGAGGCCCGCCGGCTGGAGGAGCTGCTCCTCGCGGCAACCGAGACGAGGATCGACGCCGAGCTGACGATGGGGCTCCACCAGAGTCTCATCGGCGAGCTGGAGACCCTGACCAGCGCCAACCCGATGCGCGAGCGGCTGTGGTCGCAGCGCATGCTGGCGCTCTACCGATGCGGCCGGCAGGCCGAGGCGCTGCGGGTCTTCCAGGACCTGCGGTCGATCCTGGTCGCCGAGCTGGGGATCGATCCCGGGCACGACGTGACCTGGATGGAGCACGCCATCCTCACCCAGGAGCCCGGCCTCGACTTCCCCGTTCCCCCCGAGCACGACGCCGAGACAGCGGGCGACCCTCCCGCAGTCGCCTCGAACCCCCGCCAACCGCTTCCGGGTGCCCATGGCACCGAACGAGAGCCCCTTCGTCGGGCGCACGCAGGAGTCGGCCTTCCTGCGCGGGTGGTGGGGGTCCGTGCGCGAGGGCGAGGGGCGTCTGCTGCTGGTCGACGGTGACCCCGGCATCGGGAAGACGCGCCTGGTGGCCGAGCTGGCGCGCGGCGTCGACGAGGACGGCGCGCTGGTGCTGTGGGGACGTTGCGACGAGGACCCGGTGGCACCGTTCCAGCCCTTTGCCGAGGCTCTCGGCAGGTACTTCCAGTCGGTCTCGGCCGACCGGATTTCGCGCATGCCGGACTGGCAGCTCACCGAGCTCTCCCGCCTCGTCATCCGCTTGAGCGAGTACGTGCCGCTGCTCGAGGAGGAGGCCGGGGACGCCGAGAGCGAGCGTTACCGGTTCTTTGAGGCGGTGACGGCCACGCTGAACGAACTGTCGGAACGCCGCGCCACACTGCTGGTCGTCGACGACCTTCACCGGGCCGACCAACCGACGCTGCTGCTCCTGCGCCACGTGTTGCGGAGCATCGATGACGCCAAGTTCGGGATCATCGTGATGTACAACGACACCGAGGTGCCGCCGGACGACCGCTTGCGGTCCATGCTGGCGGACTTCCGGTCGGCGCACCCCGTCGAGTCGGTGCACCTGCAGGGCCTCAGCCGCAGCGCGGTTGAGGAGCTCGCCCAGAGCTGGCCGGAGGTCCCCTCGGATCTCGTGACACAGCTGTGCCGGTTGACCGACGGCAACCCGCTCTTTCTCGACGAGATGCTCCGGCAGCTGAGGTACCGCGAGGACGAGCACGGTGGCGAGGGTGACGCTCCCGTGCCCCCCAATCTGAACCCGACCGAGGCCATCCGCGAGCTCGTGGCCCGACGAGTGTCCCGGCTGCCCGAGGACGTGATCTACCTCCTACAGGCGGCCGCCGTGGCGGGAACGGAGTGCGAGGCCGGCATCGTTGGCGAGGCGGCCGGGCTCACGCCCAGCGAGCGGCTCGATGCCTTCGACCACGCCGAGGAGTCCCGTCTGCTGCGCCGCGTCGGAGAGGAGGTCCATGACCGCTATGCCTTCACCCACGCCCTGGTACGCGACGCGATCTACGGCGAGCTTCTGCGCGGCCGCCGTGTGCGCTACCACCACCAGATCGCCGTCGCCATGGAACGGGCGCATGCCGACGCTCTCGACACGTACGTCAACGAACTGGCCCTTCACTTCTCCATGGGGGCAGTGCTGGGTGACACCGACAAGGCCATCCACTACTGCATGGCGGCGGGGGAGCGAGCACTTCGTCTGCTCGCCTTCGAGGAGGCGGTCGGCCACTTCACCCGTGGCCTCGAGGTGGCCGAGCAGTTCGGCTCCCACGACAGGGCCGTGCGTTGCGACGCGCTGATTGCCCTGGCGGAGGCGCAGAACCGGGCCGGCGACACGGCGCATGCCGACGAGAACTTCGAGAAGGCAGCCTCGCTGGCGCGTGCCATGGGCGACGCCGAACGCCTGGCCACCACCGCTCTCCTCGCGGGGCCGCTGAGCTACCTCGGGATCGTGGGCGCAAGCGAGGACCAGATCCACCTGCTCGAGGAAGCAAGCGCCGTGCTCCCGCAAGAGGACTCCCACCTCCGCGCCATGGTGACGGCGCGGCTGGGGCTGGTCACCGTCTACTCCGCTGGCGCGCCTACGCCGAGACGTGGTTGAGCGTTCACTCACCCTCAGCACAGCGGCGGTGGCCATGGCCCGACTCCTCGGCGACCGCGGCGCGCTCGGGTACGCGCTCAATGCGCGGATGCACGCGCTGTGGGGCATTGAGCCCGCGCCCGAACGCCTGGCCATCGGTACGGAGCTCGGGGAGATCGCGGACGATGTCGGAGACGAACTGCTGGCGCTCCACGGACACATGTGGTGCGTTCGTGAGCTGTTGGCGCAGGGTGACGTCGACGCCGTCAACGACGAGATCGCGCGGTTCGGGGTGCGCGACACGGGACCAGCCCATCCTCTCGAGGCCTCCTACGCCTACAACGTCGCCGCCATGATGGCCCTCGTCGCCGGTGACTTCGAGACAGGGGACTCCCTGGGACAGAGGGCCTCGGAGGTGGCCGACGGGGATAACGAGCTGGCGCTCAGCTTCTACGGGGCGCTGATGACGTGGACCTGGTGGCAGCGCGACCAACTCGGCTCCGTGAGGGACATCCTTGCAGCTGTGATCGCGCAGGACCGGGCGGACTACCCGACCGTATGGGCCGGACTTGCCCTGGTCCATGCCGAAGTGGGTGACACGGAGGGGGCGCTTGCCCAACTGCACTCGCTCTCGAAGCTCGGATGGGAGAGCGTCGCCCGCGACCCGAGCGAGGGTGTGTCCGCGGCGCTTGTGGCCGCCGCGTGCGGCACCCTCGGGATCGCGGCGCGGGACATCGCCCTGCGCGTCTACGAGGAAATGCGCCCGTATGCCGGCACCGCCATCGTGATCCGCCCTCCGGCCGCGGCGTGTTTCGGGCCGGCCGACCACTACCTCGGTCTGCTCGCCGGAGCAGCCGGCGACCTGGCGCTGGCGGAGGTTCACTTCGAGGCCGCCCTACGGCTCGCCCGCCGCATGCGGTCGGCGCCGTTCGTCGCGGCGGCCGAGGTGGAGCTGGCCCGGACGCTGCGCCAGCGCGGCCGGGATGAGGGCGAGCGGGTGGCCGTGCTGCTCCGGAGTGCCGAGGAGTCGGCGTTGCGCATGGGCTTGCGTCGCCTGGCGCGCATGGCGGCAGAGCCGGGCTGACGGCCGGGCGTCAGGAGGCGGCGGTGCCGCCTCGGGTCCAACGCTCGGTCTCGGTCTCGCGATCCTGGTAGGCCGCCAGCCGGTCGTCCGCTTCACGGATGCGGCGGCTCATGCCTGTCAGCAGCGCGTTACGGAAACCGGGTATCTCCATCATCACCTCGAACTCGCGGGGCCCGATGATCAGGACGTCGAGATCGGTCGTCGCGGTCACCGTGGCGCTGCGCGGCACGGCCTCGATCGCGGCCAGCTCACCGAAGTAGTCGCCGCTGTGCCGGATGTTGACGATACGCCCGGCACGGGTCACCGTTGCCGTGCCATCGAGGATGACGAAGAGCTCGCGGCCGAGCCGACCCTCACGGAGGATCACCTCACCGGCCTGGATGTGGAGGCGCTCGGCGATCCGGGCGACCTCGCGCAGCTGCTCCTCCGTGCAGGCGGCGAACCACGGCACCCCCTGCAGACTGCCGGGATCGGCCGGCGTGCCGCCGTCGGTCTGTGCGCCCATCCCCACCTCTCTGATCTGCGCCGGTTGCGGACCCCATCACCGTACGCGATCGGGGTACGGTGAGGGCGCGCAGTCAGTCGTGTGAGTCGTGGAAGAGGCCGAAGGTCACTCCGGACGAGGGGTCTCCGGGCCTGCGGCCGGCTCCCGATCGTCGAGCGCCGCCGCGAGCCGGGCGTCGACGGTGCGCAACCGCCTGGCCATGCTCCTCAACAGCGCGTCCCGGAACCCGGGGATGTCGGCCATCGCATCGAATTCGCGCGGCCCGATGATCAACACGTCGAGATCGGAGAGGGCCGTTACCGTCGCGTTGCGGGGTCCGGGGTTCATGGCGGCCAGTTCGCCGAAGAAGTCGCCGGGGCCGAGGGTGTTGACGCGCCGGCCCTTCTGGGTGACCCCGACCGTGCCGGAGAGGATGAGGAAGAACTCCCGGCCGATCCGCCCCTCCCGGGTGAGGATCTCTCCCTCGCCCACCTGGACCCGCTCGGCGAGACGCGCCACTTCCTGCAGCTGGGCCGTGGTGCAGTCGCGCAGCTCGTCGACCGCCTTCAGCCGGTCGACTGTCGCCTGTCTTCCAAGGGTGGACACCACTGCGTCTGTCCTTCTCCGTTGCGCTCGGCGGGCTCACTGTGCGGTCCTTCGCGCCGCCGACCACTTTGCGCCGTGCTCCTTGCAGCGGCGTTGCAGGCCCGTGACACCGGTTGCGAATCCCGGCTCCATGTTCACGGCGCCCCCGATCCGTTGAACTGGGCAAACAGGTCCGTACACGGTCGCACCGACCTCCGAGAGGCGGCCGCCTTTCCTGGTGACGCCCACTCTGGACGTCCACCGGTCCCATTGCGCCTGATTCGATCATCACGCCATCGCCGGTGGGTCCTTGGCTCCTCCGGGCTCGCGTACACTGACTCACCGTCGTCCGGCCGGTGCAACGGGATGTGCCGAGGCCTGGCGGTCGCGGATGCCTGGGTAGCTCAGTCGGTAGAGCAGCGCACTCGTAATGCGCAGGTCAGGAGTTCGAATCTCCTCTCAGGCTCCAGGCGGCGATGTCGCGCGGCATCGGAGACGGATGTCCCAGCCAACCGCCGACCCTGGCGCACCGGTTTCCACCTGTGCCGTCTCGAGTTGTTCGGCGGACAGCTGACGGCTCTCAACCCCAGGTCATGCCTGTAATGGCGACTTTTTCTTCTTCGCGTCCGAAAGTGGCCGATACCTAATCCCGAGGGCCGTCCTGGATGAGAGCGAGGAGGAACATGCGCGGGACCATGGGTCGGGCGGGAACCGGTGTCGGCGCGCTGCTCCTCTTGGGAGCGTCACTGATCGTTCCCCAGGTCATCGGTCCGACGGGTGCCGCAGCAGCGGCTACCGCGCATGTGGTCGTGAGTCCCAGCCCGACGCCGGCGTTCGTTCCGCCGGCCTGCGGCACCGGGACCCCCGCGTACAACTACGAGGGGAGCGGCGACGCGGCGGACCCCCAGGTGGTCTATTCCGGCGGCACGTACTACGCGTTCACGACGGGCAATGCCCTCGGGAACAACATCGCAGCGCTGGTCTCCTCGTCACCCAACTCCGGGTACGGGCCCTACACGCACAAGTGCTACGGATCGACGGCGCTGCCGAGCCCTTCGCCGTGGGAGCAACCCAGCACACAGACCTCGCCGGGAGTCTTTCAGTACAGCGGCCATTGGGTGATGTTCTACGACGCGGCGCAGTCGGGACACGCGTCGGACAGCGGGTTCGACTGCCTCGCCGTGGCAACGGCGGCCTCCATCTCGGCCACGGACGCGCAATTCGGCGACGTGTCCAACGGGCCGATCGAGTGTCAACCGACCGGATCCATCGACCCCGAGCCCTTCGTCGACCCCAGTACCGGCATCGCCTATCTCGTCTGGAAGCAGAACGATGGTGGGTCATCGGCACCGGCGTACATCTGGGCCGAGCAACTCAACTCGAGCGGAACCGGATTCGCCCCCGGCTCCTCGCCGAGCCTTCTGCTCACGAACAACACGGTGTCGTATCCCTGGGAGACCACGGTGGAGGACCCGTCGATGGAGGCAGCCGGTGGCGGCTTCTACCTCGCGTTCTCGGCCGGCGACTACACGAGCACCGGCTACTCCGAGGGGATCACCACCTGCAGCGGACCTCTCGGTCCCTGCGGCCCGCAGAGCCAGGTGCTCACCACGTACGGGTCAGCGCTCGGTCCGGGCGGAGGTGCGCTCTTCTCCGACGCCGCGGGGAACTGGTGGCTCGACTATGCGGCATGGCGTGGCGGTTCGCCCGGGTGTACCAGCTACGCGTGCGGCGCCGCCCGGCAGCTCTTTGTCGCCCCGATCAACCTGCCCAGTGGCAACGGACAAGTTCCCTGCAACGCGCCGGCATCGGCGTACGGGTACTACATGGTCGCCTCGGACGGCGGCATCTTCAACTACGGCGATCTCCCGTTCTGCGGCTCGGACGGGGGACGGTTCCTGAACAGGCCGGTGGTTGGGATGGCCGCAACCCGTGACGGCGGCGGGTATTGGCTGGTGGCCTCGGACGGCGGCATCTTCAACTACGGCGACGCCCCGTTCCACGGCTCGGCCGGCAGCATCGCCCTCAACAGGCCCATCGTGGGCATGGCGGCCACCCCCGACGGTGGCGGCTACTGGCTGGTGGCCTCCGACGGAGGCATCTTCAACTACGGCGACGCGGGCTTCTACGGCTCGGCGGGCTCCATCCACCTCAACAAGCCGATCGTGGGCATGGCCCCGACGGCCAGTGGCAAGGGCTACTGGCTGGTCGCCTCCGACGGCGGCATCTTCAACTACGGCGACGCCACGTTCCACGGCTCGGCCGGCTCCCTCCCCCTCAACAAGCCCGTCGTGGGGATGGCCGCCACGCACGACGGCGGGGGCTACTGGCTGGTGGCCTCCGACGGCGGCATCTTCAACTACGGCGACGCCCCGTTCCACGGTTCGGCCGGCTCCCTCCCCCTCAACAAGCCCGTCGTGGGGATGGCCGCCACGGACGACGGCGGGGGCTACTGGCTGGTGGCGACCGACGGCGGGATCTTCAACTACGGCGATGCCCCGTTCTACGGTTCGGCCGGCTCGATTCCCCTCGCCCAGCCAGTGGTGGGGATGTCCGCCTCCTGACCTCTGGCGGTGAGCCGGCTCTGTCCGGCGGTCAGCTCGCCGCAGGTTCCAGGACCAGGTCTTCGAGAACGCGCTGGTCCACCACTTCGCGCGCCGGGGCCTTGCCCCCGCGGGTCCACGAACAGGCTGCCCCGAGTAGGCACATGACGATGGCGAAGTTGAAGGCGGTATGCAGCCCGTCCTTGAACGAGTTCGTGATGAGACTGGGGAAGAAGCTCTCGCCCGTGATGGTGCCGCGCTGGGCCGGGGTGAGCTGGGAGAGCTCATGAGGGCCGAGGAGGTGGCCGGCAGGGTTGTAGCCGAGAAAGGCTGCGAAGAGCGTGGAGACCGGTGGGAGGTGCGAAATTGCCTGTGCGGTGGGCAGCGGGACGCCGTGCGTGGTCAGGCCGCTGACCAGCGCGGCCGGCAGGTGGTCGGAGAGCCCCACGATGATCAGGGTGAAGAAGATGCCGATGGAGAGCACCTGGGCCGAGTTCTGGAAGGTCGTGTTCATGCCCGATCCGGCACCACGGTCCGCTGCCGGGAGACTGTTCATGACGCCGGTACGGTTGGAGGCGCCGAAGGATGACATGACGATCCCGGTGCAGAAGAGCAGGACGGCGAAGGGGCCGTAGCGAAAGTCCACGGGGACCTGCTCCAGGAGGAAGAACGCGACCGCGCTGCCGAGCATGCCGCCGGTCGCGAAGGGTCGTGAGCCATAGCGATCCGAGAGGATGCCCGAGAGCGGGCCGCCGATCATGAAGCCGGCAGTGAGCGGGATCAGGAAGATGCCGGCCCACAGGGGGGTCACGGCGAAGGTGTAGCCGTGGCGGGGCAGCCAGATGCCCTGCAGCCAGATGATGAGCATGAACATGAGCCCGCCGCGCCCGAGCGCCCCGAGGAAGCTGGCGAAGACCCCGGCCGAGAAGGCGCGGATCTTGAAGAGCTGCAGGCGGAACATCGGCTCCTCGGTGTGGACCTCGATGAAACAGAAGAGCACCAGGAAGGCCAGGCCGACCCCGAGCTCGGCCAGCACGGTCGGGTTGGCCCAGCCCATGGACGAGTTCCCATAGGGCTCGATGCCGTAGGTGATCCCCACCATGACCAGGATGAGCCCGACGGCGAAGGTGGCGTTGCCCCACCAGTCGATGCGGGCCCGAGAGCCCTTGGCCACCTCCTCGAGCGAGAAGTAGCCCCACACGGTGGCGAACAGCCCGATGGGGACCGAGACCAGGAAGATCAGGCGCCAGTTGATGGGGGCGAGGAGGCCGCCCAGCAGCAGCCCGATGAAGGAGCCACTGATGGCAGCCGCCTGGTTGATGCCGAGGGCAAAGCCGCGTCGGTCGGGCGGGAAGGCATCGGTCAGGATGGCGGCCGAGTTGGCCATGAGCATGGCGGCACCGACCCCTTGGAAGATGCGCATGACGATCAGCCAGATGCCCCCGGCGGTGCCGGTCATCCAGGTGATGCTGAGCAACAGGGAGAAGAAGGTGAAGACGGCGAAGCCGAGGTTGTAGATCCGGACCCGGCCGTAGAGGTCGCCGAGGCGGCCGAGGCTCACCACCAGCACGCTGGTGACGATCAGGAAGCCCAGGATCATCCAGAGCAGGAAGAAGGTGTTGGACGGCAGGAGGGGATCGAGATGGATGCCGCGGAAGACGGCGGGCAGTGCGATGAGAACGATGGATGCGTCGATCGTCGCCATGAGCATGCCCAGCGTCGTGATGAAGAGCGCCGCCCACTGGTGGCGTTCGTTCGCGGGCGTTGGGCCGAGCCTGTGCGGTGAGGGAACGTCGTCGGCGGCCAGGTCGGTCACTGGCGCTCGCCCTGGCCCCCAGACGGTGCCATCGCCTCCGTCTTCTGCATGAGTGCGGCCTCCCGCCGGCGGGGCCGGCGTCTTAGACGGCTATCAGGAACAGGATATTCCGCTTTGCTAGCATAACCGGAACGAATCATTCCGTCTGAGGGGACTCCCGGGACCATGGCCCGCACGCACACCAACTACCGCGTCACCTTCGTGGTCCTCGCCACGGCGGCGCTGGCCTTCAGCCTGCTGCAGTCGCTCATCATCCCCGCCATCCCCCAGCTGGAGCACACGCTGCACACGTCGGAGAGCGGGGCGAGCTGGCTGCTGACCGCATACCTGCTGAGCGCCGCAATCGCCACGCCGATCCTGGGCCGCGTGGGCGACATGGTCGGCAAGGAGAAGATCATCGTCGCCGTGCTGATCGCCCTCTCGGTCGGGACATTGATCAGCGCGCTGTCCACCACCCTGCCCGTGATGCTGGTCGGCCGCGTGATCCAGGGCGCGGCCGGGGCCGTGTTCCCGCTCGCTTTCGGCATCATCCGCGACGAGTTCCCCCCCGAGCGTGTGGCGGGCGCCATCGGCATCATGTCGGCCATCCTCGGCGCCGGGGCGGGGGCGGGCATCGTGCTGGCCGGTCCGATCCTCGTGCACCTGAACTACCACTGGCTCTACTGGGTGCCACTCATCATGTCCGTCACGGCGACGATCGCCACCTTCGCCTTCGTTCCCGAGTCGCCGGTGCGTTCCCCGGGCCGCATCAACTGGCTCGGGGCGGTCCTGATGTCGGGCTGGCTGGTGACGGGGCTGCTCGCCATCTCCTACGCGCCGACGTGGGGGTGGGGGAGCACGTCGGTCGTCGTCCTG
This sequence comes from uncultured Acidimicrobiaceae bacterium, assembly GCA_963824195.1. GTDB lineage: Bacteria > Actinomycetota > Acidimicrobiia > Acidimicrobiales > RAAP-2 > Bog-473. The sequence continues at coordinate 4,649 of CAWGOJ010000006.1, read as the reverse complement.
GGCGCCGCCACCGTGGCCCTGATCGTGACGTGGATGTTCTCGGAGACCCGGTCCGCCTCGCCGCTGGTCGACATGAAGATGATGCGCATCCCTACGGTCTGGGCCACCAACCTGGCTGCACTGCTCTTCGGCTTCGGCATGTTCGCCATGTTCATTGCGCTGCCCCAGTTCGCGCAGACGCCGACCCACGTGGGGTACGGGTTCGGGGCCTCGGTGACCCAGTCGGGCCTTTACCTGCTGCCCTTCGCCCTGGCCATGGTGATCGTGGCTCCGATGACCGGGCGGCTCTCGGTGCTCATCGGCTCCAAGATCATGCTCGTGGCCGGCTCGCTCTTCGCCGCCTCGAGCTACCTCCTCCTGGTGCTGAGCCACAGCCAAGCCTGGTCGATGTACGCCGCAACGGGCCTGCTCGGCATCGGCATCGCCCTGGGCTTCGCCAGCATGGCGAACCTCATCATTGAGGCGGTGCCGGCCGAGCAGACCGGTGTGGCCACGGGGATGAACACCAACATCCGCAGCATCGGGGCTGCCCTGGGCAGCGGGGTGGCCACCAGCCTCGTCATCAGCGGCCTACTGCCCGACGGCTATCCCAAGGAGCACGGCTACGTGCTGGCCTTCGCGGCCAGCGGCGCCGGGTTGGTCGTGGCCGCCCTGGCCGCGCTGTTGATCCCCCGGCGTGAGGGCCCGTCCGTCGTTCTGCGTGAGGCGCACCCCGCGCTGACGGGGGAGGCCGAGGTCATCGTCGGCGCCATCGCCCTGCGGTCCGAGGACCTGGCGTGACCCGGCGCGGCGCTCTGACGGCGGACGTCGAGTCCGGTGCCGGCACGGGCGAAGAGGCGCGGCCGCTGCGCCGCGACGCCGAGCTCAATCTCGGCCGGATCCTCGAGGCAGCGCGCGACGTCTTCGCCGAGCAGGGCTACGACGCGCCCATGGAGGCCATCGCCACGCGGGCCGACGTCGGAGTGGGCACGCTGTACCGCCGCTTCCCGACCAAGGCCGATCTATTCAGCGCCGTCGTGGAAGCGGCGAGACGGCGCAACCGCGAGATCGCCGAGGACGTACTGGCCGACGTGGCGCCGGCCGACGCCGTTTTCGAATTCGTACGCCGGTGCATCGACGTGCCCAGCGTGTGGCGAGACACGATCTCCGCGCCGCCATGGGCGTCGACGCGCGGGGCCGGGCTGGCGCAGATCGCCCCTCTCCTGGCCGACATCGTGGGGCGGAGCAAGGAGGCGGGGACCCTGCGCCCCGACGTCGAGGTGACCGACATCGTCGTCGTGCTCAAGGCGGTGCGCTCCATTGCCGACCTGTGCGACACGCCGGGCCAGAAGCCCTCGCTGCGCTTCCTGGAGCTGGCGCTCGACGGGCTGCGCCCCGGCCATGCGACGCCCGCCCACCCGCCGCTGAGCGTCGCGCAGTTGGGCAAGATCTTCGGGCGTCGCTGAGGCCGCTCGGCCGCGGCGCGGAGGCTCAGGTGAGCGGATCCATCTCCGCCAGCGCGGCCCGGAGGTCGTCGCGCAGCCGCTCGGCAGTGGACTCCCAGTAGAGGGGACCCGTCCCGTCCGCCAGGAGGCTCCTGATGCGGGCTACGCCGCGCACGTCCACGGGCCCGCACGCGACCAGGCGATCCACGACGGCATCGAGCTCGGTACGAGCACCACGGACCGCCGAACGGCACACGGGCATCTTGAGGCGTGACCGCCGCGACGTGTCGGCCGCCGCCGCTATCCGCGTGAGGCTGCGGGCGAGAATGCGGCGCTGCGACGGTCCGCAGAGAAGCGCGGCGTGGAGCGCCAGGGCGATGCTCGACTCCGGGGACGCGCCGCCTGCCAGCTCGTGATCGAGAGCCGACGCCCTCAGACGGGCCAGCAGTCGGTCACGCATCCGTACCCGGCGCAGGCCGAGCCCGGCATCCTCCTCGAGCACGACGATCATCCCTGCCCCTGCCCCTGCCCCTGACGCTGCCGAACCGTGACCATCAAGATCATTGTGGACGCCTCACCATGACTAGTCAAGTACTTTTACCGGTCACGCCCGCTAGGATGGTTTCATGGCCCTCCCCTCGTGGGTCCCCGATGACGAGACCAAGCCCGCGCCGATGCCGCTCCTGGTGGTGCAGTCCTTCGTGAACACGTGGGAAGCCGACTCCGGCGTCGACCTGCTCGCTGATCCGCCGACGGCGAGTTTGTGGTTGCGCGGCGCAGGGCTGATCGGCCCCGACGTCGAGGACGTGGACGCCGCCACGGCACGGGAGGTCAGGGAGAGCATTCGCGCCCTCCTCGTCCACAACGAGAGTGGTGAGGTCCCCGAGCCTTCGGCGGTGGGAGCTCTCGATGTGCTCGCCGAGAGGTGCCGGCTGCGGGCCGGCGTGCTCCCCGACGGGACCGTCGAGCTGCAGCCCCAGGCCGGCGGCTTCCCGGCGCTGGCCCGGCTCCTCCTCATCATCCGTGACGCGCAACGCGACGGCACGTGGGGGCGCTTGAAGGCCTGCAGGAACCCGGACTGCAGGTGGGCCTATTACGACCGCTCTCATGCGGGTCGGGGGGCATGGTGCGACATGGCGGTCTGCGGGAACCGGATCAAGAACCGCAACCTCCGATCGCGTCGGTCGGGCGTCGGCGGGGCCACCCGTGAAGAGGTCTCGGATCCCCGATGAGCGCCACCATCGCGTTCAAGGTCGAGGACAAGGTCGGCACGCTCGCGCTGGACAACTTCGCCAAGCGGAACGCGTTGGGTGCCACGACGGTGCAGGAGATGCTGGATGTGCTGAGCGAGTTCGCGCGCCAGGGAGTCCGTGCGGTCGTCCTGAGGACCGCGGAGATGAGAGACGTGTGGTCTGCCGGCCACGACATCGACGAGCTCCCGGTCCGCGGGGTGGACCCGCTGCCCTTCGCCGATCCGCTCGAGGAGCTCCTGCGGTCGGTGCGCGGGTATCCGGGCGCGGTCATCGCGATGGTCCACGGGACGGTCTGGGGCGGCGCGTGCGACCTGGTGCTGAACTGCGACATGGTGGTCGGGGACGAGACCGCCGCCTTCGCCGTGACGCCGGCCCGGCTCGGACTGCCCTACTCGGCTTCGGGGATCCAGTACTTCCTGGCCCGCCTTCCCCTCAATGTGGTGAACGAGCTCATGATGACGGCCGATCTCATCACCGCCGAGCGTGCCTACGCCGTGGGGATCATGAATCGTCTGGTGAGCAGCGAGACGCTCCACGACTGCACGTACCAGCTCGCCCGGAAGGTGAGGAGCCGTTCAGGCGATTCCATCCGCGCCTACAAGTTGCAGGCCACCACATTCGTGCGTGCCGTGGCGCTCTCCGCTCAGGACTCGCAGTGGATCAATCAGTTACGCCATGACGTCTATTCGGGCGACGACTACGCGGAGGGAATCAACGCCTTCCGGGAGAAGCGGGCGCCGGACTTCGAGTAGATCCGGTCCGCCGCGCCGGCACTCGCTCGCGGGGCCGAAAGTCTGCATGTTCGCCTCCGGGTCACCGAGTGTTCGCGGGAAGTTCACCGTCAGCTTCCGACTGCGGTTGCGGCTTCTATAAGGTCAGCTGCGCGACGAGAGCGGAGGTGAGCAGACGTGATGGCGCAGTGAGCCGGTCGACCGGCACACCCATGAAGCAGTGGTTCCGCTCACTCGTGACGTCGGTGTCGGGAGGCGACGTCGTCGCTTGGCCCGCGGTGCTCGCCGCGGTGCTCGTGGGAGCCGCGTCGTGCCTCGTCGGGCCCAACCGGGGTGACATCCGTGTCGACGTGGCGATGGCGAGCATGGCAGCGTTCCTGTTCGGGGTCCTGCTGGCGTTCACCATCGTGCGCACGCGTGAGCGCCTCGCTCTCGTCCAGAACCTGGTGGCCAAGGGCAACTCGTCGCTCTTCTCCATCCACCAGATGATGGCGGTCTTCGGGGACGAGGACCGCCGCCGGATCCGTGATCTGGTCGACAGCCACCTGACCGACCAGATCGACTATCGACTGGTCGACTACCACCTGGCCACGCCGTCGCTCCTGGCCCTCATCGACGCTGTCTACGCCCTCGAGCCCGTGGGGCCCCGGCAGGAGGCGGTCTACAAGGAGATGGTCGCCCTCTGTATCAGCATGAACATCGACCGGTCGCTCATAGAGGCGGCGACCGGGCAAGCACTCTCGGCGATCGAATGGAGCGGCCTCCTGCTCCTGCTGCTGCTCCTGGTCGGGCTCATCGCCGTCCTGCCCGGCGGCACTGTCCTCGGCGCCTTGGTGGTCGGCGTCCTGGCGGGGACGCTGGTCACCTTCATGATCCTCCTGCGCAAGCTCGACCGCCTGCGCTGGCACGAGAGGGTCACGATCTGGGAACCCACGGCGCGGCTCTTCCGCAGCATGGGGCGCGACCCCTACGTCCCCCGCGAGGTCATCGAGTCTGGCCGCTTCCGGCCGACGGGCGGCGTCCGGGTCGTGGACTACCCGGACCCCTATCCGCTCCGCGCCACCAAGATCGTCAAGACGGAGGACCTGGGCTCGGGGGCGGGGCCCGCGAGCGAGGTCGCATGGAGCGCTCGGGTGGCGGCACCTGCGGAATGATTTGAAACCGGGGCTGCAATGTCCTAGCGGATGACCTCCGCCAGTCCCAGCCCGAGGGGGGCCAGGAGCCACCCCCAGCGCACTGCC
>CAWGOJ010000005.1:0-170253 GCA_963824195.1 uncultured Acidimicrobiaceae bacterium | reverse complement strand
CCTGGTCGAGCTCTGCGACCAGCATCACCGCTGTGTCCACGAGATGGGGTGGAAGATGTCCGGGGACGCCAACGTGGAGATCACCTTCAAGAGCCCCACGGGACGGATTTCCACCTCCACGCCCTCGCCGGCTTTCACGTCAGCGCGAGACGGACCGCCTCGTTGATCGAGTCGTGCAGGGCGACATTGTCCCCCCGCCCCGGCACCATCACCCGGACCAGCGCGGGCGCAGGCGCGCCCAAGGCAGGTCCGAGCTCGGACAACGAGACCACATCGCGGACACGAAGTCCGAACCCGCGCGCGACCGCGCCCAGGTCGCTGCTGGGAGGCGTGCCGAAGAGACGCTCGAAGGTTCCCGTCTCCAGCGAACCCACCTGGGGAAGGAACGAGAAGATCCCTCCCCCACCGTTGTCGACCACGACGAAGGTGCAGGGGAGCTCCGGCAAGTTGACGAGGCCCGAGACGTCGTGGAGGAACGCCAGGTCACCCAACAGCGCCACCGTGGGGCAGCCCGAACCTGATGCCGCGACGCCGAGCGCCGTCGACACGACACCATCGATTCCGTTGGCGCCTCGATTGGCCAAGACCCGCGGTGCGGTGGCTTCGGCGGCGGCGTACCACTCGAGATCGCGGATCGGCATGGACGCCGACACGACGAGGGTGGATCCGGTCTCCGCCGCGTAGCGGTGGACGGTCCGGGCGACCTGAGGCTCGCTGAGGTCGGTCCCGAGCACTCCCGTGATGGCGGCCTGCGCCCGTTCCTCCCACAACCGCCACGACCCAAGCCATTCCGGATCGCAAGGGGACGCCTCCCCGATTGCCGCCGTGAGCCACGGGTCGACCGGGCAGAAGTGAAACTCCGTCGCCACGCGAAGCGGATCCGCCCACTGCCGCCACGGATCGACGACCACGACCCTCGCTCCGGCCGCGGAGGCGTCCGAGATGTACTCACCGAGGGCCCTGGAGAGCCATGGCGCGCCCAGCACGACGATGCACTCGGGCAGCAGGGGGTGGGTGCGGACGATCGAATCGGCGGCTGCAATCGTCCCGATCATCCTGCTTCCTGACCGCGGATCGGCCAGGACGGGCCACCCGAGCCGCTCGGCCAGCGCCAGGACCCGGGCGGGTTCCGGTGGCCTGGGCGCCAGGCCACCGACGACGATCATCCCCCGGCCCCGGAGGGGCTCCGACAGCGCGGAGACCCCCTGCTCGTCATGGACGACGACACGAGGGCCTGGGCGCGCCGGGAGTTCCCCCGCCGAGCCCGTCAGAGGCTCGCGGAACTCGAGGTTGAGGTGGACCGGGCCCGGACCCGCTGCTCCATGGAGCGACTCGACGAAGGCCTGGACCGCCAACGGCCTCCAGGTGGCCTGCTGACCCTCGTCGGGCACTCCCGGGGTGTGCGCCCAGCGCACGGCAGTCGCGAAGAGGCCCGTCTGCTCGATTGTCTGAGGTGCGCCGACGTCGTGCAACTCGGGCGGCCGGTCCGCCGTGCAGACGATGAGCGGGATCCGTGCGTGGTGGGCCTCGACCACAGCGGGGTGTAGCTCCGCTGCGGCCGTGCCGCTCGTCACACAGATCACCGTCGGCCTTCCCGTCGCCATGGCCAGACCGAGCGCGAAGAAGGCCGCACTCCGCTCGTCCAGCCTGACGTGGGCACGAAGTCGCTCCGCCAGGGGCAGCGCCAGAGGAGTCGACCGCGAGCCGGGGCAGATCACCGCATCGGTGACCCCGAGTCGTGTCCACTCGTCGACCAGGGTCGCGCTGAAGGTGGCCTGTACGCTCACCCGGCGTGCCACTCCATGTCGAGGTGCGCGGTTCGGGTCCACCCCTGGTGGTGCTGCACGGCTTCACACAGACAGGGCGGCTCTTCGGCCGTTTCGGCGCGCACCTGGGCGAATCCCACTCGCTGGTGGCCATCGACCTCCCCGGCCACGCCGGATCCGACTCGGTGCAGGCGGACCTGCCGGAGACCGCCGCCCTCGTGGCGGAGTCGGTCCGGACGACCATCGGCGATGAACCCTGCGACATCTTCGCTTACTCGCTGGGCGCTCGGGTCGCACTGCACGTCATCACCGGCACGGGTCTGCGCGTGAGCCGAGCGGTGCTCGTCGGCGCCACCGGCGGGATCGAGAACCCGGCCGATCGGGCGCGCCGACGTCTCTCCGACGAGGCACTGGCGGACAAGCTCGGCGCCAGTGGCGACGTCGACGGCTTCCTGGACGAGTGGCTGGCCGGTCCGATGTTCGATCGACTCGCATCCACGGACGCCGCGGAGCGGTCGGAACGCCGCCGCAATAGCGCATCCGGCCTCGCCTCGAGCCTGCGCCTGTGCGGGGCCGGCACCCAGGAGCCGCTCTGGGACCGCCTCACGACGCTCACGTGCCCGGTCCTGGCCATGGCCGGAGCCGACGACACCCGCTTCGCCTCGCACGCGCTCAGGATTGCTCGCCTGGTGCCGCGGGCGGTTGCCTCTCTCGTCCCGGGCGGCGGTCATGCGGTACACCTCTCCCAACCCGATCAGGCCTCGCGGATAGTGGATCACTGGCTCGACGCGGTGGAGCCCGGCCTCATATGAGCAACCCAACCGTGAGGAGCGCGCCGGCGACGATCTGGAGCCGGGCGGTCGCCCCCAGCATCGGCAGCAGCGCCCTGCCGCTTCGGTCACCGAGCGCGAGCCGTACCGGGTAGACGGCGAGCGGCGTCGCCGCCAGCGCGATCAGCGACCAGGCACGGTAGTTGTGCAGGATGCCGATGGAGAGCGCCACGCCGATCAGGGTGAAGCAGTAGAGCAAACCTGCGGCCCGCCGCCCGACGCGCACGGCAAGAGTCTTCTTGCCTGACTCCGTGTCAGTGTCGATGTCGCGGAGGTTGTTCGCCTCGAGGAGGGCCGCTGCCAAGAACCCCACGGGCACGCCGGCCGACAGCACGAACCCCCAGTCGTAGTTATACGCGAACAGGTGGCCCCCGAACGAGATCACGAACGGCGCATGCTGCACGTACGCCGAGCCGGCCGTTGCGACGAGACCGAAAAAGACGAAGACGAACAGCTCGCCGAATCCGAGATAGCCATACGGTCTCGGGCCCCCCGTGTACGCCCATCCTGCGATGCCGCACAGCAGACCCAGCGGGATGAGCCACCAGGTGACGCGCGCCGCCAATGCCAGGCCGGCCAGACCGGCCACCCCGAATGAAACGAGTGCAGCGACCTTGACCTCCCGGACGGTGGCCAGCCTGCCCGCCACCAGGCGGACCGGCCCGACCCGGTGCTCGTCGGTCCCCCGGACCCCGTCGGCGTAGTCGTTGACGTAGTTCGTCCCCACCTGGATGCCCAAGGCGACGATCAGGGCCAGGAGGGCGTTGAGCCACGACAGCTGGCGGTCGAAGTTGGCGCACGCTGCGGCGTGGCAGGCACCGGAGATCTGTGGTGTGGTGATGACGAACCGGCCGCTGGAGAGGTACCCAGCCGCAGTCCCCACGGCAACGGGGACGACCGCCGCAGGAAGCGTGCGGGGGCGCGCGCCCGCCACCCACAGCTTGAGCGGCGGGCTCACGGGCGGCGAGGGAACCGGGAGAAGTCCGGAGCACGGTGCTCGACGAAGGCGTTCCTACCCTCTTGCCCTTCTTCCGTCATGTAGAAGAGCATGGTGGCGTCGCCGGCGAGCTGCTGCACGCCCGCCAGGCCGTCGTCAGCTGCGTTCATACCCGCCTTGATCATCCGCAAGGCGATCGGCGAGAGGGTGAGCATCTGCCGGCACCAGGCCACCGTCTCACGCTCGAGATCGTCCAGCGGCACCACTGCGTTCACGAGTCCCCAGTCGAGGGCCTGCTCTGCACCGTACTGGCGGCAAAGGAACCACACCTCCTTCGCCCGCTTGAGGCCGATCGTCCGGGCGAGGATGGAGGACCCGTAGCCGCCGTCGAAGCTCCCCACCTTCGGTCCCGTCTGGCCGAACCGTGCGTTGTCGGCGGCGATGGAGAGATCGCAGACCAGATGCAGGATGTGGCCGCCGCCGATGGCGTAGCCGGCGACCATGGCGACGATCGGCTTCGGGATCCGCCGCATGAGGATCTGGAGGTCCAGGACGTTGAGGCGTCCGATGCCCCGCTCGGCCACGGCGTCGTCACCGATGTAACCGTCGTCTCCCCGGATCTTCTGGTCCCCACCCGAGCAGAAGGCGTCCGGCCCCTCCCCGCAGAGGATGATGACCCCCACATCCGGGTCGTCGCGGGCCGCGGTGAACGCCTCGGTCAGCTCGAAGAGCGTCTGGGGCCGGAAGGCGTTCCGACGCTCCGGCCGGCAGATCGTGAGCTTCGCGATGCCCTCGGCCACCTCGTAGCGGATGTCCTTGAACGAGCCCTGCACTTCCCATGCGGGCGTCGGGAGGAGGCGAAGATCGTCGAGGGGATCATGAGGACTTCCGGTGACCACGGTCTGCACGGCGCCCTACGCTACTGGCCGGTGCCTGAACTCGTCGCACTCGACCTCCCTGGTGGGATGGGCTTTGTCGATGCGCTCCGGGCCATCTGGGACACCGGGGACGCCGCCGCTCCCCTCGACCCCCGCCTACCCCCCGCCGCTCGCACGACGATGCTCGACGCGCTCCGTCCGACCCGCATCGTTGGCTCCGACGGGGAGCAGCACGCGCTGCAGGACGGGATCCCGGTGGCCGAGGGCGACGCACTGGTCGTCGCGACTTCGGGCACCTCGGGTCAACCCAAAGGGGTCGTGCTGACCCATGACGCCATCGCGGCGTCGGCCCGGGCGACCTCGGAGCGGCTCGGCATCGACCCCGCCCGGCATTCGTGGCTCGCCTGCCTGCCGCTGGCGCACATCGGCGGGCTCTCGGTCGTGACCCGGTCGATCATCACGGGAACCCCCCTCCTGGTGATGCCCGGATTCGAGGCGGACACCGTCGAGCAGGTGGGTCGGTCGGGACGGGCCACCCACGTGGCCCTGGTGGCGACCGCACTGCAGAGGCTCGATCCCTCCGTCTTCACCTGCGTGCTGCTGGGCGGCAGCAAGGCGCCCGATGCACTGCCGCCCAACGTCGTGTCCACCTACGGCATGACCGAGACGGGCTCTGGCCTCGTCTACGACGGCGTGCCTCTCGAGGGAGTGGAGATCGCCCTCAAACCGACCGAGCGCGCATCCTCTGGACCTGAAGCGCCAGATGCGGATCGGGAAGGCGAGATCCTGATCCGGGCGCCCATGCTGTTCCGCTGCTACCGCGGCGGCGAGGACGGGAGGGTCGTCGGACCCGACGGCACATCGACGTGGTTCGCCACCGGGGACTCAGGCGGCTTCGACTCCGACGGCAAGCTCGTGGTGTCCGGCCGGATCGACGACGTCATCACGACGGGAGCGGAAAAGGTGTGGCCCGACCTCGTCGAGCGGGTCCTGATCGCGCACCCGGCCGTCGCCGAGGTCGCCGTGTGGAAGCGCTCCGACCCCGAATGGGGTGAGCGCGTCGTCGCGTGGGTGGTGCCCAGCGACGACGCGCCTTCTCTCGAGGAATTGCGACAGATCGTGGTGGACACCATTGCGCCCTGGGCCGCGCCCAAGGAGCTGGTGATCGTCGACGATCTCCCCCGTACTGCGGCGGGCAAGGTTCGGCGGCGGGAGTTGGAGTGACCTAAGCCGGACCGTCGGCGGGGCCGGCGCCCACCAGCTGCGCGCTCAGGCGTTTGAGCTTGTCCGGGTTCGAGACGACCCGCACCCCCACGATCTTGCCCTCCATGACGTCGAGGACGAGCGCAGCCACCACCGTGCCCCCGTCGACGAAGACACTCGACGGCTGGCCGTTGAGGACAGCCGCCTTGGGCATGCCGTGCACCCTCTTGGCCACGTTCATCAGAAAACGCGAGCTGCGCCGCGGTCCCACAACGGGGCGCATGGCCGCCCGGACCTTGCCCCCGCCGTCCGTCCAGACCACGACGTCGTCCGAGAGCATGTCGAGCAAGCCAGAGAGGTCCCCGGTGGCGCATGCCACCAGGAAGCGGTCCGTCAGCTCTCGGCCGTGGCGAAGGTCCGCATCGAAGCGCTGACGGCGCCCCTCGATGTGGCGACGGGCACGAGCTCCAAGCTGGCGACAGGCGGCGGGCGTCCGCCCGAGCGACCGGGCCACCTCCTCGAACGAATAGCCGAAGATGTCATGGAGGAGGTATGCGGCACGCTCGAGGGGCGTGAGCTCCTCGAGGAGCACGAGGAACGCAAGTGACAGGGAGTCCGCCTGCTCAGCCGCCCCGGTCCCGTCGGCGACCACGGGCTCGGGCAACCACGGCCCCGCGTAGGTCACGCGCTTCGCCCGGGCCGAATCGAGCTGGTCGAGACAGAGGCGCGTGACGATGGTGACCACGTAGGCGCGCACCGACTCGATGGGCTCGTCGCCTCGCCGAAGCCAGCGGACGCACGCCTCCTGCACCACGTCCTCGGCGTCGGCGGCGCTGCCCAGCATGCGGTACGCGATGCCGAACAGGAGCGAGCGCCACTCCTCGAACGCCGCGGCGTCGGCCTCGGGGTCAGGCAAGGACATCCGCGTCGGGCGCATCGCGCATGGGGATCTCGCAGGTGTCGGAGAACCCCTGGCTGCGCAAACCGAGGCCGGCGTTGAAGCGTGACCGGAAGTTCTCCAGCGCCACCCATGCGGCGAGCTCGACGAACTCCGCATCACTGAGGTGGACCCGGATCCGGGCGGCGAGCTGCTCGGACACCTCGGCCGGGCAGGAGGTCGCCACCTCGGCGTACTCGAGGACCACCCGCTCCCGGTCGTCGAAGAGATCGCTCGCTCGCCAGTGGGTCACGGCTCTGACCTTCGCAGGGTCGATCCCCTCGTGCATGCCCTCGTAGTAGCCGTAGTCGATGCACCACGAGCAACCGATCTGGGTCCCGGTCGCCTGGATGGCCAGCCACTTCAGCGTGGGATCGAGCTTCTTCCAGCCGAGCTGGACCGCCGTCTCGAGGCTGCCCATGGCGACGAGCACGCCGGAGTGATGCGATGCCGCCGCCGTGGGCTCGATCATCTGCCCGAAACGGCGCTTGGTGTACCGGCGGGCCAGCCGGGGGATCATGCCTCTGGGTTCGTCCTGCACGGGCACATAGGCCATGGTGCGCCACCTTTCGTTCCGTGTATCTACTACCCGTCCAGACGGGACAGGGCACGGATGTGTGACACGGCATGCAGCGGCTGAAATGCTCAGCCCACCCCGCCAGAGGGCTGGGTGATCGTCCCGCCGTCGACGACCAACGTCTGACCCGTGATCCACGACGAGGCGTCCGAAGCCAGGAAGAGTGCGGCCGTGGCCACGTCGTCGGGCACGCCGAGCCGGCGTAGCGGGATGTGCTCGGCGATCCGCTCCTCCCCCGGGCCCTCCCACAGGGCCGACGCCAGCTTCGTCTTGACCAGGCCCGGCGCCAGCGCGTTGACCCGGATGTCGGGCGCGAGCTCGAAGGAAAGCTGCCTGGTGATGTGGAGAACGGCCGCCTTGGTCACGTTGTACCAACCGATGTTCGGCTCGACGCCCAACCCCCCCACCGAAGCGACGTTGATCACCGAGCCGCGGAGTCCCGCCCTGACGGCCTCCGCCGTCCAGACCAGCACCGAGAGCTGGTTCACTTCGAACGTCTTCTGGGCCCTGACCAGGTCGATGTCGATCATGGGGCCGAAATACGGGTTCGTGCCCGCGTTGTTCACGAGGATGTCGAGGCCGCCGAAGCGGGCCACCGTGTCGGCGACGCAGCCCTTGGCGTCGTCGGGTCGGCCCACGTGGGCCGCGACCCAGGCCACCCGGTCCCCGGGCGCACCCGCCGCCACCAGCCCCGCCGTCGCCTCGGCCAGGTCCTCCGCCGTCCGGCTCGTGATCATGACGTTCGCGCCGGCTTCGACGAACCTGGAGGCCATGGCCAGACCGATGCCTCGGCTCCCACCGGTGATGAGCGCCGTCTTTCCCCTCAGTTCGAGCTCCATCGCCTGAGCCTTGCACGGGCGCTGCCGCGTGCGGCGCCCCACCGGGGGACGGCCCTAGCATCCCTCTCGTGAATCACCTGGCCGACGAGACGAGCCCGTATCTCCGCCAACACGCCGACAACCCCGTGGAGTGGTTCCCCTGGGGGGACGAGGCCCTGCGCCGGGCCCGTGACGAGGACAAGCCGATCTTTCTCTCCATCGGGTACGCCTCCTGCCACTGGTGCCACGTCATGGCCCACGAGAGCTTCGAGGACCCGGCGACGGCGGCCGACCTGGCCAGGTGGTTCATCTCGGTCAAGGTCGACCGCGAGGAACGGCCCGACATCGACACGGTCTACATGGCTGCCACCCAGGCGCTCACGGGCTCGGGCGGTTGGCCGATGTCGGTCTTCTGCGCCCCCGATGGACGCCCCTTCTACGCCGGGACCTACTTCCCTCCCCAGGAGCGGCACGGCATGCCCTCGTTCCGCCGCGTCGTGCAGTCGCTGGGCGAGGCCTGGGTCAGCAAGCGGGCGCAGGTGCTCGCGCAGGCCGACGCCCTGGTGGGAGCCGTGCGCAAGGAGCTGCGGCTGGCCGAGACCATGAGCGAGGCGCCGGCAGACGGTCCGGGAGCAGGCGCCTCGGCGGCGGGCACCGCCGGGCCCCTGATCGGTGCGGCGGCCCCGGTAGGGATCGACCCCGACGCCCTCGTGGGTCAGGTGGTGGCGGGGCTCAGTGCCGGCTTCGACCCCGAATGGGGCGGCTTCGGGCCGGCACCGAAGTTCCCCCGGCCCACCCTCGTCGAACTGTGCCTCCGGCGCGCCGGTCACGGCGGCCCCGACGCGGAGCACGCCCGGCACATGGCGCTGCGGACGCTCGATGCCATGGCTGCCGGCGGGATCTACGACCACCTGGTCGGCGGGTTCTGCCGATACTCCACGGACGCACGCTGGCTCGTGCCCCACTTCGAGAAGATGCTGACCGACCAGGCTCTGCTGAGCCGGGCCTACCTCCACGCCTGGCAGGCCACGGGCCATGGGGACTATCTCCGCGTCGTCACGGAGACCCTGGACTTCGTCCTGCGCGACCTGTCGACGCCGGAAGGTGCCCTCTACTCGTCCTTCGACGCCGACGCCGGAGGGGTGGAGGGTGCCCATGCGACCTTCACCCTCGACGAGCTGCGGCAGCTACTGCCTGCGCCGCTCGTCGGGCCTGCGGCCGAGTGGTACGGGATCACCGCACGGGGCAACTGGGAGGGTCGGTCCATCCCGGCGCGCCCCGTCGGGGCGCCGCTGGAGCGCCCCTCGGACGTGGAGGAGGCACGGTCGATTCTCGCGGCGGCCCGGGCCCAGCGAGTCCAACCCGCCCGGGACGAGAAGGTGCTGACGGAGTGGAACGCCATGGCCGCAGCGACCCTGGCCGAGGTCGCGTCGGCCACCGGGATGGCCCGCTACGGCCAGCGGGCCGAGGAGATCTGCGAGTTCCTCTGGGCGTCCATGTACTCGGGCGGCCGTCTGATGCGCAGCTGGCAGGGCGGGCGCGCCCGCCATCTCGCCGTGGCGGTCGACCACGCCTGGCTGGTCGAAGCCTGCCTGCGCCTGTCCGAATGGACGGGCCGGGCGCTGTGGCGGGAGCGGGCGCTCGGCGTCAGCGCCCAGCTGCTCGACCTGTTCTGGGACGAGGCGTCGGGCGGCTTCTTCACGACGGGCAGCGATGCCGAGGCGCTGGTGGTCCGCCCGAAGGAGTTCTTCGACGGTGCCGTTCCCGCGACCAACTCCATCGCCGTCACGGCCCTGTTGCGCGCCAACGCATTCGCCGATGATGCGCGGCTCGACGAGGCCGTGGACCGCACCATCGCCCTCGCCCGAGCGCTCCTGGACCGGCATGCCGCTGCGCTCGCCGACCTGGTGGCGGCGTTACCCATGTGGAACGGGCGCCATGAAATCGTCGTCACCGGAGACCGGCCGGACCTGGTCGCCGAGGTTCGCCGGCGCTGGCTCCCGGCCGCCGTCCTCGCGTGGGGCCAGCCTGACGCCGGGCCGCTCTTCGAAGGGCGACCGACCGAGCCGGGTCTGGCCTACGTCTGCCAGGCGCGCTCCTGCCGGACGCCTGCCGCGGACGTCGAGACGCTGGCCGAGCAGCTGGAGGACCTCGTCGCATGAGTGAGGCCGGGGCCGCAGGTGAGGCCGGAGCCGGAGGCGGGGCTGGCAGTGGCGGCGACACCGGGGTCGTGCACGGGACCCCCGGCGAACCGGCAGCGGGCGGCGGCACCTCGACGGGCATCCGTCGTTCCGGCCGAGGCAGCTCCTCCGAGACGACGACCGACCCGTCGCGCCTCCTGCGGCGCTCGGCCCGCCGCAAGGAGCGGGTGCCCACCGCGGGCGGCTCCACGCTGCACCTGCTGGTCCTCTCCTCCACGACGGAGGACACGACCGTCGTGGACCTGGCGACACGCACAGTCATGCGCGTGCGGGTGCCGTGGCCAGAGGGCCACGAGCCCGACATCAGCACCTTCGACGTGGTCGAGGTGACGCTGGCCGCAGATCCAGAGCGCGACGACCTCGCCCAGCCCGAGGCCACCACCGTCGCCGACCTCCCCCGCCACGTCGGCACGCTGCGGGGCCGCCACTTGCGCAAGCTCCTGCGGCGTCTCGTGGCCACTCCCGACGGCCCGCTGCTCGGCTTCCCCGGGCCTTCTGCGCCCTACTGGGAGTTCCGTGGGTTCCGACCGTCGGTGGCGCTGATAGAGCCCACCCGGAGACCCCAGCTGATCCGGCGTCAGGCCGACGGCACTACCTGGGTCCGCTTCGGGTGGGACCGCGACGATGTCTGGCTCCCCGTTGAGGACCGCAACGCCGCCCGTGCGCTCGATGCGGCACGGCGCGAGCGCCTCAGTGGAAAGAGCCTGGCCACGGCGCTCGGGTTCGAGCCGCAGTACCTACTGGTGACCGTCAGCCCCCCTCGGGACGGCCACTGCTACAAGGTGTGCGCGGCCGTGCTGCCGCGGGGCTGATCTCGATCCCGCGGCCGGTGGAATGGCGTTGGCCGTTCTCCGCCGATGCGGAGACGTACGACAAATGGACCCGACCGCCGTACCCACCATCCGTCTCCCCATCCGAAATGGTCGACGCCAACACGCCGGAGGCCCCGGGCCAGGCAGAGTGGCGTGAGTGCCGAAATGCAGCAGGCTCGAGGACATCCCGTCCTTTGTTGCTGACACGGAACTCGCGCGCCGGTCGCCGCCCACATGGGCGAGGAGGGCTCCAATCGGATGCTGGTTCGGGTACGGGCCCAGACCCGCCGCGATCCTGGCGGACACTGCGGGGTTGCCCCCGACCCACCACAGCGGCACGCCTGGTCGTGGTCGGGAGCCTCCCCGGCCACGTGGGCCCGGCAATGGAGGACGCCGGTCACACGTTCGACAGGCCCCTACGTCTCACTCGACCGGTCCCAGTCCATCAGCATGGCTCTGACGCCCCCACTGCATCTCTGCGCCACCGGGGCGGCCCGGTTCGTCCACCGGCGCCGGGCCGGCAGATCGATCCGAGACGCGTCGACGCAGCCGGCGCGGGCGATGTGAGGAGCGGGACCGCTTCGGCCTGCTCAGCGACCGAGCTTGCCCCCGGCGAGGTCCTCGGCCATCGCCCAGCCGAAGGCAACGAGACGGTCTCCCTTGTCGGCGTCGAAGGCGGAGAAGTGCGTCTCGACCCCCTCAGGGATCTTCACCTTGGGCGCGAAGAAGTCCAGGCCACCGATGACGGACCCGTCACCCTTCAGGACGAAGGTGCGGTCGTCGAGCTTGCTCTCGCAACCGAAGCGCTTCGAGAGTCGCCGGGCCCACGCCCTCTCCTCGCCAGAGGACTTGTGGTCAGGGAAGGGCACGACGTCCTGGAGGCCGGAGAAGGCCCGGAAGCCCTCCGGCGACAGCAGGCGGGTCCCGAGGAGGACATCCTCGTCAGGGAACGCCAGGAGGGCGCGCCGGTACTGGTCCGCCATGATCCCCTTCAGCGCTGCCTCGGCCCGCGAGGTGCGATCGACCAGTGCCAGCCCGACCAGGAGGGAAGGCGTCCCTCCGATGCGCTCCAGGGTGCAGAACGAGTAGCCGCGGAGCTTGTTGCCCTCACGGGCCTGGGTGATGAGCACCCAGGCCTCCCGTTCCTTCGAGAGGAAGCCGATGTCGAACCCGGGTGGCCGGTCCGCACAGAGATCCGCCATTTCGACCAGCTCAGCGTCGCTGAGCGCAGTGCAATCCTTGGTGCTCACTACGATCGGCATGGAGTGAGTCTACTGGCTTCGCTCGGCGCGTTCCCAACCGGTGGCGGGCTCCGAGTGCCCGAATAGGCCCCGGAGTGGGCCCATCATACCTGGTCAAAGCACAATAATGACGTGGACGTCACTTTCTTTAGGACAGGACCGCACTCTGTCCGAGCAGCCGCTTCAGCTCGCCGACGAGCCCGTTTCGGCAGTCGACGTTGAACTCGGGGGGCAGGCGGAGGACCTTGGCACCGATGTGGAGCAGCACCGGTGAAGGGCCGGGGTGACAGCTCAGCACGTCCTTGAGCCCGTCGACCTTGGCGTCGGTGAGCACACCCAGGGGCAGCGTGATGTGGAGGTCCTCCTCGCCCCGCTCGAGCAGCGGCCGGGTGACCTCCATGCAGACGATCTTGGGCTCGTCCTCACGGGTGTCGAGCCGGCCCCGCACCACCACGATCGAGTCGTTCTCGATCAGTCCCCCGTAGTCGGCCATGGTCTTGGGGAACACGAAGACCTCCATGGCGGCCTGAAGATCCTCGAGCACGAACCGGGCCATCAGATCGCCCTTCTTCGTGTACGAGCGGCGGAGGTCCGTGACCACGCCACCGACCGAGCGCACGGGCGCACGGTCGCCCGCCCCGGGGTCCTCCTCCCGCAAGTCCGACAGGCTGCAGTCCGTGTGACGGGCCAGCGCCTGCTCGAACCCCATGAGCGGGTGGTCGCTGACATAGAGGCCGAGCATCTCCTTCTCGAACGAGAGGCGCTGGCCCTTGTCGAACTCGGTGTTGGGGATGGCTACCTTCGCCGCCCCCCATCCCGGGTCGCTCTGCTCTTCCTCCTCGAACGCGGCGAAGAGCGACGTGATCCCCAGGTCGTGCTCCCGGCGCCGCTCGAGCGTCCGGTCGACGATCTCCTCGAGCACCAGGCACAGGCCCTGCCGGGTGTGGCCCAAGGAGTCGAAGGCCCCGGCCTTCACCAGCGAGTCCATGGTGCGCTTGTTCAGCACGGCGGGGTCGACCCGCTGGCAGAAGTCGTAGACGTCTCCGAACGGCCCGTTGGCGTCACGCTCCGCCACGATCCGCTCTACCAGGGCCTCCCCCACGTTGCGCACGGCGGCCAGTCCGAAGACGATGGCCGGCCCTTCCCGGTCGCCGGTGCGATCGGGCGCGAACTCGGCCACCGAGCGGTTGACGTCGGGCACCAGCACATCGATCCCGCGGGCCCGGCACTCGGCCAGGTACACCGCGGTCTTGTCCTTGTTGTCCTTGACTGACGTCAACAACGCCGCCATGTATTCCACTGGGTAGTGCGCCTTGAGCCATGCCGTCTGGTACGCCACCAGGCCGTAGCCGTAGGAGTGCGACTTGTTGAAGGCGTAGTCGGCGAAGGGCTCGATGATGTCGAAGAGCTGTGTGCCCAGCGCCTCGCCGTACCCCTCGGTCACGCACCCCGCGACGAACTTCTCCCGTTCCGCGGCGATCATGGCCCTGATCTTCTTGCCGCAGGCCTTGCGGAGGTTGTCGGCCTCCTCGAGGGTGTAGCCGGCGAACTTCTGAGCCACCCGCATGACGGACTCCTGGTACAGCATCAGCCCGTAGGTGTCCTTGAGAATGGGCTCGATGTCGGGGTGAAGGTACGTGAGCTCCTTGCGTCCGTTCTTGAGCTCCGGGTAGTCGCGGTGCATGTTCGCCGCCATCGGCCCGGGCCGGTAGAGGGCGACCAGGGCGGCGACGTCGTCGAAGCTGGTGGGCGCCAACGAGCGGAGGGTCTGGCGCATGGCGGCGCCCTCGAGCTGGAACACCCCGATGGAGTCGGCCCGTCGCAGCATCTCGAGCGTCTTCTCGTCGTCGAGCGCCACGTCGTCGATGTCGGGTCGCACGCCGGTGTTCCCCTCGATGAGGTCGAGCGCCCGCTCGATCACCGAGAGGTTGCGCAGCCCCAGGAAGTCCATCTTCAGCAGCCCGAGGTCCTCGACCCCGTGCATTTCGTACTGGGTGACGATCGGCGCGTCCTCCGGACTGCCGCCCGCATCGGGCTTGCGCTGCACCGGCAGGTAGTCGGTCAAGGGGTCCCGGGAGATCACCACCGCAGCGGCGTGGATCCCGTCCTGCCTGCGCAGTCCTTCGAGCCCGAGGGCCACGTCGATGACCTCCTTGGCGTCGGGGTCCTCGTCACGCATGCTCCGCAGCTCCGCGGCGGCGGCGAAGCCCTCTTCGTGCCCGTCGGTCTTGGTCAGGCATGCGCGGAGTGGGGTGTCACGGCCCATGACCAGCGGCGGCATGGCCTTGGCGATCCGGTCGCCCACGGCATAGGGCTTCCCGAGCACCCGGGCAGCGTCCCGCACGGCGGCCCGGGCCTTGATCGTCGAGAAGGTGATCACCTGGGCCACTCGGTCGCTGCCGTACTTCTCCGCCGCGTAGCGCATCACGTCAGCCCGGTAGCGCTCGTCGAAGTCCATGTCGATGTCCGGCATCTGCTTGCGGCCCGGGTTCAGGAACCGCTCGAAGAGGAGGTCGTACCGGATCGGGTCGAGGTCCACGATGCGCAGGCAGTAGGCGACGCAGCACCCAGCGGCCGATCCGCGCCCGGGGCCGACCCGGATGCCCGACTCGCGGGCAAAGCGGATGAGGTCCCAGACCACGAGGAAGTAGGCGGCGAAGCCCATGTTCCCTATGACCCCGAGCTCGTAGTCGAGCCGCTCCACCACTTCGGGTGGCAGGGACGGGCCGTACCGCTGCCGCGCTCCCTCCATCGTGAGATCGCGCAGGTAGGCCAGCGCGCGCTCCTCGTAGGTGTCACCGGTGAACCGGTCCGGCACCGGGAACTCGGGCAGACTCGGCTTTCCGAGCTCAATCTGGACATCGGCCCGCTCGGCAATGAGCAGCGTGTTGTCGCAGGCCTCGGGCACATCCCGGAACAGGTGCCGCATCTCACCCGCCGTCTTGAGGTAGTGCTCGGTTCCCTCGAACTTGAAGCGGTTGGTGTCGGAGAGAAGCGCACCCGTCTGCACGCACAGCAGCGCGTCGTGGGCGACCGCGTCCTCGCGGTGGGTGTAGTGGCTGTCGTTGGTGGCCAGCAGCGGCGCGTTCAGCCGTCGAGCGATCTCGATGAGCTGGGGGTTGGTGCGGTGTTGGTCGGCGATGCCGTGGTCCTGCAGTTCCACGAAGAGACTGTCCCGCCCGAAGATGTCCTGCAGCTTCGCCGCTCGCCGCTCGGCCTCCTCGACATTGCCCGACAGCAGCGCCTGGAGCACGACGCCGCCGAGACATCCGGTCGTGGCGATCAGACCCTCGTGATGGCGCTCGAGGAGCTCCCAGTCCACCCGGGGCTTGTAGTAGTAGCCCTCGAGGTAGGCGGCCGAGGACAGCTGCATCAGGTTGCGGTAACCCTGGACCGTCTCCGCCAGGAGAGTCAGGTGGTAGTAGAGCTTCTGCCCGCCGTCGACGTCACCCCCGGTGTCGTCCACCCGTCCGCGGCGCACGGGTCGCTCGTGGCGGGACTCGGCGGCCATGTAGGACTCGGTGCCGATGATCGGGACGATGCCCTGGTCGCGGCAGGCCTTGTAGAAGTCGAGAACCCCGTACATGTTCCCGTGGTCCGTGATTCCGAGCGCGGGCTGACCGTCGGCCACCGCGG
Source organism: uncultured Acidimicrobiaceae bacterium (assembly GCA_963824195.1). GTDB lineage: Bacteria > Actinomycetota > Acidimicrobiia > Acidimicrobiales > RAAP-2 > Bog-473. The sequence continues at coordinate 154,417 of CAWGOJ010000005.1, read as the reverse complement.
CCGCCACGAGATCTCCGACCCGGGCAGCGCCGTCGAGCATGGAGAACTCGGTGTGGGTGTGCAGATGCGTAAACGACCGCTCCGACACCGGCCCTCCTTTCGCCACGTTGAACTTACACCGGTGTGATTCTCTCCGGGACCTAGCAATCTAGCCCGCCGGGCGGACCCGGAGAACCACCGATCCGGCCACCTTGTCATGAAGGGTCTGCCGCTTTGTGTCCCAGAGAGGAAACAGCATGTCGAGGATCCAGATCAGGCCGAGCAGGAAGAAGAGAAGGTTGATGAGGCGGAGCACCCCCTCGAAGACGGCCCGGGCGAACGCCCTCCCGTACCCGAGGACCGCGAAGGACTCGTCGCGGACCGCCCGGACTCCGACCGCCATCATCCCCACCGTCTGGCCCCGGGGAGATCCGCAGAGCAGCGTCCCGTACACGACGTAGAGCACGCCCGTAATCAGGAACGGCACGGCCGAGAAGTTCCGCCGCCGGGTCCCCCGCCGGGCCATGAGATGCACATTGAGGGCGTGGCTGTGCCGGAACAGCACGAAGAGGACGACGAGCACGACCAGGAAGATGACGAGGTCGATCAGGTAGCCCCCGACCCTGATGCCCCAGGTGGCGTAGGCCTCGCCCAGTGGCGTCCGCGGGGAGCCGGGCGACGGGTAGCCGGCCTGCGTCTGGGTCGGGAACGTGGGAGGTCCCCCACCGGCACCGCGGTCGTTGCCCGTGCCAGATGTGGGTGGAGCCGGGGGTGGTGCAGCCGGCGGCGCCCCCGGAGGGGGTGGAGGGGCATTGCCCGGGAACGACGGTGGCCCGCCGGGCCCTGCGCCGCCTGCGCCCGCCTCGTCCGGCCCGGTCGGCCCGGCCGGCCCGGCCGTCACGTCCATCAGAATCGCCCCGTCGACGCGGTGGCGGTCACAGGTACGCCCCGGTGCGCCCCGTCTCGCCGGCGGTCGGCAGTCCCCGCTGGCGCATCTCCTCGAGCTGGGCCCGTGCCGCCATCTGCTGCGACATCAACGTGGCCTGGATGCCGTGGAACAGCCCCTCGAGCCACCCGACCAGCTGGGCCTGTGCGATGCGCAGCTCGGCGTCACTCGGCGCCTCGACGTCGAAGGGTGGGGCCATCCGTGCGAGCTCAGCCACCAGGTCCGGCGACAGTCCCTCGGCGAGGTCACGGATCGACTGCTCGTAGATCTCCCGCAACCGCACGCGGCTCTTCTCGTCGAGCGGTGCCGCGCGCACCTCGTCGAGCAGCGTCTTCACCATGGACCCGATGCGGAGCACTTTGGCCGGCTCGTTGACCGACTCCGTCGCCCCCTCCTCGCCGTCACCGTCCCTGCTCGCGGACCCCAGGACCTCATCGGGGGAGATCACACCGGAATCGGACCCACCCGTCGGGACGTCGCTCCCGGCCATGTCATTCGTCTCATTCGTCGCGTCACTCATGGTGCCCTCCGTACCCGTGGGATCCCCGTCCCCGCGCGTCGGCGCGTCCTCGACCACGGCCCCATGTTGCCATCAGCTGCGCTCAATCACGAGAACGCCAACCGAGCAGGGGGATCAACATCTCGGCGGGGGTGAGCGAGCCGTGGCGGGCCTTGAGGCGGAGCTCACCGGTGTCCGCCGGGTCGAGGAACGCCGTCGGCGCAAAGGGCACGAGGGCGACGTCGCCCAGACGTGCCGCCACCGTGGCGGACGGCACGCCACCGAGCCATCCCTCGTCGACGATCTGCTCCTTGGTCCGCACCCACGCCACGTCGCCGTGCAGCGAGGACGCTGTCTCTGCGACGTGCTTCGCTCGAACCGGGACGAACGTGCAACCAGCGAAACCTTCCCTCGCCGCTTATGAGCGTCACGTCCTGCATGATCTCTGGGCCGAGCACCTCGACGGATTCGCCGACGTCGACCTGGCCATGATCGGCGGTGACGACCAGGACCGCCCCGGGTGGCAGCACGCCGAGGACGTCACCCACGAGGCGGTCTGCGGCACGGAGCTCGTCGTCGTAGTACTGACCCAGCCCCTGGGCGTGGGCGACCTTGTCGATGCCTTCGTAATAGGCGTACACGAAAGGTCTGCCCGCGCCGGCAAGCTCGCGCACGGCCGTCACGAGCCCGGCCGGCGTGTGCCAGCGGTGCAGCTCCGCCGGGCCGAGATGCGCCGCGGTGAACCCCGTGGGCCCGTAGTCGTGGCGCGTGACCACCGGCACGGGACCAGTCGAGCCGGGGAAGGACTCGAACGGTTGGAATATTGGCGCCGGCACACGCACGCGGACGTCGGCACCCCGGACCGACCACTGGAGGACATTCATGACTTCGCCCTCGAGGGCCACCCGGTAGCCGACGACACCGTGCTCGGCAGGCACCTTCCCCGTCACCAGCGTCGTCAGGGCGCATGCGGTCGTGCTGGGGGCGACCGTCGTCATGGACCCACCTGTGCCCGACGTGAGCACGGGAGCAAGCCCGCTGCGCTCCTGCAGCTGCTCGGCACCCAGGCCGTCGATCACCAGGAGCACGATCTGGCGCGCCTCCGCCACCGGCGCCGGGAACCATGAGGGAAGAGGTGTGTCCCCCGGGTGGGCCAGCTCGCTGAGCAGGGTGGGCACCACGCGATGGATGCACGGACCATCCCAGTCGGGCAGAAGCGGTTCGGGCGTGACTCCAGCCCTCTCGACCCCCACTTCGGGGTCCCCCACCGTTGCCTGGGCCGCCGCGCCATCGCTCACAGGGGCACACCCTACGACCCAGGCACCCCCGGTACCGACCCGGGGGCCGGTAGCATCCGTTCCTGTGAGGGTTTCAACACGGGGTGATTACGCCAGCCGGGCGCTGCTCTCACTGGCGCTCCATGGAGCCGAGACGCCGACATCTGTTCGGGATATCGCCGAGCGCACCGGCCTGCCCCAGCCCTACCTCGAGCAAATCCTCTTGGCCCTCAAGGGTGCCGGCCTCGTCCGCTCCAAGCGGGGCGTCGGCGGCGGCTACGTCCTGGCCCGCCCACCCGAGGAGATCTCCCTGGCGCAGATCGTCTCCGCCGTCGACGGACCCATCGCCGCCGGCGACTTCGGTGAGCCCCACGAGAACGGCGCCTGCGACCACGAGGGCCAGTGCGTCCTCCTGGCCGTCTGGGCCGACGTCGGCGAGACCATCCGCACCCACCTGCAGTCCTACAGCCTGGCCGACATGGTCGACCGGGCTCGCGGCAACGTGGCTGCGCCCGTCTGATCCCTCTTCCCAGGCCCCCTCAGGGCCTCAGCCCGGTCCCCGGTTCCACACCGTGATGGCCGGCCATTCGTACTCCCAGCCCAGGACGCTGATGCCCCCGGGCCGCAGCTGGAGGAGGCGCCCGGCCACCGGGGGCAACCCGAGCCAACGGGCGGCCAGCACGCGGAGGAGGTGCCCGTGTCCGACACACAGCGTGTCGCCTTCGCAACTCCTGGCCTGCTCGATCACCCGGTCGGCGCGCCGGCCCACGTCCGCCAGCCGCTCGCCGTCGGGAACCCCGTCGTCCCACAGTGTCCAGCCGGGCCGCTGCTGCCTGATCTCGGCCGACGTGAGCCCCTCGTAGGCGCCGTAGTCCCACTCCATGAGGTCGGGTTCGGCCTCGCCTGCGAACCCGGCGAGTGCGCACGTCTCCGCCGCTCGCCGGAGCGGACTCGTCAGCACCAGCCCGAACGTCGCCAGGCCGTGCTCGCGCATGATCTCACCTGCCACTTTGGCCTGTCTACGGCCTTCGTCGAGCAAGGGAATATCCGTACGCCCCGTGTGTTGAGTACTGAGGGACCATTCCGTGGCTCCGTGCCTCAGCAAGACCATACGGGCGGGCATGAGCCGTAGACCACCACGGGGCGGTGGTGGATGCAACTCGGTCCGAACACCCCGATGGAATGATCGGAGCCCGGTCCCGGTTGTACCGGTCAGGTTGATACCGGCAGCCTTCGGGTACGTATGACTGAGAGTGAGCAACAAGCGTCTGGAGCCAAGATGAAGAGCGCGGTGAGCACGTCGGACACGTTGGGATTGATGTTGCGCGATCTCGACCAGTTCCCCATGCCCGACCACGAACAGCAGGTCGAGCTGGCCAAGCGCGTCGCGGCGGGAGATGACGCGGCCCGTAAGCAGATGGTGGCCGCAAACCTGCGGCTCGTGGTCCATTGGGCCCGGCGGTACCAGGACCGCGGTGTCGACATGGCCGACCTCGTACAGGAGGGCACCTTCGGCCTGATGCGTGCGGTCGACAAGTTCGACTGGGAGCGTGGCTTCCGGTTCTCGACCTACGCCACCTGGTGGATCCGTCAGGCTCTCCAACGGGCGGTCCAGCAGCACGGTCGTACCATCCGGATCCCTCTCGAGGTCGGGGAGCAGATCCAGCGTCTCGAGTTGACCAAGTCAGAGCTCGCCAGCACGCTGGGCCGCGCTCCGACCGTGGCTGAGCTCGACGACGCGACCGGTATGACCGCGGACGAGCGAGAGGCGCTCGAGGACGTGGCGCGTGTCACTGCGTCGCTCGACCAGCCGGCTGCGGTCGAGTCCTCGACCACGCTGGGCGAGTTGGTCGCTCCCGACGACTCGGACTTCGTGGGAGACGTGGAGGAGGCCCTGGTCTACGACAGTGTCCGTGAAGCAGTCGAGCGGCTGCCCGGCCTCCAGCGTGACGTGCTCCGACTTCGCTTCGGTTTCGACGGGGACTCTCCTGCGTCGCTCCAGTCCACGGCCGAGCGCCTCGGCGTGGGAGTGCGCCGGGTGCGCCGGGCCGAGGAGGAGGCGCTGGCCGCGCTCTCCTTCGACGCCGACGTGCTCGGCGTCCACCAGGCGGCCTGACAGACGGGCGCTCTTCGGGGCCTGGCGGCTCCGGGAGGCGCTCGCCTACCCCAGGTAGGCCCTCAGGTCCTCGGCCAGCGGCGACGTGAACTCCATGCGGGCGCCCGTACCCGGGTGCGTGAACGCGAGCTTGAAGGCGTGCAGGAAGAAGCGTCCCGATCCGAGTCGCTTGTCCGGCGCCCCGTAGCGCGCATCCCCCACGACCGGGTGCCCGATGGCCGCCATGTGGACCCGGATCTGGTGGGTCCTCCCGCTCTGGAGGGCCAGCTCGAGCAGCGTCGTGGGCGCCTCCCCGTCCCTGCGCTCCACGACGGCATAGGAGGTTCGGGCCGGCTTCCCGCCCGCCGTGACCGCCATCTTGGTGGGCGTGCGGGCCGAGCGGCCGATCGGCGCCTCGACCTCCCCCCTTTCGTCCCCCACAGCGCCGACGACGAGCGCCAGATACCGCCGTTCCATCGTGCGCGTCGCCAGCTGCCCGACCAGCTCCCGGTACGCATCGGGAGTCCGCGCCACCGCGAGGAGGCCCGAAGTCCCCTTGTCCAGCCGGTGCACGATTCCCGGCCGGTCCGGCGCGCACACCCCGGCGGAGACGAGCTCGGCCAGGTCCGGGAAGCGGGCGAGCAGTCCACCGACCAGCGTTCCCTCGTGGTGACCGGCCCCCGGGTGGACGACCAGCCCCGCCGGCTTGTCCACCACGACCACCTCTGCGTCCGCATAGACGACCTCGAAGCGGACGTCAGGCTCGGGCGCCACCCCCGTGGCACCCGCTTCGGGCAACAGCACCGTGAGCGTGGTTCCTTCACGTAGAAGAAGGCGCCCGACCCCGACGGGCGAGCCGTCGACGAGCACCCGGCCGGCCTCGACCAGCTCCGCAGCCACGCTCCGCGAGACGTTGGCCACCATGGCCACTCCCCGATCCACCCGGAGGCCCGCCATCAGGGCCGGCACCTCCGTCGTGATCGTCTCCTCCACCGCCCGGGGGGAAGGCGGCCCTGGGTCTCGCCCGTCGCTCGCTCCGCCCCCTCCGCCCTCGGGGCCTTCGTCGTCCCCCGCCCGGTCGCTCACCGCGCCCTCCCCTGCTGCAGCTCGGCCCGGCCCCCGAAAACGAGCGTCGCGATCACAATGACCACACCCACCGTCACGCACGCGTCCGCAAAGTTGAACGTGGGCCAGTAGTCCATCGTGATGAAGTCGGGCACCTGCCCGCCGTGTCCACCGACGATCCGCTCGCTCAGGTTCCCCATGGCACCCCCGAGCACCAGCCCGGCGCCGATGGCCAGTGGCACCGTGCGGACCTGGGCCACGACGAAGGCGAGCACCACGACACCGATGCAGAGGAGCACCGTGATGGCGACCGCTTTCCCGCTGAACAGGCTGAATGCGAACCCCGAGTTGAAGGTCATCGCCAGGCCTACCGGCCCCCAGAGGTGGCGAACGTCGTGGAGATGATCGAGGGCGAGCGACGTGGTCACCCGATCCGCCACCACGACGACGGCGGCTATGGCAAACGCCAGCACCCGCGGGCGGGTCAGCGCCGCGACAGTCCCCCGCTCTTGCAAGCCACGCACAGACGGGCATAGGGCAGCGCCCGCAGGCGCGGCTTGGGAATGGGCTGGAAGCAACGCTCGCAGTACCCGTACGTCTTGTCGGTGATCCTCTTGAGGGCGTCGTCGATCTCCTCGACGGCCAGCACCGCCTGGCCCGAGAGCGCGAGGTTCCGCTCACGGTCGACCGTGACGGTGCCACCCTCACCGGACTCCTCGTCGAATTGCACGTCGCCGGGCTCACGCTCCAGGGCGAGGGAGTCCGCCTCCGCTCGCAGCGAGGTGGCCTGCTCCTGGTAGATCGCCCGGTCGGCCAGGAGCAGCTCCCGGACTTCCTCGAGGAACTTCACGTCCTTGGCGTAGGGGCCCGTCTTCGGCCGGACGGGTGGTGGCGGCTTGGGCTTCGGCGTGAAGGTCGTCCGGGCCGGCGGCGACGCAGCCGGGCCCGAGGCCGGGGCAACCTTCTTGGCGACCGCCTTCTCCGTCGACTTCTTGGCCGGCGCAGCACCCTTCTTGGCCGGTGCCGCCTTCTTGGCTGCCGGCGCCGTCTTCTTGGGGGCCGTCGCGGCCTTCTTGGCCGGTGCCGCCTTCTTGGCCGCCTGGGCGGCCGCCTTCCTCGGGGCTGCCGGCGCCGTCTTCTTCGCGGAGGGTGTGGACTTCTTGGTGGCCGTGGTCGACTTCTTCACAACGGGAGCTGCCTTCTTCTTCTTCGAGGGAGAGAGAGCCTTCTTGGCTGTTGCAGCAACCTTGGCGGACGAGGTTTTGTTCCCAGCCCGTGACGAGGCCGAACCCGACCCGGGCACCCGCTTGACCTGGGTGCCCTTACTCGCTGGGGTCATCGTTCCCTCCTTCGGACCACGCGACGTGGCCGCCATCCCCGACGACGACCTCGTCCGGGGAGCGGGTGACGATACCGGACAGCACGGTCGGGGGCAATACCGCCTTCGCCCCTAACCGGAGATGTTCAGACCGGGCGGGGCGCCCCCGACACGGCGGCGCCGGGGGCGCTCTCGAGGTTCAGGGTCGGTGCACCGTCGTCCGCCTCGGGGGGGCCGGCCGACGACGGCTCGACCCCCACTTTCTCGGCCGGGACCGGCTTGGGCTTGACGCCCATGAGGGAGTTGGCAGGCTGCACGTTCTCGTCCACCCACTTGAGGATCTCGGAGAGGGCGCCCCGGAGGCGGTTGCGCTCCGACTCGAGGTGCCGGGCCATGCTCTCCACGTCGGCCGCCAGCTCGGTCCGGGTGGACTCCAGCCGTGACACCTCCTCGCGCAGCTTCTGATGCGTCTCAGTCTGCAGCTGCGCCGCCGTCGCCTCGGCGGCGGCGATGGCCGCCCTCGCCGTCTCCTCGGCCTGCGCGACGACCGCCGCCGCTTCGGCCTCGCTCTCCCGCTTCGTCTGGTCGACGAACTTCTGCGCCAGCAGGAGCGTGCGCTGCAGCGTCTCGTCGGAGAGCGCCGTGTCCGCCGCGGTGGCGGCCGCACCCCCCTCGGCGGCGGCCACAGCCGGGGCGGCCCGCTTCTCGCGCTCGAGCTGGGCGATCCGCTCGCTCGCCTGCCGCAGTCGCTCGTTCAGCTGCCGGACGTGCTCCTGGAGCCCCTCCGCTTCCTGGGCCGCCTTGTCCAGGTACTCATCGACCTCATCGACGTTGTAGCCCTTGAGACCGAGGCGGAACTCCACGGTGCGAAGCGTGTCGAGAATCGATGCGGGAGCTTGCGAATTATCCATGACGGCGAAGTCTAACCTTCCCCTCTCGTGATTCCAGTTATGCCTCTCAGGCCCTCAGCACCGGAATCAGCACGATCTGCGCAACCAGGATGACCACCAGGAACGAGAAGTCCAGCCCGGCCATCGGGCGGATGATCCGCCGCACCGGGCGTAGGACGGGCTCCGTCGCCTGATACAGGAAGTACTGGATCCGGGACAGCGCCGTGTCCGGCCGGACCCGGAACCAGCTCAGGATCGCGTACGGGAACATGATCAACCAGATGTACGCCTCGATCAGCCACGCCAGGATATGGAAGATATTCACCAGCCCGCGAGGGTACTGGGTCTAGTCGCGACCGAAGCCGCGCTCTACCAGGCGCTGACGCTCCTCGTCGGAGACCTTGACGTTCGTCGGCGCCAGCAGGAACACCTGGTCGGCCACCTTCTCCATCTCGCCGCTGAGGGCGTAGGTCACACCGCTGCAGAAGTCGATCATCCGCCGCTGCAGGTCGCGATCGGCCATCTGGAGGTTCACGATCACCGGCCGGTTGTCCTTGAGGCGGTCCGCGATCTCCTTGGCGTCGCCGAAGCGTGACGGCGCCACGACGTGCACGCGGGCCGACGACGGCGCGGACCCCGACGGGCTGATGGAGGTATCGACCGGCACGGCCCGCACCGACGAAGCCCGCGGTGCCGCGTTACTCGGTGCCGACCTCGACTGGCTGGGGCTGGGAACGGCCGACTCCCGGGGAATGGTCCGGACCCTGGTCATGCCACCGCTGTACTGGGACTCCTCCGGCTGCTCGTAGTCCTGCGTGCGGGGCTCGACCCGCGTGGCGGCCGAGAACCCACGCGGCGCCCGGTCCTCCAGGTCGTCGTACTCGTCGTACTCGTCGTCGAGCAGGCCGAGATACACCATGGTCTTCTTCATGAACGAGGGTGACATGCCTTCTCCTGTCCAGTGACAGCGTAGTGCCTGCTCGGCAACCCTGGCGGGCCTCCCGTGCCTGTGCCGGGCGGTCTCTGGGCCGTCAGGCTCCCCATGAGCCTGACGTCGGGTTCGACCAGAGGTTCCGCCTCACTCTCAGGCTCCGCCTCACCCCGCGTTGCGCTGAGGCCGGTCGCCGAACAGGGCACGGCCGACACGGACCATGGTCGTCCCCGCCGCCACCGCGGCCTCCAGGTCGTCGGTCATGCCCATCGAGCGCTCCTCCAGCCCCAGTTGGTCGGCCAACCGCCCCACCGAATCGAAGGCCGCCCGCGCGGCGGCCGCGCCCGGTGCCGCCACCGTCATGAGGCCCCTCACGTCGAGCCCCAGATCACGCAACAGGGCCACCAGGTCGCCCACCTGCGGCGGCGGACAGCCGTTGCGGCCCGGCAGGCCGGTGGTCTCGACCTCCACGAGGACCCTGGCTCCGGGCGCGAAGCGGGCGATCCGGGCGCCCTCGGCCTCCCGGGCGACGCTCTGCCACACCCCGACGATCGGCGCCAGCCGCGCCACCTTGTTGCGCTGCACCGCCCCGAGGAAGTGCCACACGACGCCGTGGGGCACCGCACCCGACGCCTTCGCCACGAGCTCAGCGGCGTAATTCTCACCCACGTCGCGCAGGCCGGCGTCCAGCGCCGCGCGCACCGCATCGATCCCGAACCCTTTGGTGACCGCGACCACCCGCACCTTGGAGGGGTCGCCTCCGGCGCGCTCGATGCGCAACCGGACGGCCGTCAGCCGCTGTGCGACCTCGTCGCTAGCGCAGGAAGGAGGGGACGTCGAAATCGTCGTCACCCAGGTCGAGCTCGTCCTCGGACCCCGTGGCGTCGGCGAAGATGTCCACCGGCTCGGGCGTGGCGAAGATCGACGCGGTCAGGTCGGCCGACTTCGAGGACCCTGCGCCGTCATCCCAGCGCTCGAACCCGGCGGCGATCACGGTCACGCGCACCTCGTCACCCATGTTGTCGTCGATCACGGCACCGAAGATGATGTTGGCGTCGGGGTGCGCGACGGCGTGGATGATCTCAGCCGCCTCGTTGACCTCGAAGAGCCCGAGGTCCGAGCCACCCGCGATGTTGAGGACCAGGCCGCGGGCCCCTTCGATGGACGCCTCGAGCAGCGGTGACGTGATCGCCGCCCGCGCCGCGTTGGCCGCCCGCCCCTCGCCGATGGACGAGCCGATGCCCATGATCGCCGTGCCGGCATTGGTCATGACCATCTTCACGTCGGCGAAGTCGGTGTTGATCAGACCGGGCACCGTGATGAGGTCCGTGATGCCGCGCACGCCCTGCAACAGGACCTCGTCCGCCATCTTGAAGGCATTGACCATGCTGGTCTTGTCGTTGGACACGGTGAGCAGGCGGTCGTTCGGGATGACGATGAGGGTGTCGACCTTCTCCTTGAGGATCTGGATCCCCTTCTCCGCCTGCATGGCACGGCGCCGCCCCTCGAAGGTGAAGGGGCGGGTCACGACGCCGATCGTCAGGGCACCGAGTCCCTTGGAGATCTCGGCGAAGACAGGTGCGGCGCCGGTGCCGGTGCCGCCGCCCTTGCCGGCGGTGATGAAGACCATGTCGGCGCCCTGGAGCGCCTCCTCTATCTCGGGCCGGTGCTCCTCCGCCGCCAGGCGCCCCACCTCGGGGTCGCTGCCGGCCCCGAGCCCGCGGGTCAGCTGCCGTCCGATGTCCAGCTTCAGGTCGGCGTCGCTCATGAGCAGCGCCTGCGCGTCGGTGTTGGCCGCGATGAACTCGACGTTGCGCAGGCCCGAGTCGATCATCCGGTTGACGGCATTGACGCCGCCGCCTCCGATCCCGACAACCTTGATCACTGCCAGGTAGTTGCCCTGGGAAGGCACGGTCGTCATGAACTCCCTCGTCTTCGGGTCGGTCGCCGACCATTCGCTCGCTGGTACGGACCGCCAGCCGCCACCGGGGACGTGCGACCCATCAGCCATCCCTGAACCTTTGGGGAAGGTTGATGTTCACAGTACGGCAACGTGACCCCACCATACGGGGGGTGTTCAGGCCGGTCAAGCATCCTAGGTCACCCCAGCGTCACCGTCGGCGCATCCGGGACGCTCACATCGATGACATCGCCGTTGTGCAGGGTCGCACCCGCCAAAATCGACGAAACGTCCTCGTACTTGGCGGTGAGCTCGGCGGCCGAGCCGATGTCGACCACGATCGGGGTCGTCAAGGCCAGCTGGACCCAGCCCGCCGGCTCCACCGTGACCGCCGTCACCTGGGTGACGAAGGAGGCGGGCAGGGACGACGCGACGCGGAGCCCCGGCTCGTCCCTGGCCGAGACCACGCTCCCCGGGGCCCCCGGGGCCTGCGGCACGGTGAGGAGGATCAGACCGGGCGGCCGAGCGGTCGACACGCTCAGCACCCGGCCGTCCGCGCTCAGGGACTCCCAGCGGCCGCCCGGCTCGCTCACGACGAGGCGCGGCGTCTCCTCCGTCACCTCGATGTGCACGCCGTCGGGCCACGAGACGTGCACCGAGGCCGAGCGCACCCAGGGCAGCTCCTCGATCGCGGACGCCGCCGCACCCGTGTTCACATCGAGCAGCGGCGGGTGACCGGCCAACCCAGCCTGGGCCTCCACCTGCGCGGCGGTCTCGTGGACGTTCCCCGTCACCGTCACGGATCGGGCGGAGAAGAGCGGTGAATGAACGAGGAACCAGGCGCCGACGAGGCAGCCCGTTCCCACGAGGGCGATGACGAGCACACGCAACCGGCGCCGCCCCTGCTCCTTCATGACGGCGGTTCGGCGGGCGGAGATGCGCGGGTCCATCCGGCTGCCGCCTCGCCCGGCGTTGTGGCGGCCGCGTTGGTTGGCGCCCCGACCCCGACGCCGGCCCTTCCCCGGCTCCCTACCGTCCGGCGTCATCGCCGCGCTCCGTGCACCGCACCAGTCTTCCCGTCACCGAAACCGAGGAGGCGGACCTCCGTGCGCAGCGTCACCCCGCAGCGCTCGGCGACCACGCCGCGCACATGCTCCATGAGCGCGTGGACGTCGTCGGCGCGGCCGCCCTTGTCCGCCTGGATGAAATTGGCGTGCTTCTCCGACACGCGCGCCGTCCCGAGCCGGAACCCCTTCAGCCCCGCCGACTCGATCAGCCTCCCCGCCGAGTCGCCCTCGGGGTTGGTGAACACGGAGCCCGCGTTGGAGCCACCCGGCTGGTGCTCCCGCCGCCATCTCACGATGGCGGCCACCGCCTCCTGCTCCGCCTCCACCGATCCCGGCGTGACCCCGATGTCCGCCTCGAGGACCAGCTGCGTGGGGGTCACCGACGAGGACCGGTAGCCGTACGCCAGGCGGGCGACGTCGTCGGTCCCCCCGCCGTCGGTGACGAGGTCGACCCAGCGGTAGCGGACGAGGCACGAAGCGATGTCCGACCCGTGGCCCCCGGCGTTCATGCGCACGGCCCCACCGACCGATCCCGGCACGCCGACGGCCCACGACAGTCCCGACCAACCGGCGTCGGCCACCCGACGGGCCAGCACCGGGAGCGCCAGGGCCGCCCCCGCCCGCACCACCCGAGACGCGCCGCGACCCTCGCTCGCGTCGGGCAGCTCGAGCCCGGCGAATCCACTGCCGAGATGCAGCACGATCCCGTCGAAGCCCGCGTCGGACACCAGCAGGTTGGAACCCCGCCCGATGACGAAGATCGCGAGCCCGTCCCCCGGGACCCGTTCACGAAGGGCGGCACGCACCTCCTCGAGGTCGGCCGGTCCCTCGACCTCGACGTAGAGCGCAGCCGGACCCCCGACGCCGTAGGTCGTCAGCGGGCCGAGCGGCCGCTCCAGTGAGGCCCGCTCGCCCAGCACACCGGCCAGGGCGCGCAGATCGACGCCCGACGTCACCACTGCGGGGACCCCAGCATGTCGTCCGGGAGCGTCGTCAGGTCCCCGGCACCCAGGGTGAGGCAGAGGTCGCCCGGCTGGAGCACGTGGCCGACGGCGCGGCGCAACTCCTCCCAGCCCGGCGCGTACGTGACGGGCAGCCTCGGGTCCTGCGCCCTGACCGCGTCCGCCACCAGGCGACCCGAGACTCCGGGAACGGGGCGCTCGCCGGCGCTGTAGACGTCGGTCACCACCAGCACGTCGGCGTCACCGAACGCGGACCCGAATTGCGTCGCCAGGGCAGCGGTGCGCGAGAAGCGGTGCGGCTGGAACACCGCCACCACGCGCGACCAGCCGCCGCTCTTCGCCGTCGCCAGGGCCGCCCGCACCTCGGTCGGGAGGTGGGCGTAGTCGTCCACGAAGGTGACGCCGCGCCACTCACCACGGAATTCGAAGCGGCGGGTGACGCCGGCGAAGCGGGCGAGGGCGGTCTGCGCCGCCTCGAAGGGCGCGCCGGCCTGGAGTGCCGCCACGGCGGCCAGCGCGGCGTTCCGGGCGTTGTGCAGGCCGGGGACTCCGATGCGCAGGATCCCCAGCTCTCCCTCGGGTCCACGCAAGCTGAACGACACGGAGCTGCGCTGCACGTCGAGGTCATCGATGGCGTACGTCGACCCCGCGGCGGACCCGACGGTGAGAGCGCCGTGCTCCCGGCCGATGGCCGCCGCCTCGGGGTCGTCCGAGCACACGACGGCCCCCCCGCCGGCGCCGGCCACGAAGTCGGAGAAAGCGGCGCGCAGGACCTCGAAGGTGCCGTAGTAGTCGAGGTGGTCCGGCTCGACGTTCGTGAGCACCGCCAGGTCGGGGCTGATGGCCTGGAACGTCCCGTAGCTCTCGTCGGCCTCCACGACGAGCCACTCCCCCGAGTCCCAGACGGCGTTGGTGCCGATCTCGTTGACGTCGGCCCCGATCACGAAGGACGGCCGCAGCCCCGCCTCCACGAGGATCAGTGACAGCATCGAGGCGGTCGTCGTCTTCCCGTGCGTCCCCGCCACGGCCAGGCAGCGCCGCGTGGCACAGATGGCCGCCAGCATCTCGGAGCGGGGGACGACCCGGATCCCCCGGGCGCGCGCCTCGACGAGCTCGGGGTTCTCCGGCGGCACCGCCGGCGAGTAGGTGAGCGCATCGGCGCCGGCCACGTTCTCCGGCCGGTGCCCCACCGCCACCGAGATGCCGCGTGAGCGCAGGCGCTCCGCCACCGGCGAATCCTTCAGGTCCGAGCCCGAGACGGTATGGCCCATCGCCCGCAGCACCAGCGCGATCGCACTCATGCCGGCCCCCCCGATGCCGACCACGTGGATGCGCCGCGACACTGCGAGGTCCAGCGGCTCCCAGAGGTCGGCGTCAGCGCGCATGGGCGTCGACCAACTCGGCGACGCGGGCCGCCGCGTCGGGGTACGCGTGCCCGCGGGCAGCCTCGCTCATCGCCCGGAGGCGCTCCGGATCGGCGAACAGCGCGTCGAGCTCCTCGGCGAGCCGCTCCCCGGTGCACTCGAGATCCGGGATGTGCACGGCCGCGCCCATGCCGACCAGCGCCTCGGCATTACGCGTCTGGTGGTCCCGCGGGGCGCCGGGCAGAGGGACCAGGATCGCCGGCACTCCCGACACCAGCAACTCGGCCACCGTCATGGCGCCCGCCCGCGTCACACACACGTCGGCCGCCGCGTACAGATCGGGCATCCGGTCCTCAAAGGGCACCACGCGGTAGCGGAGCCCTTCCCCGTCCGCTGCACCGTCCGCCGAGGGTGCGAACGCCTCGTAGTCACGCCGACCGGTGACGTGGTACACCGCACGCCCCCCGGAGCCGGCCCAGGCCCGCGCGAGATCCGCCACCGCCCGGTTGATCCGCAGCGCGCCGAGCGAGCCGCCCACCGCGGCGACCGTCTCACGGTCGCTCGGCAGGTCGAGCACCTCCCTGCTACGCGCCTGGCCCTCCGGCGACCGGTCCAGCGAGGCGAGCTCGGGGCGGACCGGTGTGCCGGTGACCTGCGCCCGCGGCAGGTCGGTCCCGGCGAAGGCCACGGCGTTGGCCGCCGCGAAACGGCCGAGCAGCCCGTTGACGGCACCCGGGACCGCGTCGGTGTTCACGGAGACCAACGGGACCCTGGTCAGGATCGCCGCGAGGCCGGCGGCGAAGCTCGCGTAACCCCCCACGATGACGACCACCCGCGGCCGTCGGGCCACGAAGGAGCCCAGGGCGCGGACGCAGGCCCACACGAGCCCCACCACCGCTCCCGCGTTGGCCCACCAGGCTGCGGGGCGCATGCTCCGCCGGAGCCCGCGTCCGGACAGCAATGTGTAGGAGAACTCGAGCGCCGGCCAGGTGGTGGCCTCCTGCCCCCGCCGCGAGCCGTAGAGCTCAATGGTGTGCGCCGGGTGCCCGCGCTCCACGAGAGCGCGGGCGATCTGCAGCGAGGGGACGATGTGACCGCCCGTCCCGCCGCCCGCGACCACGGTGCCGCGCCGTGCGCTCACCGACCTCGGGCCGCGCCGGCCGGCCGGCGGGTCGACGCAGCCCCGGCGCCTCGATGCCCGCCGTGACCGCCGTGACCGCCGTGCGTCCCGTCTGCGGCTCGGCTGCGGTTCTTCGTCCGAGCCCGAGACGGCCCGGCGATCCGCAGGGTGCCGGCGGCCTCGCCCTCGCGGGCCACGTTGATCAACACACCGGCCGCCGCCATCGTGATCACCAGCGACGAGCCGCCGAACGAGATGAACGGCAGAGGGATCCCGGTGACCGGCAGCACACCGACGACCGCTCCGACGTTGATCAGCGTCTCCGCGCCCACCCAGGCCACCAGTCCGAGCGCGAGCAGGGCCCCGAAGCGGTCGGGCGACTGCGTCGCCGCCCGAATGCCGAGCCACAAGAAGCCGCAGAGGAGCGCCAGCACCAGGAGGGCACCGGCGATGCCGAGCTCCTCACCGATGACCGAGAAGATGAAGTCCGTGTGGGCGTTGGGCAGGAAACCCCATTGCTCCTGCCCGCCGCCGAGTCCCTCACCGAACAGGTGGCCCGACCCCAGGCCGATGAGCGACTGGACGACCTGGTACCCCGACCCCGAGCCGTGTGCCGAAGGGTCCACGAACGAGAGGAGCCGGGCCCGGCGGTAGGGCGAGGCCACCGCCACGATCACGGCGAGGCCCGCCAGGGCGGCCATCACCTTCATGACGGGACCGAGCCGCACGCCCGAGACGAACAGGAGGGCGAGCGCGATGCATCCGAGGACCATCGCCGTGCCCATGTCGGGCTGGGCGAGGATCAGCACGCACGCGAAGCCCGTGACGAGGAGCACCGGACCGATGATGCGCCGGTCCGACGCGTCCTCGTCGAGGCGACGGGAGATGAAGTCGGCCGCGAACAGCGTGAGGGCCAGCTTCATGAGCTCCGACGGTTGGAGGCGGAACTGGCCGAAGCCCACCCACCGGCTCGATCCCTGGACGTGCACGCCGAGGCCCGGGACCAGCACGACGAAGAGGAGCCCGAAGGTGATCAGGAGCAGCAGGGGGCTGAACCGCCGGAGCTTCCGGTAGTCGACGCGCATGGCCAGCCCCAGCGCGACGACGCCGATGGCCATCCACATGCCCTCCCTGATCAGGATCGCCCATGGGGTGCCGTACGTGGCGATGGAGATCACCGAAGAAGCGGTCCCGACCATCACGAGCCCGATGACGCAGAGCAGGGCGACGACGACCAGCAGCACGGTGGAGACCGCCAGCTGTCGCCCTCCGACGCGCAATCCGGCTGCCGACGACCGGGCGTGGCCGTGCCCGTCCTTCGGCGTGGTGGGCCGTGCCGGGGTCACCGCCACCGCCCCCCCTGGGCGCGGGCGCGCCTCTCTGCCCGGTCCGACACCCGATGCATGTCGTCAGTCTCCCGCACGGGGCGGCCCAAGTGGCGGAGGGTCATGTGAATTTCGCCACCGTGAGGAAGTCGCCGTAGAAGATGCCGAGGCTCAGCGCGCAGAAGAGCCCGCCGAGGATCCAGAATCGCACGATCACCGTGGTCTCGGGCCAGCCCCCGAGCTCGAAGTGATGGTGGATCGGGGCCATGCGGAAGATACGCCGGTGGAACACGCGGAAGCTGATCACCTGGAGGATCACCGACAGGGTCTCCATGACGAAGAGCCCGCCGATGATGAGCAGGAGCAGGTCGAGGTTGAGCAGGAGGCACAACGCCGCCAGGCCGGCACCGATGGCCAGCGACCCGGTGTCGCCCATGATGATCTTGGCCGGGGCCGCGTTCCACCACAGGAACCCGATGCAGGCGCCGGCGAGTGCGACCGCCACGAGTGAGAGGTCGATCGCCGACGCGGGGAGCACGTGGTAGATCGACACGTGCCGGAAGATCCAATACCCCATGATGGACAAGACGGCGAAGCAGAATGTCCCCGCACCCGCGGCCAGGCCGTCCACCCCGTCGGTGATGTTCACCGCGTTGGACGAGCCCACCATGACCAGGACGGCGAAGATCACCCAGCCGACCTGCCCCAGGTTGATGCCGATCACGTCGGCGCGGGTGAACGAGAGCGCCGTCGAAGCGTGGGCCCAGTGCACCGCCAGTTCGGCGAAGACCAGCGCACAGACCAGCTGGGCGGCCGCCTTCCCCCGCTTGTTGAGTCCCAGGCTGCGCCGGTGGTGCACCTTTATGTAGTCATCGACGTACCCGATGAACCCGAAAGCCACAACGGCGCCGATGGCGAGGTAGCCGGTTCGCGAGAAACGGACCTCGGTTCCGATGTGGCCGATGGCGTATCCGAGCACGACCGAGCCCACGATCGCGATGCCGCCCATGGTCGGTGTACCGGCCTTGGCGCTGTGGGTCGCTGGCCCGTCCTCCCTGATGTGCTGGCCGATCTGGCGGTTGCGGAAGTAGCGGATGAGAAAGGGGGTCGAGAGGATGGCGGCCCACATCGCGACGCCTCCCGAAACGAGCAGTCCGAGCACGTTCTGGTCAGACCTCCGGATGTGTGCTGCCGGATGCGGCGGTGACGGCGGTGGTGACCGTGGCGCCGGTGGCCCAGGTGGCGGGGTCAGATCCGTATCGAACAGCCAATGCCCGGCGGGCTTCGACGGCGTCGTCGAAAGGCAGTCGCTGGCCGGCGATCTCCTGATAGGCCTCATGGCCCTTCCCCGCGATGACGACCACATCCCCGGGACCTGCTGCATCGAGGGCGAGCCGGATCGCCACCCGGCGGTCCGGCTCGACGACGATCCGCGGGTTGCTCCGCCCATCGGGGATCCCTCGCAGGACCTCGTCGATGACAGCGAGGGGATCCTCGTCGCGCGGGTTGTCCGACGTCACGAACGCGAGATCGCTCATGCGCTCGGCCACACCGCCCATGACGGGGCGCTTGGAGCGGTCCCGGTTCCCTCCACACCCGAAGACGCTGAGCACGCGGCCGCCGGGTGCGAGGGACCGCGCCTCGCCCAGCACCACCTCGAGACCCGCGGGGGTGTGCGCGTAGTCGACCAGGACGGTGAACGGAGGCCGCTCCTCCGCCTCCGCCTCCGTCTCCGCCGACGCCGACGCCGGACCGGGCGCTGGGGGCGTGACGATCACCTGGAGCCGCCCCGGGACCGCCTGGACGTGACGGAGGGCGAGCGCGATCTCCTCGACGCCCAGATGTGGCTCGCCGAGCGCAAGCGCCGCCTCGGCGGCCAGCAGGGTGTTGTCGACGTTGATTGCGCCGGTCAGCGGCGTCGTGATCCGCTGGCCGCGCCAGGTGAACTCGCTGTGTCCCGGTCGCAACACGACGTCGGAGGCATCGGAGTGGTGCACGGCGACGGTAGGGATGCGCGATCGCTCCAGGAGCCGCCGGCCCCACGGATCGTCGGCGTTGACCACCCCGCGCAGCGCGTGGCGTGAGGTGAAGAGCGTCGCCTTGGCCCCGAAGTAGTCCTCCATCGTCCGGTGGTAGTCCAGGTGGTCGTGGCTCAAGTTGGTGAAGACGGCGACGTCGAAGTGGATGCCCTCCACGCGCGACTGCGCCAGCGCGTGGCTCGACACCTCCATGGCGACCGCGTGGCGGGCGCCGTCGGACTTCTGCCGGTCCCGCACTCCGGCCAGCACCCGCTGGACCTCCGTCGCCTCCGGCGTCGTCCTGGCGCCCGAGAGCGTGCCCATCACGTTGGTGGGCCGGCCCGTGGCACCCAGGATGTCGCCCAGGAGTTGGGTGACCGTGGTCTTGCCGTTGGTGCCGGTCACCCCGATCATCAAGAGGTCCCGTGCCGGGAACGAGTAGAAGGCGGCGGCCAGCCGGGCCATGACCGGGCGCATCGTCCCCGGCGCGATCCGAGTCTGCACGATTTCGCGGCCGATGAGCTCGGGGATGAAGTGCTCGCACAGGAGACCGACCGCGCCTCGCTCGACCGCCTCGGCGGCGTGGGTGTGCCCGTCGCTGACCTGACCGGGCACGCAGCAGAACAGGTCTCCCGGGACCACCCTCCGGCTGTCGTGGGTGATGCCGCCGACCAGGACGGTGGAGGGGTCACCGACCGACTCGATGACTTCGATGTCGTCGAAAAGGAGGTTCATGGGCACGGTTCGCATGATCGAACCGACAGCGTTACATGCCTCGGACACCCCTGCGTCACGCCCGCAATGGGTGTGTGGGCCAGATTCACGTGATGTCCTGGGCCTGGCTGGTCGCCGATACCGGCGTCGAGCCCGGCGGGGTGGTGGTCGTCTGCGCACCCGGGGTCGTCGGGATGTCGTACCGGTGCAGCGCGTAGCTCATGATCTGGGAAAACACCGGCGCCGCCACTGTGCCACCGAAGATCGGGGTGGGCCGGTTGAGCACCACGATCATGGAGAGCGTCGGGTTCACGGCTGGCGCGAACCCGACGAAGGACGCCATGTAGGCACCGGTCACGTAGGAGTCGTGGCCCTGCGTGGGGATCTGGGCCGTCCCGGTCTTCCCGGCGACCGTGTACCCCGGGACGGCGGCGCTGGTTCCTGTGCCGGTGTTGACGACCTGCTCGAGCATGGACGTGAGCTCGGAGTCGACGGAGGGCGAGAAGACCTCGTGGGTGGCAGAAGGTGCGGTCTGGGTGAGCGCGCCCGACGGGCTGACGGTCGCCTGCACGAGCTTCGGAGCGACGAAGACACCGCCGTTGGCCACCGCGTTGTAGGCGTCGAGCACCTGGAGCGCGCTCACCGCGTCCACCTGGCCGATCGGCAGCGATACGTAGTCCGTCGGCTCCCACTGGGCTGCGGTGGCAAGCAGTCCGGGGGACTCCCCGGGGAAGTTCAGTCCGGTCGGCTGCCCGAAGCCCAACGCCTTGACCTGGTTGAGCAGCCGCTGCTCACCGACGCCCTGGGCGATCTCCGAGGTCCCGATGTTCGAGGACTGCGCCAGGATCTGCGTCGCGGTGAGCGTCTCGGTGGGATGCGGCTCGGCGTCGTGGAAGGTCGAGCCGTCGAGCTGGATCTGATCGGGCACGGTGAAGACGCTGTTCGGATTGATCAGGCTGTCCTGCAGCGCGGCCGAGAACGTGACGAGCTTGAAGACGGAGCCCGGCTCGTACAGTTGGGTCACGGCGAGGTTGTTCTGCGCCTCGTCGATGGCGTCGTGCGGTCCGATCGGGACGACCCCTCCGGTGCTCGACGCGGCGGTGCTGGTTGCCGTCGGCGCTCCCTGGGCGCTCGGGTGCGTGGCGGCGAGATTGGCCATGGAGAGAATCTGTCCCGTCTTGACGTCCATCACGACGGCGGTGCCGCTGACCGCGTTCGACGATTCGATCGCCTTGGCGAGCGCCTGCTCGGACTCGTATTGCAGCTGGGTGTCCAACGTCAGCTCGAGCCCCGTGCCCGGGGTCGTCGCCACCTGGTTCGTCACGGGGGACTGCGGCAGAGCGACCCCCGCCGGCGACTCCATGATCGTCTCCTTGCCGGCCGTTCCCGCGAGCTGGCTGTTGTCGCCGAACTCGAGCCCGGCTGCTCCCTGACCGGCGCCGTTGGTGAACCCGATGACGGGTGCGGCCAGGTTCCCGTTGGGGACCAGCCGCTTGGAGTCGTCGATCAGCGTGATGCCGGGGATGGCGTCCGCCGCGATCTTTTGGCCCGTCGTCTGGGCCAGCTGGCGGGCCAGCACCACGTAGCCGGACCGCTCGTGGAGCTGGGTCGCGAGAGTCGTGGCGGGGATGCCGAGCAGGGGTGACAACGCGAGCGCCGTCTGCACCGGATGAGCCACCTGGAAGTCGTCGGCCACGACGTCGTCGGTCGGCACGGACATCGCCAGGGGCGACCCGTCACGGGCATAGATCCCGCCCCGTACCGACGGCAACGAGACGGAGATGGAGGACTCCCCCCGTGCCGCCGCCCCGTAGGCGTCGGCGTGAAGGACCTGGACGTCGACCAACCGCGCCACCAGGAGCAGCATGGCGACCGCGAGGACAAACCGGACGAACCGGACCCGCCGGTGGAACCTGCCGCCGGCCCAGGACTCCCGCGGCCGCGACTTCGACAGCCTCGCCGTCTTGGTGGGCGGTCGGTGCGGACGGGGACGCGAACGCGGTTGCGCGACGGAGCGGGTCGAGGGAGCGGCCGATCGGCGGCCGGGTGTGGCAGGGCGCTGGTGCCGGGCCGGCTGGGCCGGGCGTGCCGGACCCGCCGACCGGACCCCGGCTGACGACGGGCGCGCACGCGTCGTCCCCGTGGGCTTCGGTGACTTCCCCGTTGCCTTTCTCGGCGCTGACTTTCCCGTCGACGCCGGCGCCCCGCGCCCCGTGAGGGCGCGCGCGCGGCGAGGCTCGTGTCGAGTCGTGCCGCTCATGGCGTCGAGGTTGCCGTCGTCGTCGAAATCGACCCGGACGCGCCCGCGGATGCAGTCCCCGACGCGCCGGCGCCCGTGGAGGCAGCGCCGGAGGCGGATCCGGAGGTGGCCGTCGTGGCCGATGCCGATGCCGATGCCGATGCCGACGCGGTCTCGGTCCCCGTCGTCGGTGCCGGTGCCGGTGCCGGTGCCGGTGCCGGTGCCGGTGCCGGGTGCGGGTGCCGGCGTGACCTTGGGAGTGGGAAGAGGAACAGACAGCGAGACGTAAGGCAGTTCGACCACCCCGGTCGGCCGCACCATGCCCTCACCGGCTGCCGCAGCGACGATGCGAGAAGGCGTCTCGAGCTGCGCGACGGCCAGCTCCGCCTGTCGGTGCGCGGCCTGCTCGATCGTCAGGTCGTGCTGGAGGGTGGACAACCGCACCTGGCCGTTTGCGAGGAGCGCCTGGGCCACGACGACGGCCAAGAGCGCAGCCACGACGATCGAGACGGACAGGAGGTTCAACGGCCGCCCACTGGCGACGCGACCGGTTCGGGTTCCCGACCGGGCGCGGCCCGAGATGACCCGGAGCGGCGCCCGGCGTGTCTCCGGGGTAGCAGCCCCTGAACCACGACTCCAGCGACGCGACGGGCTGGCTCCGGTGGCGGCGTGGCGACGAGCCGGTGCGGCCGTTGCCGCGGAGGGGGGCGCCATCAGCCCTCGTCCGTTCGCACGATGGCGCGCAGCCGAGCACTCTCGGCCCGCGGGTTCGCGGCGACCTCCGGCTCCGACGGCTTGCGGGCGCCACGGAAGACGAGGCGGTGCCGGGCGACGGCACCGCACACACACGGCAGGCCCGGCGGGCAGACGCACCCACCGGACGCAGCCTCGGCAAAGGTCTGCTTCGTCAGGCGGTCCTCACCGGAGTGGTAACTGATGACGGCACACACGCCGCCGACCGCGAGGTGTGAAAGGGCGGCCGGCAGCGCGGCGCGCAGCTGCCCCAGCTCGTCGTTGACCTCAATCCGCAGGGCCTGGAACACGCGGCGGGCCGGGTGCCCCTTGCGCCGTGCCGCCGCCGGTACCGCCGCCGACACGACGTCGGCCAACTGACCGGTCGTGGTCAATGGCCGGGCCCGCACGATGGCACGAGCGATCCGTCCGGAGAGTCGCCCCTCTCCGTTCTCACGGAACAGAGCGGCCAGAGCGCCTTCCGGGAGGCTGTTGACGAGGTCGGCCGCCGTGACACCGGCCGTGGGGTCCATCCGCATGTCGAGTGGACCGTCCGCCCGGTACGAGAAGCCCCGCTCGGCACGGTCGATCTGGGGCGAACTGACCCCCAAGTCGAGCAGGACGCCCGACAGGGGGCCGAACCCGGCGGAGGTGATGACCTCCTCCAACGCCGAGAACGGGGACCGGATCAACGTGACCCGGTCCCCGAACGAAGTCAGCCGGAGCCGCGCCGCCTCGAGCGCCACCGCATCGCGATCCAACCCGACCACCCGGAGCCCTGGATAGGCCTCGAGCAACGCCGCGGCGTGACCTCCCCCGCCGACAGTCGCGTCGACGAGGATGCCGGGGGGCACGGACGCGTAGAGCGACACCACTTCGTCGCGCAGCACCGGGATGTGTTCGAACGAGTGGGCCATCTGCAGCCCCCCGGCCAGCAGGTCGAGAGGGAGGTGGAGATCCGTACGACCAGCGAGGAAGTGGGTGGAGTGGGCTTCCAGCGTGCCGGTCGAGGAGCTGCACATGGTCCAGTGCGTTCCGTGTGGCGTCGTCGTGGTCCTGTCGAGTGTCCTTTCTCTTCTCTCTCTTCTCGTCCCTGTGGGCCTTACTCCCCCTCGTCCTCGAGGAGCCAGCTCTCCTCGGGCAGCACCCGTTCCGCCCAGGCCGCGGGGTTCCAGAGCTCGACTCGGTCGATGGCTCCGTGCACGAGTACCTCGGCCTCCAGTCCGGCGAACGACCGCAGGTGCGCCGGGATCGGCATCCGCCCCTGACGATCGATCTCGACCTCGGCTGAGTTCGAGGCCCAGATCCGCGCTCGGTTCCGGTCGGAGCGTCCGGCATCGGCCCGCTCCTGCATCGCCTGCATCTGGCGCTCGAACTCCCCCGGCGTCCAGAGGGCGAGGCAGCCCTCCGAGTTCTGGGTCAGGTAGCCACCCCGCTCGAACTGGGCGCGGAACTTCGCGGGCAGGATCACCCTGCCCTTCGTGTCGAGCGAGTGCTCGTACCTCCCGACGAAGCCTGCCACCGGCTGTATCTCCCACGACGCTCCCTGGCCTGCGTCCTTTGACGCTCGGTTGCACCATTTCGAACCACTTTACGCCATTTCCCTCCACTCCACAACCACCATGAACCCCCCGCAACTCAAAAGCAACCGCCTCCCCCCATCGGCCTCCACCGGCGCGCGCGATCACCGGGAGCGGACGGCCGGGAGCCGCTCGGGAGAAGCGGCGGAATGGGTGGTCGAAGCGGGTGCGGCGAGAAGGGCCGCTACACGACGCCCGGAGCGTCGCCGTCCCGCCACGACGGCACAGCCAGGACGGGGAACGAGCCCAGGAGCTCGTCCCGCACGCGACCCAGGTCCTCGACGGGCGGCTCCAGCTCGCGCAGTCCGACCGCCAGCGGCATCAGGTCGCGACCGAGCTCGTCCCGGGCGTGCTCGTCGACGTGGAGCAGCCCCAGCAGCGGGGCGGGATCCCAGCGGAGGTAGGCGCACGACGAGAAGAGCGCGCCGTCGCGGGAACGCCACTGCGACAGGCCGACCAGCTTGCGCCCGCGGTGGAACACCTCGCCGGGACCCCGGCCGGCGAAGCACACGAGCCCCCCGAGCCCACCCGGTACGGAACGGCCCGTATGCGTGCCCAAGCCGTGCTGCCCGAGGTGGGCCAGGGCATCGGTCCACCACGCACCGACCCACTCAGCCGCGACCGAGACGTCGGGCGCCCACAGTGGATCGTCCCTCGGTATCCAGGCGTCCATCCAGAGCTGGCGACCCGGCTCGAGATACACCGCGCCGCCCCCGCCGCGACGCCGGGCCAGCTCCGCGGCGTGCCGGCGTAGCGCCAGGTGGTCCACGAGCTCCGCCGGCTGGGTGCTGCCGAGGACCAGGGTCGGGCGCGCCACCTCACGGGCGAGGGCCAGACGCCGCGGCTCAGAGCGGAACTGCTCGACGTCGAAGAGCGGCTGCGAGGAGGGCAACCTCAGGAGGCCGCGGCCAGATACGGCTCCCACAAGGGGTCCACGTCAGAGAGGTGGCGCAGCCGCCACAGGTGCCCGTCGGGTGGGGCCGGCTTCACGCGCAGCGTCCAGCCCAGCTCGGAGAGCAACTGATCGGCCTTCTCCAGGTTGTCGCGCTTGCAGGCGGCGACAACGTTGGACCAGTCGTGCGTGCCGCCACGACTGCGGGGGATCACGTGGTCGATCGTGTCGGCCGGCTGGGAGCAGTACACGCACAGCCCGCCATCCCGGCGCAGGACCGACCGCCGCGTGACCGGCGGCGTGCGAGCCCACCGCGGGATGCGCACCATGTGGGCGAGCCGCACGATCGAGGGCACCTCGATCTCGAGCCTCGCCGAGTGGAAGACCTTGCAGTCGTCGCGGATGGCCACCGCCTCGGCCCGACCCGCAAGCATGAGAACGACGGCACGGCGATCAGAGACGAGGGCCAGCGGCTCGTAGGTCGCGTTGAGGAGGAGCACCCGCTCCATACCCCAGAGAGGCTACCCGCGGCCGGGGCGTGCCCTCTGACACCACCGGAGGTAGGCCACGACGTCGGACGCGGTCAGTGCCTCGGCCTCTCCCTCCCCGCCGTAGGCGGTGACCAGCCGGAAGCGCCAGTACGCCTCCCCCGGCAGCGGCACGAACGGAGGGCGGTGCCACCACCCACGTCGCGCCAGTCGGCGCAGGGCCCCGAGGGAGGCCCACCACAGCCCCGGATGTGGGAGCACGGCCCGCGCCACCACGGCGGCGTCCCTCCCCCACCGGGCACGGCTCACGCCCCCACTCCCGTGCCGCGCCAACCGACCCGGGCGGCGCCGATGAGCGGGCCACGGTCGCCCAGCCCTCCCGGGACCACCCGCGCACCCCGCGCGAACTCGAGCCCACAGAGCCGATCCATCTCCGCCTGGGCGGCCCGGAAGAAGGGATCGCCGAACCCGAGCGCCACCGACCCGCTCACGACCGCGAGCGGCAGGTCGAGGAGGTTCACGGCCGATGCGATGGCCCGACCGACCAGTGTTCCGGCGCGCTCCACGACGACCGCAGGGGCGAGTCGTGCCGGCTGCCCGGTGATGGCCGCCAGCGCCGTGCCCGACGCCTCCGCCTCGAGGCACCCACGGCCGCCGCACCGGCACTCACGCCCGGCGGGCTCGACGACCACGTGGCCGATGTGACCTGCATTGCCGAGCCGCCCGCCGAGCAGCCGTCCGTCGAGCACGATGCCGCCACCGACGCCGGTCGACACCACCATGGCGATGTAATTCTCGCACCCGGCGGCGACCCCGACCCAGCCCTCACCGAGCGCGAGGGCCTTGGCGTCGTTGTCGACGAAGGCCGGCACCCCGGTCAGCGCCGCGAGCCGTGAGCGCAAGGGAAAGGATCGCCACGCCCCGATGTTCAGCGGCGACACCTCGTCACCGCCCGGGCTCATCGGACCGCCACAGCCGGCGCCGCAGACGACCACCCGGTCTCGCGCACCCACCGCCGACATGACGCGCTCGACCAACCCGGCCAGGTCTCCCCACAGGAGCTCGGCGGCGGGGTCGGCGATGTCCTCGCCCGCGCTCGGACCCGAATCCGAGCCCCTACCCCCCGGAGCCAGCGACGCCCGCGTCGGCAGCATCGCCCGTTCCATCAGGGATCCGTCCAGGGAGACCAAGCCGGCCGCCATCTTCGTGCCGCCGATGTCGACGGCCAGTGCAAGGTCTGCCACGGGACCAGGGCTACCTCGACACCGGGGGTCGCGGCTCAGCGGGTCCGCGGACAGCCCAGCGAGATGCTCAGTCCTCGCGCCGGTGGAAGCGGGAGCGGAACCAGTCGCGCGCCTCGGTCACCGCGCCCTCGATCCCGTTCGACGCGCCGGCCGATTTGGACTGCTCCCCGTCCTTCGCACGCGTCAGGTCGTGCCAGCCGGCCCGTCCCATGCGCCGCAGGTTCCGCTCGAACCAGACGGCGGAGGCGAACATGATGATGACGCCGAGGAAGCCGGCGATGACCGACTTGCTGTAGAACGCCACCAGGATGACCACGCCGAGGACGAAGGTGACGGCAGCCCACTTGCAGTAGCGACCCGCGTGCCGGTAGACGGTCTCCGACCTGACGCGTTCGGCAAACTCGGGGTCCTGGCGAACCAGGGACTCCTCGAGCTCGGCCAGGATTCGCTGTTCGTGGTCGGAAAGTGGCACTACCACCTGCCCCTGGGGATCTCCACATCCATCTGCGCCCCATGTTTGCACGCCCGGACGGCGCGGACAATCAGATTGTGCTCGTTCGTTCCTGCCCACTCGGCGGTCTCCACCGCCACTCAGCTTAGAACGCGTTCGGAGCGGTCGGCACGCGGTCACGGAGTTGTAACGGTTGGCCTCACGCCCAGCTCAGGAGGGTCCGCCCCCTCCCGGGCGGCACCGGCGCCGGCGACCGGGGGCTCGGGTCACTACTCCCCGGTCTTGCGGCGCATGACGAGCGCGGCGATCAGCGCGCCGAGCAGGCCCGAGATCACGATGACGAGGATCAGGGGCGCCTGACGGTGGAAGACCCAGAAATCGATCCTGACCCGGCCCAGGTTGGCCAGCGCGAACCAGACCAGCAGGATGACCGCCACGGCGACCCCGACCAGGGTGGCCTGGTGCTTGCGGTCGACCTCCTTGCCGCCACCCCCGCCCCCGCCACCGCCAACGGGATCGGGGGGATCGGAGTGCACCGGACGCTTCGCCACGTGGCCATTCTGCCCTGCGCCGTGCCCGCCGTCGCGGCAAGGCCTCGGAGCGCCGGTGCCGGCCCTCTCTCCCCTTGCCGCCCTCAGTCCCGGCGAGCCGCCGCCACCTGCTATGAGAGAGGTCCCGAAAGGAGGCGTCATGAGCACGAGCGAGATACTCACCGGCGCCCGCACCATGTGGGAGCTCGTCGACCGCCGCGCCGAGGCGTCGCCCGACCACCCCATGCTCATTGCAGCGGACGGCGACACCGTCACGTTCGGAGCGTTCCGGGACCGCGCCGAACGTGCCGCCGCCGGCCTCCAGGGCATGGGCGTCACCACCGGCTCGGTCGTGTCGTGGCAGCTGCCCACGCGCATCGATACCGTCGTCCTCTCCATCGCGCTGTCCCGCCTCGGCGCTGTCCAGAACCCGATCATCCACCTGTACCGTGAGCGTGAGGTCGGGTTCGCCCTCCGCCAGACCGGCGCCTCGCTGTTCGTCATCCCCGGCACCTGGCGGGACATCGACTTCGGCGCCATCGCCGACCGCGCTCTGGCCGACGCCCCCACCCGGCCGACGATCCTCACCATCGATGGCGGCCTTCCTGAAGCCGACCCCGCGGTGCTGCCCCCACCGCCCCCGGGGACCGCACCCGACGCCGCCCCGATCCGCTGGATCTACTACACCTCCGGCTCCACGGCCGATCCCAAAGGCGTGCAGCACACCGATCAGACGCTGATCGCCGGGGGCTGGGGCCTCGCCCGCGCCCTCGACATGGGCCCCGATGACGTCGGCTCCATTGCGTTCCCATTCGCGCACATCGCCGGGCCCGACTATCTGGTCACGATGCTCTCCTTCGGGTTCCCGGCCATCCTGGTCGAGGTCTTCTCCGCCCCTGACGTCCTGCCGATCTTCCGCAAGCACGGGGCGACCATGGTGGGTGGGAGCACCGCGTTCTACGTCGCCTATCTCGCCGAGCAGCGCAAGACCCCTGACGACCCCATCCTCCCCGCCTTGCGGCTCATGTCCGGCGGAGGCGCGGCCAAGCCCCCCGAGATCCACTACGAGGTGCGCGACGAAATCGGGGGGCGCGGTGTCGTGCACGGCTACGGCATGACCGAGGTACCGATGATCTCGAACGGCTCGCCGCACGACACGGACGAGCAGCTGGCCAACACGGACGGCCGGCCGGTCGAGGGCGCCGAGGTCCGCATCGTCACGCTCGACGGTCGGATCGCCGGGCCCGACGATGAGGGGGAGGTGCGAGTGAAGGGCCCGATGGTCTTCCACGGCTATACCGACCCCGCGCTCAACGAGGAGGCCTTCGACGAGGACGGCTTCTTCCGCACCGGCGACCTGGGACGGCTCCGCGCCGACGGGCACCTCACCCTGACCGGCCGCCTGAAGGACGTGATCGTCCGCAAGGGGGAGAACATCAGTGCCAAGGAGATCGAGGATCTGCTCTACACCCATCCCAAGGTGGTCGAGGTGGCGGTGATCGGGCTCCCCGACCCCGAGCGGGGTGAGCGCGTCTGCGCCGTGGTGCAGCTCGCCGATGGGGTGGACGGGCTCGAGCTCACTGACGTCGTCGCCTTCTGCCGCGAGGCGGGGCTGATGACCCAGAAGATCCCCGAGCAACTCGAGGTCCGCGCCGACTGGCCCCGTGCGGGCACCGGCAAGATCGTGAAGAAGTCGTTGCGCGACGAGTACTCGGGGGCGTGAGCGCCGCAGTGCCCGGCCTCGTCGTCCCGCCCGACCCGATCGGCGATCGCCCCTACCGCATCGTCTTCGTCTGCACCGGGAACATCTGCCGCTCCCCCATGGCCGAGGTCATCACCCGCTCGCTCGCGGCGTCCACCGAGCTCGGCGACGGGACCGCGCTCACCGACCATGTCGACGTACGCAGTGCCGGCACCGGCCCCTGGCACGAGGGGGAGCCGATGCACGAGCTCGCCGCCGAGGCGCTCGTGCGGGCGGGTTATCCCCGCCACCGCCACGTCGCCCACCAGTTCCGGTCGTCGCAGCTCGGGCAGATCGACCTCATGGTCGCCCTCGATCGCCGCCATCAACAGACCCTGCGGGGCCTCGGCGCCGACCCGGGCCGCCTTGTCCTCGCCAGGGCGTTCGACCCCGCCTCGGGCGCCGCGGCGGACGTCCCCGACCCCTACTACGGGGACGACAGCGTCTTCGACGAGTGCCGCGACATGATCGCCGCGGCATGCGCGGGCCTCGTGATCTCCCTGGCCGCCCACTGGGACTCCCTCTGGGCGGCCTAGCCCGCGAGGCGCGCCAGCCGCGCGAAATGGCTGGTCAGCGACCCACCCGCCCGTGGCCGGCGCCGCAACGTGTGACATAGTGCCGTCGTGGTCTCACGAAGGGTCATGCGCCGACGCCGTCAGTTCGCCGTCGTGGGCGCGCTCGTCGTGCTCCTGTTGATCTATTTCGCCTTCTTCTCGGGTGGCTCTGGCCATTCCGGCACCACGGCCACTTCCACCACGTCCGGTCCGGGGCAGCATCGGACCGTCACCGCCGAGCGCTTCCCGCAGCACTCGCCGCTCAACCCCGACTGGAAGGGCAACGGCCGGACCGTGACTCTCGGCTTCGGTGGGGACGTGCACTTTGCCGGCGTCGTCGGCGAGAGCCTGGCGAAGGACCCTTCGACCGCGCTCGGCACCACCATCCCCCAGCTCTTCTCCGGGGCCCAGCTGCGCATGGTGAACCTGGAGACGGTCGTCACGAACGGCACCTGCCCCGAACCTCAGTCCAAGCCCTACATCTTCGACGCGCCGGCATCGGCCGTTACCGCCCTCAAGAGCGCCTCGATCTCGCTCGCCACGGAGGCCAACGACCACGGAATGGACTGCGGCCCACAGGGACTTTCCCAGAACCTGACCATTGCGTCACAGGCCAGCTATCCGATCGTCGGGATCGGGAACAACGCCGCCCAGGCGTTCGCCCCGTATCGGGTCACCATCGACGGGCAACGCATTGCGGTCATCACGGCGACGCAGGTGATCGCCCCCAACCTCGTGAGCACATGGACCGCCACCGCCACCCAACCCGGCATCGCCTCGGCCATCGACCCGACCGAGCTCGTGCGCGAGGTGCAGCAGGTGCGGCGCACCGCTGACACCGTGATCGTCTACGTCCACTGGGGCACAGAGACGCAGGCCTGCCCGAACCCCCAACAGGAGCCCCTGGCCCAGCAACTGGTCAAGGCCGGTGCGGACATCGTGATCGGCTCGGGCACGCACGTCCTCCTCGGAGGCGGCTACCTCGGCAGCGCGTACGTCGACTACGGACTCGGGAACCTCGCCTTCTACGACGACACGGCTCCGGAGACGGACAGCGGCTCCCTCATCGTCACCGCCGAGGGCCGCCACATCACGGGGGTCGTGTTCCGCCCAGCCACGATCCTGGCCGGGCTGCCCCAGCCCCTCAGCGGCACGCCTGCCACCGCCGCGCTCCAGAGCTGGAACGCGGCGCGGGGCTGCACCGGTCTGTCCGCCACCCCCTCGACGAGCGCGGCGACGATGCACGGCGAGACCGTGGCCTTCGTGGCGCCTCCGGCGACCACGACCACGACCACGACCACGACCGCCAGCTCGGGCGCGACGACCACGACAACGACCACGACCAATGGATCGGGATCCGGAACCGGCGCCACGACCCCGACCACGACCACGACCACACCCGCCTCGACCACGACCGCCCCCACCGACAACGCCGGCTGATCCCGCACACGCGCAGGCGTGGACTCAGCCCACCGAATCGAAGGTCGGCGCGCCGTCCTCGAGCGGCACCCGGGCGGCCCGGGCCGCGAAGCTGATGGCGTGGTACCAGCCGCAGAGCAGCAGCAGGTCGAGCAGCTGCGCGTCGTCGAACTCCACGTGCAGCTTCTCCCACAACGGCTCGCTCACGTCGGCCGAGTCGTGCAGCTCGTCCACGAGCCGGATCAGCAGACGATCTCGCTCCTCCCAGCACGGATCGCCGGGCCGGCCGTGCGTCAGTGAAGAGATCTGCGCGGCGTCGAAGCCGGCGCGCGCCGCGAAGAAGGCGACGTGCACGCCCCACTCGTACTCGCAACCGCACCGGGCGCACGTGCGATCGATCACGATCTCCCGATCCCGCAAGCCCACCGACAATGAGCGGCTGAGCTGGTGCCGTCCCCAGGGCTGCATCGCCGCAGCCATGGGAGGGTTCCGGACGAACGTCCGGAAGAGCGCGATCGGCGGTACCCCCGCCGGCATCATGGAGCGCAGCTGTTCCTCCGTCGCCGCCACGAACGGCGGCTCGAGCGGTGCGATACGCGGGGTCAGGTCCATTCCGTCACCTCCACTTCAACGTTTCTGAATCAGAAACATCCCGTCCTGTACCCTAGCCCAATGTTTCGGATTCAGAACCACTCGCCCGACCCAGCGTCCCGAGGACACCGGGCCCCATGACACCCTCGCGCCCCCTTCCCGGACGGCCCGTCCGAGGGTCGTCCTCGGGGCGGCCGCTCATGGCGGCGCTCGACCTCCTCGGCCGACGCTGGACGCTCCGCATCCTCTGGGAGCTGCGCGACGGCAGCCTGGGCGCCCGGGCCCTACGCGCCCGCTGCGACGACATGTCCTCGAGCGTGCTCTACGAGAGGCTGGCCGACCTCCGCGCGGCGGGCCTCGTCGTCCAGGGTGAACACGGCAGGTACGCCCTGACCGCACTCGGCCTCCAGCTGGGCGACGCCATCACCCCGCTGCAGCGATGGGCGGCGCGCTGGTCGACGGCTCAGCGCGGGCACGCGCGCTGACGGCCGCCGACCGCCCCGTCAGGGCAGGTCGATCCTCGACCAGGTGTGCGGCTTCTCCTCGAAGGCCTCCTCATCAGCAATGCGCCGGTAGCGGAACCGGATCTCCTCCAGGTCGTCCTCCTCGGTGACCGTCTCCTCCGAGAGTCGCAGGACCATGTCCGCCTGCCGCCGGAGCACCACTCGCTGCTCGGCCGAGGTGGTGTCCAACGTGATGGAGCCCAGGGAGTCGATGAGCCGGATGAGCACGGCCGGGTTGCCCCGCGCGGACTGACGGATCTTGTCGAAGGCCCGGTTGACCATGCGGGCGTACGACGGATCGAACTCGATGAGGCGTACCTTGCCGGACGAATCCCGGTACACACCCTCGTCGAGCACCCGCCCGGACACCCGGCCGAGACCGGCCGAGAGCCAGTCGATGCAGGTGAGGGCGGTGAAGGTGTCGTTGACGGCGGCCGAGAGGGCGCGGATGGCGATCTCGACGAGCTGGTCGATGGCGAACACCGGGTCTTGCACGAGCGTCCGGTGCGGCCCCGTCACGTGGGCCTTGGACAGCGCCCGCGCCACCTCGGGTGCCGCTCCCCTGGGCCAGACCATGGCCAGCGGGCGGCCCGTCGCCAGGTAGTGGCCCGGCCGGTGCTCCAGTCGGACCACGGAGTCGGTGCGCGTGGCAATGGCGATCAGCTGTGAATAGCCGACGTACTGGATGTACCCGCTCACCTGCGAGGGTACCTCGGCTCCCCGGTCGTCGATGAGCTGGAGCAGCTCGGGCACCGACTTCCCCGAATGCAGGTGCGAGACGGGCTCGCCGACGGCCCCGACCTTGTCCGGGAACTCGGCATCGATCGACTTCATCAGATCGTCAGCGATCCCCGCGATCACCTCGGGCAACTGGATCGACTTCGCGATGTGATGGATGAAGTAGATCAGCACCGCCGAGGTCGACCATCAACAGGACCTCGGCCACCGAGGTGGACAGGTACGGCACGAACTTCGGGGTCACACTGCCGATGGAGACCAGCACGAGCACCGCGTACACGAACGTCCCGACGAAGACGCCCAGCGTGACCTGGTTGCCGATGTCGCGCACGAAGTTGCGCATCATGCGGGGCCCGAACTGTTGCGACGCCAGCGTGAGCGCCAGGATCGTGATGGAGAACACCACGCCCACCACGGTGATGACGGCGGCGGCGATGGCGATGAGGACCTGTTCCGCCTCGGTGCTCCCGGTGTGGATCCAGTGCGGCAGCGTCAGCCGATGGTGGTACGCCGCCACGTCGATCTCGAAGGTGACGATGAACAGAACGACTGCCACCACGATCAAGATGCTCGGGACGACCCACAGCGTCGTCCGGAGCTCCTCCCAGCGCCAGCTCGGCAGCTGGCGCCGGTCCTTGCCGACGCGCGCCGGCTGCGGCGAGACCACCTCGTCGATGTCGCTCATGAGGGCGTGCTCGGTCCAAGAACGCGCAGGCGCACCGCGGCGCACGAGGATCGGTTCATCAGGGTGGCGTCGGTCATGGCAGAGGTGTCACTCGTCGCCGACCCGTCTTCCCGGCACACCGCTCAAGAGCGAGATCACTCTAGCCGCCACCCCGGTGGTGCTGGCCCCGATTCACGACGGGAAGAAGCGGGGCAGCAGGCTCCGGTTCGCCGCCAGGAGCTCGTCCGCCAGCTCGGCCGCCAGCGGGTACTGCCCGACGATCGGGTTGGCCAGCAGTGCTCGCACCACGTCGTCGCGGCTCCCCGAGCACGCGGCCCGCACCGCCAACCGCTCGTAGGCCTTCGCATGTTGGACGAGCCCGAGCATGTCGGGCGGCAACGCCCGCTGGGGCAGTGGATGGGCACCGCTCGCGTCGACCACGGCGGTCGTCTCGACGACGGCATCGTCGGGCAGTTCCGGCACCGCTCCGTCGTTCCGCATGTCGACGACCTGGACGTCGCCGGTGCCCGCATGCAGCGAGGCCATCAGGCGCACCGCCGCCAGTGAGTAATAGGCGCCACCCCTGAACGACAGTGCAGCCGGCTTCGACGCCAGGGCGGGATCCCGGTACTCCTCGAGCAGCTCGGTCTCGAGCTCCGCGACCACGTCGGCACGCGACCGGTACCCCGCCGCCGACTGCTGCGCCACCTCGGCATCGTGCCCGTAGTAATAGTGGACGTAGTACGACGGCAGCGCGTGCTGCAGGCGGAGCACGTCGATCGACACCCCGCTCTCGAGCTCGACCTCGGGGCCGAAGCGATCGAAGAGCTCGTCGAGGCGGTCCCCCCCTGACGTCCCGCCGAACGCTCCCGCATGCCGCGTGCGGGCAGAGCGGATCCACGTCAGGTGATTGAGCCCGACGTGCTCGACCTCCACGTCGTCGGGGTCGACGCCGAGATAGTGGCCGATCCGCCTCTGGGCCCAGATGGCGACGTTGCACAGCCCCACGGCGCGGTGGCCCTCGTCGAGCAGCGCCTGCGTCACGATCCCCACCGGATTGGTGAAGTCGACCAGCCACGCGCCCGGATTCGCCCGGGCCGCCATCTCCTCGGCCAGCTCGAGCACGATCGGCACCGTGCGCAGCGCCTTGGCCAGGCCTCCCGCACCGACGGTCTCCTGACCCAGGCACCCGTACCCGACCGGAAGCGTCTCGTCGACGTGCCGAGCCGCCTGGCCCCCGATCCGCAGCTGGACAACGACGAAGTCCGCTCCCTCGAGAGCGGCGTGCGGGTCGGCGGTGGTCCAGAACGTCCCGCCCCATCCCCGCGCGCGCAGGATGCGCTCGGAGAGCCCGCCGACGACGTCGCGGCGCACCTCGCTGGGGTCGAGCAGGACGAGGTCGTCGACCACGATGCGGTCCTCGAGATCGCACAACCCGTCGACCAGTTCAGGGGTGTACGTGCTCCCCCCGCCGACGACGGCCACCTTTGTCCCCACGCAGCGCAACGTAACATCCGTGCGTGCCCGACCTCTCCCCTCCCGAGCCGGTCGTGCTCGCGTTCGACGGGGGCAGCACCAAGACCGACGCGGTCCTCGTCTCGAGCACCGGCACCGTCCTGGGCCGGGCCCGGGTCGGTCCGAGCAACCATCAACTCGTCGGCCTCGATGGCATGCTCGAGGCGCTGGGCGAAGCCGTGACCGCTGTCACCGAGGACGCGCGCCGCTCGGGTCGTATCTCTCCGGTCTGCCCGACCGGCGTGTACTGCCTCGCCGGCGTCGACCTGCCGGTCGACGAGGAGAAGCTCGCTCCGGCGATCGGCGAGCAGGGCTGGACGGATCGAGTGATCCTGCGCAACGACACCTTCGCGGTCTCGCGTGCGGGCACGACGTCCCCCTGGGGTGTCGGCGTCGTCTGTGGCACCGGGGTCAACTGCGCCGCCGTCGGCCCGGACGGGCGCACCGTCCGGTTCCCCGCTCTCGCCGAGCTGTCAGGAGACTTCGCTCCCGGTGGCGCGTGGCTCGGTGTGCGTGCGCTCGGCCTGGCGCTCCGGGCCGGCGACGGCCGTGGCGCCGCCACCTCACTCAGCGAGCTCGTGCCGGCACACCTCGGGGAGACCGACGCGGAGGCGGTGCTCACGGGCATCTACACCGGCGCCATCGCATATGCCCGCCTCTTCGAGTTGGCGCGCGTCCTCCTCGATGCGGCTGCCGACGGCGACGCGCTCGCCCGCGACGCGGCGGACACCCTGGCGGACGAGGTGGCAGCCTTCGTCCGGGCGGCGGTCGACCGGCTCGGCCTGCAGGACGCCCGGGTCGAGGTGGTGCTCGGAGGCGGCGTCTTCGACACCAGGGACGCGGCATTCCACGAGCGCGTTGCGGCAGGAGTCCACCAGGCTGCGCCCCGGGCCGTACTCGTCCGCCTCGATGCCCCGCCGGTGCTGGGCGCCGCGCTCATCGGGCTCGACGCCATCGGGGCACCTGCGAGCGCCTTGGCCGCGCTGCGAGAGGGCCTCACCGCACCCTCGGGTTCCTGAGCACCCCCGGGCCGCCGTTCCACCAGGCCGCGGACCGGACCGCCCGTCGAGGGATCAGTCGCGGAGACGGCCCAGGATCTTCTCGCGGCGTTGACGCTCCGCACGGGGCAGGTCGCACGGCGTCCCGGCGACGGGCCGATTGGATGCCGCCGCCTCACGGAGCATCTGGGCGAGGCCGGAATAGATGACCTCGATCGTGAAGTCGTCGACTTCGATCGCCGCCATCTCGGTGCCGTCGTCCGCGAGGTGGATCACCTTGAACATCAGTCCACCGATACCCGTGAACGGATTTCCTCACTGTGGCGTCCTATGGCGATGCACGCGCCGTCCCGGAAGATCCAGCCCACATCGCGCCACGGATCGAGCTCGGGCAGCGCCTCGTCCGACGCCGTGGTCCCTCCCGGTCTCGACTCTTCCGTGCGTCTCATAGGGCGAATTTGATCCCGCGCTGTCTCAACTTCGGTCACTTCCGGTTGCCATTGCGGTGCCGGCGTCGCGCCCGGGTAACCGGACCTCTCGTCCCTGGTCAGGAGCTATTTCTGCCGGTAACACGTCCGCAGGGCTCAGCGGGCAAAGAGGTGCCACCCCGCCCATATCCACGCCAGCACCAGCACGACGCGCACCAACGGACCGGTGGCGAGCCGCTCCAAGACGACTGCGGGGCGAGCGACCGTCCCTCCCGACGAGCGGGACCGGGCCCACAACCCGAGAGCGAGGGCGCCGAGCACGGCCCACACCGTGTAGGAGACGGCGGCGCTCACCGCACCCCGGGCGGCCCAGAGGACGCGGTCGGCCTGGCCGGCCGCGGGAGTGCCTGCGCACCCCGGCGGACGATGCACGCACCGAGGCACAGCCAGCCGAAGAACACGAGCGCCTTCAAGAGGTAGTAGCGGTCGAGAGCGTCGGCCATGGAGCTCAGAGTCGGATGAGCACCCCGGCTGCCCCGGGCGAGGTACTCAGCCAACTCCCACGCCACGGCGGCCGCGAGGACCACGACCCAGGCCCGGTAGGGGTGGCCACCCCGGGCCACCACCTCACCCTCGAGCAGCTGCGGCTGCGGCTGCGGCCGACGGGGCCAGCGCACCACGGCGAGGACGACCAGCGCCACGATCGGAATGGCCGTGACGGCGTCGGCCGGCCAGGTGAACGCGCTCGTGGTGGCCGCGCCCAGGGCGTAGGCCGCACCGGCCGCCAGCAGCGCGGGTTCCCGCCAGCCGCGCCGGTGTTCGTCCGACGGCACCGGTACGGCGGTGCCTCTCAGCCGGACTCGGCGCCGGCCGCCGGCGCCCCGACGAGCGGCAGCAGCTCGACGCGTGCCGGGCGCGACCCGCCGACGCCGTCACCCGAGCGCACCCGGATGGGCCCAGGGGCCCCGACGCTGCGGTGCAGGTACCCGAGCGCGACCCACGCCCTCAGCTCCGCGCTCCATGCCGCGGAGGTGACGGTGCCGGCGACCTTGTCGTCCGCCGCGCCATCGCCCGCGGGTGCCTCCCCGGCGTGCAGCGTCATGCCGCGAGCCAGTGCAGCGCTCCCGCCGTCGCCGTCGGCCGAACCCGGAGGAGCCACCACTCCGACCAGGCGCCGCGCCACGTTGGAGCCCCGCGAGTCGATCCGCGCCACGAGCTCCTGCCCCGTGTAGCAACCCTTGGTGAAGCTCACTGTGCGCTCGACCAGCCCGGCCTCGGCGGCGATGGTCTTGCCCGTCAACTCGGTCCCCATGGCAGGGATCCCCGCAACGATGCGGCAGGCCTCCACGGCTGCCGGGCCGCACGCCACCAGTCCGGCAGGGAGCTCCGCAGCCTCCGCTCCGAGCACGACGTCCTCGGAGCCGAGCAGGTCAATCCCTTCCCAGCCGTTCCACTCGAAGGGCAGCGCCAGGACACCGCGCTCGGCCAGGACCGCCAGCAGCCCGGCGGCCGCCTCGCCGACCGCCGGGCCACGCAGGGACAGGCAGCGCCACGCCAGCTTCTCCATCTCCACCTTGGAGCGCAGCAGGAAGCGACGCAGCCGCGCCGCCACCGCCTCGCCGTAGCCCGCGTCGACGTCGAGCACGAAGCCCTGCCCGTCAGTTCGGGTCACCCGCAGCAGGGCGGACAGCTTCCCGTCGGGCTCGAGCAGGAGCGAATCGGCCGCGCCACCCACCGCCAGGGCGGCCACGTCCTGGCTCAGTTGGCCCTGCAGGTACGCCTCCGCGTCCGGCCCGCGCACCGCCAGCACGTCGCGGGACGAGCGGAAGGCGCCGGCCCCGTGACGCAGAGCGGCCGTCTCCGCGTCCAGGCCGCTCACCGGCCCGACACGCCGCGTCGTGCCGCGCTCATGCGCCGCGCCGCTGTCACCGCCACCAGCAGGGCACCGGCCTTGTGCGCGCACTCCTCGTCCTCGCTCTGCGGGTCGCTGTCGGCCACGATGCCCGCGCCCGCCTGCACGCTGGCCCTGCCGCCGGGAGTCACCACCATGGTGCGGATGGCGATGGCCGTGTCCACGTTGCCCGAGAAGTCGATGTAGCCGACGACCCCCCCGTACACGCCCCGCTTGGTGGGCTCGAGCTCGTCGATGATCTCCATGGCCCGCACCTTGGGGGCGCCCGAGAGCGTGCCGGCGGGCAGGGTCGCCCGCAGGACGTCGATCGGACCCCTGCCCTCGGCCAGCTCACCCGACACCTGCGAGGTGATGTGCATGATGTGGCTGTAGCGCTCGATCGTCATGAGCTCGTCGACCTTCTCGGTGCCGAAACGCACGACCCGTCCCACGTCGTTGCGGGCCAGGTCCACCAGCATGATGTGCTCCGCCAGCTCTTTGGGGTCCTCCGCCAGCTCGCCCTCGAGGAGCCGGTCGTGCTGCTCGCTCTCCCCGCGCGGCCGCGACCCTGCGATCGGCCGGGAGATCACGATCCCGTCGCGCAGGCGCACCATCGGCTCGGGGGACGCTCCGACAACGGTGACCTCGGGGAAGCGCAGGAAGTAGAGGTACGGGCTCGGATTGAGCAGCCGCAGGGCACGGTAGACGTCGAACGGATCGGCGTCGAGCGTCAGGTCGTAGCGCTGCGACAGCACGACCTGGAAGATGTCGCCGGCCCGGATGTACTCCTTGGCCACCCCGATGGCGGCCTTGTACTCCTCCGACGTCATCGTCCGCCCCGCCTGGGCCCTCTCCAGCCCCGGCGGGGGTGCCGCCACCATCTCGCCCGACACCGGTCCCGGACGGGCGCAGTCCGCCGCCAGCTCGCGTAAGCGGGCGCAGGCGGCCTCGTAGGCACCCGTCACCGCCTCGGTGTCGACGACACCGTCGGGGGCGTCTGGCACCACGACGTTGTCGACCAGGACGACGCGCTGACGCCAGTGGTCGAAGGCACAGAACTGCCCGATCACCACCAACGCGGCGTCGGGATGGCCGAGATCGTCGTGCGGCGGGTCCGGGAGTCGCTCGACCTCGCGGACCACGTCGTAGCCGAGATACCCCACCAGTCCCCCGTGCAGCGGCGGCAGGCCGGCCAGTGCGGGCGAGCGGAAACGCGCCACGAGGCCCTCGACCGCGGCCAGGATCCCGTCGTCGGACCGCTCCAGGTCCAGGCGACCCGTCGCCTCGACCGTCCGCCCCCGCGCCGTCAACGTGGCCAGCGGCCGGCGGCCCACGAACGAGTACCGGCCCCAGCGCTCGCCGCCCTCGACGGACTCGAAGAGAAAGCCCTCCCCCTCCCCCACCACGTTGGCGAAACAGGCGACGGGGGTCAGGGTGTCGGCCACCACCTCGCACCAGACGGGGACGATGGCGTGCTCCTTGGCCAGCGCGGCGAACTCGGCCAGGTCAGGCCCGAAGACGAGCCCGCTCGGGCCCGGGCCGCCTTCGGGCGTCACGGCGCGGGCACCCCCGGGCCGGTCCCGATGGACCGGTAGAAGCACGACCGCTCCCCGGTGTGGCACGCCCCGCGGCCGTGCTGGTCCACCAGCACCACGAGCGCGTCGCCATCGCAGTCGATGCGCACCTCGCGCACATACTGTCGGTCCCCCGAGGTCTCGCCCTTCTGCCAGTACTCCTTGCGGCTGCGGCTGTAGAACCACGAACGCCCCGACGCGAGAGTGCGTCGCAGCGCCTCGGCGTCCATGTAGGCCACGGTCAGCACCGTCCCGTCGGTGGCGTCCTGCACGATCGCCGGCACCAGGCCGTCGGCCTTGGAGAAGTCGACGGCGCGCACCAGGTCCTCGTCGACCGTGAGCGCCACGCCCTCGGGAACGGCGGAGGCCTCGGTGGCCCCGGCCCCGGGACCGCTCAAAGGTAGAGCCCCGTGCCGCTGTCGTTGCGGGGGGAGGCGATGGCGTGGATGTCCCGCTCGCGCAGAATCACGTACTCCTCGCCGTGCACCTCGACCTCGAAGCGGTCCTCGGGGTTGAACAGGACGGTGTCGCCCACCTTGACCGTCCGGACGTGGGGTCCGACCGCAACCGCCTCGGCCCAGGTCAGGCGCCGGGTGATCTGGGCCGTGGCCGGGATCAGGATGCCGGCACGCGAGCGCCGCTCGCCGTCGGTCGGCGAGATCTGGACCATGACGCGGTCGAAGAGCACCGAGATCGGCTGCTTGTCCTCCGTTGCGGCGGCCTTGGCCTGCTCTGTCCCGTTCTTCGTCGTCGAGGTGGGCACCCTGGCACGGTACCGCACGAGGGCGCCCTTCCAGGTCAGGGGGGTCACAGGGGGCGGACGACGACCCCCCGCTCGGCCATGTAGGCCTTGGCCTCGCCGATGGTGAACTCACGGCGGTGGAAGATGGAGGCCGCGAGCACGGCGTCGGCGCCGCCCTCGAGGGCACCGTCCACCAGGTCCTGCAGCCGGCCGACGCCACCCGACGCCACCACCGGGATCTCCACCGCGTCCACCACGGCCCTCGTCAGTGCCAAGTCGAAGCCGTCCCTCGTCCCGTCGCGGTCCATGGAGGTGAGCAGGATCTCGCCCGCCCCGTTGGCGGCGCACTCCACCGCCCACGCCACGACGTCGCGCCCCGTCGGCGTCCGGCCGCCGTGCGTGTACACCTCCCAGCCGTCGCCTCCCACCCGGGCGCGGGCGTCGACGGCGACGACGGCGCACTGGCCGCCGAACTCGTCCGCGATGTCCCGCACCAGCCCAGGTCGCTCCACTGCGGCGGTGTTCACCGCGACCTTGTCCGCCCCGGCCCGGAGGAGGCGGCGTGCATCCTCGGCCAACCGGACACCACCCCCGACCGTCAAGGGGATGAACACCTGCTCCGCGGTGCGCGCGACGACCGAGACCATGGTGTCGCGTCCGTCGGAGGACGCGGTGATGTCGAGGAACGTGATCTCGTCGGCCCCCTCGGCGTCGTAGCGCTCCGCCAGCTCGACCGGGTCGCCCTCGTCGGTGAGGTCGACGAAGCGCACACCCTTGACGACACGGCCGTCGGTGACGTCGAGGCAGGGGATCAGGCGGACGCTGCGCACGCGGCCAACCCCTCCTCCACGTCGAAGCATCCCTCGACCAGCGCCCTTCCGACGATGGCGCCCGCCAGCGCGTGCCCGCCAACCCGCAGCCGGGCCAGGTCGGCGAGGTCACCCGTCGCCGACACGCCCCCCGACGCCACCACGGGCAGGGCGGTGGCCGCCAGCAGCGCCTCGAGCCCGCTCAGGTCGGGCCCGGAGAGCATCCCGTCGCGGGCCACCGCCGTCGCGACCACCGCGGCGATGGGCTCACCCTCCCACAGGGCCAGCAGCTCGCTCAGAGCGCGGCCCGAGCCCGCCAGCCAGCCTTGCGCCTGGGCCTCGGCCACCCCGTCCTCCCCGATCCGGTAGTCCAGGCCGACCGCGACACGCCCGGGCCAGCGCCGGGCACAGCGCCCGGCCAGCGCCGGCTCCTCGAGCGCGGCGGTACCCAGCACCACGCGGGCGACGCCCGTCCCGAGCAGCTCCTCGGCGACGTCCTCCGACCGGATGCCCCCGCCCGCCTGCACGCGCACGGAGGCACCGGTGGCCAGGCGGACGATCTCGGCCAGTGCGGCGCGCTCGTGCGGCACCCCGGTGCGGGCCGCGTCGAGGTCGACGACGTGGATCCAGCGGGCGCCTCCCGCGATATAGCGCGCCGCCAGCTCGGCGGGGTCCCCGTAGCGCGCCTCGCGGTCGAAGTCGCCCTGGGTGAGCCGGACGGCCGTCCCGGCGCGGAGGTCTATGGCAGGGAGCAGATCCATCACGCCGCCGCCGCGAGCGCCACGAAGTTCGCCAGCAGCGCCAGCCCGGTGGCACCCGACTTCTCGGGGTGGAACTGCGCGCCCCACAGCGTCCCTCGTGTGACCAGCGCGGCGACGGGTCCCCCGTAGTCGCAGACGGCGACCGTCTCCGCTCCGATCGGTGGGGCAAAGGAGTGCACGAAGTACACCCATGGGCGCCGGCCCAGCCCGTGCAGGGGCACCGGCTCGCCCTCGCCGCGCACCTCCAGCGTGTTCCACTGCATCTGCGGGTGCTTCACCCCGGGCGGCAGCGGCGAGACGGCGCCGCCGAAGATGCCCAGACCCTTCGCACCCGGGCTCTCCACCGAGCTCTCGTAGAGGAGTTGGAAGCCCACGCACACCCCGAAGAACGGTACGCCCGCCGCCACGGCCGACCGAGCCGCACCCTCGAGCCCGCTGTCCCGCAGCGCGCGCGCACACGCCCCGAACGCGCCGACCCCCGGCAGGACGACGGCATCAGCCGCCTCCACCGACGCCGGATCGGTCACCAGGCGCGCCGCCGCGCCGACGTGCTGCAGCGCCTTCTCGGCCGAGCGGAGGTTGCCGATGCCGTAGTCGAGGACAGCGATGCGCGGACCTCCCGTCACAGGCTGCCCTTCGTCGAGGGAATGCCACCTCCCTCTATCCGCACCGCGTCGCGCAGGCATCGGGCCACGCCCTTGAAGCTGGCCTCCAACATGTGGTGCGTGTTCTTCCCCGCGAACCGGTGGACATGGAGCGTCAGGTTCGCCGCGGTGACGAAGGCGCGCCAGAACTCCTCGGCCAGCTGGGGGTCGAATGGCGGCATGCCCAATCCCGGCGTGTCGGGGGCGAATTCGAGCCCATAGGCCAGGTACGGGCGGCCCGAGATGTCGACCGCGACCTGTATCAGCGCCTCGTCCAGCGGCACCAGCATGGACGCGAAGCGCCGGATGCCTACCTTGTCGCCCAGGGCCTCGGCCAGGCAGCCGCCCAGGACGATGCCCACGTCCTCGACCGTGTGGTGCGCGTCGACGTGCAGGTCGCCGGTGGCGTCGACAGACAGGTCGAACGAGGCGTGGCGGCCCAGCTGGTCCAGCATGTGGTCGAAGAAGGGTAGGCCGGTCGACACCTCCGTCCGGCCCGTGCCGTCGACCACAAGCGTCGCGTCAATGGTCGTCTCCTTGGTGGCGCGCTGCTTGGTGGCGCGTCGCGGGGCGCTGGTCACAGGCTCTCCTTCAAGGCGTGGAGGAAGCGGTCGTTCTCGTCGGGGGTCCCAATGGTGACGCGCAGGCAGCCCCGCAGACCGTCCCAGCTCGCACAGTTGCGGATCAGGATGGACTGGGCGAGCAGCGAGCGCCAGACGTCGTCGGCGTCCCGGTCGCGAGGGCGGAACAGGATGAAGTTCGCGTCGGAGGGCCAGCTGTCCACGGGCAGGTCGCCCAGGGCGACGGCGACCCGCCCCCGTTCCTCCGAGATGCGGGCCACCCGCGCCTCCATCTCGGCCGTGTGCCGCAGCGCGAGGAGGCCCGCCAGCTGAGTCTGCGCCGACAGGTGGTACGGCAGCACGACCGCCTCGCAGGCAGTCACGACGGCCGGGTCGGCCACCAGGTAGCCCAGTCGTGCGCCGGCCATGGCCCAGGTCTTGGAGAACGTGCGGGTGACGACCAGCCCGGCCTCGGCCGGGCCGCGCAGCTCGAGCGCGGAGGACGGGGAGAATTGCCCGTAGGCCTCGTCGACGATGACGAGGCCCGGTGCCGCCGCGCAGACGACGGCGACGGTCTCGGGCGGCTCGGCGCGCCCGGTCGGGTTGTTGGGCGAGCAGAGGAACGTCACGTCCGGCTCCTCCGCCGCCAGGACGGCCTCCGCGTCACTCGGATCGATCTGGAAGTCGTCGTCGCGTGACCCCTCGACCACCTCGGTCCCCGTGATGCGCGAGATGTGCGAGTGCAGGGCATAGGTGGGCTCGAACACCAGGGCACGGCGCCCAGGCCCGCCGAAGGCCAGCAGCAGGCACTGGAGGACTTCGTTCGACCCGTTGGCACAGAAGACCTCGTCGTGCGAGACCCCGTGCAATTGCGCCACGGCCTGCCGCAACTCCGTGGCCGGCCGGTCGGGGTAACGGTTGAACGACACCTCCTCCAATGCCGCCAGCAGCTCCTCGCGCCACGCGTCGGGGGGCGGGAAGGGTGACTCGTTCGTGTTGAGGCGCACCTCGGCCTCGACCTGGGGCGAGTGATAACCCTCGGCCAGGTCCAGGTCCGGGCGCACGGGCGGCACGGCGCTCATGTCGTGGACCCTTCGCCGAGCTCGCCGAGCGCGGCCAGGCGCCGCCGCACCGAATCGGCGT
The DNA here is from genome assembly GCA_963824195.1 of uncultured Acidimicrobiaceae bacterium. Taxonomy (GTDB): domain Bacteria; phylum Actinomycetota; class Acidimicrobiia; order Acidimicrobiales; family RAAP-2; genus Bog-473. The sequence continues at coordinate 109,516 of CAWGOJ010000005.1, read as the reverse complement.
GGGCGGGCAGCCCTTCGGTCTCGGCCAGCGTGATCACGAGCGGCCCGAGCGTCCGCAGCGCCTCCGGAGTCACCCGGACGGCGTGCAGGTGCTTGCGGAAGTCATCGGCTCGCAGCGCCGACGCGAAGCGGGCCGTCCTGTTCGTGGGGAGCACGTGGTTGGGCCCTGCGATGTAGTCCCCCATGCTCGCTGGTGACCAGTCGCCGATGAACACGGCGCCCGCGTTCTGCACGAGCGGCAGCATCGCCAGGCCCTCCGCCTCGGGAACCATCAGCTGCAGGTGCTCGGGGGCGATCGTGTTCGCCACCGCCAGCGCGTGTTCCGGCCCGTCGACCAGGCACGTGATCCCCGACGTCCCCAGGGTCGCCTCCAGGTCGGCCCGCCGGCTCGACCCGGCCACGATGCGATCCACCTCGGCCGAGACCGCCTCGGCGAGGGACGCATCCCAGCAGACCAGCCAGGCCAGGCCGTCCGGCCCGTGCTCGGCCTGCACCACGAGGTCGACGGCGGCGAACGCCGCGGGCGTGTCCGGGCCGGCCACGACGACGATCTCGGAGGGCCCGGCGAAGGCCGACGCCACGCCGACGACACCCGACACCTGGCGCTTGGCCTCGGCGACGTAGGCATTGCCGGGCCCGGCGATGACGTCGACCGCGGGCACGCTGCGTGTCCCGTAGGCCATGGCGGCGATCGCCTGCGCTCCCCCTATCCGGTACACCTCGTCCACTCCGGCGATGGACGCCGCGCACAGCGTGGCGGCGTCCACCCTGCCGTCGGACGCCGGGGGCACGCACAGCGCGAGGCTCCCCACGCCGGCCACCCGAGCCGGCGCGGCGCACATGAGGACGGTCGAGGGGTAGCGCGCCCGGCCGCCCGGCGCGTACATGCCGGCGCGCCCGACGGCCCGCGTGAGGTGCCCCACCGCGATGCCGCCGTCGACCAGGTCTCCGGGCGGCACTCCCTCGTGCGCGTGGTAGGCCACGATGCGATCGAACGCCACCTCCAAGGCCTTGGACAGGTCGGGGTCGGCAGAGGCGCGGGCTTTCTCGATCTCGTCGGCGGGGACCCGCAGGCCATCGGACACGTCGACCGTGTCCAGCTCCGCCGTGTGACGGACGACGGCGCGGTCGCCCTCGGTGCGCACCTCCAGGAGGATCCGCGCCACCGCGTCGTGGACGTCGGCACCCGGCGCCGAAGGCCGCGGCAGAGCGGTGTCGAACGGCGGCTTCGTGCCGCGCAGGTCCAGGACGCGGAGGGACATGAGGTCTCAAGGCTACCGGCGGACCCCACGGGGCCTTTCCATGCCCGGAGCGCGAGGGGAGCGGGCGACGGGCCATCCACGATCGGCCATCATCGCGGGATGTCATCCGCCGCCGAGATCTCGTCCCTGTCCTCCACCCTCGCCGAGCTGCACGAGCGGGTCACCGCCATGGCGGAGGGCGCGCTTGCGAGCGGTGACGAGGACATGGCGCACGAGCTCATCGCGGTCGAACGCGCCCTCGGGGGGGCGCTGCGACGCCTGCGCCGCTTCTCCGGGGGCTCGGGTCGCTGAGCTTCAGCCGTCGAGGCGCTCGGTGAGGCGGATCCGGACCGTCGCGCCGGCTTCCTTGCCGACGGCGCGGCGGATGTCCGCCTTGATGGGCAGCTTGTGCGTGCCGTCCCCGAGGGCCATGAACGAGCTCTCGAAGCGGACCCCGTCGACCGTGCCGCGCACCTTGACGAGGCCCCGCGTCCCGAAGAAGGCCGCCGAGCCGGGCATCACGACATAGGTCCAGCCGCCCTTCGAGGGGCTCTTCGCCAGGACCGCCTCGAACGACTTCCTCAGTGCACGGCCCACGACCCGACTCTCACACGGCGTAGAGGACGAGCTCGTGGCCGAGCAGCGACGCCGCCGTGCGCAGGACGGTCTGGCGCTGCGTGACCACCGCGCAGTTACGCCTCTCGGCCAGCTCCACGACCGCCACGACGCTCAGGTCCGACGTGTCGCATCGCGCCGCGAGCTCACCCGAGCGGCGGGCCGCCTCCCCGCTGAAGGGCTCGACCTCGGTCCCGGCCAGCAACTCACCGATCCGGTCACTGCGCGCCTCGGTCCGGTACCCCTCGGCCACGGCCACGGCCGGGATCACCGGGACGATGCCGTTCGAGAGTGCGGCCCGGTGCAGCGCCCACATCATGCGGTCACCTCTCGCCGCCGCATGCAGTGCACCGAGCCCGTAGACGAGCCCCTCGCGGCGGTTGGCGCTCACCGCCGGCGGACGCGTGATGCCACGCCGGACACGCCCGAGCGAAGGCGGGCCAGGAGGGCCTCACCCGCAGCGAGTTCCTCCGCGCTGAGCGAGCCCGTCTCGCCCTCCCACGCGGCGACGCCACGCAGGCCCTGACGCACGCGCAACTGCTTCTCGGCCGCCGACGAGAGCCAGGCGCTGAAGGAGACCCCGTCCTGCTTGGCTGCCTCCTCAACGGACGATGCCACCTCGTCGTCGAGTGAGACGGAGCGTTTGGTGACCATGGCCCCGATGGTAGCACCTCAAGTACTACCGGGGCTCTGCACCACCGCTGAACTGGGCCGGACACACCAATGCCGGCCCGAAGGCCGGCATTGGGCGAGTCGGCCAGGAGGCGGATCCCAGTCACGACTCTTTTGGAACCAGGTGGCGGGAACCGGTTCCAGCGCCAATGGTAGCGCCTGTGTTTTCGGATTTCACCAAGGGAAACCCGAATTGCCTAAAAAGGGGCCGAAAGACCCATCGCGCGCCGATTACCGTATCGAGGGGCAAAAATCGGCCAAGGGGCATGCGGCGCAGCGCGGCTTTCGCGCAACACAGGTCTCCCGCCCATGGAGGATGACCCGTAGGCTGAAGGCCCCCCGCTCGGCCGCGGGAATCAGGGCGTTGAGCTTGTGCTCGACCTTGACCGCGTCCCGCTGCTCGGCCGGCGCCATCCCCTCGAGCAGACCCAGGCGCTGACTCACCCGCAGGACGTGGGTGTCGACGGCGAGTCCGGGCAGCCCGAAGGCGACACTGCGCACGACGTTGCCCGTCTTGCGACCCACGCCCGGGATCGTCACCAGTTCGTCGAGCTGGCGCGGGACCTCGCCGCCGTAGCGATCGGCCACGGCACCGGCCATGCCGATGAGGCTCTTGGTCTTGGCGCGGAAGAACCCGGTGGACCGGATGATCTCCTCGACGTCCTCGGGGTTCGCGGCGGCCAGCGATGCCGGGTCCGGATAGGCGGCGAAGAGCACGGGCGTGACCATGTTGACGCGCGCGTCGGTGCACTGCGCCGACAGGATGGTGGCGGCCAGCAGTTGAAAGGCGTCCTTGTGCTCGAGCGCGCACAGCTCCGTCGCGGTGCCCGGGTAGCGCTCGGCCAGGCGCTCGACGACGAGCCTCGCCCGCCCCTTGGGAGTCCTCGGCTTCGCCACCGGCTCACGGTACCGGGTTACGTTGGCCGACGTGGACGTGGAGGACATGGTGGTGGTCGAGCTGGACCACCTCGGCGCGGCCGACCGGGAGGAGATCGCTGCACTTCTGGCCCGGGCCGGCGCGGGCGGCGACCACCCCGCACTGCCCGAGCCGCAACTGGTCGCCGCGATGCACCCCGCGACAGCACGGGCGCAGGGTCGCACCGTGCTCGCCCGAGACGAGGGTGGGCTCGTCGGGCTCGCCCTGCTCTCACCCGCCAAGGACGGCTCCACCGTGCTCCACATCGTCGCGGATCCCGCCGCCCGGGCACGCGGCACCGAGGACGCCGTGGTGTCCGCGCTGCTCGGGCGCGCCGTGGCGGAGGCGCCGACCGACGCCCCGGTCCATCTCTGGGCCATGCAGGCCGGGCCCGCCGACGACGACCGCGCCCACGCGCACGGATTCGTTGCCGAGCGCGACCTCCTCCAGATGCGTGTCCCGCTGCCGCTCCCGCCGGACGTCGTGGCGGCGACCCGCCCCCTGGTCACCCGCCCCTTCGTGCCCGGACGCGACGACGAGGCCTGGGTCGACACGAACAACCGGGCGTTCGCCGGGCATCCCGAGCAGGGTGGGTGGACGGTCGAGCAACTCGGGCAGCGCATGGCCGCGGACTGGGTCGAGCTCGACGGGTTCCTCGTGGCCGACGATCCCGACGGCGCCGGCCTCATCGGTTCGTGCTGGACCAAGGTCCACCGTGACCGCAGTCCGGAGCTCGGGGAGATCTACGTCGTCGCCGTCGACCCCCGGCACCACGGGCAAGGCTGGGGGCGGTCCCTCACCGTGGCCGGGCTCGAGTCGCTGTGGCGGCGCGGCGTCACCGTCGGGATGCTCTACACCGACGCCACCAACGAGGTCGCCGTCGCCCTGTACAGGTCGCTCGGCTTCACCGTCGACCACGTCGACCGGTCGTACCGGCGCGACCCGCCCGGGGCCGGACCGGCCTGACGCCGCTCGCGCACCCGCGTCAGCTCGTGCCCGTCCCGATGGCGCGGCCGACCCCGTAGGTAACCCCGGCGGCGACCGCGGTCACGCCCAGCTGGCGCAGCGCAGACACGATGGCCCGCCGCTCGGTGAATTTCGCCAGCACGGCACCGACGACGAGCGCGGCCACGGCGCCCAGCACCACGGAAAGCACGATGGCCGGCGTCCCCGACGTGAACAACCAGGGCGCCAACGGGATGAAGGCGCCGATGGCGAAGGCGACGAAGGAGGCGGCAGCGGCCTGCCACGGCGACCCGAGGCTCTGGGTCGTGATGCCCAGCTCCTCGCGGGCGTGGGTCTCGAGGGCGAGCTCGGGGTCCTGCATCACCTCGTTGACCATGTCGGTCGCCACGTTGGGGTCGATACCCCGCTGCACGTACATGCCCCGGAGCTCCGCCGCCTCCCCCTCGGGGCTGCGGCTCAGCGACCGGCGCTCCACCTCGAGCTCGCGCTCCATGAGCTCGCGCTGGGCGGTCATGGAGAGGTACTCCCCGGCCGCCATGGAGAAGGAACCGGCGACGAGCCCGGCCACCCCGACCAGGCGCACGATCGACCCCCCCGGGTTCGCCCCGGCGATGCCCAGGACCAGGGAGACGTTGGTCACCAGGCCGTCGCTGATGCCGAAGACGGCCGCCCGGGCGCCGCCGCCGCGGACATCCCGGTGCTGGTGGGCCGGCATGGCATCGTGCTCGTGCGCGTAGCTCACGTGAGTCAGCGTAGTGAGGTGCTCCGGGGCGGGTAGCGTCCCTCAGCGGAATCAAACCCTGACCAGCGAGGAGCGCAGCATGACCACCATCGTCGACGGTGTCGACGCCTTTCACGATCTCGTCGGCAAGGAGCTCGGATTCTCCGAGTGGCAGACGATCACCCAGGACCGGGTGAACCTCTTCGCCGACGCGACCGACGACCACCAGTGGATCCACGTCGACCCCGAGCGCGCCAAGGAGGGGCCCTTCGGCGTCGCCATCGCCCACGGATACCTGACCCTCTCGCTCGCCCCGGTCCTGTTGAACAAGATCATCCGCGTCGAGAACACGAAGTTCGGCGTCAACTACGGCTGCAACAAGGTCCGCTTCCCCTCGCCGGTTCCCGTCGGCGCCGACTTGCGCATGGGCGTCACGGTGGCGGGCGTCGAGGACACCGACGGCGGCGTGCAGGTCACCTACGACCTGGTGATGGAGGTCAAGGACGCACCCAAGCCGGCGTGCGTCGCCCAAGTGGTCTACCGCTACTACCGCTGACCCCGCCCCGCACCATGGCGCGAGGCCGCCGGCACGCGGCCGCCGATCCCGCGTCGACGGCGCCGCTGCCCACCGGCGAGGAGAAGACGGCGCGCGTGCGCGCCATGTTCGACACCATCGCACCGCGCTACGACCTGATGAACCGAATGATGACCTTCGGGCTCGACCAGGCATGGCGGCGCGGCGCCGTGGCCTCGCTCGCCCTGCCCGAGGATGCGCTCGTCCTCGACCTGGCCTGTGGGACGGGCGACCTCTCACGGCTGGCTCTGCGCCGCGGCTACCGCGTGGTCGGGGCGGACCTGAGCGCGGGCATGCTGGCGGCCAACGGCGCGTCGACGCCGCTCGTCGAGGCGGACGGCAGCCGGCTCCCCTTCGGCGACGGTGCTTTTGACGGGCTCGTGTGCGGCTACGCGCTGCGCAACTTCACCGACCTGGCGGCCACGCTGTCCGAGTGCGCCCGCGTGCTCCGTGCGGGTGGGCGGCTCGCCGTGCTCGAGGTCGACGCCCCGACGTCGCGGCTCTGGCGCGCCGGTTACGACGTGTGGTTCAACCGGGCGGTCCCCGCCCTGGGCGGGGCCATCTCCGACTCGGAGGCCTACCACTACCTGCCCCGCTCCGTGGCGTACCTCCCCCCCACCCCCATCCTGCGCCGGATGCTGCTCGGGGCCGGTTTCTCCGCCGTCGGGATCCGCCCCCTGGCGGGAGGTCTCAGCCAGCTCGTCGTCGCCACCCGCGCCGGCTCCCCGTGACCGACGCGCTCCACGCGCGGAGCGTGCCGCTCGACTACGGGCCCGACGCGCTGCAATTCGACGGGAGCCCGACCGTTCTCTTCGACCGCCCCGGTCTGACCCTGGTCGGATGGGGCACGGCGCAGCTCGTCCGCGCCGCTGAAGCGCCGACCGCGATGAGGGCCATCCCGTGCGACGACACCGTCCGGCGACCGGGCTCCGGCGTGGTGGCGCTCGGCGCGCTCCCCTTCGTCGACGCCATGGACGGGTACCTCGTGATCCCCCGCTTCACCATGGGGATCTCACGCGACGCGGAAGGGGTCACCCGGCGCTGGGCCACCGCGGTCGGCCCGGCGGGCACGGCGCTCCCCGGGACCGACGAGCTGTTCGACGCCGTGATCTGGCAGTACGGCACCACGCCCGAGGTCGCCGACGACCCCATGGTGGCCGCCCTCTCCACCTCCATGACCTCGGCGGCCTACGGCGACATGGTGGCCGACGCCGTCGCCCTGATGCGCGGGCCCGGCGCCACGCTGCGCAAGGTGGTGCTGTCCCGTCCGATCACCGTGGAGCTCGACGGCCCGCTCCCCCTCTCGGCGGTGCTGCGCCGGCTCCGCGCCGGCGAGCCCAACTGCACCATCTTCTCCATGCCGGTCCCCGACGGCGCCTTCTTCGGCGCCAGCCCCGAGCTGCTCGTGGCCCGCCACGACGACAAGGTGTCGTGCCATCCCCTGGCCGGCACGGTGCCACGCGGCGACACCGCACGTGCCGACGCCGACGCCCAACGTGGCCTGGCCCGGTCCCCCAAGAGCCGCGAGGAGCACGGCTACGTGGTCGACGACATCGCGGCGACGCTCACCCCGTACTGCGACGGGCTGTCGGTGCCCGAGGAGCCCTCCATGGTCGCGTTCCGCTCGGTGGCCCATCTCGGCACGCGGATCGAGGGACGCCTCAGCAAGCCAGTCGGGGTGCTCGAGCTCCTGGAACGCCTCCATCCCACGCCGGCCGTCGGCGGGACCCCCCGCGCCGAGGCGCTCGAGTTCATCGCGCACCGCGAGGCGGACGAGCGGGGCTACTGGGCCGGCCCGGTGGGCTGGGTGGACGCCGCGGGCGACGGCGAGTGGATGATCGGGATCCGCAGCGCCCGGCTCCACGCCGACGGTGCCGCCGTCACGCTGCGCGCCGGCTCCGGCGTCGTCGCGGACTCGGTCCCCGATGCCGAGGCGACCGAGACCAACGTGAAGCTGACGACGGTCCTCGAGGCCGTCGTCCCCGGGGCCTCAGTGCAGCTGCGGTGAGCGGGCGGGCGTGGGCGAAGCGGCGGCGGGGGCCACGTGGGTGGCGGCGAGGGGGATCCTGACCACCAGGGTCGCCCCCGAGCGCGGGCCCGGCACGGAGAGCACTTCGGCCGACCCGTGCAGGGCCTCGGCGATGGCTCGCACGATGGCCAGTCCCAACCCGGTCCCGGTGGCCGACCGGGACGGATCACCCTGGTAGAAGCGGTCGAAGACACGGGCGGCCTCGCCGGGGGCGATCCCCGGTCCGTTGTCGGACACCTTGATGTACCCCATGTTCTGCGCCACGCCCGTCGACACGCTGACCTCGGTGCCCGGAGGCGTGTGGGCCAGCGCGTTGCGCACGAGGTTGTGCGCCACCTGAGCCAGGCGCTCGCCGTCGCCGACGACCACCACCGGGGGCCCCGTCTCGAGCATCAGGTGGTGGCCATGGGCCACCGCGTTCGAGTCACCCACGGCGTCGGCGCAGATGCGCTGCAGGTCGACCGGCTCCGCCAGGAGCGGCCGGCCCCGGTCCAGCTCGGCGAGCAGCAACAGGTCCTCGACCAGGCCACCCATGCGGGTCGCCTCCTCCTCGATCCGCTTGAGCGCCTTGCGCCGTCCCGCTTCGTCGGAGAACCCGCCCCGCCCCAGCAGCTCCGCGTAGCCCCGGATGGAGGTGAGGGGCGTCCGCAGTTCGTGCGACGCGTCGGACACGAACTGGCGCAGGCGCTCCTCGGAGGCCGACTTCTCGGCGAAGGCCCCCTCGATCTGGGTCAGCATCTCGTTGAGCGCCACACCGAGGCGGCCCACCTCGGTGCCGGGGCGCTCCTCGGGCACGCGGCGCGTCAGGTCGCCCGAGGCGATGGCGTCCGCCGTGCCGGCCATCTGGCGCAGCGGGCGCAGGCCTCGGCGCACGACCACCATGACCAGCACGCCCATGGCCAGCAGCACGGCCAGGCTGGCGATCAGCTCGACACGGCGCAGCGAGGCCAGCGTGTCGTTGGTCGGGTTGAGCGATATGGAGGTGATGAGCGTGCCCTGGGGCACGGTGACGGCCACGGTGCGGTACTGGCCGTCGGGGTCACCCGTGCTCCCGAGGATCACCGCGGCGGGGTCGGGGCGGAGCGTGCCGGCGTAGCGCCCGACGCGGACCCGGCTGTAGATGTCGGGCACCTGCTGCACCTGGACCTGATTGGTCAGGATCGGCGCCGGGTCGGGCCGCGTCGGCGACCCCGAGGGGCGGCGCAGGATCACCTCGCCTTTGCGATCGAGGAGTGTCAGGTACACGTCCGAGGAGACCCGGCGCGAGAGGCTGGCCTCGGTGATCGGCAGGTCCCGGCCCGCCGCGTACGTCAGGTAGTTGAAGCCGAGCGCCTCGTTCTGGGCGAGCGTGTTGTCCGCCTGGCCGTAGAGGAAGGAGCGGACCGAGGCGTACGTGACGACCTCGGCGACCAGGAGGCCGATCACCAGCAGCAACGCCACGACGGCGACGAGCCGCTTCTGGAGGCTCATCCTTCCCGGGGCAGTCGCAGGGTGTAGCCGACGCGGCGGATGGTGTGGATGAGCGCCGGCTCGGTGACGTCGATCTTCTTCCGCAGGTAGCTGATGTAGGTCTCGACGATGTTGGGGTCGCCGCGGAAGTCGAATCCCCAGACGTTGTCGAGCAGCTCGGACTTGGAGATCACCCGCCGGGCGTTCTCCAGCAGGTGGCGCAGGAGGTTGAACTCGGTCGCCGTCAGGTCGATCGGCTGGTCGTCGCGCCACACCTCGTGGGTGTCGACGTTCATGGTGAGGTCGGCGAACTGCAGGGTGGAGATGTCGGCGGCCGCCACCTCCCCGGCCCGGCGCAGGATCGCCCCGATGCGTGCCATGAGCTCCTCGACGCTGAAGGGCTTCGTGACGTAGTCGTCGCCCATGCTCAGGCCCTCGACCTTGTCCTGGGTGGTGTCACGCGCCGTCAGGAAGACGATCGGCATCTGCTCACCCTGGTTGCGCATGCGCCGGCAGACCTCGTTGCCGTCGAAGTCGGGCAGCATCACATCGAGCATCACGAGGTGGGGGCGGAAGGCGCGCACCTGCTCGAGCGCCTCGGCGCCGGTCGCCGCCACGCCGACCTGATAGCCCTCGAACGACAGGGCGTCCGAGAGCAGCTCGGCGATGTTCGGCTCGTCGTCGACCACCAAGATGCGCGCCGTGGGTGCCTCGATCGTCATGACCACACCGCGCCCGTGCTCATGGCGATCGGACGGGATCCGTGGCGCCGCTGTAGCGGCGGGGCCCGCCCCCGCTCCCGGCGCTCTGGGCGGCGGGGACGGTGATGTCGGTGCCGGCGCCCGACGGCTTGCGCCCGAAGGCCCGGACCAACCGCCCCAGGCCCCACCAGGTCACGAGCCCCAGCGCCTCGATCACGATGAACGACGACATCTTCGACTCGCCGGCCTCCCGGTCGACGAAGCTGATCGGCACCTCGGTGATGGCGGCGCCGTGCTGCTTGGCCCGGTAGGTCATCTCGATCTGGAAGCCGTAGCCCTCGGCCCGGATCCGGCCGAGGTCGAGCCGGCGCAAGATACCGGCCGAGTAGGCCCGGTACCCCGCCGTCGAGTCGGCGACGCCGAGCCCGAGGACGCCGGACGCGTAGAGGTTGCCGCCCCGCGAGAGGAGGTGGCGGTGCCAGGACCAGTTGGGGATGGACCCGCCTTCGACGTAGCGCGAGCCGATGGAGACGTCGAAGCCCTCCTCGAGCGGTGCGATCAACGAGGGCAGCGCCGCCGGATCGTGCGAGAAGTCGGCATCGATCTCGACGAAGGCGTCGTAGCCGCGCTCGAGACCCCACACGAAGCCCGCACGGTACGCACTGCCCAGTCCGGACTTGGCGGCACGGGCCAGCAGGTGCACGTCGGGCAGCTCGGTGGCCACCGCCGTCACGAGGTCGGCCGTCCCGTCGGGGCTCCCGTCGTCGACCACGAGCACGCCGGCCTGCGGCAGGCACTCGTGGATACGGCGGAGCATCCGCTCGATATTCTCCGACTCGTTATAGGTCGGGATGACAACCAGCGGCCGCATGGCGGTCATTCTAGGGGGTGTCGCCGGAAAGTTCCGGCGCCGGTCGGTGAGGCGGCCGGAACCGGTTCGGACCCCTGGCCTGGATCTTCGCCCATTCCGGGCGCCGCCAGGCTGGCGACGGCCGAACGCCTAGATGTCCGAAGGGTCCGCCGCCGTGAGCGGCCCGTGCAGCTCCGACTGGTCCACCACGGCGTCGGGGCCCCTGCGCAGCTCCCGGATGATCACCTGCAGAGCGCCCCCGAACGGGATCCCCACCAGCGCGCCGACGAACGTCCCGAGGCCTCCCGCGATGCGGCCGCCGAGCGTGGCGCCCACCAGCACCGCGATGAGCACCCAGAACGGGTTCAGCTGGACCGTCCTGCTCATGATGATCGGGTTGAGGATGTGGTTCTCAATCTGTTGGTACACGAGGAAGACGACGAGCATGATGATCCCGGCCGGAACGGAGTGAATGGCCGCGATGATCACGACGGGCACACCGGCCAACAGGCCGCCGACGAGGGGCAGCAGGTCGACCAGGGCCACGAAGACCCCCAGCAGCAGCGCGAAGGGCACGCCGAGGATGGCCAGCGTGACCCCCGAGATCACGCCGGCGACCACGGAGGTGAGCATGTTCCCGAGCATGTAGCCCGTCACCGAGCCGATCGTCTCGTCCACCACCCGCCGCAGGCGGTCTGCGGTGGAGGGCCGGAAGATCGTGAGGAAGCCGGACCATATGCGGGGCGCCTCGAGCATGGTGAAGAAGGTGAGGATGGCGATCGTCACGATGGCGATGAGCGTCGACACCGCGGCCGCGCCCACGGAGAACGCAGTGGCCGGCTTCAGCACCCTGGTGATCTGCGAGGTGATCTTGGTCGACCCCTCGGAGAGGTACTTCTGCAGGTGGAGGCGGAAGACGAGCCGTCCCAGCGGGCCGTGGCCCTTCTTGGCCTCCCGCACCAGGGTGGGGACCTGCTGGCCGAAGTGGACCGCGGCGGTGACGAGTGGCTCGGTGAAGAGGTACACGAGGCCGATCAGCGCCAGGGCGCCCACGAAGAACACCAGGAGGGTGGACCCCCCATGGGACAGCCCCCGCTTGCGCAGGAAGCGCGTGGCCGGGGTCATGAGCAGGGTGAAGAAGAAGGCGATGATGACGTAGACCACGATGGTGCGCAGGGCCCAGAGCCCGAGGATCAGGGCGGCGTTGAGGTCCAGCAGCGCGATGACGACCAGCACCGACACGACGATGGTGCCGAGCGGGATCCCCCGGCGGTCGGCGCTCCCCGAGAGCTTGGAGCGCCATGTGTCAGGAGGCTCTGCGGCCATGGGCCCAGCTTGGCAGCTTTGACCTTTCAAGAGGCGGTTGGTCACGCCACGGACGTGCAAGCATGAATGCGATGGACCAGGTCGAGCACGGGGAGCCCGAGGAACCGCCCCCGGCACCCCCCACGGCCCGCCGGCGGTGGCTGCCCCGCAACGTGAAGATCACGCTGATGGTCCTCTTCCTCTTCTTCGTCGGCGAGTACGTCCTGCTGCCGGAGTTCGCCAGCGCACGGCGGGAGTTCAACCAGCTCACCCATCTCAACTTCCTCTGGCTCATCCTGGGCGCGCTGCTCGAGGTGGCGGCGCTGGTGGCGTACGCGGAGCTGACCCACACCGTCCTCTCGCCGGACGCCCCCGACCGGTTCCGTGTCTTCCGCATCAACATGTGGGCCCTGGCCGTCAGCCACGTCCTCCCCGGCGGGACGGTGCCGGGGACGGCCGCCAGCTACCGGCTGCTGACGGACTCGGGCGTGTCGGGCAGCACCGCCGCCTTCGGGCTGGCCACCCAGGGCATCGGCTCGGCGGTGGTGTTGAACCTGATCTTCTGGCTGTCGCTGCTGATCTCCATCCCGCTGCAGGGCTACAACCCGCTCTACGGCTTCGCGGCCATCCTCGGCGTGCTCCTGATCGCAATCTTCGGCGCCTTGGTGTTCCTCCTCACCCGGGGTGAGAAGCAGGCCGCCGTCTTCATACAAAAGGTGGCCAACCGGCTCCCGTTCGTGAAGGCGGAGACCGTGACCGCGCTGGTCCAAAAGGTGGCGGACCGCATGAAGATCCTGTTCTCGAGCTCCGAGCTCCTCACCCGGGCCGGCATCTGGGCGGCCGCCAACTGGCTGCTCGACGCCGCCTCGCTGTGGGTGTTCCTGCTGGCCTTCGGGGCCCACATCTCGCCCATCGACGTGCTGGTCGGCTACGGGCTCGCCAACATCCTGGCCGTCATCCCGCTGACCCCCAGCGGGCTCGGCGTGATCGAGCTGACCATCGTCGCCGTCCTGAAGGGCTTCGGCGTCCCCGGCGGCGTTGCCGCCGCCGGCGTCCTCAGCTGGCGCCTGGTGAACTTCTGGCTGCCCATCCCCTTCGGCGGCGCGGCCTACCTGTCACTGCGCCTCGGCCGCCCCAGGGCGGCGGCCGGGCCCAAGGCGATCACGTCCTGACCGGGCTCGGCTGATGCCCTCGGGACACCCCTCGGTCGGGGCGCGCTGGGTCGCGGCCCACCGGGCCCGGCTCGCCCGCACGCGCCCCTCGACGCCGGGCGGCGACGTGGAGGGGGAAGGCCGCCTCTACCGTGCCGTCGGGGGCACCCTCGCCGCCCCGATCGGCCACCCCGCCGGGCTGGAGGTCCGGACCAGGGTCATCGACGCCGAGGTCGCCCGCGCGCTCGGCCACGGGACCGGTCAGGTCGTCCTCCTCGGGGCCGGCTACGACGGGCGGGCTCTGCGCTTCGGTGGCGGAACGGTCCGCTGGTTCGAGGTGGACCTGCCCTCGACGCAGGCCGACAAGAGGGCGCGGCTGGGAGCGCTCGGCATCGAGCCGGCCGGGGTGACGTACGTGGGCGTCGACCTCCGGCGCGATGACGTCGGGCGCGCGCTCGACGCCGCCGGGCACGACCGGGAGGCGCGCTCCCTCTTCGTCTGCGAGGGCGTCCCGACCCACCTGAGCCTCGAGGCGACGGCGTCGCTGTGCGAGGCGCTGCGCGCCCGCGCGCCGGCTGGGAGCGTGCTGGTGGCCGACTTCGTGGTGGCTCCCGAGCCGGGCGCTCGCGCACGGGCGCTGCGCGCCACGACGGGCGCGCTCCTCACGATGACCGGCGAGCCCAGGCCCAACGAGTTCCGCCCCGGAGACCCGGAGAAGCTGATGGTCGTGACCGGCTGGCGCGTGGCGCAGGCGGGCTCGTCGGTGGAGGGCAGGTTCGACCGGGGCTCGCACACGCTCGTCCTCGTCTGCGAGCCGGGCCCGCCGCGCTGAGCGCCCGGGTCAGCTCCCGGCGCCCGTCGGTGCGATCGCCCGGCGGCTCCGCCCGATGACCGGATCGCGGACCGGCGCGCGCCAGACCCTGACCCCCGCGCCCACCACGAGGATGATGAAGAGCAGCGCGTAGGAGTCCGAGAGCGGCATCAGCCAGCCCCGCCCCGCGAACGTCACGTCCGGCCCGTGCGGGACCCACCAGGTGGGTGCGGCCCAGAACAGCACCGAGACGGCCAGGGCCAACCATTCACCGTAGCGGGGCCGGTCCTCGGCCAGGGCGAGCCACGCCACGAGCAGGATCACCCAGATGAAGTGGTGGGACCACGACACCGGGCTGGCGAGCGACTCGGTGGCCTCCACCACCAAGAACCCCAGCACCGGCGACGAGCGGCGGTACGCGGCCGCAGCCACGGCCAGGCCGACGCCGGCCACCGTCGCCCCGATCACGAAGCTCGTCGGCGTGGTGACCGTGTGGCCCAGCATGCGCTCCGTGGCGCCCAGGACGCCCTGGTTCCCGATCCACGAGAGCATGCCGGCCCGCTGCGGGTCCTTGATGTAGTGCGTCCAGTACGCCCACGACGTGGAGGTGTTGACGGCGGCGGCGAGGAGCGCGGCGGCACAGAACGAGGCGACGGCCCGGACGCCGGAACGTCCCTGCCGGGTCAGGAACAGGTACGGGATGAGGATGGCGGGCGTCACCTTTATGGCGGCCGCCAGCCCGACCAGGATGCCCCGGGGAATCGGCAGGTCCAGCGTCATGTCCGCCACCACCATGAGGGCGAGGATGATGTTGACCTGGCCGAGCAGGAAGGTCTGGCGCACGGGGTCGAACATCACGACCGGCAGCACGAGGGCGAGGGCCCACCACACGATGGTCCGGCGGTCGAGCGCCTTGCACACGGCGCGCAGGCTCACCGCGATCAGCGCGAAGACCGCGGCCAGGTTGAGCCACGAGAACGCCACCTCGCAGAGCCGCAACGGGACGTGCGCGAACGGAGCGAACAAGAGGGCGGAGAACGGCGGATAGGTGAACCCGAGATGGTCGATCGGGAGCGTGACGGTGAAGAGGGTGTCCGCATGGGCGTGCGCGCCGCCGAGCAGGTAGGTGCTGAGGTCGATCTGCTCGTGGACCCAGGCGAGCACCGTCACGCCGACGACAACCACCGAGCACGACAGGATCGGCCACGCCCAGCCGCGGGCCGACGAGATCGCGCGCATGCGCAGCGCCAATGAATCCCTCGCCATTGCGGAGGATGGTACCGGCGGGCGGGAGTGGTGGGGCAGCATTTGCCCCGAGGTGTCCCTACGCAGGGGACCTGGCCTCGTCACCCTCTCCGACGCGGAGGTCCGAGTCGAGGCGGCGGCGGGCCCGCTCCCGTGCCAGCTCCTTGAGGCGTTCCTGGGAGCTCACCCCGTGCCGGTTCGGCACGCGGCGCCAGCGCCGGTCCGAGCCGAGCTCCCACGCGTTGGTCTCGTCCGCGAACACGAGGTCGAGCACCTCGAAGAGCCGGGCCTGCAGCTCGGGGTCGCGCACCGGGACGACCACCTCAATCCGGCGGTCCAGGTTGCGGCCCATGAGGTCCGCCGAGCCGATGTAGATCTTGAGAGGCAGACCGGGCCCGGCCGCCGGGTCGGCGGGGACACCACCGAAGCGGTAGATCCTCGAGTGCTCGAGGAAGCTGCCCACGATGGAGCGGGCCCGGATCCGCTCGGACAGCTCGGGGATCCCCGGGCGAAGGCGGCACAGGCCGCGCACGGCGAGGTCGATCTCGACGCCGGCGCCAGAGGCCCGGTAGAGCGCATCGATCATGCTGGCGTCGGTGAGGCCGTTCAGCTTCATCACGATGCGGCCGGCCGGCCCCGCCTCCGCCTGCTCCTCGATCATGGCCATGATCCGCTTGCGCACGGTCACCGGCGACACGAGGATCTGGCGGTAGTCGGCATGGCGCGAGAAGCCCGTGAGGTAGTTGAACAGCTCCCCCACGTCGGCCCCGATGTCGGGGTCCGAGGTCAGCAGGCCGATGTCCTCGTAGATGCGCGCCGTCTTCGAGTTGTAGTTGCCGGTGCCCACGTGGCAGTAGGGGCGGACGCCGTCGTCCTCGCGGCGCAGCACGAGCGCGGTCTTGGAGTGGGTCTTGAGCCCGACGATGCCGTAGACGACGTGCACCCCCACCTCTTCGAGCGCGCGGGCCCACCCGATGTTGGCCTCCTCGTCGAAGCGCGCCTTGAGCTCGACGATGGCCGCGACCTGCTTGCCGTTCTCCGCCGCCGCGATGAGCGAGGCCACGATCGGGCTGTCACCGCCGGTGCGGTACAGCGTCTGCTTGATCCCGAGCACCGCCGGGTCCTCCGCCGCCTGAGCGACGAACGCCTCCACCGACGTGGCGAACGAGTCGTAGGGGTGGTGCACCAGCACGTCGCGCTCGCGCAACAGGGCGAAGAACTCGGAGGGCTCGTGCGCCACCATCGCCAGGCGGGGCGGCGTCATCGGCGTCCAGGTCTCTCCGTGCAGGTCGGGTCGGTCCAGGGCGTAGACGCCCCACAGCCCGCTCAGGTCGAGGGGCGCGCTCACCCGGAAGATGCCGTCGGCGCCCACCTCGAGCTCGGTGGCCAGCAGGTCCGCCAGCTCCTGGCCCATGTCGGCCTCCACCTCGAGGCGCAGCGCCTTGCCGAAGCGGCGGCGGCGCAACTCCATCTCGATCGCCACCAGGAGGTCGTCGGCCTCGTCCTCCTCGAGGGCGAGGTCGGCGTTGCGGGTGACCCGGAAGGCGTGGTGGTGCCCGATCGTCATCCCGGGGAACAGCGACCCCAGATGGGCCGAGATGACCTGCTCGAGCGGCACGAAGCGCTCGCCGTCGGGCATGACCACGAAGCGCGGCAGCGCCGGTGGGACCTTGACCCGGGCGATGCGCCCCTCCCCCGAGGCCGGGTCCTGCACCTCTACCAACAGGTTGAGCGACAGGTTCGAGATGTAGGGGAAGGGGTGGCCGGGGTCGACGGCGAGGGGTGTCAGCACGGGGTAGATCTGGCGCTGGAAGACGTCGACGAGGTGCTCACGGTCGTCGTCATCGAGTGAGGACCAGCTCGAGAGGCGGATGCCGGCCTGGGCGAGGGCCGGCGCGATGAGGTCCAAGAAGATGTGGTCCTGGCGCCGGACCAGCTCCTCGACCCGCCCCCGGATCATCGTCAGCTGCTCGCCGGGCCGCAGCCCGTCGACCGAGCGCGTGCGCACCCCGGCGGCGACCTGGTCCTCCAGCGCGGCGACCCGGATCTGGTAGAACTCGTCGAGCAATTCGGAGAAAATGGCGAGGAACTTGGCCCGCTCGAGCAGCGGCTGCCCGTCGTCCTCGGCCAGGTCGAGGAGGCGTGACCCGAAGTCCAGCCGTGACTGCTCGCGGTTGGTGAAACGCTGGTAGCCGAACGCCTCGATCTGCTGGTACGTGGGGGGCGCGGGATGCCCGACCTCGCCGTCGGGGCCGTCCGTCGCCACCTCGTTCACGGCCCCAGCCTGGGCATTCGTCGGGGGTGGGGGCTCCGCCGGGGGTTGGTGCTGAGGTCGGGTCTGGGTCATGGGTGGAGGATCGCCGAGGCGGTATGTCACCTCTGATCCTACCCCTCACCACTACGATTCGCCCGGTGCCGTCACGAGTCCGCCGCACGCCATTCCCGCGCTACGTCTGGGGCCCCAAGCCCAAGCGCCGCACCGAGTTGGGGCTGTTGGTGTTCGGCTCGGGGCTGATCGTCGCGCTCTACGTCATCGCGACCCTGGGCCAGAAGTCGAAGATCCCGCCGAACATCGGAGCCTTCCTCGGCATCGTGCTGGGGTTGGCGCTGATCGCCCACATGGCGAACCGCTGGCTCGCCCCCAACGCGAACGCGGTGATCCTCCCGCTCGCCGCGCTCCTCAACGGCATCGGCTACGTCATCATCGCCCGCTGGGACCCCGGCCAGGCCAAGGGCCAGGCGGGCTGGGCCGCACTCGGCGTCCTGCTCTACGTCCTGACGCTGCTGGTCGTGCGGTACTCGCGGGACCTGGAGCGCTACCGCTACCTGTTGCTGCTGATCGCCGGCGCGCTCCTCGTGGCGCCACTGTTCTTCTCCCCCATCTACGGGGCGCGCCTGTGGGTGCACTACGGCAGCATCTCGTTCCAGCCGGTGGAGTTCTCCAAGATCCTCCTGTGCATCTTCTTCGCCTCGTACTTCGCAGAGAACAAGGAGATGCTCTCGATCCCGACCGCGCAGCTCGGCAACCGTCTGTTCCTCGACCCACGCCCCCTGCTGCCCATCCTGGTCGCCTGGGGCGCCGCCATGGCCGTCATCGGCCTGGAGGACGACATCGGCTTCGCCGCCCTCCTCTTCGTGCTGTTCATCGGCCTGCTGTGGATCACGACCGGGCGTGTGGGCTACCTGGTGCTCGGGCTGGTGCTCTTCGGCGTGGGGGCCTACATCGCGGCCCGCTACTTCGGTCAGGTCCATCTGCGGGTGACGGAGTGGCAGAACCCCTGGCCGACGACCAGCAATCCCAATTCGGGCGGCTACCAGCTCAGCCAGGCCTGGTACGGCCTGGGCACGGGGGGGGTGGGCGGCACCGGCCTGGGCTTCGACCACTACGCCTATCTGATCCCCGAACTGACGAGCGACATGATCTTCGCCGCCATCGGCACCGAGATGGGCATGGTGGGCGCGACGGCCGTCGTGATGGCTTTCATCCTGCTGGTGGGCGCCGGCTTCCGCGTGGCGCAGACGGCACGCTCGGACTTCTCACGCCTGATGGCCGCCGGACTGACGCTGATCCTGGGGTTCCAGGCCTTCTTCATCATGGCCGGGGTGGTACGGCTGTTGCCCTTCACCGGCATCACGCTGCCCTTCGTCGCCTACGGTGGCTCGTCGCTGCTGGCCAACTACATCCTCATCGCGCTGATGCTGCGCATCTCCGACGAGGGCGCCCAGGCCCAGGCGGCCATGATCGCCGCCGGCGCGGCCGGCGGGCCCGGCGAACACCCGATGGTCCCGGCGCGCTGAGGGCCCGGCCTCCGCGACGGCGTGCGGGGGGCGGCCGAGGCGGGCGGCCCTGAAGGCCGGCTCTTATGACCCGATGCTCTCCACCTCGGTGTAGAGCGCGCCCTGGGCCGCACCCGACCCGGACAGGCCGCCACCGCGGCCGCGCAGGACGAAGGCGATGCCCACCGCCAGCACGGCGCCGGCGAGGGGGCCGGCGACATAGACCCAGTAGCCGGTGAAGGTCGTCGAGACCAGGTCGGGACCGAAGGTGCGGGCCGGGTTCATCGAGGCACCCGAGATGGGGCTGCCCCACAGGCCGGCGAGGGCGATGTAGCCGCCGACCCCGAAGGCGCCGATGATGCCGACGTTCTGCGCCCCCGATGCCGTGCCCAAGATGACGCTCACGAGACCCATGGTCAAGATGAGCTCCATCCAGAAGGCCGCCATGTCCGAGTACCCGTGCGCCGGGTAGTTGGCCCCGTAGGACGCCGAGACGTTGATGACCGCGTGGAGGAACAGCGCCGCCAGCGTGGCGCCGGCGAGCTGGGCCACGATGTAGCCGGGCACGCGCCGCCACGGGAAGTCCCGGCGCAGCGCGAAGGCGATGGACACCGCGGGGTTGAGGTGCGCGCCGGAGATCTTGCCCATGAACAGGATGATGGCCATGACCATGAGGGCCGGCGCCACCACGGCGGCGGTGCGGCTGATCACCCCGGGGAACGCGTGGCCCATCATGCCGCCACCGGCGGCCACCAGCACCAGGAAGAACGTGCCGAGCACCTCGGAGAAGATCCGGCGCCACTCCTGGCGGGGGTCCTTGAAGTTCTCGATGCGGTCGAGGATGCCCTGCTCGTAGTGCGCGAGCGGCCCGAGGGGCATCCGGACGGTGGTCTCGTGTGCGGCGGGGCCGGTCATCGCATCATCCTGTCCTCTCCTGGGTCTCGCTGCCACCGCTGCTCCCGCCCGAACCGGCGAGACGGACGCCGCCGGACGCCGGGGCAGCCGGGTCCGAGAGCCGAAGGTCACCCGAAACCGGGTTGGGACCGGCCGGGCGAGAAGGGGCGAACGCCCCTGGCCGGCGCCCCCCGCTTCCGGGACAATCACTCAGGGACAGCCGGGGACCCGGGGAAGAGGAGCGCGCCATGCCAGCCGATTTCAACGACCGGACCGACTTCGAGAACGCCGACCGGGGCTTCATCGCCAGCATCGAGCCCATGGAGATCCGCGATGCCGACGGGCGCCCGGTCTGGGACATGGACGGGTGGGCCTTCCTCGAGGGCCCCTGCCCCGAGACGGCCAACGCGAGCCTGTGGCGGCAGGGGCAGCTGAACTGCCGCCACGGCCTCTACGAGGTCACCGAGGGCATCTACCAGGTGCGGGGCTTCGACCTCTCGAACATGACCCTGGTCGAGAGCGATCACGGCGTCATCGTCATCGACCCCCTGGTCTCCGAGGAGACGGCGGCGGCGGCGCTCGCCCTCTACCGGGCCCACCGAGGTGACCGGGCCGTGACGGCGGTCATCTACACCCACGCCCACATCGACCACTTCGGGGGCGTGCTCGGCGTCGTCGACCGGGACACCGACGTGCCCATCCTCGCCCCCGAGCACTTCTTGGAGCACGCCGTCTCGGAGAACGTCTACGCGGGGACCGCGATGCTGCGCCGGGGCTACTACTACGGCGGGGTGACGCTGCCCAAGAGCCCGAAGGGGACACTGGGCATGGGACTCGGTCCGGCGCCCTCGACGGGTGCCGTGGGGCTCATCGCCCCCACGCTCGACATCACCCGCACCGGCCAGGAGGAGGTGCT
The DNA here is from genome assembly GCA_963824195.1 of uncultured Acidimicrobiaceae bacterium. Lineage (GTDB taxonomy): Bacteria > Actinomycetota > Acidimicrobiia > Acidimicrobiales > RAAP-2 > Bog-473. Next base: position 88,684 of record CAWGOJ010000005.1, on the reverse strand, counting down.
CGACGGCGTCCGCATCGTGTTCCAGTCCACCCCCGGGACCGAGTGCCCGGCCGAGATGAACTTCTACTTCCCCGACCACCGGGCCCTGTGCCTGGCCGAGAACGCCACCCACAACCTGCACAACCTCCTGACGCTGCGTGGGGCCCAGGTGCGGGACCCCCGCATCTGGTCGCGCTACCTCTCCGAGGCCATGGAGCTCTTCGCCCGCCGCTCCGACGTGGCCTTCGCCTCGCACCACTGGCCGACCTGGGGGGCCGACGAGATCATCACCTACCTGGGCGGGCAGCGGGACCTCTACGCCTATCTGCACGACCAGACGCTGCGCCTGATGAACCAGGGGTACGTCGGCACCGAGATCGCCGAGATGCTCGAGATGCCGCCGGGGCTCGACGAGGCCTGGCACACCCACGGGTACTACGGGTCGGCCAGCCACAACGTCAAGGCCATCTACCAGCGCTACCTCGGGTGGTACGACGGCAATCCGGCCCACCTGTGGCTGCACCCGCCCGTCGCGGCGGCCGAGCGCTACGTCCAGGTGATCGGCGGGGTGGACGCGACGGTGGCCAAGGCCATCACCTACTTGGAGAAGGGCGATCTGCGCTTCGCCGCGGAGCTGGCCAGCCACGCCGTCTTCGCCGCCCCCGACAGCGAGACGGCCCGCCAGGTGCTCTGCACGGCCCTGACCGAGCTCGGCTACGGGTCGGAGTGCGCCACATGGCGCAACTGCTTCCTGGTCGGCGCGAACGAGCTGTTCCACGAGATCGGGCACACCGAGGTCAGTTCGGCCGGCATGGCCCCGGCGCTCACCGTCACCCAGCTGTTCGACTCCATCGCCATCAGGATCAACGGGCCCAAGGCATGGAACGAGCGCCTGCGCATCAACTGGACGATCACCGACGCCGGCTCAGGCGCCGAGGACCACCGGATGGAGCTGAGCAACGGTGCCCTCATCCACTTCCCCACCACTCGGCGCGAGGAGGCCGACCTCACGGTCACATTGACCAAGGCACAGCTGATCGGGTTGCTGATGGGGGGTCAGACCGACGGGGTCGACCTGTCCGGCGACGCCGGCGTGCTGGGGACCCTCGTCGGGCTCGTCGACAGCCCCGATCCCGACTTCGCCGTGATCACCCCCTAGAGCCCGCGCTCGCTCAGCCCTCCCCCGCCGTCGAGCCGCCGGCCACCTCGTAGGACCACAATTCGGAGGCCACCGAGACCGGTCCGCCGTGCGGCGACGGGCGGTCGGCGCCGGCGTGGCCGTGGGCGAACGCCGGCGAGGAGACCCAGGCCCCGAAGGACTCCTCGTCGCGCCAACGGGTGACGACGAGCCACTGGCGGCGATCGTCGGTGGGGCGCAGCAGCTCGAAGCCCTCGAAGCCCTCCTGGTTGTCCACCGCCCCCGCGCGGGCGGCAAAGCGGCGGGCCAGCTCGTCGCCGGCGTCGGCAGGCACCGTGATGGCGTTGATCTTGATGACGGTCATGGCCCGATCTGATCAGATCCGGCTGCGCCGCGCAGTGCGCGGGTCCGCTTCACGCTCCGTCGAGGGGATCGAGGTCGCCCACGGTCTCGAGCAGCCGCTCGTCGACCAGGATCGGCGCCGGCACGGGCATGCGCAGCGCGAGCACGATCCCGTCGGAGGGGCGGCAGTCCACCCGCTCACGCCCCCCCGGGGTCATCAGGTCGAGCTCGGCCAGGAGCGTCCCCTCCACGCGGCCCACCAGGCGCACCGCGATGACGTCGACGCGGGCCCGCTGGAGCACCTGCATGAACAGCTCGTGGGTCATGGGCCGGCGACCCTCCATGCGGCGCAGGGCCTGGGCGATCGCCGTCCCCTCGGGCAGCCCGACGGGGAACACGAGCGTCCGCATCGGGGGCTCCGATTCGACGAGCGTGACGGCGGGGTACTGCGAGGGCAGATCGAGCAGGACGTCCTCGACGTCCATGACCCGGAAGGACGCCATGGCCGGGGCGGGCGCCGGGGCCGGGGACACTGCGCGCCCGGGCTCCGCCTCCACCGCCTCCACCGCCTCCACCGCCTCCACCGCCTCCACCTGCGGTTCCACGTCGCTCATCTGAACCTCCTGCGTGCACCCACGCTCAGCGCCAGGCCCACCGCACCGAAGAACACCAGCACGGCGGTCCCCCCGTAGCTGACGAAGGGGAGCGGAATCCCGGTGATGGGCATGATGCCCATGGTCATCCCTGCATTCTGGAACACGCTGAAGGCAATGAACGCGAACAGCCCGGCACACACCAGGCGACCGAAGATGTCCCGTGACACCACGGCGGCATGCAACACCCGCCACGCGATCACGCCGAGCAGGGACAGCAGCCCGACAGCGCCGACGAACCCGAGCTGCTCCCCCACCGCCGTGAAGATGAAGTCGGTCTGCTGCTCGGGCACGTAACCGAGATTCGTCTGCGCGCCGTGCCCTATCCCCGAGCCCAGCAGCCCGCCCGACCCGATGGCGTTCTTCGCCTCCTGCAGGTTGTAGATGGCGGACTGGACGTAAGGGTTGGTGCTCTTGTTGTTCGGATTCAAGAAGGTCGTGAGCCGGGCGATCTGGTAGTGGTGCAGCAGCCCGCCCTCCACCGCGACGAGCGCGACGAGCAGCTGTGCCGATGAGCAGCATCACCAGGATCCTGATCGGCAGGCCCGCCACCGCCAGCATCACGAGGAGCACGATCACCATGATCATCGCCGTGCCGAGGTCGGGCTGCAGCAGGACGAGCACGATCGGGATCCCGGCCATGATCAGCAGACGGAAGACGTCTCGCCAGGCCAGCCCCTCCTCATCGCGGCGCGCGCAGTACGACGCCACGGCCAGGATCAGCGCCAGGACGGCGAATTCGGAGGGCTGCAATTGGAGCGGGCCCAGGCTGAACCAGCGCGCCGCGCCCTGGGCGCTGCTCCCGACCACGAAGACGCCCACGAGCGCGAGCACGATCAGCCAGTAGAGGACCGTGGCCAGGGGTTCGAGCCTCCGGTAGTCGAAGACGGCCACCACCACCATCGTGATGACCCCGAGGACGACGAAGAGGCCCTGCTTCTTCAGGAAGCTCTTGGGATCGTCGCCCTCAGCCAGCAGCGGGCCCCGGGTCGCGGTGTAGACCATGACCACACCGATCACCGAGACCATCAGCGTGGCCACGACGAGGATCAAGTCGAACGGGGGGACGCTGCGGCGGGAGGCAACGTGTGTTCGGGCGAGTGTGGTCATAACGCGGATTCCCGGCCAGAATACCGGCCGTGACCTCTGCCTCCCTGGCGCCACCCGATGCCCTGGTGGGCACCCTGGGCACGGCCGATCAGGTCGACCAGGGCGGGGGCTGGCTGTACCACCTCCTGACCAAGCTCGGCGTGAGCCCGGACACGGCGTCGACGGTCACCGACCTCATCATCCGCCCGCTCGGCATCATCTTCGTCGTCGTCGTGGCGCTCATCGCCGCTCGATACGGCGCCAAGGTCATCCGCCGCATCCTCGAGCGGGTCGCCAACCAGGCCGCGGCGCGGTCGGGCTCACAGCGGGCGGGGGCCCGCGTCACCACGATGTCGGGCGTCGTGGCGAACATCTGGCGCTTCTTCGTGTTCGTCGTGGCGGGCGCCATCGTGCTCGGCATGCTCGGCATCAACCTGACCCCCCTGCTGGCCAGCGCGACCATCATCGGCGCCACACTCGGCTTCGGGGCGCAGCAGATCGTGCGCGACTACTTCTCGGGCGCCCTCATGACGATGGAGGACCAGTACAACGTCGGCGACTCCTTGACCGTCGGCGGCGTCACCGGCGTCGTCGAGGACGTCACCATGCGACTGACCCGCTTCCGCGGCGTGGACGGCACCATCTACATCATCCCCAACGGTGACATCCGCCTGGTCGGCAACCTCTCACGCGGCTGGGCCCGCGCCGTCGTCGACCTCACCCTGCCCGGTGCCACCGCCGCCGACCTCGATACGGTCCGGCGCGTCATCGGGGAGGCGGCGCACCGCGTCGCGGCCGATCCCGAGTTCGCCGCGCACTGCACCGAGCCGCCGAGCCTCGTCGGCCTGCTCGCCGCGGACTCGTCGACCATCACGATGCGGGTGACCCTTCTCACGGTCCCGTCCCAACGCGACGCGCTCGACCCGGGCCCTGCGCGAGCAGGCGGTCACCGCGCTGGCGCAGGCGCACCTGTGGCCGGCCGACGTCACGCCGCCGGCCACACCGCACTGAGCCCCCCGGGTTCAGTCCTCCTCGGGGCTGGGCATTCTCAATTGGTCACCTGCCAGCATGAGCGTCAAAGCAGCCTGCTACCTGCAGATATCCAAAGTTAACGCTACAACGTCCGAACAGGTGTCCCTGGTTCGACATAGACATCGTCGGGATTCGTGTCACCCAAGATGCGGCGCACCTCGCCAATCCGCTCGGGCAGGACTTCGACGTACACCTTGTCGGCCTTCACGTCTGGGCCCCAATTTGAGAGCCCGTCCGCCGTGCCCAAGATCGAAACGATGCGGTGGGTCAGGTCCAATAGGTCTTGGTAGGTGTATCGAAACTGGACGACAGTCACACGATCAGGTGCATCGACGAGTGCCCGCATCGCCTCCAAGTGCCTGTCTGTATCCGCGGTGAAAGCTACGACGAACGAGCCGTCCGGCTCGAATCCACACTCCGGAAAATGTCTCGGGATTCTGCTCGACGTAGCGGGAGATACGGGCCTTGTCCTCCTCCAAATATCGAGGCTCGTACCACGGTGCCTCTCCGGGCGGCGGCCCTCCTGACTCGGGCGGGGTTTGGTGCATGTCTCCAGCTTGACATCGGAGCCTCCCACCTGCCCCCATACATTGCCGGGACGAGGTGCCACCCTGCGGAACATCTGGACTGAACCTTCTGAACTGGGTTTGCGCCAGCTCAAGCTTGAATGACGCGAAAACAACGCGCGTTTGCGTTCATTCATGTCCGCGGCGAGGCTCATCTGCCATGACGATGGAAGAGGACGAAACCGAAGAGATCCTTCAACATCCAGGACGGTCGGGGGAGACGACGCCGAAGGGACACAAGAACCCCACCATCGTGTCAGTGCTCGCCCTGGTGGTAGCTCTCGCGAGCCTTGGGGTTGCCGCGTGGGCTCGCGAGAGTACGCCCAAGGTCGGACCCGCAGGCCCCCAGGGCCCCGTTGGTCCTGCGGGACCGCAGGGGCCCGCGGGCAAGGACGGTGCCACCGGAGCACCAGGGACGGTTACAGCAACGGAAGTCGTGTCCTCCACTACTATCTCGTCGGCGCCAGATCCCGCGGTGGGAACGACGGTCGCGGCGACAACATCGTGCCCGACCGGGACGGTCCTGTTGGCGGGAGGGGCGGAGGTGTCGGTCGCCGGTGTGGCCGACCAGCACGTTGCCCTTGAGTCGTCCTACCCGTTGAACACTGACTCTTGGCACACCGTCGGCGTGGTGACCAAGCCGCTTGGAACCGGACAGATCATGACAATGAAGCCCTACGTCACGTGCGGTATGCCCTCGACGACGAGCAAGTCGTGATCAGGTGAACTAAGCCAGTAGGGTCAGCTTCGATGTCTTGATCCTCGCCGATTCTGGTCGAGTCGCTCGGGTGACCGCACTGGCCCGGCCCGGCAGGACGGGCTGCCAGGGAGCAGGGCCAGTTGTGGTCCGGGCGGGGACGCGCCGCCTGTGCTCGCCCGATCCAGATCGCCGAGCAGGACTGCCCCCTTTCGCCGGGAGGGCGGCGGCACGGGACCGGCGTGTCGTGCTCCCAATCTGGCAGCGAAGGTCCCTACGTGGGCGGTGACGTTGGTACCACGGACCAACTGATCATCGGATAACCCCGTGGCGACCGCCGCCGCCTTTGGGCCGTGAAACCACGATGCCCCGTCCCGGTGGGGTGCTAGTTGAAGTCGCAGAGGTTATGCCTGATTCGCCCTTCCAAGAGCTCCCCTGCGATCTCGACTCGTAGCGAATAAGTCACTGGGTCCCGGCTACTTCGAAAGGACAGGGCGTTGCACGCAAGTGGGTCCACCGGCTGGCCGAGCATCTCTTCGATGCTCGCGCATGGTTCGGATAACAAACGTCGGTGAAATGGACGCTCGATGCGCCACCAGGTCACGAAGCCATACAACTCGTAGCTCAACCAACCGATCAGAACGACGACGGGAAGCACGATAATTACGAGTATCCCTACAGCGAGAGCGACCCATTCAAGAAGCGAGATTGAGACTCCTGCCACCTCGATGCCCCAGTCTTTGGCGACCAATGCAACCCCGTTCGCCGATACATCGGCATAACTGGGCGCTTCCTTGAGCCCCGCCGCTACGTTGCCGGTTCGATGGTTACCAGTGAGCGAGCGCCCCGCCTGGGATGGCGCAAGGTGGACCGAGGTGACTCACAAGTGTGGATCAGCTTCGTCTGGTGGGTCGGGGCGACCCCACAAGATTTCATGCCGCTTGAGGGGCCTGACGATCATCGATCCCCCCGCTGCGGTGTGAGAGAGCCATGACCCCCCGGGGGGGCATGGCGAAGGCCCACATGGCGGCAACTGAAGGCCGAGTTTGCCCAGGACGGAACTGCCCCCGTACAGCCGCCGGGTCGGTGGGACCTTTTCATATCGGCTCCTAGGATGGACAGGGCTTCTCCGCATACAACCATCCGATTGAGAAGGGTCGTTTTGGATGCTCTTTCGACTTCTGCCCCGTGATCTCCCCGGGAGGGCGGCAACAGGTGCATTCATCCTCCACTCGGGAATCGAGAAATGGAACGGTCCGTCTGCGCAGGCAGAGGGCGTGCACGCCATGGCGGCGGGTGCCTTCTCGTTCCTCAAATCGATTCCGCCGGAGCGCTTTCTCAAGGCATTGGCCGCCGGCGAGGTTCTGACCGGGGCGCTCCTCTTGTCCCCTTTCGTGTCGAACGCGGTGGCGGGTGCCGCGCTCACCGGGTTCTCGGGTTCGCTCCTCACCATGTACGCCCGGACGCCGGCCCTGCGCAAGCCGGGCAGTGTCTGGCCGACCCCGGCCGGAATTGCCGTGAGCAAGGACGTCTGGATGCTGGGCATCGGCCTCGGGTTACTCGCTGACGCAGCCAAACGAAGAGGGCGTGCGAGCAGGCCCGCGTAGGGCTCGGAGACCCAGAGCAATAGCTCGTCGGGCCGGTTCTTGAAGTCTTCTGGCGCCCTCGGGATCGGACATGGCCCGGTCGTTGACTGCCGCCAGAGACTTGTGATCGGAGGCCGGAGGTTGCACCCGATCAACGCCGGGAGCGGGTCGTTGTCTGTGCGCTCTGGTCTGGCCAAAGGATCCGCAGGACAATCGGGGTGCCGAATCGCGAGGCTCATCGATCGGCGAGGTCGGGAAAGTCATCTCGCTGGGCTGAGGTTAGAACCTGAAGCGAGTCAGCCCGCCCGGCTCGGTGCCCAGTGTCACGGTCACCGAATGTGGCTTGATGCGATAGACGTTCCACGGGGGTGGTCCCTGCGACGGCGCGTTGAACGGGGCGGTGATACCTGTCTGGGTCTCATCGAGTTCGGCGGGCCACCCCTGGTCCGCCCAGGCCTTGGCAAGGCGCGTCAGTGTGGCCGGGTCGGTCTCTCGCTCTGCTTCACCTTCGGCGACGACGTCTGCATCGAGGATCGACACTGCGATCGAGCAGCGCGGGTCGCGGGCGACGTTGCGACTCTTCCGGGTACGCGATCCGGTCTGGAACCAGAAGCTTCCGTCCAGCCAGAGCGCACCGACCGCAGTCACGTGGGGGCTCCCGTCCCCGTTCAGCGTCGAAAGCCAGGTCGTGCGAGCGTTGTGGGCGTCTCGAGCCGGCGGCGATCCGGCGTCGAGCTTTTCGAGGACGTTCCCCCAGTTCACTGGGGGCAGCCCGTCCGTCGCGCCCAAGTTGATGATCTCCATTACGTCTCCCTTCTGGAAATCCGGCGATCCTGCTCAGGATCATGTCCTCCATCAGAGCTGCTGCGTAATCGGTGGAAGATCGCTTCATGGGAATCGCACGGCCAGCCCCCGAAAGGGTGACCCCGTTCGCCGGGACAGGGGGCCACCCCGCGGCACTTCGGGCTACCCCCACCTGCTCTCGCGGACTGAGGACGGACGCCTGGCCGGTCCGACGTAGCGTGGCCCTGTGCGCTTCGCTTTCAAGACCTCACCGCAGGATACGACCTGGGCCGACATGCTTGCCGTGTGGAAGGTGGCCGACGACATCGAGCTGTTCGAGTCGGGCTGGACCTTCGACCACTTCTATCCGATATTTGCCGATAGCACTGGCCCCTGCATGGAGGGGTGGACCACCCTGACGGCACTGGCCCAGGCGACGACCCGTCTGCGCATGGGAACGCTGGTCACCGGCATCCATTATCGCCACCCGGCGATTCTCGCCAACATGGCGACCACCCTCGACATCGTTTCTGGTGGGCGTCTGGAGCTCGGGATCGGGGCCGGGTGGAACGAGGAGGAGTCGGGAGCCTACGGGATCGAGTTGGGCACGCCGGCCCAGCGCAGCGACCGCTTCGAGGAGGCTTGCCAGGTGATCGTCGGGCTCCTCACGCAGGAGACGACGACCTTCAACGGCCGCTACTACCAGCTCACCGACGCCCGCAACGAGCCCAAACCGGTCCAGCGTCCCCACCCGCCGATCTGCGTCGGCGGCAGCGGCGAGAGAAGGACGCTGCGCACGGCAGCCCGATTCGCCCAGCACTGGAACTTCCTGGGTGGCACGCCCGAGGAATTCGCCCGCAAGCGTGACATCCTCCATCAGCACTGCGAGGACCTCGGCCGTGACCCGAAAGAGATCCTCCTGTCCAGCCACGTCATATTCACCGGAGACTCCAAGGCCACTGCCGAACAGGCCACCGCACTGGCCGAGGTCGGCGTCGAGCTCGGCATCGTCTACCTCCGACCGCCCCTGGATCCCGGAGTACTCGAGCCGCTCGCCACCGCCTTGCGTGAACTCTAGAGAGACAAAGACGAAACCGCATCGTGACCGAACGACTGCGCCGGATGAAGACGGGCGACACCGTCAATTGAGCGACCACCTCCACAACGCCGCGGCGGTCTGACGAGCTGGTTACCAATGGGCGCTGGCCGCCTCGGCGGCCTGCCACATGGCCTCCACCGGAGGCTCCACACCGGTCCACAGCACGAGCTGCGCCGCCGCCTGGTGCACGAGCATCCCGAGGCCATCGAGCGCCGTCGCACCGCCCGCCGCCGCCTCAGCGAGCCACGGGGTCAGGCGGGGCGCATAGACCAGGTCCGCCGCCACCTGGCCGGGACCGAGCAGGTCCGGGGGGACGAGCCAGACCCCCGGGGCGGCCACGCCTGCCATCCCCACCGGCGTCGCGTTGACGACCAGATCGGCTTCCACCACGGCCTCGGCGATGGATCCCTCGGTCAGCGGGACGACCGAGCCCACCGGACCGGCCAGGTCGGCCGCCTCGTAGGCCCGCTCGGGCGTCCGGTTCACGACCGCCACCCGGGCTGCCCCGCCGACGGCCAGGGCCAGCACGACGGCCCGGGCCGCGCCACCGGCGCCCACGACGACGCAGCGGCGACCCTCCGGATCGAACGCCGCGCCGCGGGCCAGCGACGACACGAAGCCCTCCCCGTCGGTGTTGGTCCCGAACAAGGAGCCGTCCCGGTTGACGACGCAGTTCACCGCGCCCAACCGGCGCGCCACGTCACTGCACTCGTCGACGAGTGCCGCCACGTCCGCCTTGTGCGGCATGGTCACCGACAAGCCGGTGATGCCGGCCCGCCGCATCGCTTCGAGCGCTCCGGCCGCCTGGCCCGGCGCGATCTCGAACGCGAAGGAACGCCAGCCGTCGGCCAGCCCGAGCGCGGCGAAGGCGGCGTTGTGCAGGACGGGCGAGAGGGAGTGCGCGACCGGGCTCCCGATGACGCCGACGATCGCGACACCGGCGCCGGCCTCCAGCCGGGCGCCGTCCATCGTCACGGGAGGGCCCGGCTCAGGGGAGCCCACGCGATTTCGCCAGCTGCTCGTTGGCCTGCTGCCCGGCGTAGGTGTCGGAGAAGGCCATGGTCCCGTTCTTGTCGACCAGGACGAAGTACAGCCAGGCCCCGGGCGGCGGGTGCAGCGCGGCGTCCATGGCGTCCGCCGAGGGCATGCAGATGGGCGTGGGCGGCAGGCCCTTGTTCAGGTACGTGTTGTAGGGCGACTGGATCTTGAGGTCCTGCGACGTCACCGGCCCGCCGTCCTGTCCGAGCGCGTACAGGACGGTCGAGTCCATCTGCAGCGGCATGTCCTGGGCCAGGCGGTTGTAGATCACGCGGGCCACGTCGGGCATGTTGACCGGGATGTAGCCCTCCTTCTCCACCACCGAGGCCGCCGTGATCAGCTGGTACGGGGTGAGGCCGAGCGCCGCCGCCGATGCCGTGCTCAGCCCCGCCGATGCGGAGTCGCGGTCGAAGCGCTGCACCATGTCGCGCACGATGGTGACGTCGCTCTCCCCCGGGAGGATCAGGTAGGACCCGGTCCCCAGCATCCCCTCGAGGTCGTTGGATCCCGGCGGCGAGAAGACCGAGTGCACCGCCCCGCTCCCGGCCGCCGACGCGAACCCACCTTCGGCGTGGCCGGGCAGGCTGTCCACCTGCGCGGCCACCTCGGAGAGCGCGAACCCGGGGCGCACGTCGACCGGGTAGATGTTGGGGCCGGCGTCCAGGATGGCGCGCACCTCCGAGAAGGTCTGGTTCTCGTGCAGGGCGTAGCTCCCGGGGAGGACGGTCGGCGCGCCGTGGAAGAAGTCCGAGATCTCGAAGGCGAACGAGCTGTCGATCACGTGCTGCTGGCTCAGCGAGCCGATGATGGCGTCCGTCGACTCGCCCTCGTGGACCGTGACCACCACCTGGGGTCCCGGCGGACCGAGGGCGTGCGACTCCAGCTCGTACCAGAGCGTGAACGCCAGGACGAGGACGAGCAGTGCCCCGCCGACTGCGGCCACCACGCGCCGGCGGCGCCGGACCCGCGCCGAGCGGGCCGCGCTGCGCTCGGTCCGGGAGGGCGCCCCGTCGTCGGTCTCGCCCGTGTCAGCCTCCTCGGCCCACTCGGCGGCGGGCACGTCCGGTGACGGCCAGGGCAGCTCCTCGCCGTCGGTGTCGTCGGGCCCGCTCACCCGTGATCCAGCCAGGCCTGCAGCAGCACCATCGCCGCCGCGCTGTCGATCACCTTGCGCGCCGCCTTCCCCGTGCGGCCGGCCGCTCGCAGGGAGCGCTGGGCCTCCACGGTGGTGAAGCGCTCGTCCACCGTCTCGACCGAGATCCCGAGGGGCTCGAGGAGCGCCCGCAGCTCCGAGACCTCCTCGAGCGCCGCCGTGGCCGCCGGGCCGACCTCGCCCGAGAGGCTCAGCGGGAGGCCGACGACGAGCGTGGACGCCTCCATCTCGCGCACGGCATGGACCACGGCCGACCGGTCGCGCGCCGGGTCACCGCTGCGCTCGATCGTCCCCCACGGGCTCGCGATGGTGCGCCCGCTGTCGCTGAACGCCACACCGATGCGCCGGGCCCCCAGGTCGAGCGCGGCCGCCCGACCCCGACCGCGGCCTGAACCGTGAGCGGGGCCGCCCCCGTCATCGCTCACGCGGACAGAAGCCGCTGCGCCTCGGCCAACGCCGCCTCGATCTGCGAGGGGTCCTTGCCCCCCGCCAGCGCCACCTCGGGCGAGCCCCCGCCCCCGCCGCCCACCATCGCTCCCAGCGTGCGCACGAGCCGGGTGGCATCGGGCGATCCACCGGTCGCTGCCGCGATGGCCACCTTCGCCCCGTCGGGTGAGCCGCCGAGCACGACGGCGCGCACCCCGTCGTGGCGCAGGACCGCCTGCGCCAGGTTCCGCAGCGCGTCGGGCTCCACGTTGTCGCGGCGGGCCACGACCACCCCGCTGTCGGCCACCGCCTGTTCGGCCAGCGTCCGGGCCTCCGCCTCACTCGACTGCTGCCGCAACCGCGACAGCTCCTTGTCGGCCTCGCGCTGGCGCTCGACTACCCGGCCTATGGCCGCCAGCAGTTCGTCGGGCTCGGTCCGCAGCAACTCGGCCGCGGACTGCACCAGCCGTTCCCGCCCGAGGGCGCGCTCGAGCGCCGCGTGACCGGTCAGCGCAAAGATCCGCCGGGTGTTGGCGCCGATGGAGCCCTCCGACACCAGCGTGATCGGACCGATCTGCCCCAGCGAGTCGACGTGGGTGCCGCCGCAGAACTCGAGCGACGACGATCCCGCCTGCACCACACGCACGGACGAGCCGTACTTGTCGCCGAAGAACGCGATGGCACCCATCTTCTCCGCTTCCTGGCGCGAGGTCTCGGTCGTCTCCACCGTCACGTCGCTGAGCACGGCGTCGTTGGCCAGCGCGAACACCTCGTCGAGCTCGTCGGGGGTCGGCTGTCCGTGATGCGAGAAGTCGAAGCGCAGGTACTCCGGCGACACCAGTGACCCCTGCTGGCGGACGTGGTCGCCCAGCACCGATCGCAGCGCGGCGTGCAGCAGGTGCGTCGCGGTGTGGTTGCGCCGGATGGCCTCCCGGCGCTCGACGTCGATCGTGGCCAACGCGTCCTGACCCGCCCGCACCTCGCCGCTCAGCCGCGCCTTGTGCGCCACCAGCCCCGGCACCGCGAACACGGTGTCGCCGACGTCGGCGATGCCCGTCTCGGTGACGATGGTGCCGGTGTCGCCGACCTGACCGCCGCTCTCGGCGTAGAACGGCGTCCGGTCCAAGAAGACCTCGACCACCGGGCCCTCGGCCGCGCCCTCGTCCGCCTCGAGCACGGCGATCACGCGCGCCGGCACCTCGTAGTTCTCGAGGCCCCGCCCGACGAACGGCGTCGGCCCCTCGGCATTCAGCAGCGCCCGGTACGCCTCCTCGTCGCCCGCCCGGGACGCCTTGGCCGCCGAGCGGGCCCGCTCCCGTTGCTCGCCCATGGCGGCGTCGAAGCCCGCCCGGTCGACCTCCACCCCCGCGTCGCGGGCCAGCTCCTCCGTCAGCTCGACGGGGAAGCCGTGGGTGTCGTGCAGGGTGAAAGCCACGTCGCCGCCCAGCACCTTCGTCCCGGTGGCCAACGCCTCTTCCAACCGGCTCAACCCCGAGCGCAAGGTTCGGTCGAACCCGGCTTCTTCACGCGCCACGACGTTGACGATGAGGTCGTGCTGGGCCACCAGCGCGGGGTAGGCCTCGCCCAGCACCTCGGTGGCCGCCTGCACCAGCGTCGGGCCGATCGGCTTGTCGACCCCCTGGCGCCGGGCCGCCATCACGGCGCGGCGCACCACGCGGCGCAGCACGTAGCCGCGGCCCTCGTTGGCCGGCAGGACGCCGTCGGCCACGAGCATGGAGATGGCGCGCCCGTGGTCGGCCAGCACGCGCAAGGCGACGTCGGTACGCGGATCAGCCCCGTAGGGGGTCCCCAGGACGGAGGCCGCCGCGTCGATGATCGGCCGGAAGAGGTCGGTGTCGAAAATGGAATCGAGGCCCTGGATGATGGGCAGGATGCGCTCCAGGCCGGCCCCGGTGTCGATGTTCTTGCGCGGCAGCTCGGTGAGCACACCCTCGGCGTCACGGTTGAGCTGCATGAAGACGAGGTTCCAGATCTCGACGAAACGCTGGTCGCCGCCGTGCTTGGGGCCGCCGTCGTGCCCGTACGACTCCCCCTTGTCGAAGAAGATCTCCGAGTCCGGTCCGCACGGTCCCGTGTCGCCCATGGCCCAGAAGTTGTCCTCGTCGCCCATGCGCTGAATCCGCTCGGGCCGCACCCCGACCTTGTCGATCCACAGCTGCTCGGCCTCGTCGTCGCTCTCGTGGACGGTGACCCAGAAGCGATCGCCGTCGAGGCCGAAGACCTCGGTGAGGAGCTCCCAGGCCATCGGGATGGCCTCGTCCTTGAAGTAGTTCCCGAAACTGAAGTTGCCCAGCATCTCGAAGAAGGTGCAGTGATAGGTGTCGGTGCCGATGATGTCGATGTCGGGGGTGCGGAAGCACTTCTGGATGGAGGTGGCGCGGGGCCACGGGACCGGCTCCTCGCCCAGGAAGTAGGGCTTGAAGGGCACCATGCCGGCGATCGTGAAGAGGACCGAGGGGTCGTGCGGGATGAGGCTGGCCGACGGGACGACCGTGTGCCCCCGGTCGGCGAAGAAGCGCGTGAAGGCCGCCCTGAGTCCGTTGGCGTCCATCGCACCAGCTTACCGGGGGCAAAAACGGCTCCGGAGCCCGCCCCAGGTCCGAAAAGGCCCGGACTCAGGCCGACGACATCCCCACGATGGGCTGGTTCAGCGCCATGCCGCCGGCCGACCCGTAGAACCCGGCGTCGCCGTAGGAGAAGATGCCGCCGTCGGAGGCCACCAGCCAGTAGCCGTCCCCGTCGGGGGTGGCCGCCATGCCCACGACGGGCTTGTTGAGGCGGAGGGAGCCGGCGGAGCCGAAGAAGCCGGCCGTCCCGTAGTCGAAGATCCCCCCGTCGCCCGCCACCAGCCAGTAGCCGCCCCCGTCGGGTGCGGCCGCCATGCCCACGACGGGCGAGTTCAGGACCAGCGAGCCGGTGGAGCCGTGGAAGACCGCGTCGCCGTAGGAGAAGATGCCGCCGTCGGAGGCCACCAGCCAGTAGCCGCCCCCGTCGGGTGTCGATGCCATGCCCACGATCGGTTTGTTGAGGTGCATGCTGCCCGCCGACCCGTAGAACGGCGCGTCGCCGAAGTTGAAGATGCCGCCGTCGGAGGCCACCAGCCAGTAGCCGCCCCCGTCGGGTGTCGATGCCATGCCGACGATCGGTTCGTTGAGGTGCTTCCCGCCCATCGATCCGTAGAACTGCGCATCGCCGTAGTTGAAGATGCCGCCGTCCGAGGCCACCATCCAGTAGCCGTCGGTGCTCGGCGTGACCGCCATGCCCACCACCGGGGCATTGAGGTGGATGCTCCCGGTGCTGCCCCAGAACCCGGCGCCGCCGTAGTCGAAGATGCCGCCGTCGGACGCGACGAAGCGGTAGCCCTGGCCGCAATTGAGGTCACCGGCGTACCCGTACTGGTCGGCGGAGGAGGTGGCCGAGATGCCCTGCGAGTTCGCAACGGTGACGTCGACGCAGATCGACCCATCGGCGTTCGGGGGGACGACCGTGATGGAGTTCTCGGACCGCGAGAGGATCTGGCCGGCGCCGACGGAGCCGAACGTGACCGACGTGGCGTTGGCGAACCCGCCCCCGTCGATCGTGATGGCGCCGCCGCTGCTGATCGGGCCCGTGCGGGGGCTCACCGACGCCACCGAGGGGCACCCGTCCGCGCCCTGCAGCGCGAGGGACAGGTTCTGGTCGACCGGTGAGCCGAGGCCGCTCGCCGCGTCGTAGCCGGGTCCGGCCCGGAACTCGCCGCCGTGGGAGTCGGTGAAGTCGATGTTCCCCGAGGTGATGTCGGTGAAGGTGGAGCTGTTCGCATCGTCCGCGGCGTACAGGGCCGGGCCGACCAGGCCGAGCCGGTTGAAGCAGCCCTGGTTGGTGTCGCTGAAGAGCCCCGCGTTGGTGGGCGCGGCGACGCTGGTGCCACCGAACCCCGACCAGGTCCCGTCGAAGTAGGCCACCACGGCGCCGGCCGACGGGTCCGACGGGTACGAGATGTCGGGCACCGACCGGCACCCGGTCGAAGGCCCGGTCGGACACGGATCGAAGTCCGCGCCGCTGCCGCTTGCCGCAGGCTGGTTCGGGTTGCGCGGCCACTCGAGGGAGTAGCCGCCGCCGCCTGCGCCCGGGCTGGCGCGGCAGGAGAACTGGCAGTTCCACGCCACCTGCGAGGAGGCGGACGCGCTGGCCATCGTCGTCCCGCCGGCGCTGACCACGTCGGGCTGTGAGCCCGGGTCGTCGACGGCGAGGGCGGTGGAGCCGTTCGTCGGATAGCAATCTTCGGACCCCGCGTCACCCGACGCCGCGATGACCGTCTGCCCCTGGACCGACATGCGGGCGAAGATCTGGTTCTCCGTCTGCCGGTCCGCCATCGAGATCAGGGCCTCGCAGTTGCCCCAGCTCGTGGTCACGACCTGGGCGGTGTCGTCGCTGGCGATCCGGTTGAAGAGGTCGAAGGCCTCGGCGTCGTTGTTGTTGGGCGCCTCGTAGACGACGAGGGAGGCCGAGGGTGCATTGAAGGCGGCCAGCTCGGTATCGAGGGCTGCCTCGCCGGCGCCCTCCGGCGCGCCCCCGGGTCCGCCGTCGACGAGCACGTTGCGAATCGGGTTGGCCAGGCCGTAGCAGGACTCGAACGTGTCGAAGTCGCTCGGGAGGTACTGCTCGAACTCGACGACGGCAATCGTCTGGCCGACCCCGGTGCGGCCCTGGGCGAACATCTGGTCCAGCCCGAAGATGGAGGACATCTGGGTCGACGTGTAGACCCCGGCCTCGGTGGCCGCCGCGAAGGATGCCGACGAGCAGGCCTGGGGCGTGGAAGCGTGGGGCACGAGGTCGTGGCCCTGGCCGGCGGGGCCGGCGGTCGCCGGTGGCGCCGGCGGGGCCGGCGGGGCCGGCGGTGTGGCTGTGCACCAACATGGAGTGCTCCTGGAACAGGCCGTCGAGGCCCACGACCGCCGTCACGGACCCGGCCAGGGCGGCGGGGATCTGCGGCGACGCCGTGTTGACCAGCGCCTTCGCCTGGTTCGGCGCTTGGACCGACTCGAGCGGGGTGCCGAACGCGGCGGAGACGACCGCCGCCGTGCCGCTGACCGGCAGCAAGATGCTCCCCGGCTCAGGTGTCCCCACCGTCAGTCCCTCACTGCGCAGCACCGAGGACACCTGCGCGACCTCGGCGGCGCTCGGGCCGAACTGCGACGCGTACTGGGCGGCCGTCAGGTAGTGGCGGTAGTCGGGCGACCCGGGCGTGGAGACCGCCGCCACCGCCTGTTGGAGTCCGGTGGGGTCCTGCCCGGCCAGGGCGATGTCGAGGGAGAGGACCTGGCCGGACGGCGCCGACCCCAGTCGGGCGGCGTCGGCGGGGATGTGCGGTACCGCCTGGGGGAGCACCACCTCGGGCGCCGCGGCGCCCGCACCGGGAGGGGCGAGCATCCCCGCGCTCAGCGAGGCGGCGGCGAGAGCCGCACCCAGCAGAGCGACCCTGCGATGTCCCCGGTTCACGAATGGCCCTCCCTGTCGCCGCCCGGCGCCACCGGGCCGGCGCCTTCGGCACCGTGGGGCGTGGGCTCGTAGTACACCCGACCCTCGAGCGCGTCAGGACGATACTGCTGGGGAACCACCCCGGAGGGGTCGTCATGGGGGTACACGTACCCCTCGCCGTGGCCGAGCGAGGCCGCACCCTTGTAGTGGGCGTCCCGCAGGTGCCCCGGGACCTCCTGGATGACGCCGGAGCGCACGTCGGCCTGGGCCCGGCCGAGCGCCACGGTGACGGCGTTGGACTTGGGCGCCCGGGCCAGGTAGATCACCGCCTCGGCCAGGTTCAGCGCCGCCTCGGGGAGGCCGACGTACTCGACGGCCCGGGCGGCCGCCTCGGCCACCAGCAGCGCCTGGGGGTCGGCCAGCCCGATGTCCTCGCTGGCCAGGATGACCATGCGGCGGGCCAGGAAGCGGGGGTCCTCCCCCGCCTCGATCATGCGGGCCATCCAGTACAGGCCGGCGTCGGGGTCCGAGCCCCGCACACTCTTGATCAGCGCGCTGATCTGGTCGTAGTGCTCATCGGCGCCCTGGTGGAACAGGCGGCCGTCCCGGGCCCGGGACATGTCGTCCATGGTCAGGACGACCGGCGCAGAGGGATCGCCCGCACCCGCACGGGCCAGCGCCACCGCCACCTCGACCGTCGTCAGCGCGGCGCGGGCGTCGCCCTCGCAGGCCGCCACGACGGCGTCGATCGCGTCCTCCTCGGCGTCGGCCCCCTCGAGGTCGAGCCCCCGCCGCACCAGCGTGCGCAGGTTGTCCGGCGACAAGGGGTGCAGCCGCCACAGTGAGGCCCGGCTCAACAGGGGCGGATTCACTTCGAAGAAGGGGTTCTCCGTGGTGGCACCGATGAGCACGACAAGCCCGTCCTCGACGGCGGGGAGGAGCACGTCCTGCTGGGACTTGGAGAAGCGGTGCACCTCGTCGATGAACAGCATGGTGCCCTGGCCGTGCTCGCCCAGGCGTCGCTCGGCCTCGGCCAGGGCCTCGCGCACGTCCTTCACGCCGGCGGCCGTGGCCGAGAGGGTGGTCAGGTGCTTGGCCGTGGTGTCGGCGAGCAGGTGGGCCAGCGTCGTCTTCCCCGTCCCGGCGGGGCCCCAAAGGATGGCGGAGGTGACCCGGTCGGACTCGGCCAGCACCCGCAAGGGGGCACCGGGGCCGACGAGGTGCTCCTGGCCCACGACCTCATCGAGCGTGCGGGGGCGGAGTCGGGCCGCGAGGGGCGCCTGGCGCTTGAGCTGGCGGTCGGCGGCGTCGGCGAAGAGGCTCACGCTCCTAGCTCGGTGAGGGGTTGGCGGCCTCGCCCTCGCCCACGGCCGACCCGGGCGGCACCACGACCCGGATGCCGAGCTCGGCCAGGCTCGCTGCGGGCAGCGGGGCCGGAGCACCAGTCAGGAGGTCGGCACCCGACTGCGTCTTGGGGTACGCGATGACCTCCCGGATGTTCTCCTCCCCCGCCAGGATCGCCGCCAGCCGGTCGATCCCGAAGGCGAACCCGGCGTGCGGGGGCGCCCCGTAGCGGAAGGCGCCCAGCAGGAACCCGAAGCGGGCCTCGGCCTCTCCGGGCCCGATCCCCAACGCCGAGAACACCTGCGACTGGATGTCCCCCCGGTGGATACGCACACTCCCCGATCCCAGCTCCCACCCGTTGAGCACGAGGTCGTAGGCCTGGGAGCGCACCGCCAGCGGGTCGCTCGCCAGAAGCGGCAGGTCCTCGGCGTACGGCATGGTGAACGGGTGGTGCGCCGGCTGCGGATTGCCGTCGGCGCCGATGCCCTCGAACATCGGGAAGTCGACGACCCAGACGTATCGATGCGGGCCCTGGCCGACCGGCGGCGCCGCGATCGCACTGCGCAGCGTCCCCAGCACGGTGCAGGCGGTCTTGTACTGGTCCGAGACAGCGAGGATGAGGTCCCCCGGCTTCGCCCCCGTCTGTTGCAGGACGCGCACCCCTTCCTGCTCCGACAGGTGCCGGGCGAGGGGTCCGTCCAGTTCGGTCTCGTCGCCGTCGACCACCCGGAACCAGGCCAGGCCCACGGCGCCGGCCTTCTTGGCCTGCTCGGTGAGCTCGTCGAGCCGTGAACGGGGGTAGGACGCACCGTCGGGCACCACGAGGGCCTTGACCGTCGGGGAGGAGAACGCCTTCACCTCGGTCCCCTCGAAGACGGGCGTCAGGTCGGCGAGCTCCATGCCGAAGCGCAGGTCGGGCTTGTCGGTGCCGTAGCGGTCGAGCGCGTCGGCCCACGTGATGCGCTCTATCGGCGGCGGCCGCTCCCCCGTCGCCGACTCGGCCGCGTCGAGAACGGCCTCGGAGACGAAGCCCATGACGTCGTCCTGGGTGGCGAAGGAGCACTCCATGTCGAGCTGGCTGAACTCGAACTGGCGGTCGGCGCGGAGGTCCTCGTCCCTGAGGCAGCGGGCGATCTGGTAGTAGCGGTCGAAGCCGCCCACCATCAGGAGCTGCTTGGCCAGCTGCGGGCTCTGCGGGAGGGCGTAGAACGAGCCGTGGTGCAGGCGGGCGGGGACCGAGAACTCCCGTGACCCCTCCGGCGTGGGCGCCCACAGCAGCGGCGTCTCGATCTCGACGAACCCTTGCCGGTCCATGGCAGCCCTGATGGCCCCGTTGACCCGGGCGCGCAGCCGCAGGTTGCGCTGCAGGCGCGACCGGCGCAGGTCGACGTAGCGGTAGCGCAGTCGGACGGCTTCGTCGGACTCGGCCCGGTCGTCGACGGAGAACGGTGGCGGTTCGGACTCGTTCAGCACCTCCACCGTGCAGTCGCCGATCTCCACCTCGCCCGTGCCGATGCCCGGGTTGACGGTGCCCTCAGGCCGCTCGCGGACGGTGCCGGTCACGGTGATCACCCACTCGTGCCGCACGTCGGTGGCGTGGTCGATGACGCACTGCACGATGCCCGAGTGGTCGCGCAGGTCGACGAAGGCCAGGTGCTCGCCGTGCTCCCGCCGCCGGGCGACCCAGCCGCACAGCCGCACGGTCCTGCCGACGTCCTCCTTGCGCAGCACCCCGCACAGGTGGGTGCGCATGGTGGTCGGCCGGTTCTCGTCCTGGTGCTGCTCATCGGAGGTCATGTGGTCTCGGTCTCGGTGTCGCTCTGATCGGTGTCGGTGTCGCCGTCGCCGTCGGTCTGGCGTGGGCGCAGGTGCGGGTGCAGGTGCCGGTCCACGTCGTTGTCGGACCCCTCGGCGAAGGCGGCGTTGGCGAGGAAGCTCTTGAGCTCGTCCACAATGGCAGCCCGGGGCACCGTCCGCTGCTCGTCGTCGCTGCGCAGGGGCCGTAGCCCGATCGTCCCCTCGGCCAGCTCCTGGGGCCCGACGACGAGGGCCACCAGAGCACCCGAGCGGTCCGCCGACTTGATCTGGGACTTCATGGAGCGCCCGTCGAACGCCCGGTCCGCCCGCAGGCCGGCCCGGCGCAGCTCGGCCGTCAGCGCGAGCGCCGTCTGCCCGCCGGCGGTGTCGATGACGTAGGCGTGCAGCGGCCGGGCGACCACCGCGGCAGCAGTCGAGAACACACCCTCGGCGTCGCACGCGAGGAGCACGCGCTCCACGCCGATCCCGAACCCGATGCCGGGTGTCGGATCCCCGCCGAGCAGCTCGACCAACCCGTCGTAGCGGCCGCCGCCGCCGATGCCGTTCTGCGCCGCGTCCAGGGCGTCGGCGGCGAACTCGAACGTCGTGCGGGTGTAGTAGTCGAAGCCGCGCACCAGGCGGTGGTCGATGGCGTAGCCGACGCCGAGCGCATCGAGCCCGGAGCGGACCCGGGCGAAGTGGACCGCGCAGGGGTCGCACAGGTGGTCGAGGAAGCGGGGGGCATCGGCCGTGGCGGCCCGGCACTCGGGCGTCTTGCAGTCGAGGACCCGCAACGGGTTCTCCAGGTGGCGGGCGCGGTGGGCGGCGCACAACTGGTCGGCCCGGGCGGCCAGGAAGGACCCGAGGAGCGCCACGTACCCGGGCTTGCACACGCCGTCTCCCATGGAGTGCAGCTTGAGCGTGACGTCGAGCAGACCGAGCCCCGAGAAGAAGTCGTGGGCCAGGGACACGACCTCGACGTCGAGGTCCGCGTCGGAGGGGCCGAGCGCCTCGACGCCCAGCTGGTGGTGCTGGCGATAGCGGCCCTGCTGGGGGTTCTCGTGGCGGAACGAGGGCGCCACGTACCAGGCCTTCCAGGGCGGGACGGGGTGGTGCTGGACGAAGGCGCGGGCGATGGGCGCCGTGCCCTCGGGCCGCAGCGCCATCCTCTGGCCGTCCCGGTCCTCGAAGATGTACATCTCCTTGCCGACCACCTCGCTGGCCTCGCCGATGCCACGCAGGAACACGCCGGCGTGCTCGAGGACCGGGGTCACCGTGAGGCCGTAGCCGGCGCCCTCGACCAGGTCGGCGAACCGGGCGACCACGGCCTCCCAGCGGGCCGACTCGGGCCAGAGCACGTCGTGCATCCCCTTGGGTGTCCGGGCGGAGACAGCCGACTCGGGGCGCGCACTCCCATCCCTCGTCACAGCGGGCTCCCCATGGTCAGACTTTCTTGCCAGGAAGCTGACGATAGGCGTCGAAAACCCCGTCGAGGTGCTTCAGCGCGCTGATCAGTGAGTGCAAGTGGGTCGGGTCGGCCAGCTCGACGTCGAAGGCCATCCGGCTGACCCGGTCCGGTGTCGTGGCCGTGCGGGCGGCGACGATGTTCAGGTGGTGCTCCGAGACGACCCGGGACACGTCGGCCAGCAGACGGGAGCGGTCGAACGCCTGCACCTCGATCGTGGCCACGAAGACACCGTCGTTGCCGCGGTCCCACTCGACCTCTATGAGGCGCTCGCGGGAGCGGTCGGCCAGCGAGGTCGCGTTGGCGCAGTCGGCCCGGTGCACCGAGACGCCCCGGCCCTGGGTCACGAAGCCGACGATCTGGTCGCCGGGCACCGGGGTGCAGCAGCGGGCCAGGTGGATCATGACGTCGTCGAGCCCTTCGACGTAGACCCCCGTACCGGTGCGACGACTCTGCCGGGGCCGGGTCGTGCCGGGCAGGGCGGTCGTCGGCAGCTGCTCGTCGGCGGCCCCGCCGCCCCGGAGCGCCTTGGTGAGACGCTGGACGATCGACTGGGCGGAGACCTGGTTCTCGCCGATGGACGCGTAGAGCGCGTCGAGGTCGGCGAGGTTCATCGACTCGGCCACCTCCGCCAGCGCCGAGGAGCCCAGGAGCTTGTGCAGCGGCAGTCCCTCCCGCCGGAGCGCCCGCGCCAGTTCCTCCCGGCCGTTCTCTATGGCATCCTCCCGACGCTCCCGTGAGAACCACTGCCTGATTTTGTTGCGGGCCCGGGTGGAGGCGATGATCTGGAGCCAGTCCCGCGACGGGCCGGCGGTCGGCGACTTGGACGTGAAGATCTCGACGGTGTCGGCCGAGCTCAGGTGGGTCTCGAGCGGAACGAGCCGGCCGTTCACCCGGGCGCCGATGCAGCGGTGACCGACCTCGGTGTGGATGGCGTAGGCGAAGTCCACCGGCGTCGAGAGGGCCGGCAGGGCGATGACCTTGCCCTTGGGCGTGAAGACGTAGACCTCGTCCTGCTCGAGGTCGAGCTTGAGGGCCTCGAGGAACTCGATCGGGTCGTCGGTCTGGCGATCGACGTCGGCGATGCGCTGGAGCCACGCCATCTCCGAGGAGTGGTCCTCCTTCGACTTGTAGCCCCAGTGCGCCGCGATGCCGTACTCGGCCCGGTGGTGCATCTCCGACGTGCGGATCTGGACCTCGACAGGCTTGCCGTCCAACCCGATGACCGTCGTGTGCAACGACTGGTACATGTTGAACTTGGGCGTGTTGATGTAGTCCTTGAAGCGCCCGTGGACGGGAGCCCAGATGGCGTGGATGGCGCCCAGCGCCGCCCAGCAGTCCTTCTCCGAGTCGACGACGACCCGGATGGCGACGAGGTCGTTGATGTCGTCGAACTCCTTGCCCCGGACCACCATCTTCTCGTAGATCGACCAGAGGTGCTTCGGCCGGCCGGTGACGTCGGCGGCGACGCCCATGTCCTCGAGGCGCTGGCGGACGTGGACGAGCACCCGCTCGAGGTACTCCTCCCGCTGCGGCGCCCGGGCCGCCACCATCTGTTCGATCTCCGCGTAGCGCTTCGGGTGCAGCGTGGCGAAGGCGAGGTCCTCGAGCTGCCAGCGCACCTGCTGCACACCGAGGCGGTGGGCCAGGGGCGCGTAGACGTCGAAGGTCTCCTGAGCCGTGCGCCGCTGCTTCCACTCCGGCATCACGGCCAGGGTGCGCATGTTGTGCAGCCGGTCCGCCAGCTTGATCAGGAGGACCCGCCAGTCATCGGCCATGGCGACGAGCATCTTGCGGATGGTGGCCGCCTGCTGGGCCTCCTTGGAGTTGAACTGGAGCCGGTCGAGCTTGGTCACGCCGTCGACGACCTTGGCCACGCCCTCGCCGAACGTCTGGGTGATCGCCTCGAGCGTGAGCCCGGTGTCCTCCACCGCGTCGTGCAGCAGGGCGGCCGCCACGGTCTGGGCGTCGAGCCCGAGCTCGGCCACGATCGTCGCCACGGCCACCGGGTGCGTGATGTAGGGCTCGCCCGAGCGCCGGAACTGCCCCTCGTGGGCCGTGAGCGCCGTCCGCGCCGCCTCGATGATCATGGAGGTGTCCTCGTCGAAGCGGTGCTTGGCGAACTCGGCCACCAGCGGCGCCAACAGGTCGCGGAACGCCCGTTCCTGAGCCTGCTCCGGCTCGAGCTCTGGAGCGTCCGTGGGAGTCACCCGGGCCAGGGCCACCATCCACTCAGGCTACCCGCCTAGGGAAACACCAGGAACGCCGCCCGACTCAGCGCCGTCGCTTCTTGCCCCTGCTCTGGCGAGGCCGCGGCGTCGCGGGCTGCCCACCCGACGCGGTCCCGCCGGTCGGCCGGTCCATCACGGCGGTGCCCGCGCCCGTGCCGGTGCCACCACCCGCCCCGCTGCCCGAGCCGGGCCGGATCGGCCCGCTGCGCTTGGTGCCGCCGGACTTCTGCGCCGCCGCGCCGCCGCTCCGGCTCACCTGTCCCGACGCCGCCACACTCATCTGGGTGCTCAGGGTCGCGGCCTCGGCGGCCGAGTACCACCCGTGCTGGTCGCCGCGCTTGGCCAGCCGGTCGGCGATGGCGACCCAGCGCTCCTCGCGCTCCTTCATCATGCACAGCACCGGGGAGGCGATGAAGATCGACGAGTAGGCCCCGGAGAGCAGGCCGACGAAGAGGGCCAGACCGTAGGACTGGAGCGTGGTGGCCCCGAGGAGCTGGGCGCCGATGAGCAGGATCGCCAGCACCGGGATGATGGCGACCATCGACGTGTTGATGGACCGGGCCAGGGTCTGGTTCATGGACAGGTTGATGAGCTGCGGGTAGGTCAGGCGCCCGCTGCTGCCGATGCCCTTGGTGTTGTCGCGCACGCGGTCGAACACCACGACGGTGTCGTAGAGCGAGTACCCCAGGATGGTCAGGATGGCGACGACCGTGTCCGGAGTGACCTGGAAATTGAAGATGGAGTAGATCCCGATGGCCACGAGGACGTCGTGGATCATCGCGATGAAAGCGGCCAGGGCCATCTTCGGCTCGAAGCGGATGCTGATGTAGATGGCCACCACGATGAAGAAGATGATGAGCGCCTCGATGGCCTTGTCGGTAATGGACGAGCCCCAGGTCGGGCCGACCGTGGTGATGCTGATCTTGTCGGTCACCGTCTTGGGCACGGCGTTGGCCGGCACCGTGGTCGTGGTGGACCCGGCAGCGGCGCCCGCCTTGGCCGTCGTCGTGGTGGTGGGCTTCGTCGTGGTCGTCGTCGGCTTGGCCGTCGTGGTGGTCGTCGGTGCGGACTTGGGTCCGTGCGCCGCCGTGACCTCGAGCAGCGCCTTCTGGACGTTCGCGCTCACGGCGTCCTGCTGGGACTGCGACAGCCTGTTGATGTCGGACTGCACGTTGAGCGTCTGCTTGCTCCCGGTGCCGAGCAGTTCCACGGTCGGATCGATCACCCCGGTGTTCTTCAGGGCGTTGACGGCCTCGGTCTGGGTCACGCCCGGAGCGGCGATGGTCCACTCGGTCCCGCCCTTGAACTCGATCCCGAGGTTCAGCCCGCCCCGCAGGACGATCGAGATGATCCCGAGCAGGATGATGGCCGTCGAGATGCTGAACCAGATCCGCCGCTTGCCCACGAAGTCGAAGCGGGTCTCGCCCCGGTAGAGCCGGGCGATGGGGCCGTGACCCCGCCGCGGCTTGGCCAACAGGGCGCGGGCGGCGTCATCGAGGCTGACGAGCTCCTCCTCGTCGAGGTCCTCGGTGTCGACGCTCTCTTCGAGCTGCTCGACGTCCTCTTCGCTGACGTCGTCGAGGGAGCTCCCGTCCTGTCCGTCCCGCCCCGGGCCCTTGGTGTCGCTCACGAGCCACCACCCCCGGCGCCGACCCCGACCGGTGCCGGCAGTCCCTGCGCCTGCGGGCCCGCACCGAGTCCGGTGGCGATGCTGAAGGCCCCCGAACCCTGCAGCCGGGGGCTCTGGCCCAGGAGGATGACGAGCGGTCGCGTGTAGAACCAGGTCACGGCCATGTCCATGATCGTCGAGAGCCCGAGGAAGAACGCGAAGCCCTTGACGTTCCCGACGGCGACGAAGTACAGGACGATGGCGGCCAACAGCGACACGAAGTCGGCCGCCCAGACCGTCCGCCACGCGCTCTTGAAGCCGCGGTCGACCGAGGTCCGGACCGATCGGCCCGATCTGGTCTCGTCCTTCAATCGCTCGAAGTAGACGATGTAGGAGTCCACCGTGATGCCGATGGAGACGATCAGGCCGGTGATGCCCGCGAGGTCGAAGCTGGGGGCCACCGACGTGTGCCCGAGCGCCGAGATGATGGCCCACAGCATCATTGCCGTCAGCACCAGCCCGGAGATGACCACCAGCCCCAGCGCCCGGTAGTACAGCAGCACGTAGAGCAGCACCAAGATGAGCCCGGCGATCCCGGCGCCCAGGCCGGCGACCAGCGCCGAGTGGCCGAGGGTGGCCGAGACGGTCTCGGAGGTGGCGGCCTTGAGGGTGACGGGCAGCGCGCCGAAGTTCATCGCCTGCGCCAGGTTCTGGGCGTCCGCCTGGCTCAGGTTGCCCGAGATCTCGCCCTTGCCGTCGAAGGAGGTGAAGCTGCTCTGGGTGGGCTGGATGATGGGCGCCGAGTAGACGACCCCGTCGAGCTCGATGCCCAGCAGCTGGTGGAAGTTCTCCTGCGCCACCTTGTCCCAGAGGGCCGATCCGGCGGCGCCGGCCAGCGAGTAGTCCACCACCCACTGCCCGGTCTGGTTTTGCGTGGCTGTTGCGCTGGAGATGGAGTGCCCGGTCATCTGCGCCGGCCCGAGGACGTACCGCTCGCCCCCGTTGGCGCTGCCGCTGGCGGCGAGACCCGGAAGGAGGACGGTACTGGTCTCGTAGCCGGGCTTGTTGACGCTCGTCGACGGGTACGCGATGTACTGCGAGTCCGGCGGCACGTTGTTCGACGAATAGCCTTGAGGTGAGTTGTTGGGTGTGACCGCGAGGTTGGCCGCCGTCAGCTCGGACGACGATGTGCAGGCGGGGATGGGCTCGATCCCCGGCGGCAGCACCTTCGTCTTCGAGCCCTTCGGAACGCCCTGGGGGTACGCGAAGCACAGCACGGGCCGGAAGTACATGCGAGCCGTCTGCCCGATTTCTGCGAGGACCTGCTGCGCGTTCGTGACGCCGGGGATGGAGACCGAGATCTGGTTCGTCCCCGTTGTCTGCACCTGCGCGCCGGACACGCCGAGCCCGTTGACCCGGAGGTTCAAGATGTTGACCGTCTCGTTCAGGTCGGCCTGACTGACGTGCGGAGGGGCCGTGTAGACGACCGAGACACCTCCCGCGAGGTCCAGCCCGAGACGCGGTGACCACTTCGCAGCGAACACGGCCGCGAACGACCCCACCGAGATCGCCACCACCACCAGGACGCTGATGAGGAGGTTGCGCCGCTGTCGTCGCTGGGCCCGGCCCCCCGACTTGGGGCTCACGCCTCTTCAGCCTCCCCGCCTTGCTCTCCACTGCTGGGAGCACCATCACCGCCGACATCGTCGATGTCGGCCTCGCCGCTGTCGTCGTGGTGCACCACGTCCGTGACAGGTTGGTCGTTGATGCGCACGTCCTCGATCGGCTCGATCTTCCTGGCGATGGCTTGGCGGACGAAGACGATGCGCGTCGGCTGGGGGCCGTCGAGGTTGCCGTCGTCCCCGAGCGCTCCGGTCAGGAGGGTGTAGCGGTCGCCGTGGATCTCGAGCACGGTCCCGATGACGCCGCCGACGGTCTGCACCTCGTCCCCGATCTCGATCCCCGAGCTCTGGGACTCCCGGGCCGCCTTCGCCTTCCTCTGCTGGGGCTTGATGAAGAAGAAATAGCCGAGAGCCCCGATCGCCAGCAGCGGCAGCAGGGTCAGCAGCGGGTTCGAACTCTTGGAAGAGGTGGCGGCGACCACGAAGTGGACCAGCGCCGGGGTTGGTGTCATGAGAGATCCTCGGACCTAAGCGGTTGCGAAGCGCCACCCTAGTGCCTGGGTTCCGGTTCTCCCGGGCACTGTCCGGCGGCGCCGTGCCCACGAGGGCCGCGGCGGCCGGGGCTCGAGGAATAACGGCCCAGTTCGCCCGCACGGCGGCGCATGCCCGGGCGCAACCGAACTGCAACCCAAAACGGCCACCCTTGCGACGGCGGTTGGGCAAAGTACGGACCATCAGTACAGCAACCTCACGGTGATGGTCGTTCAGAGGGGGGCGACCAACGTGGGAGTCCGGTGAAGGGGAACGGATTCTCACGGGGGGAACACCGCGGGGGGAAGGTGCAGCGAAGAGGTGCGCCGGCCTTCTGAGGCCGTCGGTCGGAGAGATCCGAGGGGAACCGACGGCCCGGACCGGCGCACCTTTCGCTCCCTGTACTGCTCCTCCCTTCGTGCCTGAGCGGACCGCGCCGCGCATTCCTGCAGGCCACAGCGCCGATGGAGGCCGAACCGGGGTGGTGAGCTGCCCACGGCCGCCAATTTGTCGATCTGAGAACCAATCCCTGGAACCGGGTGTCTGCTTCATTCACGTGAATTGACCTGTTTGCCCAGTACAGTTGCCACCTGATGCGAGATGGTCATATCTCCGTGCTGGTCATCGAGGACGAGGCGGACATCCGCCAGCTCCTGAGGACCCTGCTCGAACGGGAGGGTTTCGTGGTCGCGGAGGCCACCGAGGGCCGCGACGGGGTACGCCAATTCCACCAGCGTCATCCGGACATCGTCATCCTCGACGTGGGGCTCCCCGACCTGGACGGCTGGCAGGTCCTCGAGCGGATCCGAGACATGAGCGACGTGCCCGTCCTCATGCTGACCGCCCTGGGAACCGAGCGCGACAAGGTGCGCGGGCTCAACGCGGGCGCCGACGACTACCTGACCAAGCCATTCGGAAAGGTCGAGCTCCTCGCCCGCCTGCAGGCCATCAGCCGCCGTCAGGTGTCCCGCGGGGAGCCGGTGACCGCCTTCGACGACGGCACGCTCCATCTCGACTTCGCCCGGCAGGAGGTCGTGGTCGACGGCGACGCGATCGTCCTGACCCCGACCGAGTACCGCCTCCTGGCCACCCTGGTCCGTCATCAGGGCCAGGTCCTGTCGCCGGACCAGCTCATAGAGCTGGCCTGGGACGACCCGAGCGGGTTGGCCCCGTCACGGGTCAAGTACGCCGTGTTGCGACTCCGGCGCAAGCTGGGGTGGGGCGAGGGGGACGACACTCCGATCGAGACGGTGCGGGGTTTCGGCTACCGGTACCGCTCTCGGATACGGTGAGCGAGTCGCGCCAGACCCGAACCGACCCTCCGGGGCGTGGCGAGCCGCCGATGCCCGGAACGGCCCGGCCCATCGGCTTCTCCGGCTCCATGCGCGTGCGGCTGCCCGTCTTCGCCCTGGTGGCCGTGGGCACCGTGCTCATCGCGGTGGTCCCCTTCCCCCATGACGCCCGCCGGGAGATCTCGCTCGCCGGCGTCCTGTTCTTCGTCCTCGTCGCCGCCGCCTTCCTGCTGCCCTGGGAGCGGCTGCCCGACTGGGCCTGGCTGATCATCCCTATCGGCTACATCGCTGTCATCGCCATCATCCGCGACGCGCAGGGCGGGAGCGACTCCGGGCTGGTGGCCGTCTACCTCCTGCCGATCGTGTGGCTGTCGCTCTACGGGCGGCGCCTGCACCTCCTCGTCGGGCTGTTCTGTCTGGACCTGGCCTTGCTGGTGCCCCTCCTCATCGTCGGGCCACCGAAGTACCCGACCATCGAGTGGCGCCAGGTCGCGGTCATGGCCACCGTCACGACGCTGGTGGCGTCGACCGTCTACACCATGGTGTCGAGGGACCGGGCCTTCCTCAGCGACCTCGCCCAGCAGTCCCGGATCGCCCGCCGGAACGCCCGCGAGGCCCACTACGCCCGCGACCGCCTCGAGACCCTTCTCCGGGCGGCAACGGGCAGCGCCATCATGGGCGTCGACCCCGCCGGGACCGTCACGTTCTTCTCGGCCGGGGCCGAGCAGATGCTCGGCTATCGGGCGGCGGAGGTCGTCGGCATCCGCTCGATCGCCGACTTCATCGACCCGGCGCAGATCGACGAGCGGCGCCAGACGATCGACGCCATGCGCACGGCCCTGGAGCCCGTCGATGCCGAGACGGCGGCGGAGGTGCCCTGGACGGCCACCCGCAAGGACGGCCACCAGCGTCGCTGCGTCGTGCGGGTGAGGGCCCTGCCGGTCCCGACGCCCGACATTGCGCTCGATGACGAGTGGAGCGAGGACGCTGAGTCATCCGAAGCGCCCGAAGCGGCCGCCGCGGGTACCAACGGCCACGCAGAGCTCAATGACGCAATGGCTCCCTCGACCGGGGGCTACGTGGTGGTCGCCATCGACGTGACCGAGCGGGAGGAGCTGGCGGCCGACCGCGAGCGCCTCTTTGCGATCCAGAAGGAGGTCACGCAGTCGCTCATTGAGCAGAACAACAGGCTCCGCGAGCTGACCCAGATGAAGGACGACGTCGTGGCGACGGTCTCACACGAGTTGCGGACGCCGATCACGTCCATCAAGGGTTTCGTCGAGCTCCTGCTCGATGCCTCGTCGGACCTCACCGAGAGCCAGATGCGCATGCTCCAGACGATCGAGCGCAACGCGGAGCAGCTCCAACGGGTCGCCGAGGATCTCCTGGCCGACCCCGGAGCGGGTCGCGGACTACGAGTCGCCTTCACCGAGCTGGACCTGAACCGCCTTGCCGAGGAAGCGGTGCACGCCATTCAGACATCCGCCACGGTGGCGGGCATCGTGCTCTCGATCCAGCCCGGCGACGAGGTCCCGGTCTTCGGCGACCCCACCCGCCTGCACCAGCTCCTGGGCAATCTCCTGTCCAACGCCATCAAGTTCTCGCCGCGCGGGGGGCGGGTCCACGTGATCGTCGACAACGTGGACTCCTATGCCAGGGTGCAGGTTCTCGACGAGGGTCCCGGCATCCCCGAGAGCGAGCGTGACCAGCTCTTCGAGCGTTTCTACCGCCTCGCCTCCTCGACCGAGATGGGCGTGCCGGGGACCGGCCTGGGCCTGGCCATCGCCAAGTCGGTCGCCGAGGCGCACGAAGGCTTCGTCGACATCGTCGACACGCCGGGGTGGTCGACCACGTTCAGGGTCTTCCTGCCGCTGCGCACGTCGGTCGCGTCACCGGCTCCCTCCCAGACCGTATAGGCGCCCTCCTCTCGGGAAGGACCGCCTATGCGGCCAGGAAGCCCCCGGACTGGTGTGCCCACAGGCGTCCGTAGACGCCGGCTCGTCCAGCCGAGAGCAGCTCGGCATGCGTGCCCTGCTCGACGACCCGGCCGCGGTCGAGGACCACGATCCGGTCCAGCCGGGCAATGGTGGCCAGCCGGTGCGCCACGACCAGCGCTGTGGCGCCCTCCATCAGGTGCCACAGCGCCTCTTGCACGAGTGATTCCGACTCGGAGTCGAGCGCGGAGGTGGCCTCGTCGAGGACCAGGACCCGGGCGCCCTTCGCCATGGCCTGCGCGATCGCGACTCTCTGGCGCTGACCGCCGGAGAGCTTCAGCCCGCGTTCGCCCACAAGGGTCTCGTACCCATCGGGAAGGCGCTCGACGAACTCGTCCACATATGCGGCGCGGCCGACGGCGCGCACGAGGTCCATGTCCACTGCTTCGGCGGACTCCAGCCCGTAGCTGATGTTCTCCGCGATGGTGCGGTGCAACATCTGGGGTTCCTGCGGCACGTAGGCAATGTGCCGTCGCAGTGAGTGCTGCGTGATCGCGGCGATGTCCTGCCCGTCGATCGCGATGACACCGTCATCACGGTCGGCGAGGCGCAGCAACAACTTGGTCAGCGTGGTCTTGCCCGACCCCGAGGGGCCCACGAGCCCCACGTGCTCCCCCGGCTCGATGTGCAGGTCCAAGCCCTCGAAGAGGGGCGCACCGGCGCGATAGGAGAACCACAGGTCGCGGAACTCCACGAGGCCGCGGGGAACCACCAGGTCGGGCGCGCCCGGGGCGTCGACGATCTCCGGCTCCGTGGCCGCGATGCCGGCGAACTTGGCACAGCGGCCGATGGCGCGTGACATCAGGCGTATGAACTCGAAGGACTCCTCCAGGCTCGTCCCGACGAAGGTGGCGTAGAAGAGGATCAGGTAGACCACCCCGGCGGCAGCGATATGGCGCAGCGCGAGCACCACGCCGACCGCAACCGCGGCCCAGTTGAAGAAGGCCATGGCCGACTCCATCTGCAGCCTCGTGGTCGTGAACACCCGTCGTGCCCGGAGATCGGCACTGAGCGAATCACCGACGAGCATCCCCACGTTGGCGCGCTCGCGTCCCTCGGCCGCTTGCGATCGCACCGTGGTCAGGTTGGCGATGGTGTCCGCGATGACTCCCGTGGCCCGGGAGTGCGCGTCGGAGAACTCCTTCTCCGCCACGACGACGCGGCCCATCCGGCGGTGGAGCACGGCGACGAACACCGCGACGAGACCCGCCATGACCAGCGCGACCGGCCAGGCGACGATCCCGAGGACCACGATGGCGCCAAGGGTCGTGACGCTGATGCGCAGGATGCCCCACACCATGGCGTCGATCAGCTCGACGAAGGCCCAGCTCGAGGTTTCGAGCGTGGCGATCACCTCGCCGGACGGACGCTCGGTGTGCCACCCGTGGCTGAGGCCGATCAGGTGGTCATAACCGTTGGTGATGGCGCGGCCGAAGGAGCGCAGCGTGGCTCCCCAGTTGAGCCAGCCGCCGATGCGGCCGAACACGGTCGCCGCGGCAAGGACGAGCGCATACGCAACGATCAGCGGTCCGAAGCTCTGCCACGTGCCCTGCTGCTGGTGCGGCCCCATGACGGCGATCCGCCCCAACAGGGCGGCAAAGATCAGGGGGGCCGCGACGGCGTTGGCCAGCGTGCCCAGCACGATGGCCGTGCAGCTGCCCGCGAAGGCGGCACGATCGGGCCGCATTTGAAGCCAGCAGTACTCGAGCGTTGCTCTATTCGATGCAGTCGGGAAGAGGGTCCGTTCACCCATGGGGCTCTCCTGTTGGGAGGGTCAAGTGGATCGGGGCGCACCGAGGGTGCGCGGTGGGGGCCGTCGCGACAGAGGGCTGCGAGGCCTACCGGGCTCGGCCCGGTCGGGGTTGCGAGACCGGCGTCAGTGGCCGGTCGGGCAAAGGGCGGGCCCGGCCATACGGGACCTCCCTCCGGCCGCACCGAAGGCGGGCGGCCCAACCACGGTGGTGGGCGCGGTCACCTGGAGGCGCGTCGTCATGTCTGCCATCTGGTCACCTCGCTTCCGTCTCGTGGTGCAACCCTGTAACCGTAGCGCACCGTCACACGCGTGCGGGACAATTTCGGGCGGGTGGCGCCTAGAAGAGGGGCGTGGCGCCGGGCGAGCCGCCTGGGCCCTCGTACCCGAGGTGCGCCCAGGCGCGCTGCGTGGCGACGCGGCCCCGCGACGTGCGCTGGATCAAGCCGCTCTGCACCAGGTAAGGCTCGTAGGCGTCCTCGATCGTGTCGGGCTCCTCGCCGACACACTGGGCCAACGTCGTCAGACCGACAGGCTGTCCCTCGAAACGCGAGCACAGCGTGGTCAGGATGGCCCGATCGACCTTGTCGAGGCCCAGCTCGTCCACCCCGAAGAGCTCGAGGCCCTCACTGGCGGTGGCGCCGTCGATATAGCCCTCTCCGCGAACCTCGGCGAAGTCCCGGACCCGCCGCAGCAGGCGGTTCGCCACGCGCGGCGTGCCCCGGGAACGCTCCGATATCCGGATCGCACCCTCGGTGTCGATCTGCACCTTCAGGATCCGGGCCGACCGCTCGACGATGGAGCGCAGGTCCGCAGGGTCGTAGAGATCGAGCCGAGCGACGAAGCCGAAGCGGTCCCGCAGCGGCCCCGAGACGAGGCCGGTACGGGTGGTCGCACCGACCAGCGTGAACTTCGGCAGCTCCAGGCGTATGGAGCGAGCGGTGGGCCCCTTGCCGATCAGGATGTCCAGCCTGCCGTCCTCCATCGCCGAATAGAGCATCTCTTCCACGGAGCGGTGCAGGCGGTGGATCTCGTCGATGAAGAGCACGTCCCCGTCCTGCAGGTCGGTGAGCAGTGCCGCCAGATCACCGGCCCGGGTCAGCACGGGTCCCGCGGTGATGCGCAGACCCGCCCGCATCTCGGCCGCGACGATGCCGGCCAACGACGTCTTGCCCAGGCCCGGGGGGCCGGCGAAGAGGATGTGGTCCACCGCCTGGTGCCGCTGGCGGGCCGCCTCCAGCACGATGCTGAGATGCTCGACCAGCTGGGACTGGCCGACGAACTCCGACAACGAGCGTGGACGGAGCCCGACCTCCTCGAGATCCTCGTCCTGATCGGACGCGGTCGGGTCCACGACGCGCGTGAGGTCGACGGAACCGACGTCACCGACGTCTTCCGTGGCGGGCCCTTCCGCCGCGACGGCCAGGACCTCGCGGCGAGCCCGGGGGCTCACCGGCTGGCCAGCTCGCGGAGCGCGAGTCGGAGCATCTCTTCCACGCCGACATCGTCGCGTAGGCCGTCGAGCGCGCCGCGGATCTCCTCGGGTGCGTAGCCGAGCTCGCCCAGAGCCGCCCGTGCCTCGGCTCGGGAGGTCCGGGAGGCCCGCTGCGAGGGATCAGCGCCGGTCAGGACCGCGCCGCCCGTCTCCAGTGAGAGGTCGGGCAGGTCGAGGCGGCTCTTGAGCTCGATCAGGAGGCGGGCCGCTGTCTTGCGGCCCACGCCGGGGACCGTGCACAGGGTCTCGATGTCGTCCTCCAGGACGGCGGTGGACAGCGCGGCCGGCGACAGGACCGCCATGATGGCCAGCGCCAGCGCCGGGCCCACGCCGTGCGAGCCCAGCAGCACCTCGAAGCACCTGCGCTCGTCGTCGTGCACGAACCCGTAGAGGACGATGGCGTCCTCGCGCACATGGGTGTGCACGAACAGGCTCGCCTCCACAGAGGAGCCGGCGGTGATCAGCGCCGCCGCCGTCGCCGGCGTCACGGTCACCCGGTAGCCCACACCCGCCACGTCGACGATCACCTCGCACTCACCCGTGCGCAACACCACGGGCCCTCGCAGCAGTCCGATCACGTCTCGCTCCTCACTTCTCGCTTCCTTCCCTTACGAGTGCGGCATCGACGGCGCGGCGCAGCG
This sequence comes from uncultured Acidimicrobiaceae bacterium, assembly GCA_963824195.1. Classification (GTDB taxonomy): domain Bacteria; phylum Actinomycetota; class Acidimicrobiia; order Acidimicrobiales; family RAAP-2; genus Bog-473. Next base: position 53,851 of record CAWGOJ010000005.1, on the reverse strand, counting down.
GCACCGTCGTCAGATGGCAGACGGCCAGCGCCAGCGCATCGGCGACGTCGGGCGGACCGTCGATAGCGGGGAGCCCGAGCACCTGGGCGACCATGCGCTGCACCTGTTCCTTGGTGGCGGCCCCGTAGCCGACGAGTCCCTGCTTGACCTCGTTGGAGGTGTACTGGACGACCTCGCACCCCGCCGCCGCGGCGACGAGGAGGGCCAGGCCGCTCGCCTGGCCGACCGACATGGCCGTCTTCGCGTTGACCTGGAAGAAGACGCGCTCGACGACGACCACCTCGGGACCGAGCTCCTCGAGCAGCGCCCGCAGTTCGGTGTGCAGGATCAGCAGGCGCTCGGCCAACGGGACGGCCGGGTCGGTCTCGACCACCCCCGCCGCGTAGGCACGCAGCGCACTGTCACCCTCGCCGCGACCCACCATGCCGTAGCCGCACCGGGACAGCCCGGGGTCGATCCCCAATACGAACATGCGTTCGCAGGTTAGTCGGGCCCGCCGGTCAGGGGGCGGACCCGGGATGCCTGGGCGGAGAAGTCAGCCCTCGAAGGCGGCGAGCACCTCGTCGGTGATGTCCGCGTTGGAGTGCACGGCCTGGACGTCGTCGTGGTCGTCGATCGCCTCGAGGAGGCGCAAGACCTTCTTGGCCTCCCCCTCGTCGGGGACGGGCACGAGGGTGGTGGGCTCGAGGGACAGATCGACGGACTCGGGCGTGATGCCGGCGTCGTCGAGGGCCTGGCGCACGGACTCGAGGTCGCCCGGGGCGCAGGTCACGACCCAGGCGGCACCGTTGCTCGACATGTCCTCGGCCCCGCCTTCCATGGCGATCTCCATGACCTTGTCCTCGTCGTTGTCGAGGCCGACGGTCACGATGCCCTTGCGCTCGAATTGCCAGCCGACGGCGCCGGGCTCGGCCATGTTGCCGCCGTTGCGGCTGAAGAGATTGCGCATCTCGGCGCCGGTGCGGTTGCGGTTGTCCGACAGCGTCTCGACCATGATGGCCACGCCACCGGGGCCGTAGCCCTCGTAGTTGATGGCCTCGTAGCGGACGCCCTCGAGCTCGCCGGTCCCCCGCTTGATCGCCTTCTCGATCGTGTCCAGCGGCACGCTGGCCGCCCGCGCCTTCTGGTAGGCGGTCCGCAGCGTGGCGTTGGAGTCGAGGTCGCCGCCCCCGTCCCGCGCCGCGACCTCGACCAGGCGGATGCACTTGGCGAAGATCTTGGCGCGGGCCTTGTCCTGGGCGCCCTTGCGGTATTTGGTGGTCGCCCACTTGGAATGACCCGACATGACGTGCTCTGTGTTCCTCGTTCCGTTCCGGGGACACTTGATTGTATCGGCGCGGCGCTCGAGCAGGTCAGGAGGACAACGAGATGGGCACGCTGACCTTGCCCGCCACGACCAGGTGGTACGTGCCTCGGGGCACCAGGGTGGCGGCCCTGGCGGGTCGCCCGCCGCCCTGCGTCTGATCCCAGGTCCCCGCGGCGGTCAGCGTCCGGTGAGCCCCGAGACTCGGGCCCAGGAGTGCCGGGCAGCTGATCGCCTCTGATCCCGGGTACACGTCGACGCCCCGGGCGTCCTCGATGGCAAGCGGGAGAGCGCCGCAGGGGCCGAAGAGCGTGGTGAGGGAGTTGGTCTCCTGGGTGGGGCTGCCTGCCGGGCCGCAGGTCCGCGCGCTCAGGTTGTGGAGGCTGACCCGGTACGTGACGGGCTGCCCCGTGGCGAACGCTCGGCGCGACACCGTGACGGTGAGGACCACCTGGCGGGCCGGACAGCGGCCGTAGGCGATGTGGGCGGTGCGGCTGATGCTCGGGGCGGCGGCCGAGGCAAGGCCGGGCACGCCCAGCGTGAGGAGCGTCGTCAGGCCGAGTGCGACCGCAGTCGGGATCCTGATCCTCACGGGGGAGAGACGCTCCCGGGGACGAATCGGTTCGAGGCCGGTTCGCGCCGTACGCTCCCTGACCATGACAACCCCCTCCGCTGCACTGTCCGGCCGACGTGCGGGCTCCCGCTCGCGCACCCGCTCCCGACGTCTCCTGCTGCTCGGGGGGACTCTGGCCGCCGGCGCTGCGGCCGGGGCGGCCTACCGCCGCCACGCCGCCAACGGCGCCACCACGTGGGGCTTGGCCTCCGAGGCCGATGACGGCCCGCTCTCCCTCGGCTGGGGCGACCTCGTCACGACGCGGCCCGTCCACCGCACGGTGCGGACCCCGGACGGCGCACAACTGGCGGTGTGGGACCTCGAGGGCGACGGCCCGGACGCTCCGGTCGTGGTGCTCCCCCACTGCTGGGGCGGCAGCCACGAGATCTGGGTGCCCGTCGCCCGACGGCTACGGGAGCAGGGCCACCGGGTGGTGCTCTACGACCAGCGGGGCCACGGCACGAGCTCGAGGGGCACCGCACCGCTGGCGGTCGACACCCTGGCGCACGACCTCAGTGCGGTGCTGGAGGCGACCGACGTGCGCGACGCCGTCCTGGCCGGGCACTCGATGGGCGGCATGACGATCATGTCGCTGGCCACGTACCGGCCCGAGGTCCTGCGCGACCGGGCCAAGGCGACCGTCCTGGTGGCCACGGCAGCGACGAACGTCGGCGATCGAGCACTCCCGGGCGCCCAATTTGCCGCCGCCATGATCGCGTCGCCGCTCGTCACCCGGGCGCTGCGAACGCGCAACGGGCACATTTTCGTGCGCGGCGCCTTCGGCACGACTCCTGTGCGGTCCCACATGGATCTGACCCGGGAGCTCTTCGCCGGCTGTCATGGCACCGTCCGGGGCGACTTCCTGGTGTCGCTGGCGACGATGGACCTACTGGGGGGCATCGCCACCATGGAAGTGCCGACGACGGTCATCGTCGGCACGCGCGACACCCTGACCGTGCCCAAGAAGGCGGATCAGATCGTGTCGACCATTCCAGGGGCGCGACTGGTCACCCTCAAGGACAGAGGGCACATGCTGCCGTTGGAGGATCCCGACGCGGTGACCGACGAGATCGTGCGGGCCGTCAAGGGATAGACGGCGACCGGCCTCAGGCCTCTGGTCACGCCGGCCAGCCGCAACGCGCCAGGCCTCGTCGGCGTGCCCGAGAGGCGCACCGGATACCTGGCCTCGAGGACGCGCCCGATAACGGGGCGCTCGCGGATGCGCAGCGACCCGTTGTGCACCACCTTGGGGTCGAGGGGGACCTCGTCGAGCGTCTGACCTGCTCGAAGACGCAAACGCGACGGTCGTACGACAAGTGTGCGCTCCGGGGTTGACGGCACAGCGATCCGGCGGTGGCCATCGGAGCGACAACAACGGTCAGCCGCGGCAGGACGCCGACCCGACAGAGGGCCGATCATCTCCTGACACCGCGGCGACAGTGGGTCCGGATAATGGGCGGTAATGCCGCGACCCGTCACGCTGTCCGACCCCCTCGCCTACGAGCGGATTCCGACTCGTTCGTTGAGCCGCTCTCTACCCGCTCACGCCCCGGTCAGTTACGGCTTCACTTTCAACCCCCTGCAGACGCGGCGGGTCGAGTTCGCCATCAAACGGGTCTTCGACGTGGTCGTTGCGTCGAGCCTGATCGTCGTTCTGACGCCGGTCTTCTTGATCGTGGGCGTGATGGTGCGGGTCGATTCGCCGGGCCCCGTCTTCTTTGGGCAATCCCGGGTGGGGCGCGATCTGCGACTCATTCGAATCTGGAAGTTCCGCACCATGCGTGTCGGAGCGCACCTCCAACGCGGAGAGGTCGATCCGCAATCTCCAGCCTTCCCCCTTCTGAAGCTTGTCAATGATCCGCGTGCCACGCGGATCGGGCGGGTGTTGCGCAGGTGGAGTCTGGACGAGTTGCCCCAACTGTGGAATGTCGTTCGCGGCGATATGAGCCTGGTCGGACCAAGACCCCGGCTTCCCGAAGAGGTATTCGCCGACGGACTCCGTCAGTCCCTTCGTCTCGGCGTGCGTCCGGGTGTTACTGGACCCTGGCAGGTCAACGGGCGAGCCGAGCTTCCATACGCGGATGGGGTCGCTCTCGATCTCGGATACGTGAGGAACTGGTCATTCGCCATGGACCTGCGGATCATGGCCAAGACGCCTTGGGCGGTCATCAACAGGAAAGGAGCGCACTGACATGCAGCTCGCGCACAATCGGTGGCGCGACCGCAACGTGCTCGTCACTGGCGCCGGTGGCTTCATCGGCAGCGGATTGGCCCAGGAGCTCGTCCTCCGCGGAGCCAACGTTGTTGGCATCTTGCGGGATTCCCCGGGCTTGCGGTTGCTCCGCGAGCGAGGCATTGCGGACGAGATCGACATCGTCGGGGGCAGTATTACCGACCCCGGCCTGGTCGAGCGCACCGTCAACGAGTATCGGGTCGACACGATCTTCCACTTGGCCGCTCAGACGATCGTCACGGTCGCCAACGCGAACCCCGGCTCGACTTTCGAATCCAACATCGCTGGCACGTGGCACGTGCTCGAGGCGGCGCGTCGAAGCCCTTCGGTGAAGCGAGTCGTATGCGCTTCCAGCGACAAGGCGTACGGAAACCAGCCTGTACTTCCCTACACAGAGGAGACGCCTCTTAAGGGCGCGTACCCCTATGACGCGTCCAAGGTGTGCTGCGAGGTTCTCGTTCGGAGCTACTCGGAGAGCTTCGGTACCCCGGTCGCCGTCGTGCGTGCGGCGAACGTCTACGGGCCCGGCGACTTGAACTGGAACAGGCTCGTTCCGGGCACGATCCGATCAGTGTTGCGGGGCGAGTCGCCGCTGATCCGCAGCGACGGCTCTTTGGAGCGCGATTACCTGTACCTAGATGACGTGGTGAGTGGATACCTCGTGGTGAGCGATCATCTGCCTGAAGTCTCTGGCCAGGCATTCAACCTCGGGACGGGGTATCCGGTGTCCGTACTGGCGATGGTGGAGAACATCATCGAGGCAGTCGGCTGTCCGCTGATCGAACCGAAGATCCTGGGTGTTGCGGTCAACGAAATAGACCGTCAGTCGCTTGCCTTTGCCAAAGCCTTCGAGAAGCTCGGATGGAAGCCGGAGATCGACCTGACAGAAGGCCTCCGACGGGCGGTTGCCTGGTATGAGTGGCACCTGGCGTCGCAAGCGGGATCCGGTATCACGGACGCGCCTGTCAGCGAGGGGTTGCACGCGTGAAGGTTGTGATCCTGTGCGGCGGATTGGGCACTCGCGCCTATCCCTATACGAGACGTATACCCAAGGCGCTCATACCTGTAGCAGGACGGCCCATCGTCGAGCAGGTGATGCGAATCTACGCCGACCAGGGCTTCGATGAGTTCGTCCTGGCGGTTGGCTACTTGAGGAACGACATTGCCCGTTACTTCGAAGCCAGGCCACGGTGGAACGTGGAGATCGTGGAGACCGGCGATGGCACTGACACCGGAGGTCGTGTCCGTAAGTGCCTCGATCACGTGGGCTCGCATTTCCACGCCACCTACTGTGACGGCCTTGGCGATGTCGATCTGCGGGCCCTCACCCGAGCGCACCTCGAGCGCGGTGGGGCCACGATGACGACTGTGCAGCTGCGGTCTCAGTACGGAATCGTGCGGAGTGATGACGAAGGGAGGATTGTTGGCTTCGAGGAGAAGCCGATACTTCCGGATCATTGGATCAACGCGGGGTTCTTCGTCTTCGAACAGAGCGTGTTCGCAGCCACGCCAGGAGAGAACCTCGAACGTGACGTCCTCCCGATGCTCGCCAGTCGTCGGGTTCTGCACGTGCACCGTCATCACGGCTTCTGGCGTTCGATGGACACCTTCAAGGACCAGCAGGAGCTGGACGAGTTGTGGATGCCGCACTCCTCGAGTCTCGTGCTGCGCCTGGGTGACGACGATCCGGATGGGGTTCCCGAATGGCTGTCCCAGCGCTATCAACTCGTCTCGGAGGGCATGTGAACGCGCAAGGTTTGAAACGTGAGCGTCGAGTCAGCATGGGACCCGTCGATCTCACCGTGGCAATGCCCCCGGAGATGGCGGATCGAGTTCGCACGCACCCGGTTTACCGCAATGTCGTCAAGCCGACAGTGGTCAACCTAGGACGCCTCGGCCAGCTTCGCAACGGTAACGGAAATCATGACGGCAACGGTCTCGGCGACAGCGCGCACGACACCTACGACCCTCTGCCCCCTGTTCCGGTTGAAGCACCCAGACCCGAAGACATGGATTGTGAAGGTCGAGCAATCATCGAGAGGATCGTCGGACAGGAGTGGTACCACTCCATCGATCTGGGTCACGGCGTCGTGACTCCCGGCTTCGTCGACCATCGCGAGCAGCTGCCCTATTACGGACTGCCGTCTTCGTTGGCCGGCAAGCGAATCCTCGACGTCGCCACTTTCGACGGCTTCTGGGCGTTCGAATTCGACAGGCGGGGAGCCGACGTGGTGGCCGCCGACATTCCCAGGTGGACGGATGTCGACGTACCAACCATTTTGCTCCCGCACGCGGACGTCTTTGGACTCGATCGACCAACGGGCTCGGGCTTTCTGCTCGCCAACGAGATTCTCGAGTCGCAGGTCGAGCGAGTCGAGTGCAGTGTCTACGACCTTAGCCCGCAGACGGTCGGGATGTTCGACCTCGTCTTCATCAGCGACCTGTTGGTGCACCTTCGGGATCCTCAGTTGGCGCTGGACTGTGCACGTTCAGTGTGTCGGGGTGAGGTTGTCGTTGCAGACGTGTACACCCCGAAGTTGGAAGGGTTTGGAGATCGTGCCCTCGCGTGCTACACGGCGCCCGGTGAGACATGGTGGTTGCCGAATATCGCGACCCTCAAGGCGATGATGAGTGCTGCTGGTTTCGGGTCGATTGCCGAAATATCTCGGTTCACACTGCAGGCACGGACTGATGACACGATCCACAAGGTTGTGCTGCGTGGCCAGGTCACCGCTCAGCCCGGGCCGGCGCCGCGGACAACCGGTGGTGCTCCGCCGTCCAGCGCGTCATCCGGCGCCGGTGCCACTGCCACCACCGACTCCTTGTTGCGCAAACAATGGACGATCCACCCGGGTCGCCTCGACCTGGGCGTGTCAGTGCCTCTCGATGTGGCTGATCGCCTGCGATGTAGCGCCGTCTACAGGAGACTGGTTGAACCGTCACAGAGGGTCCGTGATCGGAGCCCGGCGCAGGTCAAGCGACGCCGTGTCCCGGTCGAGCCGATCAGCGTGGAGGCCCGTGCCCTGTGGGAGAGGATCTGCGAGACCGATTGGCTGCAAACCATCGACCTAGGGCATCGTGTCGTGACCCCCGGCCTGTTGGATCACCGCCACCAGGTGCCTCTCTACGGCTTGCCCGAGTCCCTCGCCGGTCGGCGCGTGTTGGACTTTGCCACGTTCGACGGCTTCTGGGCGTTCGAGCTCGAGCGTCGCGGGGCCGACGTAACCGCACTCGATCCGGTCGACGGCGATTTGAAAGACTCGCTCGACCTGTTCCGTGGACCGGCGACGCGGGCGGGCGGCGCCCCGACAAGCGGTTTTGCGTTGGCCAAGGAGATCCTGAGATCGGGGGTGAACGGTGTCGAAGGAAGCGTGTACTCCGTCGATCCGGAGCACCTGGGAACGTTCGACCTCGTGCTCATGAGCGACCTCTTGTGGCACCTGCGCTGCCCCCAGCGGGCAATCGAGCGCGCCGTCGCTCTATGTCGCGGCGAGATCTTGGTGGCGGACGTCTTCACTCCGAAGCTCGAAGGCATGGGCGGTGTGGCAATCGCAGAGTACAAGGCTCCGGGCGCTACCTGGTGGCTCCCGAATACGGAAGCCCTGGCCAACATGATGATGGTCGCCGGATGTGAGCCGGTCGAGGAAGTTGCCCGATTTGAGCTTGACACCGGTCCGGGCGGCCCGATTCAGAAGGTCGTGCTGCGCGGTCTGGTGAACACCGACCCGGTCTGGCTGCAGGAACGGCGCAAGGCGGCGGCCAAGACTCCACCGAAGTGGAGGAGCGCGGCGGAGCGACAATCGTGAAGATCGCCTACCCGTACCCCTCGTATTGGCCCTACGTGAGACGCGGCGCAGAGCGGTGCATCCACGATTTGGCGGGGTACCTGGGGCGACAGGGCCACGATGTCGAGATCATCACATCCACCCCAGGCAGGCCACGCACGGTTTTCGAAAACGATGTCAAGGTCACTTATCTCCGCCAAATCAACCATCCGCTGATGTATCAGTATTTGCCCCGGGGCCGCATAGCCACCTACGGCGTGGACGCATCTCGCCATCTGGTGGGTCATCGTCCCGACGTTGCTCATCTGATGAGCTTCTCCTCCATCAACTTTGCACCAGCCTTGCGGCGGTGGTTGGACATGCCCTTCGCATTTCACGTCATCATGACGAATCACTACTGGGACACGCGCTACCTGCGCTTCGTGTTCTCAAAACTCGTTCGGTCTGCCGACATCGTCTTCGCGCTGACGCAAGGTGGTGCCGAGGAGATAAGAGCCGACTATGGCGTGCCCTGTGAAGTGCTGCCTCCTCCGGTGGATCTCGACCACTTCAGGCCTTCGGGACAGAAGGATCACGATCGTCCGATCGTCTTGTACCCGGCAGACCTCGCCGATGTGCGCAAGGGCGCAATGTTGCTGTTCAAGGCGTGGAATCGTGTCCATGCGGAATGCCCGTCAGCCGTCCTCGCCTTGGCTGGACCGGTCGGCATGGCCGGTTACTCCCAGGACCGTGGCGAAAAGGTGCTGCGACAGCTCGCCTACGTCCGCGACCCACGCGCTCGCGCCCAGATCGAATTCTGGGGCCCAGGGGATCCCGAGGGATTGCCGCGCTGGTACTCGGAGGCGGCGGTGACAGTGCTGCCATCGGTCGAAGAGGCCTTTGGCATGGTCCTCGTCGAGAGCTTGGCGTGTGGAACGCCCGTGGTAGGGAGCGCGTTCAACGGGCCAGGTGAGATCATCACAAATCCAAGAGTTGGAACGACGATCGGCCTTCACCACTGGTCCGATCTTGGCAACGACAAGTTCGTCGACGAGCTCGCAGATTCGATCCTCGCAGCCATCGATCTCTCACGCCGGCCAGACACCGTCGATGTCTGCCGGACACATGCCAACCAATGGAGCCTTGAGCGTGTCGGCGCTCACGCCGAAGCGATGCTGACGTCAATTCTAGGCGGCGCAGGACGCCATCGTCGGAAGCATGCCGCATGACGGTCTCTGATGACATCGTGTACCGGGTGCTGGACGAACTGTCAGTCACCGACACCGTGTACCACGATTTGGCGTACACGCGTCCGTTGATTGTGCATCTCCTCGATGCGGTGACGGGGCGTCCGCAGCGAGGCCGCACCTTGCTCGTCGGCCCCAATATTGCCCTCGCGCAGGCACTCGTGGACAAGGACTGGCCCATCGAGATCTGGCATGTGCCCGGGGTGACCATAACCGAGGACATGCGAGCAAACGTGACCAGGGTCGGCGACCTCGACACGCTGTTCGGTGAGGACGTGAGCGATGACACGTACGACGTGATCGTGCTTCCGTTCGTTCTCGACGCAGCCTTGGCTGACCCGTCGGCTCTGCTCAGGACGGTTCGTCGCATGACGAGGCCCGACGGGACCGTCATCGTCACCCTTAGTCGTGCTGGCGCGCTCGAGGCGCGGTTGCGCGCTATGGCCGGTCGGTCCCCCCTCACGACCGACCCCAGCCTTCGTTACTCGTGGAGCTGGCCGAGCGCTGCTTCCCGGCGGCGCCTGGACCTGGACGCCCTACGCGTCGCAGCGCACGCAGCGGGCCTTCGCTTGGTGCAGACCCAAGCAGTGGTCGATGCCTTGCCCACCGCGGGCGTCGACGCCATGACGATTACTTCCTGGGTCCGCGCCCACATCTTCCACGCGGTCAAGCAGGCGATGCCCTCGTTGCGTGACACGCTCGTGGCCACGCTGGCACCTCTGGTCGAGGCTTCCAGCAGCGGCGAGCTCCGCGAGGACCTCCCGACGGTTTCGGTCGTCGTCGTCGGAGAGGGCCCCGAGCGCGCTCTCCGCGTCCTCGCGGACCTCGACGAGCAGACATACCCACGTGGCCAGGTCGAGGTCCGCTTTGCGACCCCAGATGCCATGGCTGCCAACGTCGCCCTGCGGGAAGCCAAGGGGGAGGTGATCGCTTTCACTGACGACCTGTCTCACCAGCCAGCTGGATGGTTGGAGAGCGGGGTCCGAGCGTTGTCGGACTATAACGCTGCGGTCGCCGGCGGCGTCTTCGTCGAGGAGGGTAGTGCCCATCCGTTCCTGGCCATGCCAGATCGCCAGATCCACGCCGGTGGCCGCGGACTGTACCTCTCGGCCAATTCCTTCTACCGCCGCGAAGCGGTCTTGTCGGTTGGGGGATTCGACGAGTCTGTCGGCGATGCGTGGGGATGGGACACCACCGCGGCCATCCGCCTTCGCTCTGCTGGCTTTCCGATCTCCGAAGACGAGACGGCTGTCGTGTTTCGAACATATCCGTTCCCAGTCGACAGGTCGTGGATTGCCGAGGAGTTCAAGCGAACGCGCGATCTGCCGCTTGCGGTGAGGCGTGATCCGAATTTGCGAAACCGAGCCCTCGATCACCACTTCTTCGCGTCTGCACGGACACGAAACTTCGACCTTGCAATTGTCGGAATGATCCTGGCAGCAGCGCGTCGCAAGCCTGGTTATGCCGTGCTACTTGCAACACCATGGCTCAGGTCGGTGGTCAAGTACATCGACCTGTGGCCACCTCAGCAGTGGAGCACTTCGGCACGCAACCTCCGTGGCATCGTGCTGAGGAACGTGATCTGGCTCGCCGGATTGATTGTGGGGTCGGTGCGGTCCCGAAGGCTGGTTCTGTGAACACCGTCGAAGCGCGCGACGTGCGCAAGTCGTTTCGGCGCATCCAGGGGCTGCGTGGCACCTTTCGCCGTCCCGACTTCGATGTGGCACTCGCGGGAATCGACATTTCGATCGCCGAAGGCGAGATCTTCGGTTTGCTGGGGCCGAACGGGGCAGGCAAGACGACCCTCGTCAAGATTCTGTGTGGCCTGACCATCGCCGACCAAGGTGAGGTGCACATAGCCGGCCACGAGCTTTCCGAGGGCCTCAAGGCGCGGCGCTGCATCGGTGTCGTCTACGGTGACGAGCGGAGTTTCCATTGGCGACTCTCGGTCCGCGAAAACCTCCGCTTCTTCGCGCGCCTCTACCGAATGCCGAAGCAAAAGGTGGACGCACGGATCGATGATCTCCTCTCCATGGTCGGCTTGGCCCATGCGGCCGACAAGAAGATGCTCGGGTTCTCGTCTGGGATGAAGCAGCGTGCGTCGATCGCCCGCGGCTTGCTCCACGATCCACCTGTGATCCTCATGGACGAGCCCACTCGCATGCTCGATCCGATAGGAGCCTTCGAGATCCATTCACTGATCAGGGAGCAGATCGCCGCCGAAGGCCGAACCGTCCTCGTGGCGACGAACCTGATGACCGAGGCGGAAGTGCTGTGCGACCGACTACTGCTGATCGACCGTGGCCGTCCCGTGCTGGGAGGGACTGTCGAAGAATTCAGAGCGGCCATCCGCAGGGACACCGTCTACCGGTTCATGATCGGAGGACAGATCGGCGAGGCCCTCCACCTACTGGCGGCTGCGCCCGGTGTTCACGAGGCGAAATGCGAGAGTGTCCGTGCTGGCGTAGCGGAGGTGGTGGTCACATTCGACAGTAACAGCAATGTCCTTCCCTCCATCATCCGACTGCTCGTCGACGCGAACGTAGAGATCATCAGCTGCAGCAAGGAAGATGTGTCGTTGGACCAGGTGTTCCGAGCCATGGTCATAGAGCGACCGGAGGCATTGTGCGCTCGGTGATGGCTGCGTACCTAAAGCGCGACTGGCTCGTGTGGTCGAGTTACCGCTTCGCAGCAGTGTTCCAGCTGGCGGCCGTTGCGGGGGTGATCATAGGTATTGCCTTCGCGGGCGACGTGGTCGTACACAAGGCATCCATCTTCGATGGATCGAAGGACTACGCCTCCTTTGCACTCGCAGGGCTTGCCTTCACCGACGCCTTGTTCTCCGGATTGACGGGGCCTTCGAACGCGGTGCGGGAAGGACAGACGTCGGGAACGCTCGAACCGGTCTTCTTGACGCCGATCCGGGCGTGGCAATACGTCGTCGGATCGAGTGTGTTCCAGGTCGTCCTGGCCCTCGTTCGAACCGGACTCTTCATCATTGCCGCCGTCGTCTTCTTGGGCTATTGGCACCATGCCGACGTCGTGGCTGTGGTTCTCGTGTTCATACCGGCGTTCTTGACCTTTCTCGGGCTGGGCTTGCTGGCGTCGGCCTTTACGGTCGTCGTCAAGCAGGGGGAGCCGGTCGTCGCCGGCTATCTCGCGGTGTCGGGGTTGCTCGGGGGCACCCTGTTCCCCGTCCGGTTGCTGCCGTCCTGGTTGCAAGCTATATCGCAGTTCTTGCCCCTGACTCATGCGTTGAACGGTTTGCGATTGGCGTTGGCCGGACACGGTGTTGTGGCAATCGCCAGCTCTTTCGGGGCGCTGGCGGTGCTCGCCGTCCTCCTTGTGCCCATGGGATTGCTGGCTGTGACCAAGGCCACGCAACGAGCTCGTAGGGAGGGCTCCCTTGTCGTCTATTGACTTTCCGACTGTCTCGGTGATTGTGCCCTCATACCAGCGGGCCCAGTACCTTCCCCACCTGTTCGCCTCGATTCGAGCGCAGGTCTATCCGGCAGAACGGATGGAGATGATCGTCATCGACAACTCCTCGACAGACGACACCGAGGCCGTTGTTGCGGAGTGGGCCAAGGTCATGCCTTTCCCGCTGCGATTCAAGCGAAAGAACAACAAGGGCCCGGCCGCCTCGCGCAACCTCGGCGCCCGACTCGCCCGTGGGGAGGTTCTCGCCTATACCGACAGCGACTGCATCCCAGATCCCAAGTGGTTGGCAAACGCCGTTTACCGTCTCGGGGATGGTGCCGACCTCGTCGCCGGCCCCATCATCGGTTTGCGGCGGCTCTCCGACAATCTGTCGCAGCAAAAGCAGACTCTCGGCGACAACGGGACCTATCCGACCGGCAATGTGATCGTGTGGCGTCGCTGGTTCGACGCTGTCGGAGGCTTCGACGAGCAGTTCGGCATTTATCCGTGGGGAGGTTTGGTGGCCGGGGAGGACACCGACTTCGCGTGGCGAGCACAGCATGCGGGGGCGAAGGTGCAATGGGCGAGCGAGGTGCGCGTCGGCCACCAGATCGCGCCGGAACCCAAGGCCCTTCAACGCTTCCTCCGTCCCGTCGTGTTGCAGATATTTCCGAGACTGCTCCGATCCATTCCCGAGTTGCGCGAAAGACGATTGTGGCATCGGTACTTCATCGACAAGGAGCACTTCGAGGTTGACCTCGCACTCACCGGAGTGCTCTTGTCTCGCCTGACACGGCGGCGGGTGGCTCTCACAATGGTCTTGCCATGGGCGTTCACGATCGCAATACCACTGCGGGCAACGTGGCGGATCGGTGGGTTTCCAGTGAGCGCCAAGTATGTCACTTCCAAGATCCACGCCGGACTCGGTGATGCCGTGGTGCTCGCCTACGCAAGCGTGAGATATCGACGGGTCGTGCTATGAGCGGAAGCGCCTACGACGACGGGATTGTGCTCACTGCCAATATTCCAGGCGTCGATCCCGATGTATCTGTGATCGTTGCGACTCGCAATCACGGACAGTACCTGGGTGACACCCTTGTGGCCGTCGCCGTCCAAGAAGATGTCAGCCTCGAGTTGATCGTGGTCGACGATGCTTCGACCGACGATACCGAATCGATTGTGCGGGCGTTTGCCGCTCGCACCGAGATCCCTTTCACCTATGTGCGCCTGCCGTGCCACGGTGGCCAGGCGGTGGGACGCAATCGTGGTATCGACCTGGCCAGGGGCGAATTCTGCGCGTTCACGGATGCCGACTGTGTTCCGGACACCCGATGGGTTGATCGGGCCATGGCGGCCTTCTGCCGCCGCCCCTCTCTCGGCATGGTCCAGGGCCGTACCGAGTGCCACCAAGCGCACCCGGGGATGTTCAGTCACTTCATCGAGACGCGCCGCTTCGACGGCTCCTTCTCCACCTCGAACATCGTGTACCGCCGGTCGGCGATCGGCCGGCACCGCTTCGACGCTTCGTGCAGCTATTGGGAGGACACGGACCTCGGCTTTCGGGTTCGCTCCGATGGGTGGGACGTCGGATTCGCCCGGGATGCCCTCGTCTATCACCAGGTCGTGCCGCAGTCAGTCGGAACCTGGCTCATGTGGCCGAGGCGCTACGTGAACTGGCCCGCCAAGGTGGCTCGATACCCTGAGTTCAGGCGAACGCTGTTCCTCAAGATCTGGGTCCGTCCTCTCCACGCCTGCTTCGACCTGGCCCTCGGCGGGGTCGTCGCCATGCTGCTGGGGCATCGCCGACTGGCCGTGCTCTTGTGCACCCCCTATGCGGCCGGCTTCGCTGGCGCCCGCGGCCTGCGTGGTCGCTCCCCTTGGATGAAGGTGATCCTGCATGCCGCTCGGGACATCGTTGCCTTCGTTTCGCTCCTGGCAGGAAGCATTCGCTACCGAAGGGTGGTGCTGTGATGGACGTTCCCGCCTTCAAGGCTGCACTCAAGAGATCGTGGTTTCCCGCGCTGGTCGCACTCGTCGTCTTGGTCGCCGGATCGATCGTCTACGTGAAGGAGAGGATTCCACCGAGCGCCGAAGGGTCGGTCGCGGTCCGAGACGCGCTGAGCGTGAACAGTTCGGCGAACTCCTCTGCCGCCGTTACCTTCGATGCCATCATCGAAAGCGACAACTTGGCGAAAAGGGTAGGCCATCAACTCGGCGTTCCAGCGGGGACCGTCAAGGGCGCGTTGTCGGTTGACACCGTGCTGCCGTCGTCCGGGATCAATATCAGTCCCCTGTATGTCATCCATGCCAAGGCGAAGACACTGGCGCTTGCCGAGGCGATGGTGAACTCCGCGATCAAGCAGGGTCGATATCTGTTCGGTCAACTCAACAGCATGAACTCGGAGGGAACAAAGGCCCAGCTAGCGTCTGAGCTCCAAGCGGCGAATCTGACCCTGCTCAGCGCAACCTCGGCCTTTGACACCTTTGTCGCCAGTTCCGGAGGAGATCACTCCGCCGAGATCTCCGCCCTCGGAAGCGAGATCAGCAGCTTCACGACCTCGGTGGCCCAAGCCCGCGTCGGGGTCGCGGCCAACACGGCCACGCCCGCCGAGGTTGCCACACTCCAGGCACAGCTCAACGCCGCGGAGGAGCAGCTCGCCTCGCTGCAGCCCGCGCAGACCCGGTACCAACAGCTTTCAACCGCTGTCACGAATGCTCAAACGAACGTGCAACAGCTGGAGAGCCTCCAGGAGTTGACCGACGCTGCGGGGTCGCCTCCAATCGGGGACCAGGTGAAGGTTCTCGATTACGCCATGCCTTCGAGCAATGGTCTCCTGACGGTTCTGGTCTACGCACTCGGCGTCATCTTGGGACTGCTCGCTGCATTCACGATCATCTACGGGGAGGCTGCCCGACAACGCAAGCGGCTCTCCCCGAGGGAGTTCGTGGCGGTCCTGGGCCTTCCGACGCTAGGGCGCATTCCGCGTCACGCCATCCCGAGGGAGTTCTGATGAACGGATCCACGCAGACAGCCAATGGGCGCAGCGGAACTCAAAGGGATGCCCAGACTCCGGACCACACCCTCAACCTCGAGTTTGCCTCGGCGTATCCGGTTGAGATCCTTGCGACAACAAGACCCAGAGCATCCCTCGCCGCACTCGACGCCTTTCGGACCCTTGCGCTCACGATCGACAGCCTGGCTGGCGACACGCCGATTCGTTCCATGGCATTTCTCAGTGCGGTGCCTGGTGAGGGTCGCTCGCTCTCGGCTGAGTTGTCGTCACTTGCCTTCAGCGAGATTCGTCCCCCGGTGCGACTTCTCGATGCCGATCCGTTCCAGCACGCCGTCCAGACCACGCACCACCGCCGCCCGCGCTGGAGAAGGAAAGCCGCTCGCCAGAGCGTGGAAATGGAGGACGAGCGGATCACTCTCGAGAGTGCGTCCGCATTTGGTGATGTGCCAGCATTTGCCCGCATCCCTGTCGCCCGCGATTCGTACCCCGGGCGATCGGCGTTTCTGCAAGACGTTCGTAGCGCACTCGATGTCGCGGTCGCGATGCGAGCCCAGGTGCTCGTCGACGCTCCCGCCTTCAGCTTGAGCAGCATCGGCTTCTCGATCGCCCAGATGGTGGATGCAGCCATATACGTCGTGCGGCCCAACTGGGCGGCGCTGGAAACACATCGAGAAGTCCTGGCGCAACTGACGCTCCTCAAGATCAACGTGCTCGGGATAGTGCTGAACGAGGGATGAAGGTTGATCGCCGTCCTCGTTGTGAACTGGAATGACGCATGGGCGAGCATCCGTGCGCTGAATTCGGCGCGGTCAGAAACGGAAGTGTTGCGGATTCTCGTGGACAACGCCTCCGCAGTCGACCCACGCGATGTCGTCCTGGCAAACTGTCCGGGGACGGTCATCGAACGCCTGCCAGCCAATGGTGGCTATGCCGCGGCCTGCAACCGCGGGGTGGAAGTCGCGGCCAGACGCGGCGCTTCGCACGTCCTGATCATGAACAACGACGCCGAGCTGGCGCCGGGCGCCCTGGAGGAGCTCAGCGTCGCCGACACAGAACTACCGGGGCGTGTGTTGGCGCCGGTGATCGTTTACAACGACGCACCCGAGCGAGTCTGGTCCGCGGGCGGTTACATCGAATCCCCCTACATGCGCAACCACCACATCGGGCTGGGGGACTCCTTGGAGTCTCATCGCACCCGGCGACAGGTCCAGTGGGCCACGGGCTGTTCACTGTGGTTCTCCATCGATACCTGGCGGCGCATCGGACCGCTCGACGAGGCCTTCTTCCTATATCTCGAGGACGTCGACTGGTGCCTGACGGCCGCAGAGTCGGGGATCGAGACGTGGCTCGTGCCTGAGGCCGTCGTACGTCATGATGTGTCCCGCACCACCGGGGGGCTGTCCCCCGAAGCGCTGCGCTACTACGCCTACCGGAACCACTTTCGCCTGGCCTTTCGTCACTCGCGGGGCGTGGGGCGCTTCGTCATCGCCTCCGAGCTCGTGTGGACCGTTACGAAAATTGGCCTCCGCAGCCTCGGTTTCTCGTCCTACCGCCACGACCCTTGGTATCACGCACGCACGCGCGCCGTACGCGACTTCCTTCTCGGAAGGTGGGGACCGGCGCCCTCGAGGGCCACGGGAGCTGCGGCGTGACATCAACTCTGGTCGATCCCCCCGTAAGGACGCACAAAGGCCGTCGTGCGATCCTGATCGCCTTGGGAGCACTGGTGCTCTACGGAACCGTGAGCTCGCTCGGTGTCGTATTCGCAGTGTTGGCCCTCATGACCGTGGGTGTCATCGTCGTTTGGCGCCATCCCGGATGGACGGTAGTCATGCTCGTGGCGCTGGTCCCGACGAATCGCTTTCTGATCCTCCTCGTCTTCCACTACGGCCACTCGTCCGCGCTGACCTCACTGGCACAGCTGTGGAAGGACATTCTCATTGCCATCCTCACCTTTCGAACGCTCGACGACCTCATTCTCAGGCGACGACCAAAGCTCCACTACGTGGACGTTCTGATAGCCGCACTCGTCGCGCTCAGCCTTCTGTATCTGATCTATCCCGGACCCACGGGTCAGATTGACTTTCTGGATCGGGTCATCGGCTTTCGCGCGGACACGTGGTTCCTGTTCGCCTACTTCGTGGGAAGGGGCCTCGTCCTCCAGCGCCGCCACGTTCGGGCCTTGTTGACATGGCTGATCCCGGGAACCGTCCTCGTGGAGGTGATCGCGTTCGCCCAATTCGCCGCCCCGAATTGGTTCAACGACTTGTTCAACAAGCTCGGATATGCCGCGTTCATCGCCACCCAGAGCACATACGGGGACGCCGACATCATAAGAATGCGTGGGATCGCGGGGGCTAACCTGCCTCGCGCCAGCTCGCTCCTCTTCGGCGACTTGGCACTTTCGTTCTTCTCCATCTTCGTGATCGCCGTGGGCGCGGCGCTGCTGATCACCTCCCGCACGAGCAAAGAGCGATGGGGCTATGGCGCCTTCACCGTGCTCGCGTTCGCCGGGATGGTGTTGACGCTCACCCGCAGCGCGGTCATAGCCGCCACGGTGATGCTTCTCTTCATGGGGCTAGTGACCTGGCGCTGGCGACTCATCGGACCCGTGCTGGGTGCCATCGTGATCGCGGGTCTGATGGCGATGGTGAGCGGCATCATACCCATCAGCGCGGTGAGCGCCTTGGCCAACCCGCATGAGGCGTCGATCCAGGCACATGGGGGCGCCATCCAGAACAGTCTGACGCTGCTCCGGCACAATCCGTTCGGACTCGGCTTGGGAACGACGGGAACCATTGGTCAGCGTATCTATGGATCGGCAGCCATCACGACCGAAAACTGGTATCTCGCCATCGCCCTCGAGCTCGGAGTCGGTCCCAGCCTTCTGTTCATCGCCGCGTCGATCGGCGTGGGGATCGAGGCGTTCCTTTCGTTCCGGCGAGTGAAGGACACGAACCTCCGACGCGTCTCACTTGCCGTCCTCGGTGGGAGTCTCGGGTTCCTCGTACTGGGAAACATGCTGAGCGTCTGGGAGGTTCCGGTCCTCTCGATGGCCTTCTGGTTGCTCGCCGGAGTAGCCGTCGGCGCCAGAGAGACCGAACTCGATCCCGACTATCTGGGGTCGCCGTGAGGATCGCCATCTGTCACAATCAACCGACTGGCGGTGCACGCCGGGCCCTGCATGGCTTCTGTAGCCAGCTCAAGGCGCGCCATTCCCTCGACGTCTTCACGCTCGACACCTCGGACGATGAATGGCTCCACGACGCCGACGTGGCCGAGGGTGTCCACCGCGATCGGCTCAGGCGGCGCAAACCCGTGCGCCTCGGCCTCTATCTGAACGAGGTGCTCGCCCTGCTGGATCAGCGCGACCTCGATGAGGCGTATGCGTCGATGGCGCGAAGTGTGGACTCGGGTGGTTACGACGTCGCGTTGGTGGACGTCTGCCGCTTTTGCCTCGTTCCCTCCGTGCTCGACCACTTGCACACCCCATCCGTGTTCTACGCACATAACGGTCCCGCCTGGCTGGAGGGAGATGCCTGGGCCGCACCTCGTACCGGCTGGGAGCGGGCGCGTGACATCTGGCACGGACCCGTCACCCGCGTGCGAGAGACCTCCCTGGCCGCTCGCCAGCGTTCCTCCGTGCAGGCGGCCTCCCTCGTGGTCACCAATTCGCACCACACCGCAGATCGCCTCAAGTCGGCCTACCACGTCGAGTCTGTGGTCTGCCCACCCGGCGTCCCACTTCCCGTGGCAAGCGACTGCGGCCGCTCGTCCTTCGTCTTGTCGGTCGGGGAGATCGAGCCTCGCAAAGGGTTCGGCTTTCTCATCGACGCCCTGGGGCGCCTCCGTGAGCCGGAGCGACCCCCGCTGCGCGTCTTGGCCAACCGGGCCAACGCTACGGAGCTGGCCCGGATCAGAGAACGCGCACTGCGTTCAGGAGTGGCGCTCCATGTGGTGGTGGCCCCGGATGCCGACGTTCTCGCGTGGAACTACGCCAACGCCAAGCTGTTCGTCTACGCCGCCCACAACGAGCCATTGGGCCTTGCCCCGCTCGAGGCGATGGCTCATGGGACGCCGGTCCTGGCGGTAGGAGAAGGGGGGGTGGCCGAGACCGTCGCCTCCGGTGTCACCGGGTACCTGGCCGAGCGCGATGCCGACCAGTTCGCTCGATACCTCGAGCGGCTGTTGCGGGACGATGCCTCGCTGGCAGCCATGGGTCGGGCTGCTCGAGCCCACATAGAGCAGCGATGGGATGTTGTGCGTCGGGCTGAGGCACTCGAGGAGCTGCTCATCACCACAGCCCGAACCGGGCACGCGGTACGAACATGAACATCGCACTGATGGGACGCTCGCTACGCGGCCAGATGTCGGGGGTCGTGCGCTATACGCACGAGTTGGTGAGCGCGCTGTCTCGTCTGGTGCCCGAGGATCTCACTGTGTTCGTCACCAGGGCGCCTGACGGCCTCGATGAATTGCCGGTCCGGCGAATTCGCGCCCCCTTCGCCACACGTTCGGAGTACAGCCGTGCCGCATGGGAGCAGTTGCTTGTCCCGATGCAGATGACCCGACTCAGGCCAGACGTCTATCACTCGCCGAATTACATCGTCCCGTTGGCGCTCCGGTGCCCCGTGGTCGTCACCGTGCACGACACGTTTTTCCTCGACCGGCGGCTGCAACGTATCAAGTCACATCTGTACCTCCGGACGCTGACCGCGATGGCAGTGAAGAAGGCGGACCGCATCATTTGCGTGTCACAACACACGCTCGACGCGTTCACGGAGCACTTCCCCCAAGCTCAGACTCGCGCCTGTCTCGTGGGAGAAGGCGTCAACCCGAGACTCAAGCCCAGTGATCCGCGGGCGGTGCAGCGTTTCCGCGACGCCCATGGCCTGCCCGACCGCTATCTCCTGTTCGTCGGCACTTTCGAGCCTAGGAAGAACCTGGCCCGCCTGGTTGCCGCCTACGAGCAAACGGTGCGCCTGACCCATGCGCCTGATCATCTCGTGTTGTGCGGGGGGGCCGGCTGGAAGAACCAGGACGTGTTCGAGCGAATCGAAAGCTCCCCTCTGCGCAACCGAATCCATGTCCTGGGCTATGTGGCAGACGACGATCTGGCAGCCGCCTACACCGGCTGCTCGCTCTTCGTATACCCGTCGCTCGCGGAGGGATTCGGGCTTCCACCACTGGAGGCCATGGCCTGCGGTGCCCCGGTTGTGACCTCGAACACGACCTCGCTGCCGGAGACCGTCGGCGACGCCGCTCGCCTTGTCGATCCGTTCGACGTCGAGTCGATCGTCGATGGTGTCGTCGAGCTGCTCTCAGATGAGATGACTCGGAAGACGTATGTGGAAGCCGGCTTTGCCCGGGCTGCGGAAATGAGCTGGGATGCGGTCGCCGTCCGCACCCTGACCATCTATAGGGAGATCTTATGAGAGTCGCTCTCTACTACCCGTGGATCTATCTCAAGGGCGGCGCCGAACGGGCGCTCTACGAGTTGGTGACGAGAAGCCGTCACAGCTGGACCGTCTACACCAACCACTTCGAGCCAGACGCCACCTTCCCCGGATTCCGAGAGCTCGATGTGATCAAGCTGCCTGAGATCTCAGTTCGTCGGAACGTGAGATCGGTGGTATCGGCAGCGTTGACGGTCACGCTCCAGTCCATCGATATGTCCGGCCACGACGCGGCTGTCACCTTCAGCGAGGGTCTGGGGAACCTGGTGGCGATGCGCCTCAAGATACCAACGACCTGTGTCTGCCTGACGCCGCTCAAAGTGCTCTACGACGACGTGACCTACCAGCGCTTCTTCGACTCTCAGCGTCGAGGTCACTACAGAGCGGCATTGGCCGTCTATCAGGCGGTGGACCGCCACACTTGGAGGCACTACGACAGGGTCTTCTGCATCAGCGAGACGGTGCGCGAACGCTTGTTGGCCAACCACCTGATCGAGGAGGACAGGATCGAGGTACTCCATCCCGGTGTCGATCACGAGCGTTTCCGTCCGAACGGCGCCTCTGAACATCTTTTCCTTCTTCCCGGTCGCATCATGTGGCAAAAGAACATCGAGTTGGCCATCGAAAGCTGGCGGTTCTTCAAACCCCACCCAAGCGACAACGACTACAGGCTGGTGGTCGCCGGCATGGTCGACGCCAAGAGTCGCCCCTATCTCGAGTCACTGCGCCAAATGGTGACCTGGCGCGATGACGTCGAGTTCATCTGTTCACCAGACGACGAGACCCTGCACCGCCTGTACCGCCGGGCTCTGGGGGTGCTGTTCACCGCGCCGAGCGAGGATTTCGGCCTCGTGCCTCTCGAGGCTATGGCCTGCGGGAAGCCGGTCATTGCCCAGCGACGTGGGGGTCCGACCGAGACGATCATCGACGGCGAAACCGGCATTCTCACCTCGGGCGAGCCCCGTGCCTTTGCTGCGGCCATGAAGCGACTTGCCGGGATGAGTCAGATGCAGCTCTCCGCCATGCAGAACGATGCACGAGCACGGGCCGTCGGGTTCGACTGGAAGTACTTCGTGGGCCGCATCGACGACCACCTCGAGGACGCGGCGGCCCACCGCATGTGCGGTCGGCGCGACCTGGTCAGGAGCGTCTTGGCGTGAGGAATCTCCGGGTGGGTGTCGACGCATGGGGCCTGAGCGGCGACGGCGCCTGCACCGGGATGGGCCAATACACCGCTTCCCTGCTCAAGTGGGTTCCCCTGTTCGCTCCCATCGAGATGGTGGCCTACGGTGCGCCCGGCGAGAACCCACCCTCATGGCTGCCGAGCGATGTCGAGTGGCGCGTCCCCCCCATGCGGGCGCGCACGGGCCGACTGACGGCGATCGCATCCCGGACCTGGTGGCTGCCCTCGGCCACCTCACGAGACCACATCGACGTGTTCCACGCACCGGGGCTTCACGTCAGGCCGTCCTTGCCGCCCGTGCCATCCGCCCGCTGTCCTCTCGTCGTCACCATTCACGACTTGATTCCGCTGTCATATTACCGATCTGCGTTGCCGAGAAGAAACCGATTCTTCTACTCGTGGAACCTCGGCCGGGCCCTGAAGGCGGATCGTACCCTGACCGTTTCCGAATCGGCGAGGGACGAGATCGCCCGGTACACGGGCGTGTCGAAAGCGTGCATTGACGTCGTCACCTCTGCGGTGGATTTCGCTCCGAACCGTGACCGCGCCAGCTTGCGGAAGGCGGGGATCGAGGGCGATTACATCCTCTATGCAGGATCCTACGAACCTCGCAAGGACCTCCTCGGCATGCTCGCGGCGTTCGATCGCTTCAGCCCAACCGGTGGTGCGTATTCCCTGGTTGCGATCACCGAGAGGTCTTCTGGGCATGCATCGGCAGTGCAGGCTTCGCTGGCATCGCTCACCTGCCGAGACAAGGTGCGGCTGGTGCACAGCGTTCCCGATTCCATGCTGCGTGCCCTCTACACCCACGCCTGCGCCGTCGTCTTCCCCAGTCTCGCCGAGGGCTTGGGTCTTCCGCCGGTTCAGGCGGCCGCGTGCGGAGTACCGGTGGTCGTCTCGGACCTCCCGGTCTTGCGTGAGACCGTTGGGGAGATGGCCGTGTTCGCCCGCCCCGGCGATCCGGACAGCCTGCTCAATGCACTCGTGCGCGTCACAACGGATGGATCCGCCCGGGCGCTGGCGGCCAGGTTCGGACCGGACATCGCCGCCAAGTACTCGCCGAAGGCCTGCGCATCCGATCACGCGCAGGCCTATTGGTCGTGCCACGAGCGCCGGCATGCGTTGGCCTAAGAGCCGTGCAGGTCGACTCGGCACCGTGGCAGTGGCCGCTGCTCTCATTGTGTTTGTTCTGGGAGTCGGGGCGGCCGCGCACAGGCACGCCGAGGTGCCGTCGGTGCAGACGACCTCGCCTCCTCCCCCGGCAAGTGTGGTCCACCAGCTACTGGGCAGCAGGATCCCGCCGCTGGTGGTCACCTACTTCTTCTACTGGTACAACGCTGCCACCCATCAGCATCTACGTCCCCAGGACGGTCTACCGATCCACCTCCCTGCTTCACCCGCACCTTCGTGGCAGTCGGTGCCTTGGTTCGAGACGCAGCTCATGGACATGACGGACGCTGACATCAACGTGGTGCTCCCCGACTACTGGGGCTCCAGCCCCGAGCAGGAATGGAGCATCCAGGGTCTCGCGACCCTGGTGCAAGCTCGCGCCGAACTGGTGGCCGAACACCTGGAGCCCCCGTCCATCGGGATGTTCTACGACACCTCGATCATCAAGGGTGTCGACCTCACGACCGGCGCCGGCATTGACGAGTTCTACGACAACATCCGTACCTACTTCAGGGC
This sequence comes from uncultured Acidimicrobiaceae bacterium, assembly GCA_963824195.1. Classification (GTDB taxonomy): domain Bacteria; phylum Actinomycetota; class Acidimicrobiia; order Acidimicrobiales; family RAAP-2; genus Bog-473. Next base: position 29,932 of record CAWGOJ010000005.1, on the reverse strand, counting down.
CGTCCCAAAGAGTGATTGGGCGATGGTCGAAGGTAGGCCACTCATATGGCTGTTCCTTCCCCAAGACAACAATTTCGACCAACGCGTCTTCACGGTCACCTATGCCAGATTCACCCGCGACTTCGGAACGCGGCCGTTCATCGTGAGAGCGACCGGCTGGAACTGTGCCACGACCGTCGCCAATTGCGGGGAACAGATACACACCGATGCCAGCTATGTGTGGGGGGTGGCACAGGACGGGATGCAGGCCACCAACTTGGTGGCGGCGGCGGGCCCCGGCTACGACGACCGCCTGATCCCGGGCCGGACGCCTCAGTTCGTCCCGCGCCACGGTGGTGCGTACTACAGGAGGAACCTAACTGCGGCTCTCGAGTCGGGCAGGCCGATCGTGGCGATCGAGACTTGGGACGAGATCCACGAAGCGAGCGCCATCTGCGACACGGTGGAATACGGCCGCACGTACATCAGTCTCACGCGTTCGATGATCGAAGCAGCAAGACAAGACGGGGCAGAAGGGGAGGGCCATGTCGCAACCTGATCCGGGGTCACGTGATTTGGATGCCGGCGTGTTCGTCATGAACTGCTGGGTCAGAGAGGACGGCGAGCTCGCCGGGAGGGTCCGATGGTCCACGGTTGACGGGGAGCACGAGACCAGGATGCTGAGAGGTGTGGCCGACCTTGTCGACGAAGCCCAGGAAATTCTTGCGCCGGGTGAGCCAGGGCAGGCAGAACGGGGAGGCCGCGGGGCCTTCGTAGATGCGCTAGTTCGGGTCGTCACGCAACCGGGGGGCGCAGGCCCAGTAACTGGTGGTATGCGGCCGACGGCGGAAGCCCCAGCTCCTCGTGAACCAGCTTTCGATACGTGTCGAATTGCCGAAGTGCCTGAGCCATGTTGCCCTCCGCGAGATGTGCTCGGCTTATGGCGCGGTGTGCGCTCTCTCTGAGGGGTTCCAATCTGACTGCGAGAAGGGCGGCATCGATGGCGGCAGCCGGAGCGCCGGCTTCCAAATGCAGCAGCGACAGAGTCTCGAGGGCATGCAGACAGAGTTGCTTGATGCGCTCGCGTTCAAAGAGAGCCCAATCGTCGTCCCATCCGAGCAACATTTCCTCGGCGAAGATGTCAGGGGAGATCGAATCGTCGATCGGTTGTGAGCGCTCGAGCAGGTCCCGCGCTGTGGTGCGAAGACGGGCGATGTCGACCTCGACGTTCTCCCGCAGCCTGATTGTCTCGGTGTCCCCTTCGACCAGACCATCGGTCGCCGTGTTGGCCTTCCAAACCGCATTGCGCAGGTTGGCGCGCGCTCGCTGCTCGGTGATGTCCGGCCATAGCTGGCCAGCGACGTGGGACCGTTGATGCCCAACCGGATGTAGTGCCAAGAAAGCAATGACCCGCGTCGCGCTGGACGGCAGAACGAGCGGCGTGAGCCCCGCTGAAAGGCGGAACCGTCCCATGAGCTGTATCTGGAGCCGTGGATGATCCAACAGCTCCGATTCTGGGGTCGCCACCCGCTCGGCAATGGTCATCGCTCAGGCTTCCCCGATGACCCCGTCCGTGATCAGCCGACGGCTGAGCCACGAGATGGGATTGGTGCTGGGAGCGCTGCCTTTGGGATTGAAGACTGCGCAGACCAACCCAGTGGAGCCGTTGGCCACCGTGGTGGTGTTCCGGCTGCACCAGCCCCCGAACAGCCGCAACTCGATGCTGGTGGCATTGGTGGCGGGAAACCACGCTGCGGTGACCGCACCACGCCCGGTGGCATCGAGCCGCTAGCCGCCACGGCCTGGCTGGGCGTGCCTACCCGAAGGATTTGCCATCTGATCTTCGGAGCTCGGCGTCGGTAGACGCGATGGTCCATGACAGCGGCTGGTCGGCTGCTCTTCTCCCTGGATCGGACGCTGGCATGCCCTGGCCATGTGTTCAGCATCGGACCTCCCAGTCGGGTTGAAGTCGTTGATGCCCAGTTGTCCTGGTTTTGTTAATTACCTCCCTAAATAGGGGTTTGTCAATCGCGGCTAGGGACTTGTCCATCCCTGCTCGGGACTTGTCCAGTTCCCGTTGGCCCGAACCCAGTTGTGAAGTTCCCCTGAGCGGTGTGGTTCCTGGGGTCCACCACTGAGGAGTGGTCACCGGGTGATCTTCGGAGAGAACGGACCTCCGTCCGACGTCGCCGGTCGTCCATTTGGACGACCGGCAGTTGCTCGCCAAGGGGGGTCATCGCGGCCTCCGTGACGACGGCGGATCGGTCCGGATCATCCGGTCTCAGAGGGTCGGGGCCACGCCCAGGCGCTGCTGCACCCCGCCGAAGCCATGCCGCCCCGCGAGCTGGGCGGCCTCCGGCCTGAGCGCGACGATCTCGGGGCTCACAGGCGTGGGGTCAGGGGAAGACGACCGTCTTGTTGCCGTTCAGCAGCACCCGGTCCTCGAGGTGCCAGCGCAGGCCGCGGGCCAGCACGGTGCGCTCCACGTCGCGGCCCACCCGACGCAGCTCCTCGGCGGAGTCGCCGTGGTCGATGCGCCGCGTGTCCTGCTCGATGATCGGCCCCTCGTCCAGCTCGGCCGTGACGTAGTGGCAGGTGGCGCCGATCAGCTTGACGCCCCGCTGGAACGCCTGGTGGTAGGGCCGGGCGCCGGCGAACGACGGCAGGAAGGAGTGGTGGATGTTGATGATGCGCCCGGGGCGGGCGGCGCAGAAGGCCGGGGGGAGGATCTGCATGTACCGAGCGAGCACCACGACGTCGGCCCGCTCGTGCTCCAGTATGCGGTCGATCTCCGCGAAGGCCGCCGACTGGGCGTCGGGGTCCGCCCCGGTGGGCACCGGCACGCACCGGAAGCGGACGCCATGCCACTCGACCAGCCCACGGAGGTCCTCGTGGTTGGAGATCACGCAGGGGACGTCGCACTCGAGCTCCCCGGCCCGCCAGCGGTAGAGGAGGTACGCGACGCAGTGGTCCTCCTTGCTGGCCAGGAGCACGACCCGCTTGCGCTGCTCGGTGTCGGTCAGGTGCCACTCCATGTCGAACTCCGTCGCCACGGGTTCGAAGGCGGCCGCCAGCTCGGCGGGGCCGAACCCCGACGGGAGGCTGTCCGCCACGATCTCGATGCGCAGGAAGAAGAGGCCGCTCTGCAGGTCGCCGTGCTGCGCCGCTTCCAGGACCGACCCGCCGTGTCCGGCGATCAGCCCGGTGACCGCGGCGACGATGCCGACGCGATCGGGGCACGTGATGGTCAGGATGTATCGACGCATGCGGTGGAGTCGCCTACCCGAAGATGCCGCTGCCGGCCGCCGCCTCCCGCCGCCGCCGGCGCCGCCGCTGCCGGCGCCGTCACTCCCCCGCCGCACATCTGGGCGAACAGCCGGTGCACCCGGCGGTCGGGCGTCAGCTCCGGATGAAACGACGAGGCCAGCACCGCTCCCTGGCGCACCAACACGGGTACGTCGTCCAACGTGGCCAGCACCTCGACCTCGTCGCCCACCGACACGACCAGCGGCGCCCGGATGAAGACGACCGGGAGCGGCGGCCCCTCTCCGGAGCCGAGGCGCACCTCGCTCTCGAAGGACTGCTGCTGGCGGCCGTAGCCGTTGCGACGGACGACCGCGTCCAGCACGCCGAAGGTCCGCTGGTCGGCGCGCCCGTCGAGAACCTCTCGCGCCACGAGGACCATGCCGGCGCAGGTGCCCAGGATCGGCAGACCCGGGCCCTCGCCGCTCAGCCGTTCGGCCAGCGCCCCGTAGAGCCCCGTGGACTCGAGCAGCATCGACAACGTCGTCGACTCCCCGCCGGGCAGCACGAGACCGTCGAGCCCCTCGAGGTCCGACGGCCGCTTGACGAGGCGAACCGAGCACCCGACCTCCGCCAGGGCCGCCATGTGCTCGCGCACGTCACCCTGCAGGTCGAGTACGCCGACGAGAGGCCCCGGCCCGCTCTCCGAGTCCGCTACCACCCCCGGTCGGCGAGATGCTCGCCGAGCTGCGACTCGTCCAGCCCGCGCATCGCCTCCCCGAGCCCGCGCGAGACCTTGGCCACGTGCTCGGCATCGGTGAAGTGCGCCGTCGCCTCCACGATGGCGGACGCCATCCGGGCCGGGTCCGACGACTTGAAGATCCCCGACCCCACGAACACCGCCTCCGCGCCGAGCTGCATGACCAGCGCCGCATCGGCCGGCGTCGCGATGCCACCCGCGCAGAACAGGGGCACCGGGAGCTTCCCGGTCGAATGGATCTCCTGCACGAGCCCGACCGGCGCGGCCAGCTCCTTCGCCCAGCCGTACACCTCAGCCGAGTCGGCCTGCGTGATCGACCGGATCGCCCCGAGGATGGAGCGCAGGTGGCGCACGGCCTCGACGATGTTCCCCGTCCCTGCCTCGCCCTTGGAGCGGATCATCGCCGCGCCCTCCGAGATGCGGCGCAGCGCCTCGCCCAGGTTCGTGGCCCCGCAGACGAAGGGCACCGTGAAGGGCCACTTCTCGATGTGGTACGCCTCGTCGGCCGGCGTCAGCACCTCCGACTCGTCGATGAAGTCGACGCCCAGGGACTGCAGCACCTGCGCCTCGGCGAAGTGACCGATGCGGGCCTTGGCCATGACGGGGACCGTGACGGCGTCGATGATCCCCTCGATCAGCAGCGGGTCGCTCATGCGCGCCACTCCCCCGTCACGGCGGATGTCGGCCGGCACCCGCTCGAGCGCCATGACCGAGACCGCACCGGCGTCCTCGGCGATCTTGGCCTGCTCGGCGTTGACCACGTCCATGATGACGCCGCCCCGCAGCATGTCGGCCAATCCCCGCTTGACGGTGAAGGTCCCGGTTGTCATGGACCCAGTCTACGAGGGCGGGCCGCCCCTTCTCACCACTCGCTCAGTGCGGCGGCCCTCACCGAGGTGGCATCGAGATCCCCAGGCACCAGAAGGTCGTCGCGGTGGCCCACCGAGGGGTCGATCCATACCCAACGCGTCGACCCGAACCGGGAGGGAGAGGCGAAGAGGGAGCCCTCGGCCGGCGGGGGGGCGTCGATCATGACGCGGAGCGCATCGAGCAGGCCACGGGTGTACCGCACGGCCGACGCGCCCACGACGTCGGCTCGATACTCCCTGCTCTCCCCCACGCAGCGCCGCAGTGTCTTCTCGCCCCCGAAGAGCGTGCCGAGGGTGATCCCCACGCACGAGACGCCGTTGTCGCCCCGCTTCACGTGCGCCAGCTCGTGCGCGATCACACCTTCGAGCTCAATGGGGTCCAGCCTCCGGAGCAGGCCGGTCGTGACGACGAGGTCGGACCGCCGCGCGTCGCGGCCGAGCGCACACGCGTTGGGCACGTCGTCGTCGACGAGGTTGAGCGACGGCATGCTCAGACCGAAGGTGGCGCACAGCCCCTCGGTGACGTTGTAGAGCCGCGGGTCGTCGTGCTCCTCGATGGGCACGGCACCGATCCGCCGCAGCGCCACAGCCGGCGCGAGCCGCCATGCTCCGTACATGACCGCCGCGCCCGCCACGACGAACGCCACGACGCCGGCGATCGGAGAGACGGCCACCAAGAGCAGGGCGCCGAAGAGCAGCGCGGGGATGGCGGCCGTCCAGGCGCACAACCTGATGGCCCGGCGGCGGTTGGCCGCGACCTCTCCGGGATAGATCTGCGGCGCACCCAGGCTGGGATGCATCTCGAGCGGCGCCAGCGGCGCAGGCGGCGCGAGCGCGACCGCGCTCTGCGGCTGGTCGCGGCGCGGTCGAGATCCCGAGCCGGACCGCGACCGGTTGGCGCCGCCCTTTCCCGAGCGCTGGCCCCCGCCACCGCCCTGACCCTTCTTCTGCGCGTTCGCGCTGCCACCGCCAGTCTTGGCGCTGTTGCCCCCACCGCTGGTGCCGCCGCCGGCGGGTCGGCTCCGGTTGCGGTTCCTGTTGCGATTGCGGTTCCTGTTGCGGTTGCCGCCGCCCCCGCCGGAGCTGCTGCCACCGCCGTCGCTGCTGCCACCGCCAGAGCTGCCACCGCCGTCGCTGCTGCCCCGGGGCGGCGTCCCTGAACTGTCGCTCTGATCGGCCATGGGGACGCCAGCCTACGGCACGTCCGGTGGTCGCCACCGCCCGGCCCGGGGCTCAGCCCCTCGTGGCGGCGCCCCGGCCCCGGTACGCGTCGATCGCCCGCGTGTACACCTCGACGTAGCGCTCGGCCAGCGTCTCCATCGACCAGGCCCGTGCGTACTCGGTCGCCTCCTTGCGCGCTTGGGGCGCCGAGCGCCCGCTCCCCTCGACCACATCGGCCAGCACGGCCCCGAGGGCACGGGCCAGTGCGTTCGCATCTCCGGGTGGCACCAGCTCGGCGTGCCCGCCCGCCGCCGACCGGTAGCCACTGATGTCCGACGCCACCACCGCGCACCCGGCCGCCATGCCCTCGAGGAGGACCATGCCGAAGGACTCCCCGCGCAGCGACGGCGCGCACAGGACGTCGGCCCCGGCCAAACGCGCTGCCACCTCCCCGTCGCTCAGCAGGCCCAGCCACCGCACCCGGTCGGACTCGGGATGCCGGCGCCGCTGCACCTCGCCGCCCGGTCCGTCGCCGGCCACCCACAGGACGGCGGGCCGCTCGACGGTGGCGAACGCATCGAGGAGGACGTTGAGGCCCTTGCGCTCCTCGTGGCGTCCGAGGAACAGCACGGCAGGCCGGCCCTCCTCGTCGTGCACCGGTGCCGCCGACTCGAAGCGCTCCATGTCGACGCCGTTGAAGAGCACCTCGAACTCGCCACCACCCGAGCGCATACCCGTCTGGCGCGCCGCCTCCGAGACGGCCACCCGGATCTGCAGCCGGCGCCCCACCAGCTCGGCGAGGGGTTTGAGCACCGGCACCCACCGGCTGACCCCGGCCCGGTGGTACGTCCCGACCATGGGGAGCGGCGCCGTGAGCACGAGTCCGTAGGCGGCCATCGGCGCCAGCGGCTCGTGCACGTGCACGACGTCGAAGCCGCCGGTGCGCACGAACCGCTCCACCCGCGCCGACGCCGTCGGCCACAGCGCCACCGGGGCCACCGACCCGTTGGAGCGCAATGCCGTTGGTCGGCCGATGACGAAATGCTCCCCGGCGGCCTCGGGGACGGGCTCGCCTTCATCGGCCGGCCCGAGCACGGTGACGTCGTGCCCCAGCGCGCGGAGGCACCGCGACAGGCCGATCACCTGGCCCTGCACGCCTCCCGGGCGCGTGAGGGAGTACGGCGAGAGCATGGCGATCCTCATCGCGGGTCGCTCGGCCAGTTGGGCTGGAAGAGGTGCCACTGCTCGGGGCGGCAGCGGATGTCGTGCTCGAAGATGGTGGCCAGCTCCTGGGTCACCCGCGCCACGTCCTCGCGCAGCGACCCAGCACGGGTGGTGTCGACGGGTGCGTGCACGACGCCAGTGTGCCAATTCCCCGGCCCCGAGTAGACGACGACCGGCACGAGGGGCGCCCCGGTCCGCAACGCGAGCGTGGCGGCACCGCCGGGGAGGGTGGTGCGCTCGCCGAAGAACTCGACCGACACCCCGTGGCCCGCCAGGTCCCGGTCGCTGACGAGCCCGGCCACCTCCCCCGCCTTGAGTGCCCGCAGCAGCGCGGCGCTCGATCCCTCGCCGAGAGCCACTGCGGTCAGCCCCATGGCCTCGCGCTGCGCCACGAACCACTCGAAGAGCTGTTCGGGCTCGAGTCGCTCCACCACCGCCGTCATCGGCATGCCCTCGAGCGCCAGCCAGTAGCCACCCCACTCCCAGCTGCCCACGTGCGGCAGCGCCATGACGATGCCGCGGCCGAGCGCGAACGCGGCCCGGAGGTGGTCCTCGCCCTCCTCGAGACGGAAGCGGGCGCGCACGCCGGCCTCGCTCTCGTAGGGGAGGCGGGCGCCGTCGGCCCAGTAGCTCGCGTAGGAGTCGAAGGTGCGCCTGCTCCAGCGGCGCACGAGCGCGGGGTCGGGCTCGACGCCGTCGGTGCACTCGCTGGCGAGGATGCGCCGCATGTGGTGCTCGTTCATGGCGAGGGAGGGGCCGCCCCGCAGGGCCATCGTCCGGGCCACCCCGCGCGCGACCCCCTGCGCCAGCGGCTCGGGCATGTGGCCCATGGCGGCGCCGAGGCCCCGATAGGTCAGGTACTTGGCCGTGTCGCGCCAGCTCGGGGGGGCGTGACCGTCGGCGCGGGCGTCGGTCACGCGGGGCTCAGGTCGCGAGCGAGGTGGGGATCAGGATGCCGGCGGGGTGCGGCGACCCGAGATCCGGCGCGCGTTCGTCGTCCCGTCGTGACCCCGGTCGAGGCGGCGGCGCTCCCGCAGCGTCCGCCCCGAGCGGCTGCTCAGCGCCTCCTGGCGGCGGGCCCGCCAGCGCCCGACCGGTGCCCCCGAGGTCCTGGCCATCTGCCGGCGCGGCACGCCGTCGCCCTGGCGGCCCTCACGCCAGGCCCGCCAGCGCGAGTCGACCCGGCCCTCCCGCCACGCCTCGATGCGGCGGGCGATCACCCGGTCGCGACCCGACGCCGCGTTCCAGACCTTCACGAAGCGGGCGATCGCGGTGAAGGAGACGAGGACGAGCATCGCCCAGAGCACCGGCACGAAGATCACGGTGCTGAGGAAGGCCACGCCCAGCAGGAACATCCGCTCGCCCCGCTCCATGAGGCCGCCCTTGGCCGAGAGCCCGAGCGACTCGGCCTTCGCCCGTTCGTAGGAGACCAGGGCGGTCACCGCCAGGATGGCCATGGGCAGAAGCGCGAGGTGGCCTTCCCCACGGTCGAGCAGATACCAGGCGCAGCCGAACATCAAGACGGCGTCCGCCACGCGGTCGGTGACCGAGTCGAAGAAGGCGCCCCGCACCGACGCCGTGCCGGCGGCCTTGGCGACCGGGCCGTCGAGGAGGTCGTGCAGGCCCGTCACGATCAGGAAGATGATGGCGAGGTGGAGGTGGCCGGTGGCCACCAAGACGGCCGTCGCGGTCGCCGAGACCAGGCCCGTGGCGGTCAGCACGTCGGCGGTGATGCCATGGCGGTGCAGTGCCGCGCCGACCGGACCCGTGGTCCGATCGACGGAAGTTCGCCAGCGACCGTCGAACATGAAGCTCCTCGTCGTGCGCCCTCCCTGGAAGGGGGCGCTGTTCGACCACAGTTTACCATCCGGTCCCCGAAACCCGGAGGCCGAGACGACCCGACCGGGGGTCCGGTGGCGGGCGGGCGGCGGCGGATCCAGTATGGAACCCCTGGTCGCGCCACGTGGGCCCAATCCCGGGCCTCGCCTGGCCCGTACCCTCCACAGTGACACGACCGCGACGAGAGCGATGGAGGACCACCATGACGAACATCCGAGACGCCGCCCGCAGGCGCAGGGTCGCCTTCCCCCGTGCCGAGGGCCGCCATCCCCGCCGACTCGCCGTTCGGGCTGGCGGCGCTGGCCGCGGCGGGGGTCGCCGCCGCCGCGCTCGGTGTCGTCTCGGCCGCGCCGGCCGGCGCCAGCTCGCGCCCCACCGTCGTCAAGGCGGTCGAGACCGACTTCCACATCGCCCTCTCGAAGAGCACGTTCAGTCCCGGCAAGTACACCTTCGTGGCCCAGAACAAGGGGCAGGTCACCCACTCCCTGGAGATCACCGGGCCGGGGCTCTCCAATGCGAAGGCGAAGAACATCTCGCCGGGGCACGCACGAAGCTCACCGTGACCTTCAAGAAGGGCGCCTACGACATCTTCTGCCCCATCCCCGGGCACAAGATGCTGGGCATGAACGTCAACATCGTCGTCGGTGGCGCCGCCACGACGAGCAGCGGCGGCACGACCACGACGTCGCACAGCGGCGGGTACGGCTACTGATCCCGCCGCCCGTGCCGCGGCCCGGCCCTGCGTGCCCGACCGGTCACCCCGTCGGGTAGCCTCGCCGACAGATGCCACACGGGGAGCGGACGCCCCGCCTCCTTCCACCCGCGGGCAGAGCACGTGAGGGGCCGGTGCCGGATTCGGAACCGACGAACGTCGACACACCCCAACCCCACATCACCGTCCTCCCCGACCCGACGCTCGACGTGTCGATCGTCGTGCCCTACTACAACCCGGGCGACCGGCTGCGCTCGACGGTGGCGCACATGGTGCGGGTGCTCGATGCGTCGGGCATGACCTTCGAGATCATCACCGTGTCCGACGGCTCGACCGACGGCAGCCCGTTCACCCTGGACGGCTTCCCCGAGAGCGTGGTGCGGCGCATCTCGTTCGACACGAACGTCGGCAAGGGCCGGGCGCTGCGGACGGGGCTCGGGATGGGCCGGGGGCGCTATCTCGGCTTCATCGACGCCGACGGCGACATCTCACCCGAGTTCCTCGCCCCCTTCGTCTCCATCATGCGCTCCATGGAGCCCGACATCATCATCGGGAGCAAGCGGCATCCGGACTCCTCGGTCCACTACCCGCCCCTGCGGCGGCTGTACTCGTGGGGCTACCAGCACCTCATCCACCTGCTGTTCCGCTTGCACGTCAAGGACACCCAGGTCGGGATCAAGCTGGTGGACCGCAGGGTCATCGCCGACGTGCTGCCCCTCCTGCGCGAGAGCCGCTTCGCGCTCGACCTCGAGCTCCTCGTCCTGGCCCGCCGCCTCGGGTACACCCGCATCGTGGAGGCTCCGGTGCGCATTGACGAGCGGTTCGGCAGCACCATCTCCATCAAGGCCGTGTGGCTCCTCCTCGTCGACACCCTGGGCCTCTTCGTCCGCTTCTCCATCCGCCACGAGTACGACGCCGCCATCGGGGCGAGGACCCCGCCCCGCCCCTGACCAGGACCGCCTGAGCAGGCCGCCACGGGCGGTCGTACACTCGTCGGGCAGACCCGGCTGTACGGACGGAGGGACCAGGTGCCACACGACCCGACCGCAATCCGCAACGTTGCCCTCGTGGGCCACCACGGCGCGGGGAAGACCACCCTGGCCGAGGCCCTGCTGGCCGCCAGCGGGGCCATCGCCCGCCGGGGCTCGGTGGAGAAGGGCACCACCGTCATGGACTTCGAGGCCGAGGAGGTGGCGCGCCAGCTCTCCCTCTCGACCAGCCTGGCCCCCTTGACGGTCAACGGGGTCAAGGTGAACCTGCTCGACACCCCCGGGTACGCCGACTTCGCCGGCGAAATGGTCACCGCCCTGGCCAACGTCGACCTGGCCGTCGTGGTGGTCAGCGCCACCGACGGCGTCCAGGCCCAGACCGAGGACGCCTGGCGTGCCGCGGCCCGCCTCGGGGTGCCCCGCGTGATCGTCGTCAACAAGCTCGATCGCGAGCGGGCGGACTTCGACCGCACCCTGGCCGAGATCAGGGCGACCTTCGGCGCCGGCGTGGCGCCGGTCGAGCTGCCCATCGGCCACGAGGCCGACTTCCACGGCGTCATCGACCTGCTCGACGACACCGCGACCCACTACGACACCCCGGCCCCCGGCTCGGCCGTCGACGGCACCGTCCCGCCGTCGGGCCGCGAGGGACCGATCCCCGAGGAGCTCGTCGACGAGGAGCACACCGTCCACGAGCAGCTCGTCGAGGGCATCGTGGTGGGCGACGACGACCTCATGGAGCGCTACCTCGAGGGCGAGACGCTCGACTACGCCGAGCTCGAGAAGAGCCTGGCCGGCGGCGTCGCCTCGGCCAGTGTGTTCCCGGTGCTGTGCTGCTCGGCCGCCAGCGGGGTGGGGGTCGACCGGCTGGCCCGCCTCATTGAGGAGCTGTGCCCCAGCCCCGCCTCCCGGCCGCCGCTGACGGCCACGGCGGGGACCGAGACGGTCGAGATCCCCGCCGACCCGGCGGGCCAGACGGTCCTCACCGTCACCAAGACCTACAACGACAGCCACACCGGCAAGATGTCGCTCTGCAAGGTCGTCTCGGGCACCCTGCAGCCCGACGCCCTCCTCGTCAACTCCCGCTCGAGGGACGAGGAGCGGCTGCACGCGCTCCAGAGCATCGCCGGGCACGCCACCGCCCCGGCCACCAGCGTCCCCGCCGGGGACTTCGTCGCCGTGCCCCGGCTCAACGGGACGCGCACCGGCGACACCCTCGCCCCCAAGGGCCAACCCGTCGTGGTGCCGCCGCCCGTGCTGCCTCCCCCGCGCTGGCGGTGGCGGTGAAGCCGGCCACCAGAGCCGACGACGACAAGCTGATGTCGGGACTGCAGCGCCTGTGCGACGAGGACCCCACGCTGACGGTCACCCGCGACGACGAGACGCACCAGACCATCCTCGGCGTCAGCGGCGAGGTGCACCTGGCCGTGACGCTCGAGCGGCTCGACCGCAAGTGCAACGTCCACGTCGAGCGCGAGGAGCTGCGCATCCCCTACCGCGAGACCATCACGCTGGCGGCCCAGGCCGAGGGCAAGCACAAGAAGCAGTCCGGTGGGCACGGCCAGTTCGGCGTCTGCCACCTGCGCCTCGAGCCGCTCCCCCGCGGCGAGGGCTTCGCCTTCCGCGACGAGGTGGTCGGCGGCGCCATCCCCCGCCAGTACATCCCCGCCGTCGAGAAGGGCGTGATCGAGACGTTCGCCGCCGGGGGCATGCTCGGCTACCCGGTGGTCGACATCGCCGTGACGGTGGACGACGGCAAGGCGCACTCGGTGGACTCCAACGAGGTCAGCTTCAAGATGGCGGCCGCCCTGGCCGTCAAGGCGGCCATGGCCGAGGCGGGCCCGATCGTGCTCGAGCCGATCTCGCGCCTGGAGGTCACCATCCCGGCCGAGTGCCAGGGCGACGTGCTGGGCGACCTGCACTCGCGCCGGGCCAGAATCGTCGGGACGGACGCCGCCGAGGACGGCTACCAGACCGTGACGGCCACCGCGCCCACCGCCGAGCTCACCCGCTACGCCGTGGACCTGCGCGCCCTGACCGGCGGGCGAGGCTCGTTCAGGGTCGCCTACGACCACTACGACGCCGTGCCCGACCACCTCACCGCGTCCATCCCCAAGCTGGAGGGCTGACCGAGCCGGATCAGAAGATGTGCTGGAAGCGCACCGGGATCTTCATCAGGATCAGCGTGCCGAGCAGCTTGTTCCCCGGCGTCGTCACCACCGCCACGGCCAGCGTCCCGGCCGGGCGCCCGAGCGGCTTGGACACCGACGACGCGCGTGAAGTGCCCGGTGTAGGCGGCCAGGCACACGTTCTGGCCCTTCGGGATGTCGTCGGCCAACCGCGTGTAGAGCCGGGGCGCGACACCGTGGAGGCCCGAGAGCGTGAACTTGCGGACGCCGTGCAGGTGCCCGTGGCCGCCGATCGCCTTGGCCGCGGTGGGCAGGGCCAGGTAGCAGGACTCGTCGGTGGTGCCCTGGCCGGTCCGGGCCGCCGAGCACGCCGTGAGCAGCGAGGCGGCCACGACGAGGCCGGCCACCCCGGCCCCGAGGCGCCGTCGGAGACCACGGTGCGCCGTCATTCGACCACCGCCGCCGCCACGTCGGGCACCACCGCCGGTCCGTAGGCCTCCGGGCCGGCCTCCACCTCGCTCGCCAGGGCCTGGCGGGGCCAGCGCCCCCGGCGCACCTGGAGGGCCAGCTGGCCGATCAGGAGCCAGCCGATCAGGAGGATCATCCAGAAGCTGATGACGCGGTAGAGCAGCACGGCATAGGCGGTGCTGGCCTCCGAGCCGCCGAACGCCACGAGGGCCACCGTGATGGAGCCCTCGACCACGCCGAGCCCTCCGGGCGTGATGGGCAGCGTGGCGGCCAGCTGCCCGGCGCCGTAGGCGAGGAGGAGCCCCTTCCAGGGGATGGGCGCGTCCATCGCCGTGAACATCATGGCGAAGACGGCGCAGTCGAGCAGCCAGTTGACCGTCCCCCAGGCGACGATGCGGCCGATCTGGGTCCAGCTGAGCCGGACGGCGGTCATCCAGTCCATGATGTGCTGGATCTGCTGCGTCGTGTCCCCCCGCGGCCGGCGCGTCAGCGCGACCGAGAGCCGCAGCCCGCCGGCCACCACCGCGTGCAGGGGGCGCTCGTAGACGAAGAGGGAGCCGATGCCGAGCATGATCACGAACGTCCCGATGAGCACCGGCACCAGGTCGAGCGAGGCGCCCTCCTCGGCCGCGAAGCCGAGCCCCAGGATGGCGACCAGCGACAGGCTGACCGAGGCCGCCACGAACGTGCCGGCCATGGCCCAGGCGGCGAGCGTGTTGTCCGCCCCGAAGCGGCGGAACCAGCGGAAGCCGTAGACCGAGGCGACGGCGTTCCCGACGGGCAGCGAGTTGGTGATGGCCTGCGACGCGAACGACAGCTTGAGCAGCGGCCGCCAGGGGGGGCGCAGGTGGCCCGCGATGAGCAGCTCGTACTGCATGGCGGTGAAGCACACGTAGGAGCCGATCTCGGCCACGATGGCCGGCGCGACCCACCACCAGTCGAACGTCTTGAAGATGGTGCTGAAGCCCGAGAGCTCCGAGCTCTTCGACGACACCACCCACAGCGCGATGGCGACGAGGCCGAAGCCGACGGCGATCCGGATCACCGGCCACGCCCGCCGCACGACGTGCCGGATCCGCCGCCACTGCGACGCCGGCCGCCCGGCGTCAGGCGGCTCGCCCGGGACCGCGCCCTGGCGCGTCCCCACTGCGTCGACGCCGACACCGATGCCCAAACCGGCAGCGGCAGCGTCGGGCCCCTCGGGCGGTTGGCTACCCGGGCCAGGCGTCAGTGAGCCTCTTCCAGGACAGCTGCAGCGTCTCGGGCATGACCCGGGTCTCGGCGACCGACGTCATGAAATTGGTGTCGCCCGCCCAGCGCGGCAGCACGTGGAGGTGGACGTGCGCCGGCAGCCCCGCCCCCGCCGCCCGGCCGAGGTTGGCGCCCATGTTCAGCCCGTCGGGATCGTAGGCGGCCTCGATGGTGGCCACCGCCCGCTGCGCCGCCCACCACAGCTCGGCGGACTCGGCATCGGTGAGGCCGGCCAGGGCCCCGGTGTGGCGCAGGGGCATCACGAGCACGTGACCGCTGGCGTAGGGGTAGGCGTTGAGGACGACGAAGGTCAGCTCGCCCCGCCACACCACCAGGTTCTCCTCGGAGGGGGGCCCGCTCGCCGCCAGGCGGCAGAACACACAGGCGTCCTCGCCGGCGGGGGCGCCGCCGGCGCGCTCGCGCGCCGTCGCCTCCACGATGTAGTCGCTGCGCCACCCGGCCCACAGGTGCTCGAGGCTCACGGTGCCGGGCCCCTCCCTCACCCGGGCGCCGCCACCGGCGCCCGGTCCTCGGGCAGCCCCTTGCGGGCGACCTCTGCGGTGACCTCCGCCAGCAGGTCGTCGAGCGCGACGCCGTGCTCGGGCTTGGTGTCCCAGCCCCGCCGGTTCACGCCCACCGTGCCGGCGGCCACGTCCTCGTCGCCCACGACGAGCACGTAGGGGACCTTGGCCATCCTGGCCTTGCGGATGAGCGCGCCCATCTTCTCGCCGCTGGCGTCGACCGTGGCCCGGAGGCCGGCCGCCGCGCAGGCGTCGGCCACCGACTGCGCGTAGGCGGCGTGGGCGTCGGTCACCGGGATCACCCGCACCTGCTCGGGGGACAGCCACGTGGGCAGCGCCCCGGCGTAGTGCTCAATGAGCACGGCCATGAACCGCTCCACCGACCCGAACAGGGCGCGGTGGATCATGATCGGCCGGTGGCGCGCGTTGTCGGCGCCGACGTACTCCAGCCCGAAGCGCTGGGGCAGCTGGAAGTCGAGCTGCACCGTCGACATCTGCCAGGTCCGCCCGATGGCGTCGCGGGCCTGCACCGAGATCTTGGGCCCGTAGAAGGCGCCGCCCCCCTCGTCCATGACGAGGTCGAGGCCCATTTCGAGGGCGGTCGTGCGCAGCGCCTCGGTGGCCACCTCCCACTCCTCGTCGGACCCCACGCCCTTGCCGGGGGGCTTGGTCGAGAGCTCGAGGTAGAACTCGTTGAGCCCGTAGTCGCGCAGCAGGTCGAGGACGAAGTGCAGCGTGCGCACCAGCTCGGTGTCCATCTGCTCGCGCGTGCAGAAGATGTGGGCGTCGTCCTGGGTCATGCCCCGGACGCGGGTGAGGCCCTGCAGCACGCCGGACTTCTCGTAGCGGTAGACCGTGCCGAACTCGAAGAGCCGCATGGGCAGCTCGCGGTAGGAGCGCTGGTGGCTCTTGTACACGAGGATGTGGAACGGGCAGTTCATCGGCTTGAGGTAGTACTGCGTGCCGCCGTCGAGCTCCATGGGCGGGTACATGCCGTCGGCGAACCAGTCGAGGTGGCCGGACTCCTCGAAGAGGGCGCTCTTGGTGATGTGCGGCGAGGTGACGAAGTCGTAGCCCGCCTCGACGTGGCGCTGCCGCGAGTAGTCCTCCATCAGGCGCCGGATGGTGCCTCCCTTGGGATGGAAGACGGCGAGGCCCGAGCCGATCTCCTCGGGGAAGCTGAAGAGGTCGAGCTCCGCACCGAGCTTGCGGTGGTCACGCCGTTCCGCCTCCTCGAGCTGGTGCAGGTAGGCGACCAGCGCCTTCTCGGACTCCCAGGCGGTGCCGTAGATGCGCTGGAGCTGCTCGCGCTTCTCGTCGCCCCGCCAGTAGGCGCCGGCGACCCGCATCAGCTTGAAGTGGCCCAGGCGGCCGGTCGAGGGCACGTGCGGCCCACGGCAGAGGTCGATGAAGGCGTCGGTGTTGCGGTAGGTGCTCACCACCGGGCCACCGGCGTCCACCTCGTCGGCGCCCGGTCTCGACGGCCTCGATGATCTCCTGCTTGAAGGGCTGGTCGGCGAAGATCTCCAGGCCCTCCTCGAGGTTGTGCTCGTGGCGGACGAAGGGCTGGTCCTCCTTGATGATCTCCCGCATCTCCGCCTCGATCCGCTCCAGGTCGTCGTCGCTGAAGTGGGCGCCGTCGGGCAGCTCGAAGTCGTAGTAGAAGCCGTTCTCGATCACCGGCCCGATGGCGTACTTGGCCCCCGGCCACAGGCGGCGTACCGCCTGGGCCATGACGTGGGCGGTGGAGTGCCGCAGCACCTCCCGTCCGGCCTCGGAGTCCGCGGTGACAATGGCCACCTTCGCCCCGTCGGGCAACGGCAAGCTCGAGATCCACCTCGTGGCCGTCCACGGTGGCGACGACGGCCGCCTTGGCCAGGCGGGACCCGATGGACTGGGCCAGCTCGCCCGCCGTCGTGCCCTCGGCGAGCTCCCGGGTCGAGCCGTCGGGAAGACCAACCGAGATGACGCCTGGCATTCTGCACCCTTTCCTTGCTCAGCCGGCGGATCGCTCCTGGTCCGGACGCTGGTTCACCAGGGTACTGGCATGGCGGTCTCCGCCGTCGCACCTGACGTCGAGCGGGACCATGTGGGAACGTTGGGGCATGGCCGAGGTGCTGTTCGTCTGCACGGGCAACCTCTGCCGGTCGCCGTCGGCCGCATTGTTGCTACGCCAGCAGCTCGGTGACACGGGTGGGGCCGAGGTCGAGGTGCACTCGGCGGGCACGGTGGAGGCCGATTCTTTCGGTTCGCCGCGTGCCCTGGTGCAGGAGGGCCGTGCCTTCGGCATCGACCTGGGCGCCCACGTGCCCCGCATGGTCGAGCCCGGAATGATTGAGGCGGCGGATCTCGTCGTGGGCCTGACCCGCGAGCATGTGCGCGAGACGGTGGTCGCGGTCCCGGCTTCGTTCCCGAAGACCTTCACCCTGCGAGAGATCACCCGTCGTGGGAGCCACACGGGGGCCCCGTGGCGCTGCCGACGATCTCGGCGCCTGGCTAGCCCGGCTCCATGACGGGAGGCTCCGTGTCGACCTGATGGGTGACTCGCCAGACGACGACGTCATGGATCCGATGGGTGGGACCCCGGACGACTACCGCCGGATGCTCACCGACGTGGCGGCGCTCACCCGGACCCTGCGCAACCTGGCTTGGCCCATCGCGACTCTGCCTGCTGCCGGGTGCGGAGGCGCCGCGAAGCGGGTGTCGAGTGAGCCAGGGGATGGGTGCTGAGATAGGAACGAAGCCGCTCGATCAGCAGCTCAATCACCGGAGCGTAGACAACCCGCGGTGAAGGGATCGGCGCGTCGAGCCATTCAGCACTCCCATCCTGAACGGTCCCGGCGACCATCATCGACTCCCGAGGCGAGTCGGGCAACAACACCTCGTTGAGAGCGCCAGCAGCGGTTGGCGCCCCCGCCGTGGTACACGCTGCCCGAGTAGAACAGCACCGAGCCGCGCGACATCTCTGCCGGCTCGGTGTCGTCGGGACCGAATGCGAGCTTGTCCTCCCTGGCGTTGCTCCCCGGCACCACCCGGGTGGCACCGTTCTCCTCGGTGAATTCGGTCAGCGCCCAGATCGTGTTGCACTGGACCTCGTAGCCCTGCGGAAAGGGGAAGAAGTCGAACGCCCACTGGTCCCGGTGGATGGGCTGCGCTGTCGCCCCGGGGCCGATGGCGATGGCTTGCGTCAGGTGCAGCTGGATGTTCGTGGCGTGCCCGAGGAAGGTGCGCGCCGTGCCCAGCGCGAGCGGGTGCATGACGAGCTCGCGGCTCGAGGGGGACCGGGCGATCAGCGAGCCCGTCCGCCGGGTGCGGGTGCCGCTGAAGTCGTCGGGGCCGGTCGGGGTCGCATCGAGATACGGGCGCAGCTCGGACTCGATGCGGTCGAGCAGCGCCGCGGGCGCCGCGCCGTCGACCACGGCGGCTCCGTCCCGCCCGATGACCGCCGCCACCTCGTCGGGGCTCACGTCGCTCGGGAGGTGGGCGATGGGCACGCCCCATCCTCCACAAACGCCCATGGGGCGGCAGCAACTCCCTACGTGCCGGCGTCGACCACCAACCCCAGCTCCGCCAGCTTGCGCACCGTGAGCCGCACGTCCTCGGCGATGGCGCCGGCGTCATCGCCCCCGTGCGCCTCGGCCAGCTCGCCCACCATTTCGTCCAGGGTCGTCGCGCCGTCGCAGCGCACCCAGACCGCAGCCGCGCTCGAGTTGAGCATGATCAGGAGCTGGCCGGCCGTGTCGTAGAGGGCCACGTTGTCGTCCAGCTCCACCCCGCCGGCGCTATCCCGGCGCACCGGGCGCGAGCACCCGTCGGGCCACTCAGAGCTCACGACCGGCGCCTCCCCGCGCCGCCGGCGCCTCCACCAACTCCAGCACGAGGCGGCAGGCCGCGTCGAGATCCGACACCGTGAGGGAGAAGCACCGGCTCCGCACCGCGAGCCGGCCAAGGACCCGGGTCCCGGCGGATCCGTGGGGGATGAGGTTGACGGCGTTGACCGCCAGGGCGAGGAAGGCCTGGGTGGCCGAGAGCGGGGTCAGCGCGGTCTCGGCGGTGGCGTCGTAGCGGGGCACCACGACGAAGCCGGCCTCACAGGGTCCCCCCACCCGCCGCCCCGTGCCCTCGCCGACCGCCAGTTGCCATTCTTTGCCCGCCCAGGGACCGTGCCCTGGCCCGCGGCTGACGTCGGGGCCCATGTCGGAGAGCACCGCGAAGCTCCCGGACTTCACGGTGATCGGCTTGGGGTAGGGCATCAGCTTCCCGCTCGCCATGTCCAGCGCGGCCAGCTCGTCGGTGAGATACCCCAGCCCGGCGCGCACCAGCCCCGCCACGAGCGTCGACTTGCCCGACCCTGAGCCACCGGGGATCAGCACGCCGGTGCCGCCGGCCTCGACCCCACCGGCGTGCAACAGCAGATGACAGCCACTCGCCTCCGCGGCGGCGCGGTTCACGTCCCACACGACCCATCCCAGCGCGTCGCCGGGGTCCTGGCCCCGCGCCAGCTCGCTGTCGTCGCACGTCACGTCGACGGTGCCGAGGGCCGCGTCCGAGGCAGTCAGCGAGTACCAGTGCTCGACCGGTGCCGCATCGCAGGGGTCGCGCAGCCCGGCCAGCACGGCGTCGGCCAGGCAGCCGAGCCGCTCGTCATCGGCGCGCACCGCGAAGCGGTACGACAGACCGCTCAGGTTCTGGGTGCGATGCGCCCATCCGTACTCGTACTCCATCGGTGCTCCGCGCCTTGTTGCTCTGTCACGCCGTCGGCCGCCCCTCCTGCGTACGACTGGCCCAGTGGTGCATCGCCCATCCACCGGCGATCAGCGCCGCGCCGACCTGGGCGTCGCGCTCGATGTTCAATCCGCTGTAGGCCAGTGGACCGGACGGTTGGGTGGGGGCCGCCGTGGTCACCCCGCTCTTGGGACCCGACGGAGGGGTGCCGGGCGCCGTGGTCACCCCGCTCGGGCCGGCCGTGCTCACCGGGCTCCCGGTCGGGCCGCTGGACCCGGGCGAGGGCGGGCCGCTGGACCCGGGCGGGGGCGGGCCGCTGGACCCGGGCGAGCCCGGGAGGGTCACCGGCCCCGACATGGTGGCGCCGGCAGCGGGCTTCGCCGTGAGGATCTCGGGCACCACCCAGGCGGCCGCGCCGACCGTGGCCACCGCGGACATGCGCCCGATGGCCTGGCGCCGCGAGATCGGCGTCCGGCCCGAGCGGGGGCCACCAGCCGGAGATGCCGCCGCATCCCGGTGTGTGTCGTCAAAGTGCATATCGTCCACCGTTCTTGACTCGCCAATTCGAGACCCTACTGTCCTCGGTCTTGCAGCGCCCCACCGACGCCCGGCCAGTCTGCGGCCAGCCCGTTCGCCGCGGGAACGAATGAACACGCCGCCTACTGTGCCCCCACGGTGGAGGTTTTGCTATGGCCGTGGCGGAGCGCCGGGGGCGGGCCCGCGCCGAAGTGCGGCCCGTTCCGCCCCGGCCGGCTCGCCTGGTCCGGTCCGCGGGGCGCCATGATAAGCGCATGCGCGACGACGCAGTGCCGGCGACCACCGTCACCGAGCAGACGGCGACACTCTTGTGGGAAGCCTGCCGCCGGGATCCCGATCCGGCCTCTCTCCGGCGTGCCCTCGCCGGAGGGGCCGACATCGGCTGGGCGGTGTCCGCCGGCTCGGAGCAACGCATCGGCCCGCTGTTGTGGCGGGCGCTCGGCGCGGCGGGCTCGCTCGACGCCCTCGGGCCCGACGGGGTCGCACTCGGCGGCGTGGCCGACGCCTCCAGGATGGAGGCGCTGCTCCTGCTCCCGAGGGCCGTCGCTCTCGCGGTGCAGCCGCTGACCGACGCCGAGCTGGAGCCGGTCGTCTTCAAGGGGCCCGCGGTGGCTGCCCGCTACCCAGAGCCCGGCTTGCGGCCCATGGACGACATCGACCTGCTCCTGCCCCAAGCCGATCACCGGCGCGCCCTCGACGTTCTGGGCCACGCCGGATGGCGGGTCGGCCGCCCCGGAGGGCGCGACACCAACGCCACCGTGCTGACCCACCGCGAGGTGCCCTCGTTCTTCCTGGAGGTGCACTACGCGCTGGAGGGCGCGTCGCAACGGGTGACGGCGCTCGATCCCGGCACGTTGTGGGCGATGCGCCAGCCGCTGGAGTGCGCGGGCACGTCGGCATTCGGGTTGCCCCTCGCCGAGGAACTGGTCATGCTGGCCGCCCACGCCGGGGGGCCGCACCACCGGTTCGTGCGGCTCGTATGGATGGCCGACCTGGCGATGATCGTCGGCGCCGCCACGACGCACGGCGCCGCCGTCGACTGGGACCGTGTGCGCGCCGTGGCCGGGGCCGCACAGTGCGTGACGGTGGTGGGCGCCGCCCTGGAGATGGCCCGCCGGGCCGGCCTGGACGCACCGGCCGGCCTGTTCCCCCTGCCCACCCGGGGTCGGCGGGGCGACGCCATGCGCCGGCTCCTCTCGGTCACCTGGCCGCTGACAAATCTCGAACTGCCCGGCTGGCGGCTCAGGTACGCGCTGACCGACGCCCGGGCCCGGCGCGCCAAGATCCTCTTTGCTACCCCCTTCCTCGGGCACGGGATCCGCGCCCGGGCACGCCGGGTGGCCGGCCTGCCGCCCCGCGCCGTCCTGAACCCGCAGCCCCCGGCGTCGGCCTGAGGCGGCACGCCTGAATACGGCAGTGCCGTCAGCTACGGCTTGCCCCCGGACTCGTGGACGTGCGCAGGGTCGACGTGGAGGGCAATGCCATCTACGTGTCAGGCTTCTCGTCCAGCGACACTGACGACAGCTCAGTTTGGGGCAACTGGGAATCGATGGGCATGACGCTGATCAAGTTCAACTCGTCGCCGACACCCTCGGGATGGCCGAGTGCAGCATGGACGACGGATCCGATCGACACGCTCCCGAACGACGACACGAACGAGTTTCCGGAACCCTTCGGCTTTGCCGTGAACAGTTCCGCGGGCTTGGTTGACGTGACGACGCTCTTCAGCACCAGCGCCAGCATGGGATCACTTCAGGAATACGATAGGGCGAACTCGTGCAAACGCTCAATCCTCCGTTGCCTGGCTCGGGTGTGGATGAAAGTTGCTTCGATCGCCAGGGCGCAGTCGGGGCCAAGAACGGTTGGTTCTGGTTCGCGGACGACTGGTACACGCGGATCATCGGCATCTGTCCCTCGGGTGCGCGCACATGACCATGAGTCGTAACAAAGCGGGGCGACCCGGCTATTCCGTCACTCCTCTTTCCGGGCTGCTTGCGAAGACAGCAATTGCCCTTCCAGGCCTTCGAAGAATTCGAGAGCCGTCGATGCCCAGCCCTTAAACGTTTTGCTTGGTCATCAAGATGCTGCTTCCGCTGCTGACATCCCTCGTCGCACCCACTTCTTGAGCTTTGATGCCGCGGCAAAGCCCGCACGGGCAACGATCACGAACCCTGATCGGTCATCCTCCCATCTCCGCCAGCGTCTTCGGTTACGCGGCGGAGCCCATGAACGCTCGGGCGGCATCTGTCAGCCCTGACTACCGCGGCGCAGCTGCCTCGCCACCGGGGCGATAGCGATAAGGAATATATGGCTGCTACCGCGCCCGCCTACTCATCCGTGCGCACCTGGCTTCAGGTCAAATGCCTCGAGACCTTCTGTCTCAGCGTGCTGACGAATCGTTCTTCGGAGAACCGGGATGCATGGCCCCGAATGTCGTCGCTGTTCAACGGATTCTCGCTCAGTTTGTCGATCGCACCCGAAATGGACCACACGTCCAGGTCCTCAAAGAAGTAACCGGACGTACCCTCTGAGACGGTGTCCAAGTATCCTCCCTTCCTCAGCGCGAGAGTCGGCTTTCCGAAGCTTGCGGCCTCCAGTGGCGTGAGCCCGTAGTCCTCGAAGGCGGGGGCGATCAACGCGCGAGAGTGTCCGTAGAGCCAGCGAAGCTCGCGATCATTCACGTTGCCGAGCAGCTCGATATTACGCGTGGCCGTTTGCTGCAAGTTCTTCAGGAGAGGTCCGGTTCCGACGACGACCAGTTCCAGGTCAGGGCGTTCCGCGAACACACCGAAAAGTCGATCGAGATTCTTGTACGGGAGGAGGCGTGAGACCACCAGCAAGAATCCGTCCTTTGCCACGGTGCGCGGCTTCTCCGACGGACCATCGATCGCGCACGGAGCAGGCGGAGGGATGATGAGCGCCTGTATCCCGTACACCGACGAGATCTCGTCCGAGACCGCTGAGGAGTTCGTGTAGTACGCGCTCGCGCTGGCCGCCGCCCTGCGATCCCATCGCCGAAGAATCGGCGTGACAGCAGAAAGGGAGTTTCCGAAGACGAACGAGGTGTGGATCTCGTCCAGAGAGGTTGCAGGGTGCCGCCTCTCATTCCGGGGGTCCCGGCTCTTGCGAAAGTAATCGGCCCTCTTGTAAAGCCAGCGGGCCGGGCAGTGGCAGTAGACGAGTTTCGTCCCCGTGGCGTGGATCCCGTGAGCCCAACCACTCGAGCTGCAGAGCACGATCTTCTCGTCGACCTCGATCTTGGAGAAGGCATGGGCCAGGAGAGGTAGCGCGAGCCGATGGTGCCGCCTCAAGAATTGGGAACGATTCAAGTAGGACGCCCGTACATCGACGTCGCGAAATTCCGGAAACGTGAGATCGGGCTCGTACAGGGAGGTGTAGATTGGCGCCGCGGGGAACGCGCGGTGCATCGCTAGCACCACCCTCTCCGCTCCGCCCCTCTGGGTCAAGTAGTCGTGAACGATCGCTACTGCGCCCGGTTGATCGATGGCACCGTTGCCGACATCCGTCGACGCAACACTCTGTTTCACTTGTTTAGGAGCTCCATGTAACAGGCGTCTTTCCGGGTGAGATGTGCGCGGTGGACGAGGAAATTGTGCAAACGTTCGGCTATGGATCCAGACAATAGCTACCCGCAATTTCCGCTTCTCAGTCCCGACAACGGAACGAGATCTTTCCGCAACTGAAACAAGAGATTCGGGCCTCTACAGCTTGGAGCGCAGAGTCGCGCCAATCAAGCGATTTTCTGGGAAGGCAGCCCGAACGGACAGCCGGCGCACTCACCGACGAGTAGGGAAGACGCGATGTCCCTGGTGGGCCACTCCCCCGACGGCGGCCCACTCTAGTATGCTCTCCGTTGGCCGATCACCGCTGCAGGGCGGCCCCGACGGTCTGTCACGAACGGGCCGATCTGAGCCATACCGAGTCCGCGGCGCGGGACCAGGTTCCACGAGAACAGCGATCGGAACTGCACATCCGTCCAGACCCATCGCGACATTGGCTCGTTGGAGAACTCTCGTACACTCTTCGAACTTCCGGCCCCTAACTCGGACGACCATACGGCTGCCATAACAGTTCGATGGAGTGCGCTGTAGGTTTCGCCCGCTATGACCGACGGCCTCGGCCTCAACCGTGACGGTTACCGACGAGGATCGCCACCCAGTCTGGTCCTCGGTTGGTCAAGGCAAATGGGGACCTGTCAGTTGCTGGATCCATCGTGGTGAGAATGCGGGCGGCGAAACGATTCGGCGATTGATCAAGAGCTACGATTGGGGCGTGGTTCGCCGAGTCCTTACGACAGCAATGCCGTTTGTGCCTGAGCGCGCCCTTCTCATCGCCAACCGCTACCCGCGCATCCGCAACCTCTTGCGCGATGCGCTCACCGAAGCGCCCAGAACGGGGCTGGCTGAGGGCAAGATCGGGCGAGGGCCGGCCCGTGGACAACCGATCCAAGTCGACATGGCGAGCGACGAGCGACGCTTGATCGCCGGCACCTATGAGCCGTGGATTCATAACTTGCTTCCGCACATCCTTCGAGACGGAATGTCGATGTGGGATGTCGGCGCCCACATCGGTTACTACGTCATCACCGCAGGTGCGCTGTCCCCGACTGGGCATCATCTCGCGGTGGAGCCAGATCCAGCCAACGTGGAACGCCTCCGCCGCAATCTCGCACTCAACAGCCTGACCGTCGAGGTGATCGAGGCGGCTGTCTCCGATCGGACGCACAACGTACGGTTCGACTCGAACAGCGCGCTCGGCCGGATCCGCGAGAGCGGCGATCGGACAGTGCCGGCGGTACCGCTCGATGCGCTCCTCAATGACCATGCGCCACCGCAACTGGTGCTGATGGACATCGAAGGAGCCGAGGGAATCGTCATTCCAGCAGCGACGAGGCTTCTCGACGAAGTTCGACCGACCTGGCTGATCGAGCTTCATGGCGAAGGCGGTGCTGCGGCGTACGAGACCTTGGTCGATCACGATTACTCGGTGCGGCAATCGCAGCCAGGTGACGTTGACCAGCTGGCGACATTGCGATCCCACGCCCTTTTCACACCCGTCGAGCGTACGATCACCACAGTGACAGGCGCTTTGGGGACTCAGTTCCTCGGCGTCTAGCGTCGCGGCGATTAACCGGTAGCTCTGGCCTGAATGGCGTAGCTCTACGATGCGGTCGATCACCGTTCGTTCGGCTTGGTCCTCGGCGACATCGCGGTCGCGTCTCTTGCTGCGCCGTGCTGGCCGTAGCGGTATTGGCCGACTGCATGGCAACCGGCTGCGCTCTTGGCGTTGCGTCTCGCATCCGGTTGGCAATGAGGACCACTCCAGTTGCGCCACATCGCCGACTACCTGACGCACGTGCCATGCGTCGTCAGGATCGTCCTGTAGGACTTTGACCGGATCCGTTGATCGGCCGAATCGCTGTGGGAGTGAGGAGCTGAAGCTGGTTGGTCGGCCACCCAAAGCGAACTCGGATGGGGCCCGCATGTCTGCCCTGGTGCATCGTCGACCCTGACTTCTCAGTGCAGAGCTATCGCAACGTCTGGCACGTCCGACGTCAGCCGCGTGGGGGTTGTCGGCTGTTCCCGTTAGCCCTCCGGTGTCGTCTCATACTCCGTTGCGCCGCAGGGGCGCTCACCCGAGTCCCGCCTTGTTGATCCAGCATCCCAGGACGGCGAGAGCCCAAACGGCACGCCAATTGACATGACCGGCCACGAAGCGCCGCCGGAAGGTTTCGAGGCGGTCGGTTCTCAGGCCCAGCCCCTGATATGAGACAGCCGTTAGGGCCTCGGCGGACCAGTCGGCCAACTCCTCGCGGAGCCACCTGTCGAAGGGAAGGGTAAATGTCTCCTTGGGGCGCAGTGCGACCTCTTTGAGTTGCGGGTCCACGGCTTCGGCCACCAGCGGCTTCACCCCGCCAGGCACAGCAGGGTGCGAACGGCGGAGTGCGCTCCCGAATGACACGACGGTCGAGTCCAGCAACGGCACCCGAACCTCGAGGGAATGAGCCATGGACATGGCGTCGGTGTCGCGCAGGAGCTGAAAGGGGAGGTAGTTCGACGCTTCGAGTTCTCCCACGTCCTCGGATTCGACGATACCGAGGTCCACTTGCTCCGTCGGACCCCCACGGAGCCACGCGAGCTCTCCTTCCCCGAGCGGGCCGCGGACCGCGGCGTAAGCCGTGTCAGAGCCTCCCTTTGCCACTGCCTCGAGCGCCCTCCTCTGGCGGGAATGGGCAAAGCCAGGGAGTGCTGCGGCCAGAACAGGCAGCCCCTCACGTAGCTTGGGGGGAGCGTGACGAGCCGCGGCGCCCAACCGGGCCAGGCGAGGTACGTGCCAAAATGTCGAGTATGAGCCGAAGATCTCGTCGCCTCCGAGCCCCGAGAGCGCCACGGTGATGCCCGCCTCGCGGACAGCTTTGGAGATGACCCAGGAATTGACCCCGTCTACTGAGGGCTGATCGAGGTCGCCGACGATCCGATCGACCGATCCCGTCACTTCCGGGCCGGACACTGCCACGATGTCGTGCGGAAGACCAAGGCGACGAGCCAAGGCTGCGGCGGCGGGGGTCTCGTCCTTGGGACCGGGGAACCCGATGGTGAAGCTCCTCAGACGGCCGCCGGCTCGAGCGGCCAGCGTGGCGACGAGGGCGGAATCGACGCCAGCTGACAGAAACACGCCTACGGGCACGTCCGACACGAGATGCATCGCCACCGCTTCTGCCATAGCCTCACCCACTTCGGGCGCGCTGGTTCCGCGGGGCGAGTTTGGTTCAGGCACGGTCCAGGATTCCACCGTTGTTCGCCCGGCCTGCCAACAAAGGAAGCTCCCGGGCAACAGTTCGAAAATCCCCTCCACGATGGTCCGAGGCCCAGGGACCCAACCCAGGCGCAGGTACCGGGAGATCGACAGGGAATCCAGACGGTCTCCGGATCGGCGTAGGCTCCGCAGTTCCGAGGCGAAGGCGACCGCGTCGCCTAGCGGTCGATAGTACATCGGCTTGATCCCCAAGCCGTCACGGGCCAGCACCAGAGTGCGGGTGCGGTTGTCCCAGACAGCGACCGCGAACATCCCCCGGAGGCGAGAAAAGACTCGCGTGCCCCACTCGTCAAAGCCCTTCAGGACGACCTCCGTGTCGGAGGAGGTCTCGAAACGGTGTCCGGCGGCTGAGAGCTCACGGTGTAGATCATGGAAGTTGTAGACCTCGCCGTTGTAAGAGCACCAGAGGGTTCCGTTCCGGCACGACATCGGCTGGTCCGCGGCTTCGGAAAGATCAAGGATTCGGAGCCGGGTGTGGCCGAGCACAGCTCCATCGAGAACCTTTATCCCGTGGGCGTCCGGACCGCGGTGGGAAAGGGACTCGGTGCTGGCGGTGACGAACCACCTGCGTTCCTCTTGGGAACCGCCCGCCATCCCACATACGCCGCACATCTAGGATAGCCTCCGGCCGAGGACGCGCCCGTAGAGTTCGAGGACCGCGGCGGCCGAAGCTTCAACGGTCATGGAGGTCGCTCGTTTCCGCGCATTCTGGCCCAACTCCTGGCGGCGCAGCGGGTCCTCGGCCAACACCCGCAGCGTTGTCGCCAGCTCGTCGGATCGCCCCGGAGTAAAGAGCAGGCCATCGATCCCATCGGTTATGAGCTCGGCGGGGCCTCCCGCCCGGGCTGCAATCACAGGCAAGCCGGCAGCCATTCCCTCCAGCACGACCTGGCCAAAGGGCTCAGGAACGGTGGAGGCGTGTACCAGGATGTCGAGCATGGAGAGCTCCTCCCAGACATCGTCACTGAAACCGGAAAACCGAACTGCGCTGACAATTCCGAGATCCCTTACGAGCCGGCCGAGCTCCTTCCCATATGCCTCCTCCCCGAAGAGCGCCGACCCGACTATGACCGCCTCCGCTCCGCCGTCTGGGAACGCCTCGGCGAAGGCTGCGAGGAAGACATGCTGGCCCTTCCAGGAAGCGATCCGCCCGACCATGCCGACACGAAGAGGTCCAGGCCGCGCCAACCGGTCCGGAGTAGGGCGAGTGCACCAGGAAGCGGGGATCCCCGAGGGAACGACCGCGAAGTGCCCTGGCCTGCGCGAGACGGTCTCCAGGGTCGAGGTGGAGTTGGTGATCAGCCCGGAGGCTAAGTGACGGATGGTTCCCTGGGCCACGCGAAGGGCAGGAGGCGGGAGGTAGTCGGAGGCCAGGCGATCACGGAGATGTACCACGAGTGGCACGCCGGCGGCCCGGGCGGCCAGGCCCCCGTACAGGGAAGACTTGAGCGAGTTGGCGTGGACAAGATCGGGCCGCAGCAGCCTCAACCTTCGGGTCAGGGTGGCCACATAGCGTGCCGAGGCCAGAGCCGCCTTGGGTCGCGCACCCACCTGGTCCCGCCGGAGATCACGGGCGATCGGTGCGAGCGGAAGCACCTCCACCTCTGCTCCAGCCTTCTGAAACCGTTCCGCGAGTGGGCCATCCTCCCCCAGGATCACGTGGGCGTCGACGTCCAGGTTTTCCACGAGCCGGGCCAAGGCCAACTCACCGCCCGAGAGGCGGCCCACATGATCGAGGAACACGACCCGTGGGCGCGGGTCCAGAGCCCGGTCGTAGACCGCTTGGTTGGCCCGAGCGCAAGCTGACCAGCTGAACCCATCGGCATAGGACCTGCAGGCCTGGCGGTCGGGCAATGCGCCTCTGGCCGCCGCAGTTAGGCGTTCGGCCAATGCCCCCACGCTCCTCGATTGCACAATCAACGAAGCGTCCAGACCGGCCACCGCTTCGGGCAGCCCCCCGCAGTCGGTCACCACGACTGGTGTCCCACAGGCCAGGGACTCGAGGGTCACCAGGCCGAATCCCTCGAGCGCGATGCTCGGGACGACGCTCACGTCTGCCGCCTGATAAGCACTGACAAGGTCAACGTCGTCCACCCTGCCCTGAAACCGCACCGAACCGGAGATGTTCACTTCGCGAGCCAGGTCCTGGAGGTCACCCCGAGCCGAACCGTCACCGATCACGAGCAGGGTGGCGCCTGGAACTGCCTCGACCAGCTGCCTCCACGCTACGAGGAGGGTGTCGAGCCCCATTCGCCGGGCGTCCCGATCTAGACGGCGTGCCACCACGGCTACGAAGGCGTCGTCTGAGAGCCCCAGATGCCGTCGGGTCCGGAATTTGTCGCCCGGGCGGAAGCGGTCCAGGTCGACGCCCGGGGGGATCACCTCCACGCGAGAAGGATCCACGCGGTAACGCTCTACCAAGATTGCCTTGAAAGCCTCGGAGAGCGTGACGAGTCTGGTAGCGCGTCTGTAGAGAGCGGCCTCCATCAAGCGCTTGACCGACAGGATCACGCCGCTCCGCTGGCCCGCGACCCGAGACTCCTCTGCCCACGGCCCATGGAAGTGGACGACCAAGGGCTTCGAACGGAGGCGCGTCGTAAGGACAGGAAGCAGTCCGTAGGGCGCGAAGTGTGAGTCGACCACATCGATACGGTTGGCCAGCCGTGCGGCCGCCCTCCAGTACGACAG
>CAWGOJ010000004.1:0-99320 GCA_963824195.1 uncultured Acidimicrobiaceae bacterium | reverse complement strand
TCAGCGAGATGTCCGACCTCGGCGTGCGCCGTTCAGCCCCTTGAGAATTCCAAAGCGAGCACGAGCATCTTTGTTCTCCAAGCTACAAAGAGCCAACGGCGGATGCCTTGGCGCCTAAAGCCGAAGAAGGACGTGGGCGACTGCGAAAAGCCACGGGAAGCTGTCTACCAAGCGTCGATCCGTGGATATCCGAATGGGGCAACCCAGCACCTGTCATGAGGTGTTACACCCGCCTGAATGTATAGGGCGGGGCGAGGGAACCGGGTGAATTGAAACATCTAAGTAACCCGAGGAGAGGAAAACAACAGTGACTCCCTGAGTAGCGGCGAGCGAAACGGGAAGAGCCTAAACCGTGCCGGTGTTAAAGCCTGGTGGCGTTGCCGGTATGGGGTTGTGGGATTCAAGAGACGGGGCACCAGACCTGTCACGGAGTTACAAATCCAATGTGTAGTGGAATCAGTCAGGAAAGCTGAACCGTAGAGGGTAATGGTCCCGTACACGAAAAGCATTGGACTCCGCTTGAACACCCGAGTAGCGCCGGATCCGGGAAAGCCGGCGTGAATCTGCGAGGACCATCTCGTAAGGCTAAGTACTCTTAGGCGACCGATAGCGAACTAGTACCGTGAGGGAAAGGTGAAAAGTACCCCGGGAGGGGAGTGAAATAGTACCTGAAACCGTTGGCTTACAAACAGTCAAAGCGTCGTTGCTCCACCGTTGCCATGATCCCTTCGGGTGAGATTGGCGACACATGGTGGATGTCAGCCGTGATGGCGTGCCTTTTGAAGAATGAGCCAGCGAGTTACGGTGTGTGGCGAGGTTAACCAGCGATGGGTAGCCGAAGCGAAAGCGAGTCTGAATAGGGCGTTGAGTCGCATGCTGTAGACCCGAAGCCGAGTGAGCTTGCCATGGGCAGGCTGAAGCGAAGGTAAGACTTCGTGGAGGGCCGAACCCACCTAGGTTGAAAACTGGGGGGATGACCTGTGGCAAGGGGTGAAAGGCCAATCAAACTCGGTGATAGCTGGTTCTCCCCGAAATGCATTTAGGTGCAGCGTCGGGTGTTCAGCATCGGAGGTAGAGCACTGGATGGGCTAGGGGGCCTACAAGCTTACTGACCCCAACTAAACTCCGAATGCCGATGCTCTAGAACCCGGCAGTGAGACCACGAGGGATGAGCTTCGTTGGTCGAAAGGGAAACAGCCCAGACCGCCGGCTAAGGCCCCAAATTCTTGACTAAGTGGAAAACGATGTGGGAACGCAAAGACAGCCAGGAGGTTGGCTCAGAAGCAGCCATCCTTAAAAGAGTGCGTAATAGCTCACTGGTCGAGTGGTCCTGCGCGGATAATGTAACGGGGCTCAAGTCAAGAGCCGAAGCCGCGGATTTCCGTCATTAGACGGGAGTGGTAGGGGAGCGTCGATCTCGCAGAGAAGCGGTGGTGTGAACCGTCGTGGAGCGTGGTCGAGTGCGAATGCTGGTATGAGTAGCGAGAGAGGAGTGAGAAACTCCTCCGCCGTAAGCCCAAGGGTTCCTGGGGAAGGCTAATCCTCCCAGGGTAAGTCGGGAGCTAAGGCGAGGCCGAGAGGCGTAGTCGATGCACAACTGGTTGATATTCCAGTACTACCGTGTCCGCGCCCATTCCAAGCCAGGGGTACTAAGGGGATGACCTTCGGGTCGAGCCGACAAACCCTGGGGCGGATAGCAAAGGAGGGACGCAGGAAGATAGGTGAGCCCAGGCGTTGGTTGTCCTGGGGTAAGCGAGTAGGGAGGGATCTAGGTAAATCCGGGTCCCATCAATCCTGAGACGCGATGCCGAGCCATTCCAGGCGAAGTCACTGATTCTATGCTGCCAAGAAAAGCTTCTAGCGAGCTGGCACGGTACCCGTACCCCAAACCAACACAGGTGGGCGGGTAGAGAATACCAAGGCGATCGGGAGAACTGTGGTTAAGGAACTCGGCAAAATTCCTCCGTAACTTCGGGAGAAGGAGGGCCTCGATAGGGTGATGGACTTCGCGTCCTGATGCCTGAGGGGGCCGCAGAGAATTGGGGAAAGCGACTGTTTACTAAAAACACAGGAGCGTGCGAAGTCGTAAGACGATGTATACGCTCTGACGCCTGCCCGGTGCCGGAAGGTTACGGGGAAGGGTTAGTCTTCGGACGAAGCTCTGAACCTAAGCCCCGGTAAACGGCGGCCGTAACTATAACGGTTAGTTTAATACCTGGCTGTTGTAAAACCCCGCTATATGCTGGAACATCCGAGTATCCGGCGGTACTCATCCCCGTCACAACCCTTTGATTGGGTGGTGGCGTGGAAAGTGAAAATCCGTCCGGTGCGGACAATCAGCAGGAAACTTCGAGTTCTTGCACCGTGCTCGATCCCAACTGGATCGTTGGGTTTGTGGACGGCGAGGGTTGCTTCTCCGTGTCAGTGCATCGATCTTCGATGATGCGTCGACACGGCGGGTGGCAGCTCCAGCCTGTGTTCCACATCTACCAACACCGCGACCATCGAGATGTTCTCGAGGCGATGATCCCAGTCTTCGGCTGTGGGCGCGTGCGCCCCAAGGGTCCGAACAGCAGTGTCTTGACGTTTGCTGTCGACGGACTCCGGAGCCTGGAAGGCGCAGTTTTGCCCTTCTTCGAGCAGCATCCACCGGTGGTCAAGCGGGGCGATTTTGAAGCCTTCTCTCTCATCGTTCGTTCGATGCGGAAGAAAGAGCATCTGTCGCCCAGTGGGTTCGAGCGCTTGGTTCGCATTGCGTATGGCATGAATGCCAATGGCAAACAGCGAGCCCGGACATTGGCGCAGGTACTTGCAGGATCCTCAGAGACTGCACGCGGGGCTCCCTGATCGGCGACTGCCGGCCAGGGACGAAGATATAGTCCGACCCTCATGGCGACATGAGGAGCTAGGCAGAAATGACCTAGCCGCTCAAGGCGTGTTTGGTGAGACGTTTTCACCAGTTTTGAGTAGTAACAAGAGTGCCTAAGGTAGCGAAATTCCTTGTCGGGTAAGTTCCGACCTGCACGAATGGCGTAACGACTTTCCTACTGTCTCAACCACAGACCCGGCGAAATTGAAGTACGAGTAAAGATGCTCGTTAGCTGCATCAGGACGGAAAGACCCCGTGGACCTTTACTACAGCTTGATGTTGAGTTTTGGTACTATTTGTGTAGGATAGGTGGGAGACTTTGAAGCATTGGCGCCAGCCAGTGTGGAGTCAACCTTGAAATACCACCCTTTTAGTGCCGGGACTCTAACCTCGGTCCGTGATCCGGATCAGGAACAGCGTCAGGTGGGTAGTTTGACTGGGGCGGTCGCCTCCTAAAATGTAACGGAGGCGCCCAAAGGTTCCCTCAGGCTGGTTGGCAATCAGCTGTCGAGTGCAATGGCAAAAGGGAGCTTGACTGCGAGACCTACAAGTCGAGCAGGTGCGAAAGCAGGGCATAGTGATCCAGCGGTTGCTTATGGAAGCGCCGTTGCTCAACGGATAAAAGGTACCCCGGGGATAACAGGCTCATCTTCCCCAAGAGTCCATATCGACGGGAAGGTTTGGCACCTCGATGTCGGCTCGTCGCATCCTGGGGCTGAAGCCGGTCCCAAGGGTTGGGCTGTTCGCCCATTAAAGCGGTACGCGAGCTGGGTTTAGAACGTCGTGAGACAGTTCGGTCCCTATCCGATGCAGCCGTAGGAGATTTGAGAAAGGCTGTCCCTAGTACGAGAGGACCGGGACGGACGTAGCTCTCGTGTGCCAGTTGTCCTGCCAAGGGCACGGCTGGTTAGCGACCTACGGGTGGGATAAGCGCTGAAAGCATCTAAGTGCGAAGCCCGTTTCGAGATGAAATCTCCCACAGGGTTAACCTGGTAAGGCCCGTGGCTAGACGACCACGTTGATAGGCCGGAGGTGTAAGTGCAGCAATGCATTCAGCCGACCGGTACTAATCGGCCGAGGGCTTGGAGACTTTTTCGTGCTCGTGCTCGCTTTGGAACGCTCAGGGGCTGCGGCAACGCAGCCACAGGCGCTGCTCCCTACCCGATGACGGCAGGTGAGCCGCCGAGCGCACGGTTTCCGGTGGCCATGGCGGCGGGGAAACACCCGTTCCCATTCCGAACACGGCAGTTAAGCCCGCCCGCGCCGATGGTACTTGGGGGGAGGCCCCCTGGGAGAGTAGGTCGTCGCCGGGATTTCTCATGACGAGATCCCCTCGGAGCTCAGGCTCGGGGGGATCTCGTCGCGTTCGCACTGGGAGCCGGGGGTCCGGAGCGGTTCCGAGGGGGCCTGCGATACTGCCGCCCATGCCGCTTCGGGCCCGGGCCGGCGCGCTCCACGGCGCCGAGATCGTCTCATCGTGCAGCGCCGCTTCCGGCCGCTGCCGATGGCCCCGAGGGACATCGAGGAGGAGCACCGGGCGTCGACGCCACTCGAGCTGCTCTTCGACCTCTGCTTCGTCGTGGCGGTCTCCCAGGCGGCCTCGCGAGCGGGATCGGTGTCGGCACGGCCACGCTCCTCATGGGCATCGTGGTCGCCGTGCTCGTGGTGTGCGACGAGCTCCGGAGGGGCCCGGGCGTCGCGGCCACAACCTGACCAGTGGGCCGGCGGCCAAAGTCCGCCGTGCCCGGCCACGTAGAATCGGCAGATGCCTCCGAGTTCCCCGCGGCCGAATCGTCGCGCCCCCTCGGCGCGCCCGGCGCGCCCGGCCGGCTCCGGCAAGCCGGGAGCCCGCTCGGGTGGGGCCGGAGGCGCAGGCCGGGAGAGTGCGGCGCGGGGCCGACCCGGAAGTGGGCAGGGGCGACCCTCGGACCGATCGGGGGGCGGAGCGGACCGGCGAGGCCAGGGGGCCCGGGGTGCGGGCGCGGGAGGCCGGTCGTCGGGCACCGGCGGATCGAGCAGCGGGGGAGTGACGCGGGGCAAGGGCTCGGGACCGGCTCGGCACCCGCACCGGCACACCCCGCACCGGCACACCCGGTGCCCGTCCCACCCGTGGCGCAGGGTCATCGCCGAGCCGCGGCGCGGGCCAGAGGGCCGCCGGCGATCGCAGCCGCAGGCCACAGGGGAGAACGACCGGCAGGCCGGGCAGCGAGGGAGCTCGCGAGAAGGAGTACCCGCGGACTCGTGACGACGAGCGCCCGCTCCCGAGCCAGGCCAAGAAGTGGGGCAACGTAGCCCGCCGGGGTGCACGCGAGGTGACGCGGCGTGACGAGGGCGTCGACGCGGCGGCTGTCTCCGGGTCCCGACCCGGGTCAGCGACCGGCTCAGCGCGGGGTGCCCGGTTCCCCGACGAGCGGGAACGCCGGAGGGGCGCGGCGCCTCCGAGCCGTCCCGCCGCGTGGGTCCGGGCGGACGGAGCACGCGACGAGTGGGAGGACTCGGCGCCGGCGCGGAGCAGGGCTCGCAGGCCCGTCGAGAGCGAGGGCCAGGACCACAACCACAGCAGGGCCAAGGCCAAGCCGGCCTCGAGCACCACCGCCGGTGAGGCCATCGCCGCCCTCTCGAAGCGCTACACGCTCCCGCCCGAGATCGCCGCGGACATCCGCAACGCGGCCGACGTCGCCACCGCCCTGCAGAAGGAGCGGCTGGTCGAGCGGGCCGAGTCAGCCTACGGTGCCTACGAGCGGGGCCGCTACCAGGATGCGCTGCGGGCGATCAAGCCGGTGGCGGAGGTGGCACCGGCCGTGGCCGCCGTGCGCGAGCTCGCCGGGTTGGCCGCCTACCGGAGCGCCCGGTGGCGTGAGGCGACCCGGCATCTGCAGGCGTTCGGGGCCCTCAGCGATTCGACGGAGCACCTGCCGGTGCTGATGGACTGCCAACGGGCGCTGCACAAGCCGAAGAAGGTGGCCCAGCTGTGGAGCGAGCTCCGGCAGAGCTCGCCCGATCCCGACGTGCTCGCCGAGGGGAGGATCGTCGCGTCGGCGTCCCTCGCCGACACGGGCGACCTGAGCGGCGCCATCTCGATGCTGGCGACCGCGGGCGCGACGAAGGCGTTGCGGAATCCCTCCGACCGCCACGTCCGGCAGTGGTACCTGCTGGCCGACCTGTACGAGCGTGCCGGTGACGTCCCCCGGGCACGCGAGTACTTCGAGCGGGTGCTCAGGGCCGACCCCCAGGCCTACGACGTGGCGGAGCGCCTGCGTGGCCTCGGCCCCGAGCGCCGCTCCCGAGCCAAGAGGCCCAGGGCAGCGAAGCGACCCGCCCCGGGCCGCTAGCCCGGGGGCCTAGCCCGGGGGCCCAGCGGCCCGTCGTCACCCCGCTGTCGTCGTCACCCCCCTGTCGTCGTGGTGGTGGCCGCCGCGGGCACGGTGGTCGTCGTCGCCGGGGGTGCGGTGGTGGTGGTCGCCGGTGCCGTCGTCGTGGTCGTCGTCGGGGGTGGGGCCGAGCCGTAGTTCGGTCCCACGACCGTGACGAGCGTGCCGATGGGAGTCAGCGGCCACACGAGCGCGGCATCGGCGTAGCTCATTTCGACGCAGCCGTTGCTCTGTGGGGACCCGTAGGTGGCCCGGATGAAGCCGTGCAGCGCGTCGCCCCCGTTGAAGTAGCTGGCGTAGGGGACATTGGGGTCGTTGTAGGTGCTGCCGTCGGGGTTGGTGCCCTTCATGTCCGAGTACCGCACATGCTCGAAGACGGCGTAGGTGCCGTCGGTCGTGTCGGCGCCCGGTGCGCCCGTGTTGACGGCGATCCCCAGGTACTGCGCCACGCCGTTGTTCCACAGGGTCAGGTTCTCGGGTTCCACCTTGTTCACGAGCACGTACACGTACGGCGTGGCGTCGGTCTGGTCGTTGATGGTGTCGTTGATCAGGGCCGTCCAGACGGCGGGCCCCGCGATGCCGTCGACCCCGAGGTTGTTCTGCGTTTCGAACGCCTCGACGGCGGCCTTGGTGATCATGTTCGCCGTCCCCTGGGTCCACTGCGAGGTGAGCTCCGTGGGCAGCCCGGCCCAGCGCCACGAGAAGCTGCCGGTCTGGTCCTGGGCCAGGTCTGCCCGGGAGGGCGGCGCTCCGGTGGCGGAGAACGCGACCGGGAGGAAATTGAGCCCGGCCAGGAGCTGTTGCAGGCGCAGCGTGTCGCCCGGGGCGACGTCGAACGTCACCGAGTGCGACGTCGCCAGGGTGGCGCCATCGGTGCCCCGAACGCCCGCAGTGCCGCCCGGGATGGTCAGCACCTCCTGGGAGGAGGGGATGAGAGGGGAGTCGAGGTCGTAGGACACGGTGGTGGCGCTCGTCTGCACCCACGTACCGGCGATGTGAGGTGACAGCACGGGCGTCGCCTTCTTCAGCGCGACCGGTGCGGAGAACGTGACCGAAATCGTCGTGTTCGACGCTACGCCCTGCGCCCCGGGAGCGGGGTTCGTCGCCTTGAGGAACAGGCCGGATGCGGACGGGCCACCCGAGCCGGACCGGGACCCTCCGCTGGAGGTGTTGGTGTTGGCGGAGTCCGAGTGCTTCGGCGGCGACGAGCCGCTGGTGACGAGAAGCACCGCCGCGACGATGGCGGCGGCCGCCACGACGAACACCCAAGGGCGCAGGTGCAGCGGCCCGCCCGCCCTTGACTCGAGAACGTTCATGGCCTCCGCTCGCTCAAGACGTCTTCGCCGACTCCGACTCCCATCCGGCGGGCCCCAGCGTATGGGTCCGATCCCGCGCGGATGCGTCAGGCGTGACGGAAATTCTCGACGACGCGTCCCCCAGGGTCCCCTGCTGCCCCTCCGGTAGGCTCGCGGGCATGAGCACGAGCCTCGATCTCCACGCGCTCCTCGGCCAGGACGCGGACGCCCTCCTCGGCTACACGGCCAAGGCCTTCCCCTCGGAGAACCTGGTGCTCCCGGGCCCCGACTATCTCAGCCGCGTCTTCACCGACAGCGATCGAAGCCCGACGGTGCTGCGCAACCTCGGCACCCTCTTCGGTCACGGACGGCTCGGCGGCACCGGATACGTCTCCATCCTCCCGGTCGACCAGGGCATCGAGCACTCCGCCGCCGCCAGCTTCGCGAAGAACCCGGCCTACTTCGACCCGCTGAACCTCCTGGAGCTGGCCCTCGCCGGCGACTGCAGCGCCGTGGCGACCACGCTGGGCACGCTCGGTCTGGCCTCGCGCAAGTACGTGCACCGCATCCCCTTCATCGTCAAGCTCAACCACAACGCGTTCCTCCACGTCCCCGACACGTACGACCAGATCATGTTCGGCTCGGTCCGCCAGGCGGCCGATCTGGGGGCCGTCGGGGTGGGCGCCACCATCTACTTCGGCTCCGACGACATGGACCGCGAGCTCCAGCAGGTGTCCGAGGCCTTCGCCGAGGCGCACCGCCTCGGCATGTTCACCGTGCTGTGGTGCTACCTGCGCAACGCGGCCTTCAAGAAGGACGGCGTCAACTACGAGGTCTCGGCCGATCTGACCGGCCAGGCCAACCACATGGGCGTGACGATCGAGGCCGACATCATCAAGCAGAAGCAGCCGGAGAACAACGGCGGGTACACCGCCGTCGGCTTCGGCCGAACCGACCCGCTGGTCTACGACGAGCTCACCACCGACAACCCGATCGACCTCACCCGCTGGCAGGTCGTCAATTGCTACGCCGGGCGCATCGGGCTCATCAATTCCGGTGGAGAGTCCAAGGGCGACGGCGACCTCGCCCAGGCCGTCCGCACGGCCGTCATCAACAAGCGCGCCGGCGGCATGGGCCTCATCGTGGGCCGCAAGGCCTTCCAGCGCCCCATGGGCGAGGGTGCCGCGCTCATCCAGGCCATCCAGGACGTCTACCTGAGCGACGAGGTCACCATCGCCTAGCCCCCTGGCGGGGCCGGCCTCGCCGGCCCGGCCCCCACCGCCCCGGAGGCCGCAACGGGTCGAAGGCCCGGACAGCAACGACCAGGGACCTGGGCAGGCATGAAAGGGTCCCCCCGCGCACCGGGGGTAGGATCGCACGGAACGAGCGATTCGGACGGAGAGCGCCGCGCGCCGTGCGGGCGGGGGTGCAAGAAGGCCCGCTGCAGTGAGCCAGGACTCTCGTATGTCCATGACATGAGACGAGGCAGCCCGTGGCATCGGGAACGCAACACGTAACGGAGCAGTTGGACCAGGTCATCGTGCGCTTCGCCGGCGACTCGGGTGACGGCATGCAGCTCACGGGGGACCGTTTCACGACGAGCAGCGCCCTGCTGGGCAACGACATGTCCACCTTCCCGGACTTCCCGGCCGAGATCCGGGCCCCCGCCGGCACCCTCAACGGCGTGTCGGCCTTCCAGGTCCACATCTCGGACCACGACATCCTCACGCCCGGCGACTCGCCCAACGTGCTGGTGGCCATGAACCCGGCCGCCCTCAAGGCCAACATCGACCTCATGGCCAAGGGGACGATCCTGCTGGTCAACAGCGATGCCTTCGACGAGCGCAACCTGACCAAGGCGGGCTACGCCGCCAACCCCCTGACCGACGGCTCCCTCAGCCCCTACACCGTGTACGAGGTCCCGATGACCTCCATCACCCAGGAGGTCTGCAAGGAGGCAGGGGTCAAGCCCCGCGACGCGGAGCGGTCGAAGAACTTCTTCGCCCTCGGCCTGGTGAGCTGGCTCTACACCCGGCCGGTCGAGTCCACGATCAATTGGATCACCGAGCGCTTCGCCGCCAAGCCCCAGGTGGCGGAGGCCAACACCCGCGCGCTGCGTGCGGGCTATGACTTCGGCGAGACCGCCGAGCTGTTCGAGTCCAACTACGAGATCCGGCCGGCGACCTTCGAGAAGGGCGAGTACGTCCAGGTGACGGGGAACCAGGCGCTGGCCTGGGGCCTGATCGCCGCCTCCCGTCTGGCCGGGCTGACCCTCTTCCTCGGCAGCTACCCCATCACCCCGGCGTCGGACATATTGCACGAGCTCAGCCGCCGCAAGGAGTTCGGGATCCGAACCTTCCAGGCGGAGGACGAGATCGCCGGCATCGGCGCCGCCCTGGGCGCGTCGTTCGGGGGCGCCATCGGGGTGACGACGACCAGCGGCCCGGGCCTCGACCTCAAGTCCGAGTCCATCGGACTGGCCATCAACCTCGAGCTGCCCCTCGTCATCGTGGACGTCCAGCGCGGCGGTCCCTCGACGGGGCTGCCCACCAAGACGGAGCAGGCCGACCTCCTCCACGCCATGTACGGCCGCCACGGCGAGGCGCCACTGCCGATCCTGGCGCCCAAGACGCCGAGCGACTGCTTCGCCGCCGCGATCGAGGCGACCCGGCTGGCGGTGAAGTACCGGACGCCCGTGATCCTGCTCTCCGACGGGTACCTGGCCAACGGGGCC
Source organism: uncultured Acidimicrobiaceae bacterium (assembly GCA_963824195.1). Lineage (GTDB taxonomy): Bacteria > Actinomycetota > Acidimicrobiia > Acidimicrobiales > RAAP-2 > Bog-473. The sequence continues at coordinate 89,051 of CAWGOJ010000004.1, read as the reverse complement.
GAGCCGTGGCGCCTGCCCGACCTCGACACCTTCGAGCCCATTGAGCCGGGCTTCGCGGCCGAGCCGAACCACGTCGACGACGACGGGAACCCCGCCTTCTGGCCCTACATCCGCGACCCCGAGACGCTGGCCCGCCCCTGGGCCCCACCCGGGCTGCCCGGGCTCGAGCACCGCATCGGCGGCCTGGAGAAGGCCGACGGCAGCGGCAACGTGTCCTACGAGGGCGTCAACCACGAGCGCATGGTCCATCTGCGCCAGGACAAGATCGCCGGGATCGCCGCCGATATCCCCCCCGTGGAGGTGAACGACGAGACCGGCGACGCGCAGTTGCTCCTCGTCAGCTGGGGCTCGACGTACGCCGCCGTAGCCGCCGGCGTGAAGCGGGTGCGTGCCCGCGGCATGAAGGCGGCCCACGTCCACCTGCGCCACCTCAACCCGCTGCCGGCCAACCTGGGCGAGGTGCTGAACCGCTACCCGCAGGTGCTCGTGCCCGAGATCAACCTCGGCCAGTTGAGCCGCATCCTGCGGGCCGAGTACCTGGTCGATGCACAGACCATGTCCAAGATGCAGGGCGTGCCGTTCCGCGTCGGAGAGATCGAGGCGGCCATCACCGCGCTGCTCGGAGGGAAGTCATGAGCGAGTCCAACGGAGCCACCGCCACCGCAGTCCCCGTCACCAGCCGCAAGGACTGGAGCAGCGACCAGGAGGTGCGCTGGTGCCCCGGCTGCGGCGACTACTCCATCCTGGCCGCCGTCCAGATGCTCATGCCCGAGCTCGGCGTGCGCCGTGAGAACACGGTGTTCCTCTCGGGCATCGGCTGCGCGGCGCGGTTCCCGTACTACATGAACACCTATGGCATGCACTCGATCCATGGTCGGGCCCCCGCCATCGCCACCGGGCTCGCGACGACGCGCCCCGATCTCGACGTCTGGGTGATCTCGGGCGACGGCGACGCGCTGTCCATCGGTGGCAACCACCTCATCCACGCATTGCGCCGCAACGTGCGGGTGAACATCCTGATGTTCAACAACCAGATTTACGGGCTGACCAAGGGTCAGTACTCACCGACCTCCGAGGTGGCCAAGGTCACCAAGTCGACGCCCTTCGGCTCGGTCGACACACCGTTCAACCCGGTGTCCCTCGCGCTGGGCGCCGAGGCGACGTTCGTGGCCCGGACGCACGACATGGACCGGGCCCACATGCAGGAGACGTTCCGCCGGGCCCATCAGCACAACGGCGCCGCCTTCGTCGAGGTGCTGCAGAACTGCAACGTGTTCAACGACGGAGCCTTCGAGAAGATCACCGGCCGCGACGTCCGGGCGAGCATGCTCATCCCGCTCGAGGACGGCAAGCCGATCGTCTTCGGGGCCGAGGGCTCCGAGCGCGGCGTGATCCAGCGACCCGACGGCAGCCTGGAGATCGTGTCGGTCGATGACGTCGGGCTCGACGCCCTGCTGGTGCACGACGAGGCGCGCCACGACCCGGGCCTGGCGTTCGCGCTCTCCCGCCTGGCCCTCGGCCCCTACGAGCCGACGCCCATCGGGGTGTTCCGTGCCGTGGAGCGCCCCGAGTACGGGACGCAGATGTCCGAGCAGATCACCGATGCCCAGGCCAAGCGCGGGCTCGGCGACGTGGCGGCGCTGCTGCGCTCGGGCTCCAGCTGGACGGTCGACTGAGGATCAGGCGGACCCGGCGGAGGGGTTCGCTGCACCCTCGGCCTCGACCTCGGCCCTGATCCGCTCGAGCGTCGTCCCCATCCCCTTGCGGTTCACCTTGCCGCGGGACCACCCCCACAGGGCCCAGTAGAGCCGCAGGCCGAGCGTGGGGGTCAGGTCGAACGACTCGGTGACGTCGGCCCCGTCGCCGGCCGGCACGATCTCGTAGCGCCACACGGCGAGCGGCTTCTCGGTCGAGACCGTGCCGAAGGCGAAGGTCCGGCCCGCCTCGCACTCCGTGACCGTGCACGAGACCCAGTAGACCGGCCCGATCCCGTTGCGCTTGACGTGGCCCCGGAACTTGGCTCCGACGGCGGGGCCGGCGGCGCCGTCGACCCATTCCGCCTCGAAGGTCTCGGGGCTGTAGCTCCCGATGCGGGTGACGTCGCTCACCAGGTCCCAGATGCGCCCGGGTGGGGCCGCCATGTGGACCGTGACGGCCTCGTGCATCGCCGGCATGTCAGGAAATGTCGAGGGACCGGAACACCATGCCCGTCCGTGGCTTGGGGCTGAAGTACGTGGTCTTGGGCGGCATGCGCCGGCGCTCGTTGGCCCACTCCTCAATCTGCTTGACGGTGACGGGCCGGAGCAGGAAGGCCGCCTGGCCCTCGCCGTGCTCGAGGGCCTCCATCGCTTCGGCGACACTGTGGCGGTGCATGACCTCGTGCGGGGGCAGGCCCTCCAGCACGGTCGCGATGAGGTTGGAGTCGAGGTCGTCGCGGGCTTGTTCCAGCTCTTCGGCGTGGGGGAGGAGGAGGTAGGCCCGGCCGCCGGTGGCGAGAGCCAGCGAGCCGGAGTCGGCCAGCGCTCCCAGGGTGCGGTCATCGGCGGCGCCGGCCCGGACGACGTCGAACCACTCGGAGAGCGCGCCGACGAGGTCGAAGTCCTCCGGCAGCCCGCTGATGGTCCGGTGGATGGCGCCGACGGTGAGCTGGTCCTCGGACAGCTCGACGACCAGGGCCATCACCAGGTCGTAGGGACCAGGCAGGCCACCATTGGCCTCGCGGCGCTCGGCCTGGTAGGCGCGGGCCGTCTCATAACGGTGGTGCCCGTCGGCCAGCACGACCGGTGCGGTCGCCACGGCCGCGCCGATGGCGGCCACGGCGTCGGCGTCGCTCAGGGCCCAGAGCTGATGGCGGACCCCGTCGTCGTCGTAGGCATCGGCCACCGGCTCGTCGTCGGTGGGATCGAACGTAGCCGTGACCCCCGCCGCCATGGAGAGGCCCCAGATGGGCGAGAGGTTGGCCCGGGTGGCCCGCAGCAGGTCCAGCCGGTCGCTCTTGGGCTTGGGCAGGGTCTGCTCGTGGGGGAGGATGTCGCTCTCCTCGCCCGGGTCGGCCAGCCCGAGCGCCCCGATGACGCCGGTGGTGGCGCGCCCGGACGTGTCCGTCATCCGGTAGGGGTAGAGGCTCGGCTCGGGATCGGCCCCGATGACCCCGTCGGCCTGCCAGCGGGCGAACAGATCGGTGGCCACGGCGTAGCGGTCACGTCCGCCCCTGAGGTCGGCCTCGGGTAGCTCCACGAGGACGGCATTGGCCTGATGGCGGGAGGCCAGGTGCACCCGCTCGGTCGGCGTGATGACGTCGTATGGCGGGGCGATGACCTGGGCGATGGGCGCCAAGTCGGGCCGGTAGCGGAGTCCTCGGAACGGTTCGAATCGAGGCATTGCGCCCACTCTGGCACACCGCGGACGGGGCCGTCGCGGGGTATTCCCTAAACTCTGAGCGTGGACGACGACGGGCTGGACCGGATCCTGACCGCGCCCAACGTCATCACCCTCGTGCGGCTGCTGTGCATCCCCCTCTTCTTGTGGTTGCTCTTCGGGGCGCACCGCCAGACGGCCGCCGCGGTCCTGTTGGCCGTGCTGGGCGCGACGGATTGGGTGGACGGCTACGTGGCGCGCCGCTACGGCCAGGTGTCCACCTTTGGCAAGGTGCTGGACCCGACGGCGGACCGCATCCTGGTCGGCACGGCGGTGATCTCCATCATGGTCTACGGCGCCGTGCCACTCTGGTTCGGCCTCGCCACCATCGCCCGTGAGGTCCTGGTGTCGGCCATGGTCGTGCTGCTGGCCGTTCTCGGCGCGGCGCGCATCGATGTGTTGTGGGTGGGCAAGGCGGGCACCTTCGGCTTGATGTTCGCCTACCCGACCTTCCTCCTCGGTGACGGGACAGCCACTTGGCAGGAGCCCATCCGGGTCATCGGCTGGGTGACGGGCCTGATCGGCCTGACGCTCGCGTGGTGGGCCGCGGGCAGCTACATCGGACCGGCCCGCCGCGCGTTGCGCGAGGGCAGGTCGGCCCGCAGGAGCAGCGTATGAAGGCGGTGATCATGGCCGGCGGTGAGGGCACCCGGTTGCGCCCGCAGACCTCGAACCTGCCCAAGCCGATGCTGCCCTTGGTCGGGCGGCCCATGATGGAGCACATCGTGTCGCTCCTGCGGCGCCACGGGATCACCGACATCGTGGTCACGGTCGCGTTCCTGCCCAATGCCATCCGCAGCTACTTCGGAGACGGGAGCGAGCTGGGTGTGCGCATGGCGTACGCGACTGAGGAATCGCCACTCGGCACGGCGGGATCGGTGCGCAACGCGCGTGAACAGCTGACCGAGCGGTTCCTCGTCATTTCCGGCGATGTCCTCACCGACATCGATCTGACGTCGGTGATCGCGTTCCACGAGAAGAATCAGGCGTTGGCGACCATCGCCTTGTGCGCGGTGGAGAACCCGCTCGAGTTCGGCATCGTGATCACGCGTGAGGACGGTACGATCGAGCGCTTCCTCGAGAAGCCGGGCTGGGGCCAGGTGTTCAGCGACACAATCAACACCGGGATTTACGTGCTCGAGACCGAGATCTTCGATCTCATCCCCGAGGGGCGCTCCGTCGACTTCTCAGGAGAGGTGTTTCCCGCCGCGCTCGAGGCCGGGGACCCGCTGTACGGGTACGTGGCCGACGGGTACTGGGAGGACGTCGGCACGACGGCGGCGTACCTCAAGGCCCACGAGGACATCCTCGACGGCAAGGTCCAGGCCGACGTGGCCGGCTTCGAGCTCCGCCCGGGCGTGTGGGTCGGCAAGGGCTCGTCCATCGACCCGAGCGTCCGGATCGACTCGCCCTCGTTCATCGGGGAGAACTGCACGATCGACCGGGACACCGTGCTCGGCGCCTACACCACGGTCGGCGCGAACACGCAGGTGGAGGAGCGGGCCGAGCTCCAGCGCTCGGTGATCGGCGAGAACTCCTACCTGGGGCCCGCCGTCCGGGTCGAGGGGGCGGTGCTCGGACGTTCCTGTGACCTGCGGGTCGGGGCCCGCGTCGAGCCCGGGGCGGTCGTCGGCGAGGGCTGTCTGATCGGAGCCCACGCCGAGGTGCGCAGCGACGTCAAGGTCTACCCCTACAAGGTGGTTGAGGCCGGCGCCCAGGTCAACGCCTCCATCGTCTGGGAGTCGGGCGGGGCCCGCACCCTGTTCGGCCGGGAGGGCGTGCAGGGCATCGCCAACGTGGACATCAGCCCCGAGCTGGCCGTCCGGCTGGCCAAGGCCTGGGCGTCGGGTTTCGAGAAGGGCTCCTACATCACCGCCTCGCGTGACACCAGCCGCGTGGCCCGTGTCCTGAAGCGGGCCCTCATGGTGGGGTGCAACTCCGTCGGGGTGAACGTCAACGATCTCGAGCTGGCGACTGTGCCCGTGACCCGGCACCACGTGCGCATACGCGGCAACCGGGCGGGCCTGACGGTGCGGCTCAGCCCAGACGACCCGCAGTCGGTGGTGATCCGCTTCTTCGACGAGCGCGGCATCGACCTCTCCGATGCGGACCAGCGGCGGGTCGAGCGCATGTACCACCGCGAGGAGTTCCGCCGGGTGACGGCGGGGGACATCGGCGACATCGACTTCTCCCCGCGCACCATCGAGTTCTATACCGCCGGCATCGTCGAGGCGTTCGGGTTGCGACGCGACGCCGGACGCGAAGTCAAGTTGGTGCTGGACCTGTCCTATGGCGCGGCGAGCTTCGTGATGCCCAACCTGCTCTCGAAGATGCGCGCCGACGTGCTGAGCATCAACCCCTATGCGCAGACGCCGGGCATGATCTCGGTGGACCGCATCGTGAGCGAAGCGAGGGTGGCCGACGCGGTGCGCGCTTCGGGGGCCGACCTCGGCGCGGTGATCGATGCCGGCGGGGAGCGGTTGACGCTCATCGACGGCACGGGGCGCGTGCTGACCGACGACGAGGCGGTCATGGTCTTCATCGAGCTGTCGACGATCGCCGGGGATGCGGACCGGGTCGCGCTCCCTGTGACCGCGAGTGACCGCACCGTGCACCTGTGCGAGACGCGTGGCGTCGACCTGACGCTCACCTCGCTCTCGCCGTCCGGACTGCTCGAGGCGGCGGCGTCCGGTGACGTCTCGTTCGCCTCGGACCAGCGCGGAGGGTACGTGTTCCCGAAGTTCCTGCCGGCTTTCGACGCCGCGGCGGCCTTGGCCCGGCTGGTGTCCCTGCTCAGCCAGGGTTCGGCCTCCATGGCCGAGGTGGTCGACGCCACGCCGGCGATGCCGATCCTGCACGAGGAGGTGGCGACGCCGCTCGAGCAGAAGGGCCTGATCATGCGGACCCTGATGGAGCAGCTGACGGAGGAAGGTGCCGAGCTCGTGCTGGTGGACGGCATCAAGGTGGTGTCCGACCAGGGCTGGGTCCTCGTCGTCCCCGACCCCGAGGGTCCGGTCACGCACGTTTGGGCGGAGGGGTCCGACCTGCTGGCGTCAGAGGCTTTGGCGGCGGCCTCCGTGGAGCGGATCCGCGGGATGCTGCCCTAGCTCCGCAAGCTGCAGATCGGGTCGACGGTCCAGTATGGTCGCCCCCCATGAACATCCCCGAAGAACTGCGCTACTCGCCGGAGCACGAGTGGGTGCGCGTCGAGGGGACGCGCGCGCGCGTCGGGATCACCGACTACGCCCAGGACGCGCTGGGGGACATCGTGTTCGTCGACCTGCCGGCCGTGGGCAGCGAGGTCGAGGCTGGCGGGCAGCTCGGCGAGCTGGAGTCGACCAAGTCCGTGTCGGAGATTTATGCACCGGTCGCCGGCACCGTGACAACCGTGAACGACGCGCTGGCCGAAGGACCGGAGCGCATCAATCAGGATCCCTACGGTGAGGGGTGGATCTGCGAGCTCGAGCTCGCGCCGGACGCGGATCCGGGCAGTCTTCTCGATGCCGCCGCCTACGGTGATCTGACCGCAGACTGAGGGGGCGTTCGTGCCTCTGAAGACGGCAGGAGAAGCCGGCCGCGAGGTGGGGTACCGTGGTCGCCGTGTTCTGTCACAACTGTGGGCATCGGAACCCCGAGGGCGTCAATTTCTGCTCCTCGTGCGGGAACCCGCTGCTCGCGGACGGCGATGACGCCACCATTACCCTGCACCCGACCGACGAAGCGGAGACGGCGGAGGAGCATCCCGACGTCACCCTGGTCGAGGTGCCGCACGGTGCCGGGGTCCTCGTCGTCACCCGGGGCCCCAACATCGGAGCCCGCTACCTCCTCGCTGACAGCGTGGTCCGGGCGGGCCGGCACCCCGAGAGCGATATCTTCCTCGACGACATCACCGTGTCGCGCCGCCACGTGGAGATCACTCCAGAGGACGGGGGCGCCTACTCCCTACGGGACGTGGGCTCGTTGAACGGGACGTACGTGAACCGGGAACGGATCGACGAGGTGCAGCTCTCCCCGGGGGACGAGGTGCAGATCGGCAAATTCAAGCTCGTCTACCTGGTGGCTGGGAACGAGTGAGCAACCGCACGTATCTGTCCATTGGTGACGTCCTGACCCTGCTCCGAGAGGAGTTCCCGGACGTCACCATCTCCAAGATCAGGTTCCTCGAGAGCCAGGGCCTGGTGAACCCCGAGCGATCGCCCTCGGGGTACCGGAAGTTCTTCGAGCACGATGTCGAGCGACTGCGCTGGGTACTGCGCCAGCAGCGTGAGCACTTCCTGCCCCTCAAGGTCATCCGGGACCGGCTGGCCGACGGGGAGCTCGACGACGCCGGGGCCGACGCCCCGAACGGCAAGCCGGCGCACGCCGCCCGCTCGCGGCCGGCGCACGCCGCTCCCGACGCGGCCGAGGAGCAGCCGACGAAGGCGGACGAAGACGCGATGGCCCGCATCCTCGCGGACGCCTCGCGCCGGACGGCTCGCATGCCCGAGGCGGCCCAGGCCCGCCGCGGGTTGCAGGTGGTCGGCGAGGGCGAGGAGCCGGTGTCCGTGGCGGCCGAGCCCGGCCGGGAGCGCATGGCCGCGTCAACCGCGCCGGAGAGCGGTCCACGCGTCGGGTCACCCGCAGCAGTAGCAGCGGGTGCGCGGGCCAGCACGCCGAGCGCTGGGCAGAAGACGCCGTCGGGAGGAGGGAGTGAGCCAAACGGGACCTCCGCGCCGCGCCCGCCAAAGACGGTCGTCGCGGCGTCTCGCACAAGTTCGACCCCCGGTGAGTCGGCGCCACGGAAGAGCACGGCAACGGGCGACGCTGATGCCGGCGCGCCCGCGTCGGGCACCACGGCGGACATCGTGACCGGCGCGAGTCTGACGATGGAGGAGCTCTGTGCGGCCAGCGGACTGTCTGTCGAGGCGGTGGCGGGGCTCGAGGGTTTCGGCCTGATAGAGCCCGTCATGGTGGCGGGAATCCGGACCTACGACGAGGACGCCCTCACCCTGGCGAACCTGGCCGCCGCCTTCGGGGTCTTCGGGATCGAGCCGCGCCACCTGCGCCTCTACCGGAATGCGGCCGACCGGGAAATGGGGCTGATAGAGCAGGTCGTCATCCCGCTCCTGCGCCAGCGCAACCCCGAGTCCCGTCAGCGGGCGCTCGAGGGAGCGGAGCAACTGGCGGCGCTCGGCCAGTCCATGCGAGCCACATTGCTCCGCCAAGCGCTCAGGCGGCATTTGGGGGGGTGACGCAAGGCCGGTATCCGGCGCTACATTTCTCTTATGGTCCGTGTGCTACTCCGAGCCGTCAGGGTGGACCTGCAGTCCAACACTCCGGTGCTGCTCCTGCAGGAGACCGAGGGAGAGGGCCGGACGCTGCCGATCTTCATCGGGAGTCCCGAGGCAACGGCGATCGCCTACGCCCTGCAGGGTGTGACCATGCCCCGGCCCCTCACGCACGACCTGATGAAGGACATGCTCGGTGCTCTGGACATCAGCGTCGAACGCGTGATCATCACCGAGCTGCGGGCGTCGACCTACTACGCCGAGTTGCACCTCGTACGAGGTGACGAGCGGACGATCGTCTCCAGCCGGCCCTCCGACGCGGTCGCGGTCGCGGTGCGCACGGAGACGCCGCTGTTCGTCTCCGACGAGCTCATGGAGTCCGAGGGGATCATCCTTGCGCTCGACGCCGAGGACGAGGAGGAGGACACGCCGGACGAGTTGGTGGGTCAGTTCCGCCAGTTCCTCGACTCCGTGCGCCCGGAGGACTTCGAGGCGTGACGCCACCTCGCTGGGCGCTCGCGCTACTGGCGGGCGCCGCACTCCTCCTCGCCGCGTGCAGCAGCAGCCCGAGCACGCCGCCGCGCTCCACCACGACCACCCGCGCGTCGCTACCGACGACGGCGGCGACGACCACGACCACGCTGGCGCCCGCGACGACGTCCACGACGGCTGGGACCTCGTCGGCCTGCAACCACATCACGGCCTCGGCCGGCCAGTCACAGGGGGCGGCCGGGACCATCACGGGGGTGATCACGGTCACCAACACGGGTACGTCGACGTGCACGGCCAACGGCTACCCGGTGGTGGCCCTGCTCTCGGGGAGTGGGGCGCCGCTGACGGTCACCATGGTGAACGGGTTGTCGGTCGATCTGTCGGGTCCGGCCAACGCGGCGCCGTCCCTGGTCACGGTGGCGCCGTCGTCGACCGCGCAGTTCGCCTACCAGTACTCCGACGTGCCGGTGGGCTCGGAGACGGCCTGCCCCACCTCCGAGATGGCCACCGCGACCATGCCGGGCGCCACGACGGCCTCTCCGACGTTTGCGCTGGCCGTCGGCCCCTGCGGCAACGGGACCATCCGGGTCTCGCCCGTCTACGCCCCGTCCTGACGGCCTAGCGGCCCGGGCTGACCAGGATCCGGCCCCGCACGGCGGCGTCGAGGACGCGGTCGAGTGCCGCCGTGAGCCCGTCCAGGCCGATCTCCTCGTTGACCATCTCCTCGCAGTGCCCGAGCGGGAACTCGTCGGCCATGTCCGCCCACAGGGCTCGGCGCTCCTCTATCGGCGTTGTCACGGTGTCGATCCCCAGGAGGGCCACGCCGCGCACGATGAACGGATAGACGGTGGTGGCCAGACCGTTGCCTCCCGTGAGCCCGCTCGCCGCCACGGCGCCGCCGTACCTCACCGTGCGGAGCGCCTCGGCCAAGGCCATGCCACCGACGCAGTCGACCACGCCGGCCCAGAGCTGGGGCCCGAGCGTGCGGCCGTCGTCCTCGGTGAACTGGCGCCCGACCACCCGCGACGCACCCAGGCTCCTCAGGTAGTCGTGCTCGGCCGTCTTGCCCGAAGAGGCGACCACCTCGAAGCCCTCGTGGGACAAGAGCGCGACGGCCGCGCTGCCCACGCCACCGGAGGCCCCCGTCACCAGGATGGGCCCGTCACCGGGTTTCGTGCCGTGCCGGACGAGGCGGCGCAATGACATGAGCGCGGTGAGACCGGCCAGCCCGATGATGGCGGCGTTGCGACAACTCAGCGCGTCGGGCAATGGCACGACCCAGTCCGCCGGTACCCGCGCGTACGCGGCGAAGCCGCCGTGCCGGGCCACACCGAGGTCGTAGCCCTGCGCGAGCACGGGCTGGCCCGCGACGAAGTCGGGGTTCGTGCTTTCCTCGACGATGCCCGCCAGCTCCACCCCGGGGACGAGCGGGAAGATGCGGGCCACGCGGTTGCCCGGTCGCGTGACCATGGCGTCCTTGAAGTTGATGGCGGACCACTCCACCTTGACGAGCACGTCGCCCGCAGGCAGGTCTGAGAGGTCGAGCTCCACCACCGTCGGCCGGATGACGGCACCCTCCTGGGAGAGCAGGTAGGCCGGGAAGCGCACCGGCTCACTGTAGAGGCCCGTGTCGCTGCTCCCCGGCGCGGACCGGTGCACGGGGTACGTTCGGACGGTGGCCACCACGAAAGGTTACGGGCGCTGGGTCTCGCCGCTGGCGCCGGTCGACGTCGCCCGGGCCAAGGTCTCGCTCTCGGAGATCTGCTCCGACGGTGACGCCCTCTACTGGCTCGAGTCGCGCCCGGTGGAGTCCGGTCGCGTCGTCATGGTCCGGGCCGGAGCGGACGGTCTGGCCGACCACTCGCCGGGCGAGGTGAGCATCCGTAGCCGCGTCCACGAGTACGGCGGGGGCGCCATGTGCCTCGTGCCGGGGAGGTCGGCGGGTGCCTTCGCCTACGTCGACCAGGCCGACCAGCGGGTGTGGTTCGGCGACGGCCCCGTGGCCGCGGGCACCGCCGGGCTCGCCACGCCGCGACCGTTGACCGCCGCGCCTCCCGACGGCCAGGTCCACAACCACGGGGGGCTCAGCGCCACCGCGGACGGTGACTGGGTCCTGGCGGTGAGGGAGGTCCATTCGGAGGGAGCGAGCCGGCCCACGCGCAGCGTGGTCGCGCTGTCGACCCGCGGGGCCGAGCCGTACGAGACCACGCTCCTCGATGGTCACGACTTCTTCGGGTCGCCTCGCGTGGATCCGACGGGTGAGCGCCTGGCCGTGGTCGTGTGGGACCACCCCGACATGCCATGGGACGCCTCGACGGTGCTGGTGTTGCCGCTGGCCCGGACCGCTGGCACCGGCACCCTCGTGGCGGCCGGGGCGCCGTGGCCGGTCGCGGGTGGGCCCGGGGAGTCCGTGGGCCAACCGGCCTGGCGCCGCGACGGCGCGTTGCGCTTCGTCTCCGATCGGCGGGGGTGGTGGCAGCCCTACGTCCACCCCGGGCTCCCGGGCACGGACTCGGGGGTGCGGGCGCTCACCGACATCGCGGCCGAGTTCCACGGGCCGGACTGGGTGCTCGGGCAGTGCACCATGGCCGAGCTCGCCGACGGCACCCTGGTGGTCCGCATGAGCGCGTCCGGGCGGGACTCACTGATCCCGCTCGCGCCGGGCGCCGCCGAGCCGGGAGGGGCGGGGGCACCGCCTCCGCTGGACCAGCCGTGCGTCTCGATTTCCGCGCTGTGCGCCCACCGTGACGGGCTGGCACTGATCGGCAGCACGCCCGACACGCCCCCGAATGTCTGGGTATGGACGCCGGGCCAGGCCGCTCGCCCGCAGCGCCCAGCGGCCGGGCACGCGCTCGGGCCCCGTGACGTCTCGCCGGGGGAGCCGTTCATGCTGACGGGGCGCTCGGGGCGCCCCGTGCACGGCACGCTGTACCGTCCGACGTCGGCCGGTACGACCGGGCCGGCAGATGGCGCGCCACCGCTCGTGACCTGGTGTCACGGGGGGCCCACGTCCTCGTGCCAGGCGGGGCTCGACCTCACCCTGCAGTTCTTCACGACCCACGGCTTTGCCGTGGCGTGCGTGGACTACGCGGGCAGTACGGGGTACGGGCGGTCTTACCGCTGTGCGCTGTGGGGACAGTGGGGTGTCGCCGACGCCGAGGACTGCCTCGATGCGGCGCTGCACCTCGCGGCGCGGGGCGACGTCGACCCGCAGCGGATGGCGATACGCGGCGGCAGCGCCGGCGGCATGACCGCCCTCAACGCGCTCGCGGCGGGGGAGGGGTTCGGGGCCTGCGCCTCGTGGTACGGGGTGACGGACCTCATGGCCCTGGTCGCCACGACCCACGACTTCGAGGCGCACTACACGGACCGCCTGATCGGCCCGCTTCCGGGGTCGCGGGCGCTCTACGTGGAGCGCTCGCCGGTGAGCAGGGCCGCGTCCATGGCGGGTTCGGTCCTGCTCCTGCAGGGGACGCAGGACGTCGTCGTGCCGCCGTCACAGGCGGAATCGATGCGTGACGCCCTGCACAGCGCGGGCATCCGTTGCGACCTACGATTCTTCGAGGGCGAGGGGCACGGGTTCCGCCGGGCCGACACGCTCACCGCATGCCTGGAGGCCGAGCTGTCGTTCTACCTGGAGGAACTCCATCTCTAGGAAGTTCTCCTAGGATCACCGAGGGGTGCCTTCCTGCGCACCTCCCGTGTGCGAGGCTTTTTCGAGAGAGGCCATGCCGACCAATTCCGCAACGATCCCGAGCTGGGCCGCCCCGGTCGTCGACCTGTGGCAGCGGGCGCTCGAGCGGACGAAGCGGATCTCCCCCGAATCGGGTGACGCGCTGCTGTACCTGGCGAGTGCCGTATTCGCGTTGGCCACCATCTACACGTCGACCAATGCGCTGTACCAGGTGTGGGGGCGCATGGCCCTCTCGCCCTTCGCCTTCGGCGCGCTGGCGTCGGCTGTCCTCGCGTGGGTGGTGCAGCGCACCCGCAGGCGACAACCCGGCCACCGGCTGACCGAGCTCCAGCACCGGCGCGCCTGGCTGGCCCGGATCGTGGTCGCAGTGTGCGTGTTCGCCGGCGCGCTGGCCATCCCGCTCGGCCTCGAGATCCTGTGGCGCTTCGACGGTGTGGCCGGCTCCCACCAGCAACCCGAGGTGGTCACCGTGGAGGTCGGGGGCCAGGACCTCGTCCGGGGCCAGGATCCCTACCACCCCCTGGTCCGGCTGCCCCACGCCGTCAAGTACCACGCGCCCGGTGAGCCGGACTACGCCGGGTTCCTGCCCTACCTGCCGCTCATGGCCGTGGCGGGCATCCCGAGCGAGATCTGGCCCAACAACGGGCTGAGCGACGCCCGTATCTTCTTCTGCCTGACCACGCTGGCGGTCGCCGCGGTGGCGCTCTACCTGTGCCGGGCCGACAGGCGTCGCAAGATCCGTGCGCTCCAGGCGCTGGTCATCCTGCCGCTGGCGGCGCTGCCCCTGGCGACCGGAGGGGATGACATCCCGGTGGCCGCCTTCCTCCTGCTCGCCATGGTGCTGGCACAACGGCGACGACCGTTCGCCTCGGGCGTGGTCTTCGGCATCGCGTCCGCCATGAAATTCACCGCGTGGCCCCTGGCCGCGCTGGCGCTCTTCGCGGCACGCGGCCGCAGGGGCGAGCGGCGGCCACTCTCCATGCTCGCCGGCATGATCGTCGTCGCGGTGCCGACGATCTTCCCGTTCGCCCTGCGTGGCCCCTTCGCTCTCATCGACGACGTTGTGCTGTTCCCCCTCGGCCTCAGTGCCATCCCGTCCACCGCGGCCAGCGCTCTCCCCGGACACGAGCTCGTGAGCACGTTCCCCTCGCTGAGCCGGGCGTTGCCGCTCGGGGTCGGGATCGTGCTCGCCGTACTGTTGGCCCGGCACCTGTACCGGCACACGCCGCGCACCGCGTCGGAGGTCTGCAACATCGCGGGCGTGGTGATGTCGGTGCTCATCCTGCTGGCCCCCAACCCGCGTGTGGGCTACCTGCTCTACCCGATCAATTTCTTCGTGTGGGCGTACCTGCTGGCCGAGCCGGCGGATCGGTTCGAGTTGTCGCCCGACGACGCCGTCACGCCGACGGAACAGACAGTTGCCGCTTCGACCCGCTGAGCCCCACCCTCGCCCCGCCGGCGGGCAGACTCAGTCGGAATCGTCGCTCTGCTGGAAGAGCCGGATGGTGAACTCCGTCTGACCCCGAGCCGGGCCGCCGCGGCTGAAGGTCGTGGGTGAGACGGTCGCCCCCATCTCCCAGTAGTAGCCGTCGGCTCCGGCCAACTTGCCCAGGACCTCGAGCGCGCCGGGATCGTTGGCGGCCGGTCCCCGGTCGAAGACCTGCCAACCCTGGAGCCGCATGTCCGCCGCGTAGAACGCCAGGAGGGCTCCCTGGGAGTCGCCGGAGCGCAGGACCACCTGGGAGTCGAACTGGCCGGCCCCCCCGGCGTTGTTCTGGTGCGAAATCCCGACGGAGCCGACCGGGATGGAGACGGCGTTGAGGATGTTCGTCGGCGGCTCTCCGGAGCTGACGATCGGTGCGAGCGCGGCGGTGGCGGGCTCCGCCCGCAGCGTGGTGCCGGGCACCGAGCTCGCCGCCGTGCCGTGCCGCGCCGGGGCCGGGCTCTGCGACGAGAGGATGCCGATAGCGACGAACACGACGAGGATGAGCACGGCCAGACCGAGGACGACCATGGCCGGTCGCATGGAGATCCCTCCGGGCGTCGGGGGCCGGAGTGGTTCGGCCGGGGCCGCTCCCTCGCCGAGGACCTCGGTGTCGGTGTCGTGCAGCGTCATGTCCGACCCAGCCTACGGCGAGGTGGACCACCCGAAATGGTCGAGGGGACCGTGCCCCGAGCCGAGGTGCCAGCCGGCGCCCCCGACCAGGGCTCGCGTCACGAAGGCCTTGGCCTCCGCGATCGCAGCCGGCACGGTCGCCCCGAGGGCCAGATTGGCGGCCACGGCGGCGGAGAGCGAGCACCCCGTGCCATGGTCGTTGCCGGTGGCCACACGCGCGCCGGGCAGCACCACGACCCCTTCGGGGCCGGCCACGACGTCGTCGGCGGACTCGGTGAGGTGGCCTCCCTTCACCACCACGTAGCGGGCCCCCGTCGCCCTGATCCGCTGGGCCACCTCCACCCGGGCGTCGAGGGTTCCGAGGCACTCCACGGTCGTGTCGCCGAGCACGGCGGCCTCGCGCAGGTTCGGGGTGGCGACGACGGCGTGGGGGAGGAGCTGTCCGAGGTACGCCTCTATGCCGTCGGGCTCCATCAGGCGGTGCCCGCTGGACGACACCAGGACGGGATCGACGACCAGGTGGGGCAGCTTGCCCGCGGCGGCCAGGCCGGCCACCTCGCGCACGATGGCTGCGGTGGCGAGCATCCCGGTCTTCACGCTGCCCACGGCGAAGTCGTCGAGCACGGTCTCGACCTGCAGGCGCACGAACGGGGCCTCGAGCGCCACGACGCCGCGGACCTCGGCCGTGTTCTGCGCGGTGACCGCGGTGAGGGCGCAGGTGCCGTGCACGCGGTGTGCAGCGAACGTCTTGAGGTCGGCCTGCGCGCCGGCGCCGCCGCCCGAGTCGGACCCGGCGACGGTCAGCGCCGTCGGTGGGGTCTCGTCCGGCACCGAGCCACCATAGGCGGGCACCGGGGTATCGTCGTCCGGTGACACCCAACGACGCCCGGGAGGCGACGGCGGATCACCTGACCGTCGCCGGTGAGGTCCTGACGTCGCGCCTCCTGCTCGGCACCGGGGGTATGACCAGCCTCCATGCGCTCCGCGCCGCGCTCAGCGAATCGGGAACCGTCATGGCGACCGTCGCGGTGCGGCGGGTCGAGGCCTCGGGGCGGGGCGCGCTGCTCTCGCTGCTCGACGAGCTCGGCGTGCGGGTCCTGCCCAACACGGCGGGGTGCGCGACCGCGTCGGAGGCCGTGCTCACGGCCAAGCTGGCTCGCGAGGCGTTCGGCACCGACTGGGTCAAGCTCGAGGTGATCGGCGACGACCGCACCCTGTTGCCGGACGCGGTCGAGCTCCTGTGTGCCGCGGAGCAGCTGGCCGAGGACGGATTCGTCGTCCTTCCCTACACGACCGACGACCCCGTCCTGGCGTTCCGTCTGCAGCAGGTCGGGTGCGCCGCGGTCATGCCGCTCGGGTCGCCTATCGGCAGCGGGCTCGGCATCCGCAATCCCCACAACATCGCGCTGCTCCGGGAGGCGGTCGAGGTCCCCGTCATCCTCGACGCCGGCATCGGCACCGCGTCCGACGCCGCGCTGGCGATGGAGCTGGGATGCGACGCGGTGCTGGTGGCCACGGCGGTCAACCGGGCGCACGACCCGGTGGCCATGGCACGGGCCATGCGCCTGGCGGTCGAGGCGGGGTGGCAGGCCCGCGTCGCCGGCCGCATCCCGGTCCGCTTCCACGCCGAGCCGTCGAGCCCGCTGGAGGGCAGGGCCGACCTGGTGGCCGGGGGGTCGTCTCCGGACGCCTGAGCTGGGCTGCGCCTTGACGCCGTTCTGAGGGGACCCTAAAGTTAGGTCTACCTAACTTTCGGACGATCCAGGTGGGAGAGGTGTCACGGTTCGATGCGAGGCTCGCGGTGGCGGTCGGGGGAGCGGACCGCGCGGCGCGCCCTGTCCGGCTGCGTGGCCGCGACGCTCGGAGCGATCCTGCTGACCGGGTGCGCCCAGGGATCGGGGGGCGGGCCGACCAGCCTCACGGTCTACAGCGGCCAGCACGTGCAGACGACGGAAGCCCTGGTGGCGGCGTTCGAGCGTGAGAGCGGCATCTCGGTGAGCCTGCGCTCCGATGACGAGGACGTGCTGGCCGATCAGATCGTCACCGAGGGCTCACATTCGCCGGCTGACGTCTTCTTCACCGAGAACTCGCCGCCGCTGCAATACCTGGCCTCGAAGGGGATGCTTGCCTCGGTCGATCCGTCGACGCTCGCCAGGACGCCGCCACGGTTGAATTCGCCGGACGGCAGGTGGGTGGGCGTGTCGGCCCGCGTCAGCGTGATGATCTACAACACCGCGCTGCTGAAGCCCGACCAGCTCCCGACGTCGGCCATGGACCTGGCCGACCCCGAGTGGAGCGGCCGCATCGCCATCGCCGGCAGTGAGACCGACTTCCAACCCATCGTCACGAGCATCGCGCGGACCTACGGTCAGGACGAGGCGCTGCGCTGGCTCGATGCGGTCAAGGCCAACGCGGGAGGCCACGACTACCCCGACAACGAGACGATCACCGCCCAGGTCAACAGCGGGCAGGTCGCTCTCGGCATCATCAACCAGTACTACTGGTACCGCGAGCGGGCCCAGGTCGGCCCCGGGGCCATGCACTCGGCCATCGCATACTTCGCCCCCCACGACGTGGGCTACGTCGTCGACGTCTCCGGCGCCGGCATCCTCAAGTCGTCCACCCACCAGGCGGCGGCCCAGCGCTTCCTGGCCTTCCTGACCTCCGTGCAGGGGCAGGAGATCATCGCCCACAGTGAGAGCTTCGAGTACCCGATCGCATCGGGCGTCACGACGGCGCAGCCCGAGACCCCGTTCGACCAGCTCGAACCGAACGGCATCACGGTGGCGGAGCTGGGCACGGGTGCCGAGGCGATCAAGCTGCTCCAGGAGGCGCAGCTGCTGTGACGGACGGCGCCGCGCACCGCCAGCGACGACCGGGGCGCCGCCACCTGCCACCCCTGCTGACCGCCGGCGCCGTCCTCGTCTCGGTCGTGGTGCTCCTCCCGATCGTCTTCCTGGTGGTCCAGGCGGTCCAGGTGGGCTGGGCTCAGCTGCACCAGCTCCTGTTCCGGAACCTCACCGCTGTACTCGTCTGGAACACGGTGTCGCTGCTCCTGGTTGTCACAGCGCTGTGTGCCGTCGTCGGCACCTTGGCCGCCTGGTTCGTCGAGCGCACCGACCTGCCGTGCCGCCGTCTCTTCACGGTCCTCCTCGTGATCCCGCTGGGCATCCCGGACTTCGTGGTGAGCTTCGGCTGGCGGGCCATCTTCCCCGGCATCGGTGGATTCTGGGCCGCCGTCCTCGTGATGACCCTGGCCGTCTACCCCCTGGTGTTCCTGCCTGTCGCCGCCAGCCTGCGCGCCGCGGACCCGGCCCAGGAGGAGGTGGCGCGCAGCCTGGGCCTCGGCCGATTGCGCACGTTCTGGACGGTGACCGTGGGCCAGGCCCGCCTGGCCATCTTCGGCGGGGCGATCCTGGTCGGGCTCGTCGTGCTGGCCGAGTTCGGCGCGTTCGAGATCCTGGGCTACCGGACGCTGACCACCGAGATCTACAGCCAGTTCCAGGTCGGTTTCAACGAGCCCGCCGCCTGCGCGCTCTCCGTGATCCTGGTCCTCCTCGGGGCCCTGCTCCTGGGGAGCGAGGCCTCGGTCCGGGGCCACGGCCGGGCCTCCCGTGTGGGCGCGGGCGCAGCGCGCCGGATCCGCCCGGTGCTGCTGGGCCGGGCACGCCCCGCCGTGCTGGCCGGGGCCGTGCTCCTCGTCGCACTCGCCCTCGGCGTGCCGGTGGGCGCCATCATCTACCTGATGGTCCAGGGCGGGAACAGCACGCTGCCGCCGGCGTCGCTCCTGATCGCGACCGGCAACACCTTCGCCTACGCGGCTGCCGCCGGCCTGGTCGCCACCGTGGCCGCGCTCCCGATCGCCCTCCTGTCGGTCCGTTTCTCCCGGCGCCGCGTCATGGCCCTCGAGCGGAGCAACATGCTGGTCCTGGCCGTGCCGGGCCTTGTCGTGGCGCTGAGCTTCACGTACGTGACCGAGCAATTCCTGCAGGGCCGCTTCTACCAGACCAGCCCGCTGCTCGTCCTGACCTACGCCATCATGTTCTTCCCCCTCGCCGTCGTCGCGGTGCGTGCCGCCGTGGCCCGGTCGCCGGTCGGGCTCGAAGAGGTGGGGAGCTCGCTCGGCGTACGACGGCGCTCCGTCCTGTGGCGCGTGACGCTGCCGCTGATCGGCCCGGGCTTGGCAGCCGCCTTCGCGCTGGTGTTCTTGGAGACGGCGACCGAGCTCACGGCGACCCTGGTGCTGCATCCGACCAACGTGCAGACGCTGGCCACGCAGTTCTGGGCCTACGAGTCGAACGTCTCCTACAGCCAGGCGGCGCCCTACGCCGGGGTGATGGTGCTCATCGCCGCCGTGCCCGGCTACGTGCTCGGCCGGTGGTTCGACCGCCAACCCGAGCTGGCGGCGGTAGCCGGCCAAGTCGTTGTCCCCGGCCCGGGCGCACTGGTGGCGGCATGAAGGACCTGCGGATCAACGGCGTGACCAAGTCGTTCGGCCCGCAGCGCGTCCTGTGCGGCGTGGACCTGGTGGTCCCCCACGGGTCGTTCACGGCCATCCTCGGTGCGTCGGGCAGCGGGAAGACGACGCTGCTGCGCATCGTGGCCGGGTTCGAGCGCCCCGACGCGGGTGCGGTCAGTCTGGGAGAGGAGGTCGTCGACGACGGGGGCCACCGGTTCGTGCCCTCCGAGCACCGCCGCATCGGCTACGTGCCTCAGGAGGGGGCCCTGTTCCCGCACCTGAGCGTGGGGCGCAACGTGGCGTTCGGCCTTGCCCGCGGTCCGAAGCGGCGCGAGCGGGTTGACGAGCTGCTCGAGTTCGTGGGTCTCTCGGGCTACCGACAGCGCTACCCGCACCAGCTGTCGGGCGGCCAGCAGCAGCGGGTCGCGCTGGCTCGTGCCCTGGCGATCGAGCCCGAGATCGTGCTGCTCGACGAGCCGTTTGCGTCGCTCGATGCGGCGCTACGCGCCTCGGTCCGTGCCGACGTGCTCGGGGTGCTGCGGCGTGCCGGCACGACGTCCATCCTGGTGACCCACGACCAGGACGAGGCGCTCTCCATGGCCGATCAGGTGGGTGTGCTCCGTCGGGGGTTGATCGCTCAGCTCGATACGCCGTCAGCGCTGTACGGGCGCCCGGGGGACGCCGAGCTGGCGCGGTTCCTCGGCGAGTCCAACGTGTTGGAGTGCGAGGTCCACGATGCCGTCGCCGCCACCGCACTCGGCCGCCTCGCCGTCGAGGCGTGGACGGGCCCGGCGGGCGGCGGGAGCGCGGGTCATGGTGCGCCCCGAGCAGATCGTGTTGGGAGAGGTGGCCACCGGGGCGATGGAGGGGACGGTGGCGAGCTACGAGTACTTCGGGCACGATGCCGTCGTCAGGGTCCGGCCCGGGTCCGAGGGCCTTCCGGACCTGGTCGTGCGGGTCACCGGCGGCACGCCGCTCGAGCCGGGGCACCGGGTCGGGCTCTCCGTGGTCGGCACCGTCGTGGCCTGGCCGGTGGAGCCGGCCGAGCCCGCGATATCTTCCGAATAACGCCTTCGTAACTACGGCTGTGTCGTCCGGGGTGCACTAGAGTGACGGCCCGGGAGAAGGCACAGGAGGTGCGATGGCCGAGGGTTCCGCCACCCATGTCGGAGGGTTTCACGGGCCGCAGGTGTGCGGCCTGGTGGGGATCACGTACCGCCAGCTCGACTACTGGGCCCGTACGGGCCTGCTCCAACCCTCCGTGGCCTCGGCCAAGGGGAGTGGCTCCCGACGCATCTACTCGTACTCAGACGTGCTCGAGCTCAAGGTGATCAAGCAACTGCTCGATGCGGGTGTCTCTCTCCAGTCGGCCCGCCGGGCCGTCGAGTGCCTGCGCGAGGACCTGGGCTCGGACCTGGCGTCCGCCAACCTGGTGCTCACCGGGACGAGCTCGGTCCTGGCCTGGTCCAACGGAGAGGTCGTCGACCTGTTGGCCGGTGGCCAGGGTGTGTTCAACATCGTGCCGCTGGCGGGGGTCGTCGAGGAGCTCGACGCTGACATCGTGCGCCTCGACACCGAGGTTCCGGCCGCCGCCGCCAAGCGGCGTCCGGCTCGGGTGCCCAGGGCGCGGGCCGCGGGGGAGTGAGCGCGACGGACCCCGCACGCAACGGGCGCACGAGCCATCCGGCCTGTGTGCCCGCGGGGCAGATCCGGTTCGCCCATCCCTCCGAGCGCGTGTTCGCCGCACTGCTCGACCTTTCGGGCGAGCGCTGGCAGTACGAGCCGGTGGAGTTCCCCCTCGAGTGGGACGCGGAGGGATCACCCGTGTCCGGATTCCGCCCGGACTTCTATTTGCCGGGCCGCGGGGTCTTCATTGAGCTCACGACGGCGGACCAGCGCCTGGTCACCCGCAAGAACCGAAAGGTTCGGCGCATGCGCGAGCTCTACCCGGAGGTGCCGATCCACGTCGTGTACCAGCGCGACTACACCTCGCTGCTGGCGTCGCACGGCTTGCTGACCGCCACCGCCGGTGCCGCCTAGTCTGGCGGTGTGAAGGCCGGCGACAGCGGGAGCGGCACGCCGTCCCGGGTCTCACCCCTGTACGCGGCGCACGTCGCGCTCGGAGCCAAGATGGTGCCCTTCGGTGGCTGGATCATGCCCCTGGGGTACCCGTCGGGCACGGTGGCCGAGCACCGGGCGTGCCGCCAGTCGGCCGTGGCCTTCGACGTCAGCCACCTGGGCACGGTCTGCGTGCACGGCTCGGACGCCTTCGAGCATCTGCAGCGCTCCTTGAGCAACGACTTGCGGCGGATCCATCCGGGGCGGGCCCAGTACACGCATCTCCTCGACGAAGACGGCTCGGTCGTCGACGACATCATCGTGTGGTGGGTCGACGACGAACGGTTCGACGTCATGCCCAATGCCTCCAACACGAGCGACGTGCTCGCGGCCATCGGGGGCACGGACGTCACCGAGGAGAGGGCGGTGATCGCGGTGCAGGGCCCCGAGGCGCGTGCCCGCCTGGCCCAGGTGTCGCCGGAGGCCGCAGCGGTGCACCGGTTCAATGTCGAGCGGTTCGAGTGGGGCGGGGTCACATGCCTGGTCGCCGGCACCGGCTACACGGGCGAGGACGGCGTCGAGTGCGCCGTGCCGGCCGAGGCGGCGGCGGGCTTCTGGGAAGCGGTCCTCGCGCAGGGCGTCGCCCCAGCCGGGCTGGGGGCGCGCGACACACTGCGCCTCGAGGCGGGGCTCCCCCTGCACGGCCACGAGCTGGGTCCGGGCATCACCCCTCTCCAGGCCGGGCTGGGCTGGGTGGTCGGCTGGGACAAGGGAGAGTTCACCGGGCGGGCCGCTCTGGAAGAGGAACGGGCGAACGGCCCGGCCCGCCGTCTGCGGGGCTTTGTGGCCGACGGCCGACAGCCGTTGCGGGACGGCTCGGAGGTGGCCCGCGGCCACGACCGCGTCGGCGTCCTGACCAGCGGCAACTTCTCGCCAATGCGCGAGCGGGGCATCGGGTTGGGATTCGTGGACGCCGACGCCCGTCTGCTCGACGGCGACGCGGTGACGGTGGTCCAACGCGGTCGTGAGCTGGCGGCTCTCCTGGTCCGCCCACCCTTGTGGCCGGTACGCGAGGAGAACGACTAGCGCCGGCCGGCTGCCGACCGCGGGAACCGGTGCCGTATAGTGGGTCCGACAACTGAATACGCCGTTTGAACCGGAGCGCCAGAGTCCCCGTAGTACGCAGGCGAGGGGACGCCGGAGGAGCAACTCTCCCCGAGAAACTCTCAGGCCGACATACCGCTTCGGCGAGGCAACTCTGGAAAGCGGCGCTCCGTGCGTCCGCACCGAAGGTGGAAGTCGCACCCGTGCGGCGAGACTCTCAGGTCCGATGACAGAGCGGGGAGGACGTCCAACGAGTTCCGCGTGACCCGCGGACATGCGAGGAGGCCTCCGTGAGCGAACAGCGTCCAGCCGCAGGATCCGGCGAGCTCGAGCCCTTCGAGGACTTCGTGCGCCGCCACGTCGGGACCTCGGACGACGAGCAGTCGGGCATGCTCAAGGACCTCGGGTACGAGAGCCTCGACGCGTTGATGGATGCCGCGGTTCCGGACAGCGTGCGGAGCCTCGGGAACCTGGACCTTCCGCCAGCCGCCTCTGAGCGCGATGTGCTCGAAGAGTTGCGCCGTCTCGCCGCGGACAACGTGATCGCCGAGCCGATGATCGGACTCGGCTACTACGGCACGATCACCCCCGGCGTCATCAAGCGCAACGTGCTCGAGAGCCCGGCCTGGTACACGGCGTACACCCCCTATCAGCCCGAGATCAGCCAGGGCCGCCTCGAGGCGCTCCTGAACTTCCAGACCATGGTCTGCGATCTGACGGGCCTCGACACGGCCAATGCCTCCCTGCTCGATGAGGGGACGGCGGTGGCGGAGGCCGTCACCCTCATGCGCCGGCGCGCCACGGTCGACACACACCGAGTCATCGTGGACGCCGACTGCCTCCCGCAGACGATCGCAATCCTGGAGACACGCCTCGCGCCGCTCGGGATAGAGGTCGACGTGGTCGACCTCACCGCGGGGCTGCCGGAGGGTGACTGCTTCGGCGTCGTCCAGCAGTACCCCGGGTGCTCGGGTGCCGTCCGCGACTTCGCCGCCCTCACCGAGGACGCCCACCGGAGGGGCGCCATGGTCACCGTGGCCGCCGACCTCCTGGCGCTGACGCTGTTGAAGCCTCCGGGCCAATGGGGGGCCGACGTGGTCGTGGGGTCTTCGCAGCGTTTCGGCGTGCCGCTGTGGTACGGAGGTCCACACGCGGCCTTCATGGCGGTGAAGGCCGGCCTCGAGAGAGACCTGCCCGGCCGCCTGGTCGGGTTGTCGGTCGATGCGGAGGACCGGCCTGCCTACAGACTGGCTCTCCAGACGCGCGAGCAACACATCCGGCGTGAGAAGGCGACCTCGAACATCTGTACGGCACAGGTGCTGCTGGCCGTCGTGGCCTCCATGTACGCCGTGTACCACGGGGCCGAGGGACTGCGCGGCATCGCACGCCGGGTCCACGAGCGGACGGTCGATCTCGCCTCCGCCCTGCGTGGTGCGGGCTTCGTTCTCGACCACGAGGAGTTCTTCGACACCGTCGTCGTCCGGGCACCCGGCCGGGCCGCCGAGATCGTGGCGGACGCACGCGCCCGCAGCGTGTTGCTCCGTCTGGTCGACGGCGATCGCGTCGGCATCTCGTGCAGCGAGACCACCACCGCGGTACACGTGGCGGCGGTCCTCCATTCCTTCGGAGCGCCCCGCAGTGGGGGAGCGGGTGTCGCCTCGGCCCTCCCAGAGGCGCTCCTGCGTCAGGGGCCCATCCTGAGCCACCCCGTGTTCTCCGAGCACCACTCCGAGACGGCCATGCTGCGCTACCTGCGCCGGCTGTCGGACCAGGACTTCGCGCTCGACCGCGGCATGATCCCGCTGGGGTCGTGCACCATGAAGCTCAACGCGACCACGGAGATGGAGCCAGTCGGCCTGGCGGGGTTCGCGGACATCCACCCGTTCGCGCCGCTGGAGAGCACCCCGGGCTACCTCGCGCTGATCGACGAGCTCGAGAGGTGGCTTGCCCAGGTGACGGGGTACGCCAAGGTCTCGGTCCAACCCAACGCCGGAAGCCAGGGCGAGCTGGCCGGCCTCCTGGCCATCCGGGCGTACCACCAGTCCCGCGGCGAGCCCGGGCGCGACGTGTGCCTCATCCCGTCGAGTGCACACGGCACCAACGCGGCGTCCGCGGTCATGGCCGGCATGCGAGTCGTCGTGGTCGCGGCCCTCGACGACGGCACGGTCGACCTCGAGGACCTCCGGGCCAAGTGCGGGGAGCACGGCGAGCGTCTGGCGGCGATCATGGTCACCTACCCGTCGACGCACGGCGTCTACGAGGAGCACATCGGCGACATGTGTGACCTGGTCCACCAGCACGGCGGGCAGGTCTACATCGACGGGGCCAACCTCAACGCCCTCTTGGGCCTCGCGAAGCCCGGCCAATTCGGTGGTGACGTGTCGCACCTGAACCTGCACAAGACCTTTTGCATCCCTCACGGCGGGGGAGGGCCCGGCGTGGGACCGGTGGCAGTGGCTGAGCACCTGGTGCCGTTCCTGCCGTCGCATCCGATGCACCCGCGTCCCGAGCAGCGCGAAGGCATCGGCCCGGTCAGCGCGGCGCCGTTCGGCAGTGCGGGGATCCTCTCCATCAGTTGGGCCTACATGCGCCTGTTGTCCGGTGCGGGCCTGGCCCATGCCACCAAGTCGGCCGTCCTGGCCGCCAACTACGTGGCCGCCCGGCTCGCGCCCTCGTACCCGATCCTCTACACGGGCAAGAACGGCCTGGTGGCGCACGAGTGCATCGTGGACCTGCGGGCGTTGGCCAAGGCCACCGGCGTCACCATCGATGACGTGGCCAAGCGCCTGATCGACTACGGCTTCCACGCGCCCACCGTGAGCTTCCCGGTCGCCGGCACCCTCATGGTGGAGCCGACCGAGAGCGAGAACCTCGCCGAGCTCGACCGGTTCTGCGAGGCGATGATCGCGATCCGGGCCGAGATCGAGGACGTGGCCCGCGGACGCTGGACCGCCGAGGACAGCCCCCTGCGCGGCGCGCCTCATACCGCGACGTCGCTGGTATCGAGTTGGGAGCGGTCCTACGACCGTGACGTAGCGGTGTTCCCCATGGGCGCGACGGCCTGGAAGTACTGGCCCCCTGTGGCGAGGATCAACCAGGCGTACGGGGACCGACACCTGGTCTGCACCTGCCCGCCCATCGAGGCGTACGCCTCCTGAGGCGACCGCTCAGACCAGTGCCATGAGGCCGATGCCGGCCGCCGCGGCGGCGAGGCATACGGCGAGCCCGCCCAACGTGTAGACGACCGCCTCGGTGCGGTGACCCGTGTGGAGCAGGTGGATCGTCTCCCAGCTCGCCGTCGACCAGGTCGTGTACCCGCCGCACAACCCCACCCCGGCCACGGCCAGCACGTGGGGTCCGAGGCCGTGATAGAGGGAGAGCCCGGTCAGGACGCCCAGGAGCAGGGAGCCCGAGGCGTTGACCAGCATGGTGCCGATTGGCAGAGGATCGGAACGTCGGACGCCGAGGTGATGGATGAGCAGCGCTCGCAGGACGGCGCCCGCTCCGCCCGCGAGCGCCACGACGAGCGCCAGCCCGAGAGTGGGGGAGGAGCTCACGACTCGGTCACCCTCCGACCGAGCGTGTGGCCGGCCACGACGAGCGCCAGCCCTCCGACGACGGTGGCCGCCAGGTAGGCGAGGCAGGTCGCGATGTCACCGTGCTTGGCCAGCAGCGTGGCGTCGACGGTGAGGGTCGAATAGGTGGTCCAGCCGCCCAGGAAGCCGATGATGAACAGCGGCCGGACCAGGGGGGCCCGGTGCGAGACGTGCTCGGTGAGCGGAATGAGCAACCCGATGGCGAAGGAGCCAGTCAGGTTGACGAGCAACGTGACCCAGGGAAGGCCGTCGGCGGCGACCGGGTGGTGCGTCTCCAGCAGGTACCGGGCCACGGTGCCGAGCGCACCACCGACGAAGACGGCCGCCAGCGTGGTCGTCGAGAGCCCGAAGAGCGGGAGCACGGGCTCGTCGATGAGATCGTGCTCTGGGCCCTCGCGGAGCGCGTCGTGCTCCTCCGGTGGCTGATGCAGGTCGTCCATGGCCCGGCCCTCCTGTGCCGCCTGTCAGGAGCCATCAGCCATGTCGTGTCGGCGGTTCGGGGCGCTGCCCCCCGGCGGGACCCATCGCCGGTCGGTGTCGCTGCGACTCTCCATGGTACAGCCCACGCCCGACCACCTTCGGGGGGATGTGCGAGCAGTCAGTGGACGCGCGGCCCCGGCGTGTGGCGGAAGCGGAAAGGCTCGCTCTTCCGCCCGGCGACGACGTACCAGCACTCGCCGGTGCTTTCCGAGTCGAGGATGCGTTGGAAGGCGGCGACGACGTCGGCCACATCGATGATCGGGAACCCCATGTCGAGGAGCGTCTGCTCCGAGCCCTTGATGATGTTCGTGTAGGCGAAGGAAGGGCACAGCGCGTGAACCCGGATGCCGTCCGGCTCGTAGACCGGGCCCAGCGACCGGGCCAGTCCGACGACGGCATGCTTGTTGGCCGCGTAGATCGGGTCGAACGGGGTCGCCACCAGGCCAGCCATGGATGCGGTGGCCACGATGGTCCCACCGCCGCTCGCCTTGATGGCGGGCCGGGCGGCCGCGATCCCGTAGACGACGCCGTCGAGGTTGATGGACATGGAACGCCGATAGGCCTCGGGATCGAAGTCGTCACCCATGCCGCACCACGACGTCACTCCGGCGTTGAGGTGCGCGATGTGGAGCCCGCCGAAGGCCTCGACTGCGCCGGCCACGGCCGCGGTACTGGCAGCCGGGTCGGCCACGTCCGTCTGGACGAAGTGCCCACCCAGCTCGTCGGCGACGGCACGACCGCGGGCGCTGTCGATGTCCGCGATGACGACATGCGCACCGTTGCCCGCCAGGTGCCGGGCGACGCCCTCGCCGATGCCGTTGCTGCCGCCGGTGATGAGTGCGACCTTGCCGTCCACGTCTAGTGCCATGGAGTTCGATCGTAGGGGACAGGGTGCCGCTCAGCCCACGAGTGGCCCGGGGAGGGGGCGGGCGTGTACCACGCTCAGGTGCTGAATCGGGCGGGTCATGGCCACGTAGAGCAGTCGCAGGCCCCGGCGGTCCTCGCCGGCGATCGCCGCGGGCTCGACCACCACGACGGCATCGAATTCGAGTCCCTTGGCGGCCAGGGCCGGGACGATGGTGATGGGCCGGGTCATCGCGTCGCGCTCGAGCATGCCGACGTCGGCGTCGTGCCGGGCCAGCCGGGCCAACGCCGGCACGAGTTCCTCGGGTGCGATGACGGCCACGAGCGCGTGCTGCGCGGCCTGCGCGCGTGACTCGGCCAGCGCGGCGGCGACCAGTTCGTCGGCCGGCACCGTGTGCACTGCCGGCTCGGTGCGTCCGGGGCGGATGGAGGAGGTCGGCCCCACGCCGGGGGCGGCCACCGGCAGGAGGCGGGACGCATAGTCGAGCACCCGCCCCGGGGCCCGGTAGCCGAGCGTCAGCTCGTCGTGATGCGGGCGAGCCGCCTCCGGCAGATGGACCCTCACCTCCGCCCAGTCCGAGTAGGTCCACGGGCCCGTCGCCTGCGCCAGGTCGCCGAGCACGGTGACGGATCCCGAAGGGGCGCGCCGGGCGATCATGCGGAACTGCATCGGCGTCAGGTCCTGAGCCTCGTCGACGACAATGTGGCCGTAGGTCCGGGTCCGCCCGCCGGTCAGGAAGGCGGCCTCGTCGAGCAGGGCGAGGTCGTCGGTGCTCCATGCCGTCGAGGAGACGGTGGCGTCACGCGCCCGGAGCAGCAGTTGCCGCTCTCTTTCGGACAGGAGGCCGACCGAGAATCGTTCCAGCTGTGCCTGCGAGGAGAGCAGGTCGCGGACCAGCGCAGCGGGGGAGACCGTGGGCCAGAGCGTGTCGAGGAGAGCGGTGAACTCCTCGGTGGAGGTGAGCTCGCCCTCGAACCAGGCCTCATCGGCACCCAACCGGGCCGAGGAGCGGAAGGCCCGGCGGGCCTCGCTGACGAGACGGGATCGCAGCGCGAGTCGGCCGGCCTTGTACGGGGCGGGTCGGGCGACGATGGACGCCACGAGAGCATTGACCCGTTCGGCGCTCAACGTCGCCCGGGCGAAGCGGACACGCAGGCTCACATCCTCGTCGAGCGTGCGGCGCCGTCCCTCGAGCCCGCGCCGGAGGAGCTCACCCATCCGCGCGTCGCCCTTGATGCGGCGCACGTCCATGGGCTCTTCGGCCCGGACCTTGGCCTTGGGCGCGATATCGGCGATGGTGGTCTGCACCACGGCTTCCTCGCCGAGCGAGGGGAGGACCTGCGCGATGTAGCGCAGGAAAGCGCGGCTCGGGCCGAGCACCAGAACGCCATCGCGGCTGAGAGCGGGATGGTTGTAGAGGAGGAAGGCGGCCCGGTGCAGGCCGACCGCCGTTTTGCCCGTGCCCGGGCCCCCTTGCACGGTCAGCAGCTGGTCCAGCGGGGCGCGGATGATCTCGTCCTGCTCCGCCTGAATGGTGGCGACGATGTCCAGCATCTCGCCCGTGCGGGCTCGCTCGAGCTCGGCCAGCAGCGCATCACCGCCGCGCAGACGGGTGGCGCCGGCATCGCCGTCGGCGCCACCGAAGAGGTCGTCGGCCACGGCGACAACGGATCGGCGGTCCACCATGATCTGGCGCCGCCGGGCCAGCCCGAGAGCATCCTTCGTGCTGGCCCGGTAGAACGGGACGGCCACGGGGGCCCTCCAGTCGACGACGACCGGGTCGGATCGAGTGTCCTCGACGTGGCGGCGGCCGATGTGCCACATGGGGCCCTCTTCCTCGTCGATGCGGCCGAACAGGAGGGGCCGTGGACTGTCCGCCAGGAGTGCCACGCGACGAGAGAGAGCCGCCACGTAGTCGAGGTCGGGATTCCCGGCACCGATGAGGTCCTGCAGAAGCCGTTCGGCCCGCTGGCGCATGGCCGCGAGGGACTCCAGCGTGTGGTCGAGGTGTACCTGCTCGGCCAGGAGCTCGGGATCGGGGAGTGGCGGAGCTGGGCTCATCGGTACCGCATCACCGGTAAATCACGCGCAACGGCAGACGCGCAAAAAACCCCGGACATTCCGGGGATAGTACCCACATTTGGCGGGCTCTACAAGTCCTCTACCTGGGATTTCCCCTTCTCATCCGTCCGGACTTTGAACCGTCAACCAAGGGGACTTGTTGCTTGTCACTTTAGTGAAAATCAGAGCTCAAATCAAGCCTCTTTTGATACCTCTCCGACGATGATGCGTCCTGGCCGGCCAAGCGGAGCTTCTGTGCGATGGCCCAACTCGGGGCCGGCGGTGACAGCGCACTCAGTATGCCGAGTCCAGACGGGCAGGATTTCACGGCTGCGGCGATCCGGCGAGCCGACGCCAACCAACCGTCCATGCCGGCTCCGTACCGCCGATCGCACCTGGCAAGCCCAGAGCTGCTCGACGGACCGCAGTGACCGCGGTCCGGGGGGAGCGTCATCTCGGGCGTCCGACTGGGGCACTCTCCAGAATCCGAATATAACTTAACATAATGAACATTATCGGCGGTCACTCGTAGAAAATACACTGGTCAGGAGCGGGGCAGTCAGAGCGCCCCGCAGGCGGAAGGTGTCGCCTTGAGGGCCTGGCGCGAACAGAGCCCGGCGGCGTGAGACGGAGTGGAAATGCGGTGAGCAGTGAGGACGAGCGCCCAATTGACCAAAGTCGGCAGGCCCATACGTTCGATTTTGCTCGACTGTGGGCGTCGGCGGCTCGTGGTCTCGGCCAGAGCCACCGGGCCCGGCCGGTCGGGCCCGACGTGATCTGGCCGTTCCTCGTGGACGGCAACACGCGATGCGATGGCGGGCCGGCTACCGCTCGTCCCCGCCGGTCGCCCGGACCGACGTGCCGCCGAAGTCGAAGTCCAGGCTGTTCGTCATTCCACATGGCGTCCTGTGCTCATAGCCCGCCCCCCATGGTCCGTCGCATGGTTTGGCGATCAGGCGCAGTTCGTCGCACTCAGCGGGTGCCCTGCTCCCCCGCCGCCGCGCGCACCCGGGCCACGAGATCCGCCTGCTGGGCCAGTGTGTCGACCGGCAGACGCACGAAGTCGTCGCCGAAGCGGACGTCCGCAAACATGCCCTTCGGGTCGTGGTGGAAGTGCAAGAAGGCCCGGGGCCGCCGGTAAAAACCCCGAGCCGGCGCTCCACCAGGCCCTCGATCGCTCGGAGTCGAGCCAGCAGGCCAGTCAGAGCGGCGAGGTCGTCCGGGGTGCCGTGGCGCACGGTGTCACGGTATGCGTCGAAGCCGCACCGGTGCCGGGAGTGGGCGGGGGGCGAAAGGGAGACGAACACTCCCGGCGGCACCGGTGGGCTGTCGATCACTCTGCGCTTCGGAAATGAGAGGACGCCCAGAGCCGGCTGTGCGCCTCCGGCGGATGCGGGCCTCAGCTCGCTGACCTGGGCTCTTAGCGAGGTCTTACATCCAATACCAAGCCGGCTCACAGCGCAATGTGGGCTGAGTATGATTTGGCTGGGTTGAACTAGGCACATGGTCAGAGTCTCCTCAACCGTGAGCCAGGACGAACCGGTTCAATTGACGGAGGAGCTCCCGCTCGACGACGAGAACGTTCTCGCTCGCGAGCCGGTCTCGCGCTGGCGCCGCTACCGCTGGCCCATCGTGGGTGCGGTCGTCGTCGTCGTTGCAGCCGCGGTTGCCCTGCCCCTGTGGCTCACGTCGGGCTCGTCCACCCCTGCCGGCCTCTCCATCACGACGGTGACCGTCCCCGTGACCACGGGGACCATCCAGCAGACGGTCGCCAGCTCGGGGACGATCGAGCCGGCCAGCGAGGCCAATCTGAACTTCCCCGTCTCGGGCACCGTGACTGCGGTCGACGTCAAGGCAGGCCAGACCGTCACGGCCGGTCAGGTGCTGGCCACCGTCGACACGACGGCGCTTTCCGAAGAGGTTAGCGCGGCGCAAGCGCAGCTCACCTCGGCCCAGGACCGGCTCTCGAGCGACCAGGCAGCCGGCGCGTCACAGAGCACACTCGACACCGACCAGGCCTCGGTCACGTCCGCCGAGTCGTCGCTCTCGACGGCCCAGACGAACCTGAACGACGCCTCGCTCACCTCGACCATCTCGGGCACCGTGGCCTCGGTGGATCTCACGGTCGGCCAGCTCGTGACCGGCACGGGTTCGGGGAACGGAGGCGCCGGCAGCAGTGGCACCGGCAGCAGTGGCACCGGCAGCAGTGGCCTTGGCTCCTCGAGCGCGGCGTCGGCCGCGTCGAGCAGCAGCTCGAGCAGCAGCTCCGGCCAGATCGTCGTGATCGGCACCGACTCCTACATTGTCAACACGACCGTCGACGACACCCAGATCGGCCAGATCACGGACGGAGACCAAGCCGACATCACGCTCAGCAGTGGTTCGAGCTCGTCGACGGCAGCACCAGCGGCGACCTCCTCCACCTCGAGCTCGTCGGCGATCTACGGCACGGTGGGCTCCATCAGCCTGGTCGGCAGTCAGAGCTCGGACGTCACGACCTTCCCGGTCGTCATCGACGTGACGGGGGACCCGTCGGGCCTCTACGCCGGGGCGAGCGCGGATGTCAGCATCATCGTCAAGCAGCTGAATGACGTGACTGAGGTGGCGACCAACGCCATCTCGTACACCTCAAGCGGCCAGGCGACCGTCACCGAGGTGGTGAACGGGGCCCACGTGGTCAAGGACGTGACCGTCGGCGCCGCCGAGAACGGCGAGACCCAGATCATTAGCGGCGTGAGTGCCGGCGCCAAGGTCCTCGAGCGCGAGATCACGTTCAAGGCTCCCGGGGGCACCGGCGGCGGCATCTTCGGGGGCACGGGCACCCGGGGGGGCGGTCTGGGCGGAGCCGGTGGCTTCCCCGGCGGCGGAGGCGGCGGGTTCTCGGGCGGCGGGGGCTTCCCCGCTGGCGGCTTCACCGGCGGGGGCTGACCATGACCGTCACGCCTCCCCAAGGCACGCCCGCCCTCACGACGCTCGCACCCGTCATCGACCTCGAACGGGTCACCAAGGTGTACCGGACCGGCTCTCTCTCGGTCGCCGCCCTGCGCGGCGTGAGTCTCACGATCGAAGAGGGTGAGTACGTCGCCATCATCGGGCCCTCGGGCTCGGGCAAGTCCACGCTTATGCACATCTTGGGCTGCCTCGATGTTCCCTCGGCAGGCCGTTATCACCTGGCGGGTGACGACGTCAGCCATATGAGCGAGACCGCCCTGGCCGAGGTGCGCAACCGGCGTATCGGCTTCGTCTTCCAACAGTTCAACCTGTTGCCGTCCATGACGGCCTGGCAGAACGTGGAGCTCCCCCTCGCCTACGCCGGCGTCTCCCGGAGCGAGCGCAAGGCACGCGCCGTCGAGGCCCTCGGCCGCGTCGGGTTGGCCGGCCGGATCCATCACCGGCCCGGCGAGCTCTCGGGCGGCCAGCAGCAGCGTGTCGCCGTCGCCCGCGCGCTGGTGACCGAGCCCGACCTGATCCTGGCCGACGAGCCGACGGGCAACCTCGACTCGGGTTCGGCCGCCGATGTCATGCGCCTCATGGGTGAGCTGCACGATGCCGGACGCACGCTGGTGCTCATCACGCACGACGCCGAGGTTGCCTCGGCCGCGGGCCGGGTCGTCGGCATCCGTGACGGGCTGCTCTCGGAGAGAGACGAGAGCCACCTCGAGAGCCAGAGCATCCGATGAGCTGGCTCGAAACCCTCCGGACCGGGGTGAACGGCGTGCGCAGCCACCGGCTTCGCTCCTCCCTCACTGTGCTCGGCATCCTCATTGGCATTGCCGGTGTGATCATCGCCGTCGGGCTCGGCGAAGGGGCCTCGGGCCAGGTGACCTCCGAGATCAACGCGCTGGGCTCCAACGTCTTGACCATCACCCCGGGCAGCTCGACCTCGAGCAGCGGCATCAGACAGGCGCTCGGGAGCGCGTCGACGCTCACCATGGCCGACGTGTCCGCACTCTCGTCGCCCGTCGACGCGCCCGACGTCAAGGCGGTCGCCCCGATCACGTCTCAGACCGAGGTGCTGACCGCGGGCAGCGAGACGGCGACGACCAGTGTGCAGGGGACGACTCCGAACTGGCTCAGCGTGCGGGGCCGCACGCTGGCCGAGGGCCGGTTCATCGACAGCCAGGACCTCCAGGACCACGCCGCCGTCGCCGTCCTCGGGGCGACGACGGCATCGGAGCTCTTCACCCGAGGCGACCCCGTCGGCCAGAGCGTCGACGTCAACGGCACCCCCGTCACGGTGGTCGGCGTCCTCACCTCCTCGGGCGCCTCGAGCTCGTCGTCGAGCACCTCGGACCCTGATGACACCCTGATCATCCCCATCACCACGGGGGCCGAGCGCATCTTTGGGGGCACCTCGCGCAACTCGGTCAGCTCCATCGCTGTCCAGGCCCGGTCTTCGGCCGACCTGACCGGCGCCTACCAAGAGGCGGACCACCTCCTCCTCGAGCTGCACGGGATCACGAACCCGACCGAGGCCGACTTCACGATCACCTCCGAACAGTCGCTGATCGCCGCCAACACCTCGGTCGACCACACGCTGACGATCCTGCTCGGCGGCATCGCGGCGATCTCGCTCATCGTGGGCGGCATCGGGGTCATGAACATCATGTTGGTGTCGGTGACCGAACGCATCCGCGAGATCGGGCTGCGCAAGGCGCTCGGGGCGACACCGCGCGTCATCCGGCGTCAGTTCTTGGTCGAGGCCTCGGTCCTCGGGGTGATCGGCGGCATCCTTGGCGTCGCGGCCGGGATGCTCGGCGTGATCTACCTGCCGGGCCTCATCGGCGACCCCATTTCGACGAGCCCCACCGCGGCCGTCGGTGCCCTCGCCATTGCCCTCGCTATCGGGGTGCTCTTCGGCGTCTACCCGGCGAGCCGGGCTGCCGCGTTGGCCCCTATCGACGCCCTGCGCAGCGAGTAGGGCTAACGAATGCCCTTCCATCACCACAAGCACAGCAACAAGAGAGGAACCATCCACATGCAGACACCGACCAGTCGACCCAGCAACAGTGGGCGGTGGGCACGATGCCTGGGATCCGGGGCCATGGCCGCCGCGGTCGCCGCGGCCGTCGTGGCCATCGCCGCCCCGGCGTCCGCCGCCGCGCCGGCGAACGCCCCGACCGGGGCCAGCGGGAGCGTGGCCGCGCTCAATGCCTCGAGCATGGAAGTGCAGAACCAATCCAGTGGCCAGACCACGGTGACGTGGACCGGGACGACGCAGTTCTCGAAGACCGTGACCGAGGCGGTGGCCTCTGTCGCCGTTGGCGACTGTGTCACCGCGACGGGCACCGCGTCGAAGAGCTCAAAGAAGACGGTCGCCGCTCGCAGCCTGACCGTGACGACGCCGAGCTCAACCGGCACCTGCACCGGCGGCCGGGCCGCTGGTTCCGGGGCCACCGGCACGACTCCGGGCGGCTTCCCCGGGCGCACCGGCGGAGGAGGGTTCGCCTTCCGGGGCGGCGAAGCACCGAACGGCACCCGTCCGTCCTTCCCTTCGGGGTCTGGCGCGAACAACTTCCGCAAGGCCTTGGCGAACCTCGACGTCGCCTCGGGCAAAGTGACGGCAGTCAACGGTTCGACCTTCACTGTCTCGGGGGTCTCGCTGTCGGGCGGCTCGTTCGGGCGTCCCAGCAAGTCGAGTTCGAACTCGAAGACCAAGAAGCCGACCCAGCCCAAGATCGAGACGCTGACGGTCACGACGTCGGGTTCGACCACCGTCAGCGCCACGCAGGCGGCGGCCGCCACTGACCTCGCCGTCGGTGACTGCGTCAGTGCCTTCGGGCCGGCTGCGACCAACGGCTCGGTGTCGGCCACGACGGTGCGCATCACCCCGAGCAGCGGGGGAAGCTGCACCGGTGGCTTCGGCGGTCCCGGCGGTGGTGGCGGCTTCTTCGGCGGACCAGGCGGTGGCGGTGCCTAAGCTGGGTCGTTCGGGCTGGGGTCGTGCCGGTCACCGGCGGGCCGTCCTGGTGGGCGGGCTCGTGGTGGTGCTCGTGGCCGGCGGGGCTGCGACCGCCTGGGCCGAAGTGAGCGGCGGCAGCACCGGGTACCGAACAGTCACGGTGACCCGGGCCGACATCGCCACGACGCTCATTGTCGTCGGCAACATCGAGCCGGTCAGCAACGCCTCGGCCGCCTTCGGGGTCGGCGGCCAGGTCACGTCCGTCAGCGTCAGCCCCGGCCAGCAGGTCACCCCCGGGCAGACGCTCGCGACCTTGGACACGACGGCGATGAGCGAGTCGGTCTCCTCGGACCAGTCCACGGTGAACGCCGACGAGGCGAAGCTGGCCGAGGACGAGGCCAACCAGTCCTCTTCCTCTTCATCCTCCTCTTCATCCTCCTCATCCTCCTCGTCATCCAAGGGCTCCACGAGTGCGGGTTCCGGGAGCACGGGCACGACCCAGCCCACCCGCAGCGGCAGCGGCGGCCCGAGCGGCACTGCTGGCACCGGCGGCACTGGCGGATCAGGTGGCAGTGGCGGAACAGGTGGCAGTGGCGGAACAGGTGGCAGTGGCGGAACAGGTGGCAGTGGCGGAACAGGTGGCAGTGGCGGAACAGGTGGCAGTGGCGGAACAGGTGGCAGTGGCGGCACCGGTACGAACTCAGCCGTGACCCAGGACCAAAAGACGCTGACCCAAGACGA
The DNA here is from genome assembly GCA_963824195.1 of uncultured Acidimicrobiaceae bacterium. Lineage (GTDB taxonomy): Bacteria > Actinomycetota > Acidimicrobiia > Acidimicrobiales > RAAP-2 > Bog-473. The sequence continues at coordinate 52,799 of CAWGOJ010000004.1, read as the reverse complement.
GTCCACCTTGTCGACCGACCAGCAAGTGGAGGCGGCAGACCTCGCCCAGGCGCAGTCGGACTGCACCAGCGCCAACACGAGCTCCCCCGCCGGCCAGACGGCGTGCGAGGCCGCCCTTCAGACAGTGTCGGCCGACGAGCAGCAGGTGTCCAAGGACGAGACCGCCGTGTCCAAGGACGAGACGGCGTTGGGACAGGCGCTCGGAGAAGGGTCGTCTGGCGGCAGCACCGGCGGAACCGGCAGCGGGGGCACTGGCACCGGAGGAAGCAGCTCCGGCGCTCCCAGCGGCGCTGGCGCCACTGGGAACTCGGGATCCTCCCCCACCCAGTCCGGCCACGTGGCGGCCCTGACGAGCGACATCACGGGCAACACCGGCAACACCGGCAACACCGGCACAGGCAGCACCGGGACTGGCGCATCGGCGAGTACGGGCACCGGATCGACGGGCACCGGCTCGACGGGGAGCCCCGCCGGCGGCACGGGCAGTGGCGGGGCGTCGGCGAACACCGATACCCCTCAGCAGATCGCGTCGGACCAGGCGGCGATCGATACGGCGACCGCAAATCTCACCGAGGCTCAGCAGTCACTGAACGCGGCGACTCTGACCAGCCCGATCAACGGAACGGTCGTCTCGGTCGGCATCACCACGGGCGACACCGTCAGCGCCAATTCGAGCACCGAGATCATCAGCATCGTCGGGACGAACTCATACGAGGCCCAGGCAACGCTCGACAGCTCGCAGGTGCCATCGGTCAAGGCTGGCCAGTCGGCCAAGGTCGAAGTGGACGGGGTCAACGGCACGCTCGAGGGCACGGTGGCGCAGGTAGGCCCAGTGCAGTCGAGCAGCAACGGCAGCTACACCTACCCCGTCGTCGTTGCGCTGCCTGCGACGGCCGACACCCTGTACGCGGGATCGGAGGCCAACGTCACCATCTCCACCGGAGGTGTCTCCAACGTCGTCGCCGTCCCGACCTCAGCCGTGGAGTCGCTCGGCACCGCCTCCTACGTCCTCGTGCTCGCCAACGGGCAGCTCACCCGCAAGGTGATCAAGGTGGGGATGGTGGGCGACGTCTACACCCAGGTCCGCTCGGGGCTCTCGCCGGGTCAGAGCGTCGTGCTGGCTGACTACGCCGAGGCAGTGCCGTCGTCGAACACCAACACCGTCGGCGGTGTGGGCAGCCTGCTGGGCGGCGGGAGCGGTGGTGGTGGCTTCCCGGGTGGCGCCGGCGGCTTCTTCTCGCGGATCGGCGGCGGAGGCGGCGGCGGAAACTTCACCGTCCAGGGTTAGTCCCGCGTGCGTCGGGCGGGCCGCCACCACGAGGTGTGAAGTCGCCTCAATGAGAACGCTTGGTCTGTGCTGCGCTGTCATCGTCTTCGGTCTGGGGTTCTGCGGTGCGGAGAGTGCCGGCGCCGCAACCGCGACATCGGATGGGCTGTCCATCGGAACGCCGCGGGTTGTCTACGACGGAGACTTCCCGGATCCGAGCACCCTCTTCGTCGGAGGCACCTACTACGCCTACAGCACGAATGTCGACGGAGAGAATTTGCCCGTCATGAGCTCGAGCGATTTGGTCCATTGGCAGCGCCTCGGTGATGCCATGGCCTTCCTTCCCTCTTGGGCAGCCGACCTCAGCGGCTTCACCTGGGCACCGTCGGTCGCCGCGGCTCCCAGCGGCGGTTACGAGGCCTTCTTCAGCACTCTCGATACGAACGGCGAGGAATGCATCGGTCGCGCCGTCGCCCCGTCCCCGACGGGGCCCTTCCTCGACACGTCGCCGAGCCCGTTGATCTGCTCTGATCATCAAGGAGCCATCGACCCGTCGGTCTTTCGCACCGCGGCGGGCGATTTTCTCGTTTGGAAGGCCGACACGGGAAAAGACCAACCAGGTGAGATCTTCGCCCAGCGGCTCTCACAGCTGGACTCCTCCCTGATCGGGAGCCCGGCTGTGCTCCTGACGGCCAGCCAGGGGTGGGAGGACGGCATCGTCGAGGGTCCCGCGCTCGCTGACATCGGAGGGCACCTCGATCTCTTCTTCAGTGCCAACCGTTGGGACACCAGCCACTACGCGATCGGGCTCACGACGTGCACCTCGCCCCTGGGACCGTGCGACCAAGCGGACACGCACGTCGTCCTGTCCTCGCAGCCCGGCATGGCCGGACCGGGCGGACCCGACGTCTTCGTGGGCCAAGATCGGGACTTTCTCGTGTTCTCGGCCTGGACGGATGGCAGTCCCGGCGGAACGGGAAGTCGGCGTGCCCTCTTCGTGAGCGTTCTCAGCACGGGTGGAGCGTTGGCCGCCGCGACAAGCGCCGGTTCCACCCGGACCGTGACGCGCGAGAGAGGCTCGCAATGAACGGGTGCACGCCCTTGCGAATCGAACCGCTCTCTGTGTGGGGTTCCCGATGAGTGGTCACGTCTTGCCAGCGGACTGACAGCCCGCAATCAGCCGTCCCACATCTCGGCGCCGCTAACTAAGCACCTATATGCGACGCACGGCATCGGCTCAGGATCGACTGATGCCCCCGCTCGTTGGCGTTCTCGCCGGTCTCGCAGCTGGCGTGTTCACCTTGGGGCGGCTGGAATTCTTCGCGCATGGCAACCTCAGCCGCTTCATCGGGGTCGGAACCACCTTTGCGCAGCCGGGCAAGACTCCGATTGGAATCACAATCGCTTCAGGTTCCGGATACGACGGTCAGTTCTATTACCGTTTGGCGCTCGATCCGTTCGACCTCCGTCACACCGCATACGGCATCACGTTCGACAACGCATATCGCGTGCAACGGATCACGTATTCGTTGCTGGTGTGGCTGGCAGCGGGTGGAAGGCACGGACTCGTCCCGCGGTCACTGGTCCTGGTCAACGTCCTCGCCCTCGCGGTCCTTGCCGGTGTCAGTGCGTAGCTCGCATACCAGTGCAACCGACACCCCGCATACGGCCTCCTCGTCGCGGGATATTTCGGATTCCTCTTCACGTTGGGGAGGGATCTGACCGAGATCTGCGAGGTTCTCTTCGTCCTCGTGGGCCTGCTTTTGCTCCGACGCCAGCGTTCCGTGTGGGCCGCCGTTGCTCTGTCAGCGGCCGTGTTGAGCCGGGAGACCGCATTTGTGGTCGTCGGCGGGCTCGCCTTCGCGAGAGTGATCGCTTTTGTGCGAGGGAGAGACCGCCCCGGCCAAACCGATGTGGCATGGCTGTTGCCCGCGCTGGCCTACGTCGGTTGGGAGTTCGTCGGATGGTCCCTCTATGGCGCGATTCCGTTGCGCACGGATACCACCAACAACATCACCGCGCCATTTGAGTCCGCAGCTGTGGCCATGTGGCAGTACGTGGGTCTCCTTCCATCCGAACATGCCGTCATTTGGTGGGCCGAGCTCGCCGGACTCGCCCAGGTCGCTGTGTCTGCCGGCACAGTGTTGCGGCGTTCACGCGCGCCCGCACACGAGAAGTGGGCATGGGTCTTCGCGGCAGCCCTGTGCATCTCCTTGTCCCGTGCGCTCTGGCTCAGCCATGCAGACTTCAGAGGATTCGAGGATCTCTACGTGCTGTCCGTGGTCCTTCTCTTGGATTCCGAAAGGGATTTGAGGTTCGTCGCTGCCGTGATCGCTGTCCTCTGGGTCGTGACGTTCGCACATCGGATGATTGCCTTTTGACCCCTTCGTCCACGGGGTGCTCGCACCCACGTTCGCACGGTCCTCGGGAGGGCGGCGCGGCCACTTCGATGGCGTCGGCCGATCGTGGCTGACGCGGACGGGCAGCTGGTACGGTCGGTTGTCGGTGCCCGTCCCCGGTAGTGACCCCGCCCGGCTCGTTGACCTGGAGCGTTATCCGGTCACCACGCAGCAGTCCAACGCCTATGCCGGCGTCGTGGCCGAGGGGCGCCGGCAGCTCTTGGCGCGTGGGGCGGCCGAGATACCCGGCTTCCTCTCCCCCGCCGGCGTCGCCGAGCTCGTGCGTGACGCCGATGCGCTTGCGCCCCGCGCCCACGCCTCAGGCGGCCAGGGCACGGCCTACCTCGAGTTCCCCGACTTCGCGCTGCCCCCGGACCACCCGCGCCTGCACTTCGCCGACTACGCCGTGCGCGCCGTCGCCTACGACGTCACGCCGCTCCATTCGCCGTTGCGCTGCCTCTACGAGTGGGACCCGCTCAAGGACCTGATAGAGGCCGCGCTCGACCGCGGCCCGATCTTCCGGTACGCGGACCCCTTCGGCGCGCTCAACCTCGCAGTGATGGGCGAGGGAGACCAGCTGCAGTGGCACTTCGACCAGACGGACTTCGTCGTCTCGCTCGCCATCCAGCCCGCCGAGGCCGGCGGGGACTTCGAGGTCGTGCCGCGCCTCCGCAGCGTCGAGGACGAGCGCTACGACCAGGTCGCCGCGGTGCTCTCGGGCGACCGGTCGCGGGTCGAGACACTACCCATGACGCCGGGCACCCTCCTGATCTTCGAGGGTCGCCACTCGTTGCACCGCGTCAGTCCCATCGTCGGCGGCCGTTGGCGTCACGTCGGCCTCCTCGCCTACGACACGAAGCCGGGCACCATGGGCAGCGACCTCCTGCGGGCGGACCGCTACGGGCGTACGGAGGCGCTGGACGTGCCCCCCGAGACCTGGCCGTGACCACATGAGCACCGACTTCGGCGAGTCGTTCGTCGGCGAGGGCGCCGAGGCCGCCCATGTGAACACGGTGCTCGGTGAGACGGGCGGTCCCGTCGAGACCGCGTGGGTGACGGCGTTGGCCACGCCCCGGGCAGGTCATGTGGCCTTCGTGGCCACCGTGGCGCCCGGCACCGCAGTCCGTCCCTTCACCCTCTTTGTCAACAAGGCGGCCATCGAGGGCGAGCGCCACGCCACCCTCACCTGGGGCGCGGCGCACGCCGGCGTCGCCGCGGGGGTGATGGAGGCCGTGGCCGAGGGCACCGTGCCCGAGGGCGAGGTGGCGTCGCTACTCCTCATTGCCGCGGTCTGGGTGAACCCGCAGGCGGCCGAGGAGCGGGCGGTGTTCGAGAACAACAAGGCGGCGACGCTCCTGGCGCTCAGGGCCGGCCGGGCGGGGAACCCGACGGTCTCCGACGCGCTGGCGGCGCGGCACGCGCCGACCAATGCGTACTACCGCCCCTGAGCACTACGGTGGGCCGGTGCCCGGCACCCGCCCCGACGAGGCGATCGATGTGGTGATCGAGATCCCCACCGGCAGTCGCAACAAGTACGAGTACGACCACGCGCAGCACGTCATCCGGCTGGACCGCCGCCTCTTCACGGCCACCACCTATCCGGCGGACTACGGCTTCGTGGACGACACGCTTGCGGGCGACGGTGACCCGCTCGACGCGCTCGTGCTCGTTGCCGATCCCACCTTCCCCGGCTGCGTCGTCCGGGTCAGGATCCTGGGCATGTTCTCCATGCGCGACGAGAAGGGCGTCGACGCCAAGCTGATCTGCGTCCTGGAGCACGATCCTCAGTGGGACGGTGCCGTCGACATCGAGGACGTGCCCGAGCACCTGCGCAACGAGATCGCCCACTTCTTCAGCATTTACAAGGACCTCGAGCCGCAGAAGTCGACCGAGGTGCAGGGGTTCGGCGATCGTGAGAAGGCGCTGGCCGAGCTGGAATCGTGCCGGAAGGCCTACCGCGAGCACGCGGCAGGCCGCTGAGGGAGGGTGGACCATGGCGTTTCCGCGTGAGGAGGTCCGGGCGACCGTGGATCGCTACCACGAGTTGCGTCGCCGGATCGACGAAGGGCTCGAGCCGGACGCCTTCGGGGTCCTGGCCGACTTCTACACAGAGGATGCGGTGTACATCGACGGCGCCTGGGGCCGCCTCGAGGGTCGCGAGACCATCGCGCGGTGGCTGGTCGACTCCATGGTGGGCATGGAGGATTGGAAGTTCCCCATTGAGTTCACGGCGATTGAGGGGAACGACGTCGTGGTCAAGTGGACGCAGATCATGCCGCGCACGAGGCCGGACGGAACGCCGTACCGCCAGTCCGGGTACTCGCGCCTCATCTACGCCGGCGACGGGAAGTTCTCCTACGAGGAGGACACCTACAACATGGCGCACGTGCTCGAGGACATCGAGGCCAGTGGGTGGCAGCCGAGCGGAGGTTCGATGAACGTTCCGCCCGCCCATCCAGACCGGAACTTCGACGTCCCGCCGGCCACGACCGGCTGACTAGGGGGTACTCCCGGTACTCCCGCTACTCCCGGAGTTGCCGAAGCCGGGGAACCCTCCCCCGCCGAACGGGTTCGTGGTGCTGCCCGACTGCGACTGCTGCTGCTGGGCCTCCTGCTGGTTCCCCAGCGTCGCCGTCGTCGTCCGCTTGCTGTCACCGACGTAGTACGTGATGCTCACCGACTGTCCCGGCTTGGCGTTCTGGATCACCTTCTGAAGATCCTCGGCCGAGGTGATGGTGGTGCCGGCGATGTTCACGATGACGTCGCCCTGGACCAGGCCCGCCTTGGCGGCCGGCGACCCGGAGACCACGCTCAGGATCACCGCACCCGACGTCGGCGTGAAGCCGTACTGCTGGCGGAGAGCGGGAGTCAGGGTGGTGATGTCGACACCAAGGTAGCCGCCTCCGCTTCCGGCCTGGCCGCCCTTCTGGAGCTCGGGCAGCAGGGACTCCACTTGGGCGATGGGAATGGCAAAGCCGATGTTCTGCGACGACGTGCCGTCGCTGGAGGTCCCGGCGACGGCGGTGTTCATGGCGATGACCTGGCCCGCCGTGTCGATCAGCGGCCCCCCAGAGTTGCCGGCGTTGATGGCGGCGTCGGTCTGGATGAGGTTCTGCAGCGTCTCGGTCTGCGTGCCCACGCCACCCGCGGTGACAGAGCGCCCGAGAGCCGAGACGATTCCCTGGGTGACCGTGGGCGTGCCGGCCGACAATCCCAGTGCGTTGCCGATCGCCACCACGGCGTCACCCACCACGGCCTTGGACGAGTCGCCGAAGGTCACCGAGGGCAGGTTCGATGCGTTGTTGATCTTGAGCAGCGCCACGTCCTTGGTCTGGTCGTAGCCGATGAGCGTCGCCGGCAGCGCCTTGGTCTGCCCGTACTCGGTGACCGTGATGGAACCGGTGCCGCCGCCCTCGCTGTAGAGCTCGATCACGTGGTTGTTCGTGATCACCTCCCCGTTGGACGTGATGATCATGCCCGTGCCCTCGTCCTCGTTCCCCCCGGACTTGACGTCGATCGACACCACGGCGTTGATGACTTTGTCGACCAGCTGGGGGATGGTGACGTTGCCGCTGAGCACGGCGGCGCCGGGCGACGCGTTGCTCTCGTGGATGGTGACGCCGGAGGTGCCGCTGTTGCCGTTGTGGTCGGCGATGGCGGTGACCGCAGCGCCCACCGCCCCACCGATGAGTGCCGCCACGATGGCCACCGGGAGCCAGGTGCGGAACCGGCCTGACGCCCCGCCCGAGGTGCCGCGCGTGGGCTCCGGCGCACCGGTCAGGGTCAGGTCGGGCGGGGGCGGGTAGGAGAACGGGACCGCCGCCGGCGCGATCGGGGGCGTCGGCTGGGTGTCGTCACGCCCCGGTGACGGCCAGGCGGGTGGCGGTGGGTACGACGACGGTGCGATCGGGGGTGGGATCGGTGGCGAGGCCGGCTCCTCGGCCGGGCTCGCGTCGCCGGGGCTCCCGGTCGCCGGCGGCGAGGTGGCTGGTGGCTCGACGGAGGGTTCTGCCGGAGGGGTCGCCTCGGGCGCGCCGGCAGCGGACTCAGGTCCTGGCTGCTCGGTGTCCTCACTCATGTGGATCCTCCTGAAGGGACGTGGTTCCGTCACACCGCTTCACGATGGGTGGTTACCCGTCCCGGCGGCTCCCGCACTCCGCGGACGTCCGACCCATGTTATGGGATGCAGATCCGCGGCCGTCATCAGGGCACGGTGCCAGGCGAGGTAGCGTGTCCGCCGCATGTCACGCCGGATTGATATTGAGCTGACGAGCCGGATGGGCGACGGGTCGTGGACCTGGCGGGCCGCCGGGGCGCGCCAGCCCAAGGGCACCGTCGACGCTTCACTGGTGCCGTCCGGCGAGGCCGTCGGTGCCGTCCTGCGGGCCGACATCGAGGTCGGCCTCGAGGGCATCGAGGTCCTTTCGCTCACCTCGGCCAAGCCCGTCCGATCGCCTGAGAAGACGGAGGGACGCATCGAGGTGAAGGGCACCCCGAAGCGGGCGCCCGACGTGTCGGTGATCTTCGCTGCGGGTTCGGGGAAGCGGCGACGTGACGACGAGGGGGAGCGCGGACGCGGGGAGCGCCGCGACGGGCGTCGCGGCCCCGGCGCAGGCGCCGACGCAGAGGGTGCCTCGCGCGAGGGGCGGGGCGACCGTCCCCGCGGGAGCGGCCCGCGGCGAACCGGCGGGCGGCGCCCGGGCGAAGGCGACGGGCGCCCGGCGCGCGGCGAGCGTCCCGCCGCGCCGACGTCCACCGTCCACCGCAACGCCATGCTGGCAACGCTGCGTCCCGAGCAGATCCCCGTGGCCGAGCAGCTCCTGCGCGGGGGCCTGCAGGCGGTGCGGCAGGCCATCGAGGCCCAGAACACGTCGTCTAAGGCCGCTGGGAAGCCCCCTGTGGCGTCCGATGCGCTCCTCGCCATGGCCGACGAGCTGCTCCCGACGGTCCGGCTGGCCGACTGGAAGGACCGCGCGACGGTGGCCCAGACCGCCGGCAAGGACTACCGCCTGCGGGAGCTCCGCGCCGTGGTGGCCGCCTCGCGCACCGTCACGCTGGACGAGGAGGGGCGCACCTTGGCGAAGGCGCTCCAGGAATCGCTCGACCAGCGCACGACCGCCCTGCGGGAGGAGTGGCTGGCCCGCATCGCGAACGCGCTCGATGACGGGCGGGTGCTGCAGGCCGTCGAGGCCTCCATCCGCCCCCCGGAGCCCGGGACCCGTTGCCCGGCCGAGTTGGCCGTCCGGCTCGCGAGCGCCGCCGGGGAGGCCATGTCGGCCGATCTGGCGCCAGAGGAGTGGATGCGGCTGCTCGACGCCGTCGTGGCGTCCCCAGTGCGCCGCACGGTGAAGCCGGCGGCCATCCCCGACGACGAGGTGGCCCGTCAGGCGGCCCGCCACGCCTCCGGTTCTGTCCCCGCGCTGGCCAAGCTCCTCGGGCTCCGCATCCCACCCCCGCCGCCCCGGCGGGTCAACACGGAGCGCCGCTTCAGCCCAACTGGCGGCTGAGGGTCAGCAGGCGGGCGGTGAACCCCGCCGCCTCCAGGCGCTGTTTGGTCGTGCGGTCCCCCGGGAGCGCCAGGGCGTCCACATCGGTGCAGCCCTGCGCAGCGCACCAGGCCACCGCCGCCTCCATCAGCGCAGTGCCCACGCCCACGCCGCGGGCACCGGTCTCGACGTAGCAGCACTCGATCAGGCCGCTGCGGCGCCCGCCGGACTCGGTGGCCACGGCCACCCCGAGCAGCCCCACCACGGCACCCTCGTACTCCCCGACCAGCAGGTGGGCCGCTCCCCCGGGCCGGGTCCAGCGGTCGAGCAGGGTCACGGGAGTTGCATCACCCACCAGTGCCGCTCCCCCGCGCATGGACGCCGCGCCGAGAAGCGCCCGCGAGAGGAGGCGCGTGCAGGCTTGTCGGTCCGTCGCACCCGCCGGCCGGGCCAGTTCCATGTCCGGCTAGGAGGGAGGCGGCACCGGGGGCCGCTCCTCGAGGAGCTGGCCGGCCCGGTTCAGGATCGTGCGCCGGTTGCGGGTTGACGCCTCGTAGCGCTGGACGGCGTGGAGCTCCTCGGGGCCCAGGCTCTCCAGCCGGCGGACGACCTGGGAGGCGCTCAAGGTGTCGTAATCGGCCAGTGCACCCCCCACGATCGCCTCGGCCGCCGGGTCGGGTGCCGGCCGGGATGGCGGGACGGGCATCGGGGGCGGCTCGACGTCGCCGTCAGCGGCCTCTTGCTCCTCGTTGGTGCCGTTACCGAGGAAGTCGTCCAGCCGGTTCGACATCCCCCGCTGGCCCTTGTTGACGACGAAGCGGCCGACCACGCGGGCGTTCCCCAGCTCGAGCTCGACGCGGCGCCTCCCCTTGGCGATCAGCTCAGGAAGGTCCTCCACCACGGTGACCGCCACGCCGACCGGGGCGAAGAGGCACAGATCCAGGGTGCGGCGCAACGGGCTCTTCCCGTCCTGCTCGTCGTGGCCCGGATCCTCAGACACAGTCCCGGCAGAGCATGTTCTTCTTGTCGGCCAGCTGGCTGGGGTGCTTGACCAGGAAGCAGGAGCGGCACACGAACTCGTCGGGCTGCTTGGGCAGGACGCGCTCGTTACCCTCGGTCTTGTCCTCCTGGTCGGTCGCCTCCTCGTCCTCGGGCTCGTCCTCGACGACCAGGCGCTCCTTGAGGATGACGTCGAGGCTGGCCTCGACGTCCTCATCGTCGGGCTCCTCCTCCTCCTCCTCCTCGTCGCCCTCGCCGGACCGCTCCACGACAGCGGCGGGCGAGGGCGTCAGGATCTCGTCAACCTCGTCCTCGTCCTCGTCCTCGTCCAGGTCGGCGATGTCGTCAGCGTCGACCTCGAGGGCGTCGATGCCCACGAGTGCCTCGTCGACGTCGATGTCCACGTCCTCATCGACGTCGAGCTCGTCGTCGAGCGCCGCTTCGTCCTCGACGTCAGGGCTCTCGGCCTCCAGATCTTCGACTTTGGCCTTCTTCTTGGTCGCCATTGTGCCGCGGGAGCATAGACGCTTGGAGAGACTCTCAATCGCCGTGAAAGGGTCCCTCGTCAGGGTTCGGTTGAGGAATCTGAGGTCGCGGCGGGCGGGCCCTGGGGTCTTTGGCGCCATCTCGCACACCTGGGGTCGCCAGGCAAGCAACACGTTCTCTACTCGACCCCCAGGGCCTACCACCGCCTCTCACGGCACATCCCCCCCTCGCTGCTTCAGAGGTTCCCCCTCTGCAGCATCGTTAGGGGCGTCGGGGACTGCGCCGTACAATAGGCAAGCCGGGGGTGGGGTCGTCAAGAAATTCGAAGCTGCCGCCACCAGGGAGAACGAGGGTAGTTCCTGGTCAATGCGTTGCGGATTTTTCCGACCGCCGGCGCTCGGCCCGGCGCTCCGATTCGAGGCGCTCGAGGTCAGTCGCTCCGTGATCGACGAAGGACATCGCGTCGGCCAGCGCTCGGTGCCCGGCGACCTCGGCGACGGCCCGGTGCATCTGCTGGGCCACCCTGCGGTACGCGGGATGGCCCTGCGGCCCGGAGCGCAGCTCCAACAGGTGCATCGCCTCTCGCGCGTTGAACTGCATGACGTAGCGGATGCGGTGGGCCAGCGCCACGGCGTAGGAGGCCTGCTCGGGGAACTCGGGCACCAGCGTTCGGTACAGCTCTTCGGCGCGGCCGATGGCCTCGTCGTAGTGCTCCGCGAGGCCGGCCTCGCCGACGAGGCTCGGCATGTCGTAGCCGAGAGAGATGCCCAGGCGCTGCCACTCGATCGTGAGCATGCGGTGGCGCTGCAGGTCGCGAAAGGCTCCGTAATCGGTGACGAGCTCGAAGCGGTAGTCGGTCCGCTCGAAGGCGCGACCGGGCCGATGGCGGCGGTTGCGCCGCTCCCCCACGTACGCCCGTAACAAGGCGACCCGGTCCTCGTGGCCCAGAAGCCCGACCCGGCGGGCCGCCTCGCGCTCGGAGCAGCCGAGGTGCGAGAAACATGCTGCGACCAGGACCTTCTCCTCCCCTTGGGGATCGAAGTCGAGCAGCGTGACCTCCGGGTCCCCGGCGTCGGCTCCCGACGCCGGGTCCGATGAGCCCAGGTCGGGCCAGAGGCACTCCACAAGGCGCGACGTCTGCTGGCGGGTGGACGCGAGGTAGGCCGACCATTCCCCGCCGCGTTCTTTGACGTCGACGCGCTGCAAGAAGGACGGGATCACCTTGCGGAGCTCGACGAGCATCATGTCGGCATAGTGGCGCGCCTCCGGCAAGGGGTGGGCGCGCATGCGAAGGAGCAACTGCTCGTAGGACTGGCCGGTGCCGTACATGCCGATGTTGGACAGCGACGCCGCCGGCAGGATCCCCCGCAACGCGTCGAGCGACTTGGCGCGCGTCGCCTGGCGGTAGACGAAGTCGCTGTCGCCGGCCTGCTGGGGGAACCGCTCCGCCACCCAGGCCTGCATACGCGGGAGCAGCGCGCCGTAGGTGTCGAACACACGGTCCATCTCGCCGACGAAACGGGCGCCGTGCGGCGAGTCGAGCAGTTCCGGCGGGCGGAAATAGCGGTACTGCCCGTTGTCGAGGCGCTGGTTGTACGCGATGTAGCGGGTCGACTGCTCCAGGTACGACATCAGCCGTCCCCACTCGAGCACCTTGGACAGCACGTTGGATGACTGTTCGCAGGCGAGATGGACGCCGCCGAGCTGCGCGACCGAGTCATCGCCGTACTCGACGAAGACCTTCTCGTAGAGCTGCTCCGCCCGTGCCAGGCCGACCGTGGCATCGACGGTGGCGTCCCCTGAGATGTCGAGGTCCCCCACGAACTCCTCGAGGAACAGGCGCCGCAGGCTCTTGGCCGAGCGCGAGTACCGTGCGAAGAGGGCTCCCTTGACCACCTCGGGTAGGTTGACCAGGGCAAATACTGGCTTGTCCAGGTTCGTGACGTAACGCCGGAGGATGGCTTCCTCGTCCGCGGTGAAGCGCTCTTCGGAGTAGGGGAACATGCCCGGCCCACGATAGAACGAGGGTGACGCGACGGTGGCGGATAGGGTCAGGCGCCCGGCAGGCCCCCGGCGACGACGCCCCTGAGCAAAAGGTCGACGGCCTCCCGGGCCGCGGCGGCCACGCCGGGGTCAGCCGCCGTGTGCGACACCTGCTGGGCCAGGTCGGCCACGGACTTCATGGTGCGCACGAAGTCGCCGGGCGCCAGCTCCCCGATGTCACGGGCGGCCACGTCGAGGGCAGTCGAGAAGGAGGCCCCCCTGGCCCACGACGCCACCGCGGTGGCCAGGCCGGCCGCCGGCTGGCGAGTGCGTGGGACGAGGTGAGCCTCTTCGACGGCGCGGATCCTCTCGGCCATGACGTTGACGGCGTCGCAGCGCCAGGCGAGCTCGATGGTCCGCTTGTCGCCCAGACGGTCCTGCAGGTGGGCGCGCCGCTTGCCCCGCCGCTGACCCTGGTGCCCGGGCAGTCGGCGGGCCCGGCGCGGCTCGAAGACGACGGCCGACAGCACGCCGGCGACGACCGAGGGCTCCGCCCCCGCCAGCACGTCGCTGCCGAGCGCCTCGGCGATGAGGAGGTCGGCGTCGTGGTAGATGCGCGACAGGCGATGTCCGGAGGGCGTCAGCGTCCAGTCGTCGACGTAGCCCATCTGCTCGAGCACCGCCACGCGGTGACCGAGTTGCCGGGACAGGAGATCGGGCTGGCGGGCCTGCCACTGGGCGAAGGAGCGGTGGAGGACCTCGTTGGCGGTGCCGCGGTCGAAGCGCGAGACCAGGTTGACCGCCAGGTTGTAGGTGGGCCGGAAGGCGGAGCGCAGGTCCGGTGGAGGCGCCGATGCGACTCGGGCCGCCTCCGCGAAGGTGATCTCGCTCGACCAGGCGACGACGGCGTGGCCCTCCTCGTCGAGCCCCCGCCGGCCGGCGCGCCCGGTGAGCTGGAGGTATTCCCCCGACGTGAGGGTCGCGCGGCCTGATCCGCCGTACTTGGTGAAGCGCTCGATCACCACCGACCGGGCCGGCATGTTGATGCCGAGCGAGAGCGTCTCGGTGGCGAAGACCACCTTGAGCAGCCCGGCCGCGAAGCACTCCTCCACCGTCTCGCGGAAGAGGGGGACCAGGCCGGCGTGGTGCGCGGCCACGCCCCGCTCGAGGCCCTCGAGCCATTCGTCGTAACCGAGGACGCGTAGGTCCTCGTCGCCGAGTGGCTCGACCCGGCGCTCGGCCACCTGGCGGATGGCGGAGCGTTCCTGCGCGTCGGTCAGGCGGACACCGTCACGCATGACCTGGCGCACGGCGTCGTCGCACGCGGCGCGGCTGAAGATGAAGACGATGGCGGGCAGCATCTCGCGCCGGTCCAGCTCCTCGACCATCTCGGTGCGCAGCGGGGCGCGATAGGGCAGGCGCGGTCCCCTGCCTCTCGGCTGCCAGCTGACCGACCGTCCCTGTAGTGCGCGGCGCACGGCCTGGTCGATGCGGAGGCCTTCGCCGCCTGGTCTGCCGTTGTCGTGCAGCAGGGGGCAGAAGAGGGTCTCCTCGTCCTCCCGCCGGTGTGCGGCGAAGTGATGGCGGAGCACGATGGGACGTTGCCGCTCGACGATCACCGCCGTGTCGCCCCGCACGGAGCGCAGCCACCCGCCCAGCTCGTCGGCGTTGTTCACGGTGGCCGAGAGGCACACGAAGCGGATCTCGGGCGGTGAGAGGACGAGGACCTCCTCCCAGACCCCGCCCCGGTAGCGATCCTGAATGAAATGGACCTCGTCGAGCACCACCGTATGGAGCCCCTCGAGCAGGTCCGACCCGGCCAGGAGCATGTTGCGCAGGACCTCGGTGGTCATCACCACGACCGGCGCCCGCGGTCGCAGGGTGGTGTCACCGGTCAGCAGCCCGACATGGTCCTCGCCGTAGACGGCGGCGAGCTCACCGTACTTCTGGTTCGACAGCGCCTTGAGGGGCGTTGTGTAGAACGCCTTGCCGTGGGCGCGCAGGGCACGGTGGACCGCGTAGGCCGCGACCAGCGTCTTGCCCGAGCCCGTCGGGGCGGACACGAGGACGGAGTGGTCCGCGTCGAGGGCCCGGAACGCGTCGTGCTGGAAGTCGTCGAGGACGAACGGCAGGTCGGCCACGAACGCCGCCGCCCCGCCCGTCTCCTGGACGGGCCACGGGAAGGCCGTCAACGGCCGAGCAGCTTCCCGATGCCGATGGAGGCGAAGTAGAAGACCACGAGCGGGATGGCGAGTGCGAACATGGAGAAGGGGTCGGAGCTGGGGGTGAAGACGGCGGCGACCACCACGATGATGATGACGGCCCATCTCCACGAGCGAAGGAGCCGCGCCGGCGAGACGACGCGTGCGAGCTCGAGTGAGACCAGGACGACGGGGAACTCGAAGGTGAGCCCGAAGATCGTCATCATGAGCAGGATCAGCCCCAGATACGGGATCGGGTCGTAGATCGCCTGCAGGTTGGGCCCGCCGACGGACTTCAGCCAGCCGAGCGCGTGCGGCAAGGTGATGTACGCGGTGGCCGCACCGAGCAGGAAGAGCACGAACGCGCTGACCACGAACGGCACTGCGTAGCGCCGCTCGGAGGCCTTCAGCCCGGGTGTGACGAAGCGCCAGACCTGGAAGAGGATCACCGGCGACGCCAGGACGAGACCGCCGAAGAGAGCGATCTTGACGCGTAGCGTGAGACCGTCCAGCGGGGACGTGACGAAGAGGTTGCACGTCCCGTTCGAGGCGAAGATGAGCGAGCTTCCCGTGCTCGTGTGGTGGACGGTGGAGGAGTCGACGGTGCACAGCGGGCGGAGGAGGAAGTGCAGGATGGGCTCGTAGGCGAAGACCGCGATGGTGGCGGCGACGACGAAGGCGATCACGCAGATGATGACCCGGCGCCTCAGCTCACTCAGGTGCTCCCCGAGCGTCATGTTGTCGGGAGACGGCCGGCTCTTGCGCTTGGCCGTGAAAGGGAGGGTCACCACACGCGCACCGTTCAGTTGAGCGTCGGGTCGCTCGGAACGATGACCTCGGACTGCCGCGGCGGCTGCGCCGGGCGCTCCTCCCGGGCCGGGGCAGGCGGCGCCGGCATCGCAGCCGGGGTGTCAGCCGCGAGGTCCGGGGAAGCCGCCCGGCCGTTGCCGGCGACGGCGTCGGGCGCCACCGGCGGCTGGAACGTGCCGTCCGCGGCCTCTTCCCGATCGTCACCTTCGGAGGACATGTTCGAGAGGTGGTTGAGCAGCGCGGACGGTGAGCGGGCCAGCCGTGCGATCTCCGAGGTCGGGGGCAGGTCGGGCATGGAGCTCCGCATCTCGGTCTCCATGCGGTGCCGGAACTCGTTGAAGGACCGCCACGCGCCTCCCACCTGTCGGGCGACCTGGGGCAGGCGGTCAGGCCCCAGGAGAATGATGGCGACCACGGCGATCACGATCAGTTTGCCTGGATCGAGATTGAACATGTGCCTTCACTCTACGGTGCCACTAGAGCGACTGGATGAGCCGCTCAACCCGTTCATCATGCGACTTGAAGGGGTCCTTGAGCAGCACTGTGCGCTGGGCCTGGTCGTTCAGCTTGAGGTGCACCCAGTCCACCGTGAAGTCGCGGCGGCGCTCCTTGGCCCGTTTCACGAAGGCACCCCGCAGCCGGGCCCGGGTCGTCTCGGGTGGCTTCGTCATGGCTTCGGTGATGGCCTCGTCGGTGCAGGTCCGGTCCATTTCGTCGCGTTGCTGCAACTTGTAGAACAGCCCGCGGCTCCGGTCGACGTCGTGGTACATGAGGTCGATCATCGCCACCTTGGGATGTGAGAGTGAGACGTCGTGGCGCGCCCGCATCTGCTCGACCAGTCGGTGCTTGGCCACCCAGTCGCACTCGCGCCACAACGACGTCGGGTCGGCCTCCAGCCCCTTGAGGCAGTGCTCCCACATGTCCAGCGCCCGGTCCTCCTCCGGAGAGAGGCCGCGCCGGTCGCGGAATTTCAGCGCGCGCTCCAGGTACTCGGCCTGAATGTCCAGGGCCCGCATCTCGCGGCCGTTGGCCAGGCGCACCCTGCGCTGGCAGGTGATGTCGTGGCTGATCTCCCGGATCGCCCGGATGGGGTTCTCGAGCGTGAGGTCGCGCAGGACGGTCGAGGAGTCCTCGAGCATGGCGAGGAGGATGGAGGTCGTGCCGATCTTCAAGAAAGTGGCGTACTCGCTCATGTTGGAGTCGCCGACGATCACGTGGAGGCGCCGGAACCTCTCGGCGTCCGCGTGCGGCTCGTCCCTGGTGTTGATGATGGGGCGGCTGCGCGTGGTGGCGGACGAAACGCCCTCCCAGATGTGCTCCGCGCGCTGGCTCAGGCAGAAGACGGCGCCCCGGGCCGTCTGCAGCACCTTGCCCGCGCCGGCGTAGATCTGGCGCGAGACCAGGAACGGGATCAGCACCTCTGTGTAGCGGTTGAACTCGTCGTTGCGCTCGGTGAGGTAGTTCTCGTGGCAGCCGTAGGAGTTGCCGACCGAGTCGGTGTTGTTCTTGAAGAGGTAGACCTCGCCGCGGATCCCCTCCTCGCGGAGCCGCGCCTGCGCGCCGGTCACGAGCTGGGCCAGGATCCACTCCCCCGCCTTGTCGTGCACCACGACGTCGCTGATGCGGTCACACTCGGGGGTGGCGTACTCGGGATGGCTGCCGACGTCGAGATAGAGGCGAGCGCCGTTCTCGAGGAAGACGTTGGACGACCGGCCCCACGAGACCACGCGGCGGAACAGGTAGCGCGCCACCTCGTCGGGGCTCAGGCGGCGCTGCCCCCGCAGGGTGAAGGTCACCCCGTACTCGTTCTCGATGCCGAAGATGCGCCGTTCCACCAGGCCAACCGTACTGCGGCCTATACCAGCAGTTGTGCCAGCTCTTCCCCGTCGATGCGCCGGAAGGTGCGTCGACCGTTTCCCCGGCTCAGGGTGGCGACTTCGAGGTCATCCGCCGCCAGCGTCCGATCCGGGCCGGCCAGTGCCGCCGTGGCCGCCTTGATGGCCGCCGCCATGTCCCAATCGGGCTGCCAGGCTGCGGCGACGCGTTCGGTGATGGTCTCCGCGTCACCGCCCAGCACGGCGAAGCGGTCTTCGTCGGTGATCGTGCCCTCGTAGGCGATGTGGTACAGCTGGTTCTCGACGTGGCCGAGCTCGGCCACCAGGATCTCGACCTCGAGCGGCTTCATCTCGTGCGTGAAGACGTTGCCCAGGTACTGGGCGTAGAGATTGGCGAGCGACCGGGCGTCGACGTCCTCGCGACTGTACGCGTACCCCTTGGTGTCGGCGTGGCGGACGCCGGCGACCCGGAGCTGGTCGTACTCGTTGTACTTGCCGACCCCGCCGAAGGCGATGCGGTCGTAGATCTCGCTGATCTTGTGCAGCGACCGCGACGGGTTCTCGGCCACGATCGCGATGCCGACGTCGTAGGTGGTCGCCACGAGTGACCGACCGCGCGCGATGCCCTTCTGGGCGTACTCCGCGCGGTCCTTCATGACCTGCTCCGGCGCGACGTAGTAGGGCATGCTCATTGGGCACGCTCCGCCTGCTTGCGGGCGATGAGGGCGCCGAAGCGCGCCGCCACCTCGTCCTCGGGCACCTCGCGGTAGCCGTCCACGTCGACGATGGCAATGATCGGGTAAATGCCGCGCACCGGGTCCGGGCCGCCGGTGGCGGAGTCCTCGTCGGCCGCTTCGTAGAGCGACTGGATGGCCAGGTCGAGCGCCTCGTCCCGGCTCAGCCCCTCGCGCCAACCCAACTTGACGGTGCTGCGCGCGTCGCGCCCGCCCGAGCCGGTGGCCTGGAAGTCCGTGTCCTCGTAGTGGCCACCCGTGACGTCGTAGTTGAAGATCCGCCCCAGGCCGCGCGCCGTGTCGTAGCCGGCGAAGAGCGGCACGACGGCGAGGCCCTGCATGGCCATGGGTAGGTGCTGGCGGACCATCTGGGCGAGCTGGTTCGCCTTGCCCTCCAGCGAGAGGATGGAGCCCTCGACCTTCTCGTAGTGCTCGAGCTGGACTTGGAACAGGCGGACCATCTCAATGGCCATGCCCGCCGTCCCGGCAATGGCGACGGCCGAGTGGTGGTCGGCGGGGAAGACCTTCTCCATGGCGTGGTGGGCGATCATGTTGCCCGCCGTGGCGCGTCGGTCCCCCGCCATCACGACGCCATCGGTGTAGCGCAGCGCGACCACGGTCGTGCCGTGGGGCACCTGCATGGGCGTGCCGTTCTCCACGCGCGTCGGTGCGTCGGCCCGGCCCGAGGTCAGGCGCAGGAGGCCGACGAAGTCCGGACCCGGATCACTCGCCGGGGGGAAGAAGGGGAGCGCCACCGCGGGCTACTGCCCGCCCTTCTGCACGTAGTTGCGCACGAACTCCTCGGCGTTGTCCTCCAGGACCTCGTCGATCTCGTCGAGAAGGTCGTCCAGCTCGGCCTTGATCTTCTCGCCACGCTCGGAGGTCGCGGGGGTGGCCTCGTCGACCTCGGTCTCGGTCTCGCTCTTGCGGGCGCCCGAGCCCTTCTTCTTCTGTTCCTGTTCTGCCATCGTGACTGTCCTCGTCCTGTGCTTTCGACGTCTTCGCCTAGGAGTTGAGCCGATCGAGCAGGTCCGCCGGACCCGTGCTCTGGGCCAGAAGCGCGCTCGTATGCTCGGCTGTTCCCTTCAGAGGGTCCATCATAGGGACGCGCCGCAAGGGGTCCGCTCCGATGTCGAAGACGAGGGAATCCCAGTTGGCGGTCACGACGGCGTCGGGCCACCGGGCCAGGCACTTGCCGCGGAACCAGGCTCGGGTGCCCGTCGGCGGCTCGGCGACGGCGGTCGACCACTCGGAGGCCTCGACGAGCGAGCGCATGCCGAGGCGCTGGAAGACCGACTTATCGGGCCGCAGGTCGTGATATTGCAATGCCAGTGCAGCCACCCGGGGGTCCTTCCACCCGCACGAATGCCGGTCCTGGTAGGCGAGCAGAAGCTCCCGCTTGGCGACCCAGTCCAGCGTGTCGGCCAGCGTCGCGGGGTCGGACTCGAGCCCACCGAGGACCGCCTCCCAGTGCTCCATCACGAGTCCGCCCACCGACCCGTCGTCACCCAGGGCGGTCAGCCCGAACTCCTCGGCGTATTTGCGGGCGGCGCCGAACAGCTCCCACTGGAGCTCGAGCGCTGTCGCGGTCGACCCGTCGGTCAGGGCCAGCGGCCGGGTCAGCGACAGGTCCGCCGAGACCTGGTGCAGCGCGCGCACGGGGTCCCCGAGGGAGAGGTCACGGGTCGGCCCGGCCTCGTCCTCGACCATGGCCAGCACGATGGCTGTCGTGCCCACCTTCAGGAACGTGGCGATCTCCGAGAGGTTGGCATCGCCGACGATCACGTGGAGGCGCCGGAAGCGCTTGGGGTCGGCGTGCGGCTCGTCGCGCGTGTTGACGATGGGGCGCTTGAGCGTGGTCTCCAGCCCGACGATCTCCTCGAAGAACTCGGCTCGCTGTGAAATCTGGTACTCGACGGTCTCGGAGTCCAAGGCCGGGGTCTCGGTGCCCACCTTGCCCGATCCGGTGAAGAGCGTGCGGGACACGAAGTGCGGCACCACGCCCTCGATCACTCTGGCGAAGGGCACCGCGCGGTCCATCATGTAGTTTTCGTGGCAGCCGTAGGAGTTGCCCTTCCCGTCGGAGTTGTTCTTGTAGACGACGGGGGCAGGCTGATCGGGAATGCGCAGCGACGCCGCCACCATGGCGCGGCGCAGCACCTCCTCGCCGGCCTTGTCGTAGACGAGGCACTCCAGCGGTGTCAGGCACTCGGGACTCGAGTACTCCGGATGGGCGTGGTCCACGTAGAAGCGGGCACCGTTGGTGAGCACCGTGTTGGCCAGATGGGTCTCCACCATCGGGGCCAGTGACCCCTCACGCGCGAAGCCGCGGGCGTCGTTGCCGGGCGTTTCGTCCTCGAAGTCCCAGCCGATCTGCTGCTCGACGTCGGCGGCATAGGCGTTGACCAGGACCGAGGACGCCGCGATGGGGTTCTGCTCGGGGCCCGGCGTCTGAATCCCGTACTCGGTCTCTATGCCGCAGACCTTCGTGGTGGCCACGGCACGACCCTAACTTCTACAGGTACTGGCCGGTACCGACCCGCTCGATCGAACGGCCCCCGTGCACCTCGCGGTCCTCGCTGAGCAGCGTGCGGACGTAGACGATGCGCTCGCCCTTCTTTCCGGAGATCCGGGCCCAGTCGTCCGGATTCGTCGTGTTGGGCAGGTCCTCGTTCTCCTTGTACTCCTGGCGGATCGACTCGAACATGTCCGCCGTCCGGATGCCGCCCGACTCCCCCGCGATGACACGCTTGATCGCCAGCTTCTTGGCCCGGCGCACGATGTTCTCGATCATGGCGCCGGACGCGAAGTCGCGGTAGTACAGGATCTCCTTGTCGCCGTTCTGGTAGGTGACCTCCAGGAAGCGGTTCTCGTCGTCCTCCCGGTACATCTCGGCGACGGTCTGCTCGATCATCGCCTGCACCGCCTTGTGGGTGTCGCCCCCACCGAGGCGGCGGACCTCCTCGGTGTCGAGGGGCAGATCGGGCGTGAGGTAGCGGCTGAAGATCTGACCGGCGGCCTCCTCGTCGGGGCGCTCGATCTTGATCTTCACGTCGAGGCGGCCGGGGCGCAGGATGGCCGGGTCGATGAGGTCCTCGCGGTTGGAGGCGCCGATGACGATGACGTCGCGTAGGGACTCGACGCCGTCGATCTCGGCCAGGAGCTGGGGCACGATGGTCGACTCCATGTCGGAGCTGATGCCGGTGCCCCGGGTGCGAAAGAGGGACTCCATCTCGTCGAAGAAGACGATCACCGGCATGCCCTCGTCGGCCTTCTCACGGGCGCGCTGGAAGACCTGTCGGATCTGGCGCTCGGTCTCGCCGACATACTTGTTCAGCAGCTCCGGACCCTTGATGTTGAGGAAGAAGCTGCGCACGTTGTCGTTGCCCGTCTTCAGGGCCACCTTCTTGGCCAGGGAGTTGGCCACCGCCTTGGCGATGAGGGTCTTGCCGCACCCCGGCGGGCCGTAGAGGAGGATCCCCTTGGGGGCGGGCAGCGAGTACTCGACGAACAGGTCGCGGTGCATGTAGGGCAACTCGACGGCGTCGGTGATGGCCTCTATCTGCGAATCGAGCCCACCGACGTCGGCGTAGGTGATGTCGGGCACTTCCTCGAGGACGAGCTCCTCGCTCTCGAGCTTGGGCAACTTCTCTATGAGGAGCTGCGTGCGCGCGTCCATCAGCAGTGAGTCGCCGGCGCGGAGCTTCACCCCCATCATGTCCTCGGAGAGCTCGGCGACCCGCTCCTCGTCGGCCCGGGCGTAGATGACGCAGCGGCGCCGGTCCTCGAGCTGCTCCTTCAAGGTGACCACCTCGCCGGAGAACTCCCCGTCCCGCACGAGGACGACGTTGAGGCTCTCGTTGAGGACGACTTCGTTCCCCTTGTGGATCTGGCCCGGGTCGATGTCGGGATGCAGGCTCACCCGCATCTTGCGGCCGCTCGAGAAGACGTCGACGGTGCCGTCGTCGTTGACTCCGAGGAACGTCCCGTAGGCCGCTGGGGGCTGGGTCAGCTTCTCGACTTCCTCACGCAGCGCAGCCAGTTGCTCCTTGGCCTGCTGGAGCGTGAAGGTCAGCTTCTCGTTCTGCGACGTGGCCTGGGCCAGCTGGCCCTTGGATTCGAGGAGCCGCTCCTCGAGGGCCTGGACCCGGCCCGGGCTCTCCTGGAGACGCCGACGGAGCGCGTGGATCTCATCCTCGGCATCTGCCAGCTCGGCGCGCAGCGCCTCGAGCTGAGCAGCGGCTTCGTCGGGAGTCGCGGTCACTGCATGTCACCCTAGCCCTCGCCTCGGCGGGTCTTGCCAGCAACCCGGATGCTCCCCGGATGCGCCGGTTCGGTGGGCCCGGACAGTTACCATGGGGGGGCCTGCGGGGCGAGATTGACGGCCCGCGGGACGCCTCACTACGGTCCTCGTGGCCCGTCGGGCGGCTTCGACAAGGGAGAGACACGTAAATGAAGGTCTGGATCGACCAGGATCTCTGCACGGGCGATGGCCTTTGCGAAGAGATCGCACCGGCCGTGTTCACCCTCCTCGACGACGGCCTGGCCTATGTGAAGGAAGAAGGCGACGTCAAGAGCGACCCCGGCGGCTCGGCCGGGATGGCCGCCGTCCCCGGGGAGCTGGAGGACGCGGTCGTCGAGGCCTCCGAGGAGTGCCCCGGCGAGTGCATCTTCATCGAGCGGGACTGACCCTGCGCATCAGGGCTCGAGCGCGCCGCCCAGCAGCGCCCGCAGCTCCTCGTCGGAGATCCCCTCGGCGTCCTTCGCCCGGATCCTGATCGTCCCCTTCCCGCTCGACAGCCCGGGATGCCGGGCGACGAACCCCCCGTCCCGGTCGGCCCGCCAGCCGTAGACGGAGACACCGTGCTTCCACACGCCGAGGTTGAGCCGACGGCCGCCCACGCGGTACGCCGGCATGCCGTAGGACAGTGCGACCACGGCGTCGGGATGCTCGGCGAGGACGATCCGGTGGAACCGGTCGAAGAGCGGACGCTGCTCCGCGGCGATCGCATCGATGTAGTCCCGGACACCCTCGTCCACGTTCAACTCTCCAGGCGCCGTGCGCTGGTGAGGAAGCCCGTGTGGCCCACCATGCGGTGGTCGGGGCGGACCGAGCGCGCCTCGACGTGCCAGGTGCGCCGCATGATCTCCTGCGTCTCGGCGAGGCCGAACGGTGCCCCGGGGTCGTCGAGCGCCTGCCGCAGGAGCACGGTCTGATTGATGGTGGGCAGGTAGGCCAGGAGGATCCCGCCCGGGCGCAGGGCCGCGGCCGCCGCCGGCACCACCTTGTGGGGCTCGGGCATGTCGAGCAGGATCCGGTCGAGGTCGGTCTCGTCGATCCCCTCGGTCACGTCGCGGATCTCGACGCGGTAGGGAGCGTCGGGCCCCAGGGCCGCCGCGACGTTGGCCTGGGCTCGCTCGGCGAAGTCCTCGCGCAGCTCGTACCCCACGATGGACGCCCCGGCACGCAGCACGGTCATGGACAGGGCGCCCGAGCCCACGCCCGCCTCGAGCACGCGCTGGCCCGGCGCGATGTCCGCCGCGATCAGGATGGCGCCCAGGTCCTTGGGGTAGATGACCTGCGCGCCCCGGGGCATCTTGAGGACGACGTCGCTCAGGGTGGGGCGCAGCGCGAGGAACGAGCGCCCGGTGGATCCGGTGACGGTGCAGCCCTCGGTGGCCCCGATGACGTCGTCGTGGGCGAGGATGCCGGCATGGGTGTGGAAGGTCGCTCCCGCTACGAGCGTCAGGAGGTAGCGGCGCTCCTTGGGGTCGATGAGCAGCACCCGCTCCCCTGCCGCGAGGGGACCCGGCACGGGCGTCAGGCTTCGACGGCGGCCGGCGCGGCGTGGCGGTCGCGCACCGTGATGAGCACCTGCTCGCCCGGGGAGATCGTCACACTCGAGACGACGCTGCTCCGGTCGTTCAGGACCCGGCGCAGGAAGAAGGTGGCGCCGGCCAGCAGGAACCAGTACCAGTTCCCGGCCAGCCCACGGCGGACCCCGGCGCGCAGGAAGCGCCGCAGGAGCACGTCCATGTCAGAGCCGCCGGATCTCGACGACGGCCGACTTGGCCCGGCCGCGGCGGCGGCCGGCCAGGAAGGCCAGCGCGATCACCAGGATGCCGATGGCGCCTGCAACGGCGAGGCCTCGGGGCGCGGCGGCACGCGCCGTGGCCTCGCCCTCGCCCATCACCTGTGCGTAGGCAGCCTGCAGGTCCTCGCGGGTGATGAGCCGCCCATTGCTTCCCGCCTTCGTCGTCGTGCCTGGCATCAGCTCGCTCCCTCCTGTATCTCAGTCTCTCTCGCGTCGCGGCGGGCCACCACCTCGGGCAGCTTCTGCTCTCCCGGCCCGGCGGTGATGCGCCAGGCGGCCACGCCGATGACCGCGATCCCGAGCAGGACCACCACGGCGTAGGGCACCCAGGACCAGTCACCGCTCAAGGCGGTACCGGTCTCGGTCTGCAGCAGCCGCAGGATACCGATGAGGATCAGCAGGATGCCCCCGGCCAAGAAGAACGAGCCTGCGATCCCCATGTAGAGGAAGCGTCCGAGCCCCTTGAGCGGCTCGACGGTCTCCTGCTTCAGGTAGTCGACGGTGAGCTGGAAGGCGTCGTCTCCGGCGTGGCGCAGTCCGCGGGTGCCGTTGTCTGACTGTGGTGCCATGTGGCCGACAATCCTGGTCGGTGAGCCGACGGTGTGCAAACACCGCCGGGGAGACGCGTCAGTCGCGGTCCTTGAACATGTAGGTCGACGACGCCCGGGCCACGAGCCGCTCGCTCCCGGAACCGGGCTCCCGGGCCACGACGCCGGCCTCCACGAAGGCCACGCGGCGACCGCCCGAGACCACCTCGGCGGTGCAGCGCAGGTCGGCCCCGGGCGGGACGGGCCCCAGGAAGCTGATCTTCATTTCCGCGTTGGAGGCGAAGACCCGGCGCTCCTCCACGAACGTGACGGCGGCGGCGCCCATGGCCGAGTCGGCGAAAGCTGCCAGGAAGCCGCCCTGCATGATCCCGGCGGGGTTGGCGAAGCGCTCGTCGGCCGTCATGCGCCAGGTGCAGCGGCCCGGCGTTGCCTTGTCCACGCAGGTCATGCCCAGCGTGAGGTCACTGTTCGGCGGCACCTGCATACGGGAAGCCATGAACGTGAAGAGTACGCGACGGCCCTGTCGAGGGGCCGGAACGGACGGTTAGGGTTGACCACGTGACGTTGCACACCTCGACTCCCGTCGCAGAGGACCCCACGCTGGTCGAGTTGGGCATCAACGTCATCCGTGGCCTGGCCATGGACGCGCCGGAGGCGGCCAACTCGGGGCACTCGGGCACCGCCATGGCCCTCGCTCCCCTGGCCCACGTCCTCTGGACGAGGATCATGCACTACGACCCGCGCGACCCGGAGTGGCCAGACCGCGACCGCTTCGTGCTCTCCAACGGGCACGCCTGCATCCTGCAGTACTCCATGCTGCACCTGACCGGGTACGACCTCTCCCTGGAGGACTTGCGCCAGTTCCGCCAGTGGGGCAGCCGGACACCCGGGCATCCCGAGGCCGGCCACACTGCGGGTATCGACGTCACCACCGGGCCACTGGGCCAGGGTGTCGGCAACGCTGTGGGCATGGCGATCGCGGAGCGCTGGCTGCGCACCACGTTCGGCCCCGAAGTGTGCGACCATCGCACCTTCGTCATCGCGGGCGACGGCTGCTTCATGGAGGGCATCTCGCACGAGGCGGCATCGCTGGCCGGGCACCTGGGCCTGGGGCGGCTGCTCGCCTTCTACGACGACAACCACATCACGATCGACGGGCCGACCGAGCTGGCCTACGACGACAATGTGCCCGAGCGCTTCGAGGCCTACGGCTGGCGCGTGCGCAACCTCGGCGAGATGGCCAACGATGTCGACGGGCTGGAGGCAGCCATCCGCCAGGCGCTCGACGAGCCCGCGGACGGGCCCGACGCCAAGCCGAACCTGCTCGTGCTGCGCAGCCACATCGGGTGGCCCTCGCCCCACCTGACCGACACGGCGACCGCCCACGGCTCCCCCTTCGGGGACGAGGAGATCAGGGAGACGAAGAAGATCCTGGGGCTCCCGCCGGACGAGACGTTCTGGGTCCCCGACGAGGTGCGCCAGTTCTACGGCCAGCAGGTCGCGCGGGGTGCCGAGCTCCACGCGGCCTGGACGGACCGCTTCGCGGCCTGGAAGGGCGACCGCGCCGCCTGGGATGCCGCGCAGGCCGGGCACGGATTGCCGGGTTGGGCCGACGACCTGCCGGGCTTCGAAGCCGGCACCAAGCTGGCCACCCGTCACGCCATCAACCAGTGCATCGACGCCACCGTGGAGAAGCTGCCGGGCCTGCTGGCCGGCTCGGCGGACCTGACGGGCAACAACGGCGTGAAGGTCAAGGGCGCCGAGATGCAGTCCCGCCAGACGCCCGGCGGGATCCAGGTCCACTACGGGATCCGGGAGCACGGCATGGGGTCGGCCATGAACGGCATGGCCCAGCACCGCGGCGTCCTGCCGGTTGGCGGCACCTTCTTCAACTTCTCCGACTACATGCGCCCCTCGGTCCGCCTCGCCGCGCTCACCGGTTGCCATGTCATCTACTCGTGGACCCACGACTCCATCGGCCTGGGTGAGGACGGCCCCACGCACCAGCCGGTGGAGCAGCTGGCCTCCCTGCGGGCCATGCCGGGCCTGAGCATCGTGCGCCCGGCCGACGCCAACGAGACGGCGCAGGCCTGGCGGCTGGCCGTGGAGGCGGACGGCCCGGTTGGCCTGGTGCTCACCCGCCAGGACATCCCCGTGCTCGCCGAGACGGCCGGCCGGGCGGCCGAGGGCGTGGCGCGGGGCGCCTACGTCCTCGTCGACAGCGACGGGCCGCCCGAGATCGTCCTCGTCGGCACCGGCAGCGAGGTCCAGCACTGCCTGGCCGCGGCCACCACCCTGGGCGGCTCGGGCGTGCGGGTGCGGGTGGTGTCGTTCCCCTCGTGGGACCGCTTCGAGCAGCAGGTCGAGGACTACCGCGCCGGCGTCTTCCCGCCCGGGGTGCCCGTCCTGAGCATCGAGGCCGGCTCGACCTTGGGCTGGGAGCGCTACGCCGACGACTCCATCGGCCTGGACCACTTCGGCGCGTCCGCCCCGGGCTCGGTCGTGATGGAGAAGTTCGGGTTCACCGCCGACCACGTGGTCGAGCGGGCGCGGGCGCTCCTCGCCCGCAGCAGCGGCTGACCAGCGACGACCGGCGACGAGGAAAGGGGCCCCGATGACCCGACTACAGGACCTCTACGAGATCGGGGGCCAGAGCCCCTGGCTGGACAATCTGCGCCGGGACTGGCTGCACGACGGGCCGCTGGCCGAGCTGGTCGCCCTGGGTGTGCGCGGCATCACGTCGAACCCGACCATCTTCGCCAAGGCCATGACCGACCAGTCGACCTACGACGACCAGTTCCGCGCCCTCATGAAGGACCACACGGTCGAGAGCGCCTACTGGGAGATGGCCACGACCGACATTCAGGACGCGCTCGCGCTCCTGCGCCCCCTCTACGACGACAGTGACGGCGAGGACGGCTTCGTCTCCCTCGAGGTGTCGCCCGCGCTGGCGCACGACACCGAGGGCACCGTCCGAGACGCCCGCCGGTTCCACGACGCCATCGCACAGCCCAACCTGCTGGTGAAGGTGCCGGCCACCCGCGAGGGGGTCCCGGCGATAGAGACGCTCATCGGCGAGGGGCGGAGCATCAACGTGACGCTGATCTTCGGGCTCGACCGCTACGACGAGGTCATGGAGGCCTACCTGCGCGGCCTCGAGGCGCTGGTGGCCGCCGGCCGCGAGGCGGAGCTGGCCCACGTGGCCAGCGTGGCCTCCTTTTTCGTGAGCCGGGTCGACACCGAGGTCGACCGGCGCCTGGAGGCCCTCGCCGGGGGCGAGGGGGGCGACGCCGCCGTGCTCGGCCTGCGGGGCACCGCCGCGGTGGCCCAGGCCCAGAGTGCCTACCAGCACTTCCACCGCACCTTCGCCGGCGAGCGCTGGGAGGCACTGCGGACCAAGGGCGCCCGGGTGCAGCGGCCGCTGTGGGCCTCGACCTCGACGAAGAACCCGGGCTACCCCGACCTCCTCTACGTGGACAACCTCATCGGGCCGGCCAGCGTCAACACCATGCCCGAGGCGACCCTGCGGGCCTTCGAGGACCACGGGACGCTGAAGCGGACGGTCGATGCCGACCCCGGCGCCGCCGCGTCCGCGCTCGACCGGCTGCGCGCGGCGGGGATCGACATGCTCGACGTCGAGCAGACGCTCGAGGACGAGGGCGTGCACTCCTTCGCCAAGTCGTTCGACGAGCTGTTGCAGTCGCTGACCGACAAAGCCGCTACCTTCTGACCGGGCAACGCAACCGAGAGGAGCGCGCATGAGGATCGGGATGATCGGCCTGGGCAAGATGGGCGCCAACATGACCGAGCGCCTGCTCAAGGGCGGTCACGAGGTGGTGGCCTACGACCTGCACCCGGACGCGTTGAAGCAGGCGGCGGCCAAGGGCGCCGAGACCGCCACGTCCCTGAAGGACCTGGCCGGGAAGCTCACCGCGCCCAAGGCGGCCTGGTTGATGCTCCCGGCCGGCCATGTGACGGACGACGCCGCCGAGGAGCTGGCCGGCCTGTTCTCCAAGGGCGACGTCATCGTCGACGGGGGCAACTCGAACTACAAGGACTGGATGGACCTCGCGGCGAAGGTCGAGAAGACCGGGGTCGGCATCGTCGACGCCGGCACCTCGGGCGGCGTCTGGGGCCTCACCGAGGGCTACTGCCTCATGGTGGGGGGCACCAAGGAGGCCGTGGCCGTCGTCGAGCCCGCCCTGCTGACGCTGGCACCGGAGGGCGGCTACGCGCACGTGGGGCCGGTCGGTGCGGGTCATTTCGTCAAGATGGTGCACAACGGGATTGAGTACGGGCTCATGCAGGCCTACGCCGAGGGCTTCGAGATCATGGGCGCGGCCAACGAGTTCGACCTCGACCTGCACGAGATCGCGTCCATCTGGCGCTACGGGTCCGTGGTGCGCAGCTGGCTGCTCGATCTGGCCGAGCGTGCGTTGCGGCCCGGCGCGGGGTTCGACGACATCAAGGGCGTGGTCGTCGACTCTGGCGAGGGGCGCTGGACCGCCCAGGAGGCCATCGACCGCGGTGTGGCGGCACCGGTGATCTCCACGTCGCTGTTCACCCGCTTCGCGTCCCAGCACCAGGACTCGCTGCAGCTCAAGATGCTGGCCGCGCTGCGCAACCAGTTCGGCGGGCACGCGGTGACGCTGGAGACGGGCGAGCAGGGCCTGGAGACGGAGACCCCGGCTCCCTGACTGCATGATCACCCCGGTCGACGACGTCCCAAGCGCTTTCAGCGTCGTGGTGGTGGGGGCGTTCGCGGCGCGCCCCGGGCCCCGCTTCGCGCTCGTGCTCTCGGGGGGCCCGACGGCGCGGGCGTGCTACGAGGTCCTGGCGGTTGCCGAGGGGATCGACTGGTCGCTGGTGGACGTCTACGTCGGTGACGAGCGCGTCGTGCCGTCCGACGACGAGGACTCCAACGCGCGTCTCATCAGGGAGGCCCTGTTGGACCGCGTCGGCCCGGTGGGGTCGTTCATGCCCATGCCGACCGACGGCCCGGTCGAGGAGTGCGTGGCCGCCTACCAGCGTACGATGTCCGATCTGGTGACCGGCCCGGGGATCGACCTCATCCACCTCGGGATGGGCCCGGACGGGCACACGGCGTCGCTCTTCCCCGGGGCGCCGACGCTCGACGCCGGCCCGGCGGTGCTGGTGCTGGCCACCGAGGACCCCGCCGGGAACAACCCGCACCCGCGCCTCACGCTCACGCTCCCGGCCATCAATTCGGCCCGGCTCGCGGTCTTCACGGTGGCCGGGGCGTCCAAGGCGGCTGCGGTCGCCGCGCTGCTCCGCGGCGAGGACCTGCCGGCGGCCCGGGTGCATGCCGGGCAGACGGTGCGGCTGGTGGACGGCCCGGCCCGCGCCGAAGCCCCCTAGATTGGCCCCAATGCTCTCCGACGCCGACATCCTCGACACGCCGCTCGCCGAACTGACCGCGCTGGCCCGGGCGGTGCGCGACGGGGCGCACGGCCGGCGGGTCACCTTCTCCCCCAAGGTCTTCATCCCGCTCACCATGCTGTGCCGCGACCGGTGCGGCTACTGCACCTTCGCCAAGGCGCCGGCCCGCCTCGACTCGCCGTACCTCATCCCCGAGGAGGTGCTCGCCGTGGCCCGGGCGGGACGCGACGCGGGCTGCCACGAGGCGCTCTTCACCCTGGGCGAGCGGCCCGAGCTGCGCTACCCAGTGGCGCGGGACTGGCTGGCCGCGCACGGCCACGCATCGACGGTCGACTACCTCGTCGACATGTGCCGGCTCGTCCTCGAGGAGACCGGCCTGCTCCCCCACGCCAACGCCGGCGCGCTGTTCCCCGACGAGCTGGCGCGGCTGCGCGCCGTCTCGGCCAGCCAGGGGATGATGGTCGAGTCGTTGGCCGAGGGCCTGGCCGCGCACCGTGGCGCGCCCGACAAGGACCCGGCCCGTCGGCTCGCCACCCTCGACGCCGCCGGCGAGCTGGCCATCCCCTTCACGACGGGGATCCTGGTGGGGATCGGGGACGACCGGCCGGGGCAACTGGCGGCGCTGCGGGCCATCGCTGCCTCGCACGCCCGCCACGGCCATGTGCAGGAGGTCATCGTCCAGAACTTCCTCCCCAAGCCGGGCACGTCCATGGCGCGGGCCGAGCCCTGCCCGCCCAGGGACCTGCAGTGGGCCATTGCGGCGGCGCGCCTGGTGCTCCCGCGCGAGGTCCACGTCCAGGCCCCCCCGAACCTCTCCGACGAGCTCGGCCCGCTGCTCGAGGCGGGAATCGACGACTGGGGCGGCGTGTCCCCGGTCACCGCCGACCACGTGAACCCCGAGCGGGCCTGGCCGGCGCTCGACGTGCTGCGCGAGGCCACCGAGGCGGCCGGGCACACCCTCGCGCCGCGGCTGACCGTCTACCCGTCGTTCGCACTCGACCCCGGGCGCTGGCTGGACCCCGCGCTGCGCTTCGCGGTCCTCGACGCCTCCGACGCGGAGGGGCTGGCCCGCGACGCCTCCTGGTGCTCGGGCGGCGAGGAGCCCCCGCCTCTGCTGCTGGGCGGGCCGGCGCCGCTGCACGCCCCCACGCGGGGTGGCGCCGTGGCCGAGGTGCTGGCCGGAGTCGCGCTCGGCCAGGAGGTGGGAGCGGCGGAGATCGTGACCCTCTTCGGTGCCCGGGGCCCCGAGGTGCGCATGGTCGCCGAGGTCGCCGACGACCTACGCCGACAGGTGGTCGGCGACGCCGTGACCTTCGTCCGGAACCGCAACATCAATTACACCAACGTCTGCACCTTCAAGTGCCGCTTCTGCGCGTTCTCCAAGGGTCCGCTGTCGCTGAACCTGCGCGGCGCGCCGTACCTGCTGGAGCTCGACGAGATCACGCGGCGTGTGGCCGAGGCCGAGGCGGAGGGCGCGACCGAGGTGTGCCTGCAGGGCGGCATCCACCCCAGTTTCGACGGGGACTACTACCTGCACGTGCTCGAGGCCGTGCGGGAGGCGTCGACCGCCATCCACATCCACGGCTTCACCGCGCTCGAGGTGACCGAGGGGGCGCGGCGCTCGGAGGTGCCGCTGGCCGAGTACCTGACGCGGCTGAAGGAGGCGGGCCTCAAGACGCTGCCGGGGACGGCGGCCGAGATCCTCGACGACGACGTACGCGCCGTCCTCTGCCCCGACAAGGTCTCCACCGACGAATGGCTGGACGCGCACCGCACGGCCCACTCGGTGGGTCTGCGCTCGAACATCACGATCATGTTCGGCTCGGTGGAGCATCCGCACAGCTGGGCCCGCCACATGGTGGTCACCCGCGCCCTGCAGCGCGAGACAGGCGGGTTCACGGAGTTCGTGCCGCTGCCGTTCGTGCACATGGCGACGCCGATCTACCTCCAGCGCAAGGCGCGGCGGGGGCCGACCTTCCGCGAGACGCTCCTGATGCACGCCGTGGCGCGCATCGCCTACGCGGGTGACATCGACAACATCCAGGTCAGCTGGGTCAAGATGGGCGCCGAGGGGGCACGCCAGGTGCTGCAGGCGGGCGTCAACGACCTGGGCGGGACGCTGATGGACGAGAACATCTCGCGGGCTGCCGGCGCGCAGCACGGCCAGCGCATGGGTGTCGAGGAACTGGAGGCCATTGTCGCCCCCCTCGGGCGCCCGCTGGTGCAGCGCTCGACGCTCTACGCGCTGGCTGGAGCCTCGCCGGGCGCGTGAGCGACGAGGCCCAGGAGGCGGCCCGTCAGAGCGCGTTCAACGCCCTCTTCGAGAACCACTCGCTCTCGCCGCCCCAGGCCAGGGAGCTCGACTCCATGATCGGGTCGCTGGGCGACATGGCCCGCGAGGGCACGGCAGTGGGCGACCTGAAGATCGCCAACGCCGCGCTGGGCGAAATGGCCGAGGCGTTCCGTGTGTTCCGTCCCTACCGTCACATCCGCAAGGTCACGATGTTCGGCTCGGCGCGCACCCGGCCCGAGGACCCCGTCTACGTCCTGGCGCGCAACCTGGCTGCCCGACTGGCCGCGGCCGACTGGATGGTGGTCACCGGCGCGGGGCCCGGGATCATGGCCGCCGGGCTGGAGGGGGCGGGGCGGGACCACGCCTTTGGCGTGAACATCCGGCTGCCGAACGAAGGGGAGGCCAACGCCTTCATCGCGCAGGACCCCAAGCTGGTCGAGATGCGCTACTTCTTCACCCGCAAGCTGATGCTGATCAAGGAGTCCCATGCGTACGCCATCCTCCCGGGCGGCTTCGGCACCCAGGACGAGGCCTTCGAGCTCCTCACGCTGTTGCAGACGGGGAAGGCCGAGCCCGCTCCGGTGGTGATGATCGAGACGCCCGGCGGGACCTATTGGCACGCGTGGCTCCGCTTCATTGAGGACGAGGCGATCGCGGCGGGCTGGATCTCACCCGAGGACCGCGCCCTCTTCAAGGTCACCAACACGATGGAGGAGGCCAGTGAGGAGATCCACGGCTTCTACCGCAACTACCACTCCTGCCGCTGGGTGGGCGACCTCCTGGTGCTGCGCGTCCAGGTGCAGCCGAGCAAGGCGGAGCTGGACGACCTGAACAAGCGCTTCGCGGACATCGTCATCCGCGGCAGCATCCGCGCCGCCGGCCCGTTCCCCCCGGAGCGCAACGACCACCCCGAGCTGCCGCGGCTCGCCCTTCGCTTCGATCGATGGCACTACGCCCGGCTGCGCATGCTCATTGACGCCATCAACGAGTGCACCGGGTGAGCCCGCTGCTGCGACGTGGCCTGGCTGCGTTGCTCCCACTCGGGGCGCTGGTCGCGCTCGGGTTCGGGGCGCCGGCCGCGTCGGCCACCACTCCCCCGCCCGACTCGGCGGTGCCGTTCGGCACCACCGGCGTCGGCGCCAACGCCGTGAGCAACCCCAACGCGCCCATCGTGGCGATGGAGGCGGTGCCCGGCGGCGGCGGCTACTGGCTCGTTGCCAGTGACGGCGGCGTCTTCAGCTACGGCAACGCGGGCTTCTTCGGGTCGGCCGGGGCGCTCCACCTGAACGCGCCGATCGTCGGCATGGCGGCGGTGCCGGGCGGCGGCGGCTACTGGCTGGTGGCGAGCGACGGAGGAATCTTCAACTATGGCAACGCGGGGTTTTTCGGGTCGGCCGGCTCGCTCGCCCTCAATGCCCCGGTGGTGGGGATGGCCGTGACCCACGACGGCGGGGGCTACTGGCTCGTCGCGAGTGACGGCGGGATCTTCAGCTACGGCGACGCCCGGTTCGCGGGCTCCACCGGCGCCACGGCGTTGAACGCCCCCGTGGTCGGCATGGCCGCCACCCACGACGGCGGGGGCTACTGGCTCGTGGCGGCCGACGGCGGGATCTTCAGCTACGGCGACGCCGTGTTCTCGGGGTCGACCGGGTCGATCCACCTCGACGCGCCCATCGTGGGCATGGCGGCCACGCCCGATGGCGGCGGGTACTGGTTCGTGGCCTCGGACGGGGGCGTCTTCAGCTACGGCGACGCACGCTATTTCGGGTCGCTCGGGGGGACGCAACTGGCCGCACCGGTGGTGGGGATGGCGGCCGACCCCGGCGGCAGCGGGTACTGGCTCGCCTTGGGGTCGGGCGCGCCGCTGGCGGGCAAGGTCGTCGGCATCGACCCCGGCCACAACGGGCTGAACTACAGCGCACCCGGCTTCATCGACCAGCCCGTCTTCAACGGCACCGGGACGGAGTCGTGTGACACGACCGGCACGGCCACGGACAGCGGGTACACGGAGGCGCAGTACAACTTCAACGTCGCCACCTACCTGCAGGCCGATCTGGAGGCGGAGGGAGCCCGGGTGGTCATGACCCGGACCTCGAATTCGGGCGTAGGCCCGTGCGTCACCACGCGGGCGGCCATCATCAACGACGCGCAGGCCGACGTCGCCGTCGACATCCACGCTGACGGCGGCCCGGCGGGGGGCCGCGGCTTCGCAGTGCTCGAGCCCGTGGCCGACGGGCCGAACAACGGAGTCATCGCGTCGTCGGCGGCCTTCGCCGCGATCATGCGCGACGCCTTCGCCGCCGGCACCCCCATGCCGGTCAGCACCTACGACGGGGTTGACGGCCTGCAGCCCCGCAACGACCTCGCCGGGCTGAACCTGACGACGGTGCCCAAGGTCCTGATCGAGTGCGGCAACATGCGCAACGGCACCGACGCCGCGTTGCTCGTGACCACCTCGTTCCAGCAGGCCGCCGCCGCCGCCATGACTCAGGCCATCACGGAGTTCCTGACCGGCCGCCCGGCGTGAGCCCGGCCGCGGGGCCGAGGGCCGCCCGGACCAGCGTGGAGTAGACGTGGCCGCGAGGTGACGGCTCGGAGGCCACCAGGTCGACGTGCCCGATCGCGAAGCGGGCCTCGAAGGGGAGCCCGTCCAGCGCGGCCTGCGCCGCGGGGCCGAGCCGGCCCTTGGCGCGGGCCAACGTCAGGTGGCCGTTGAAGGGCGGCTCGTCCTGGCCCGCCTCGGGCACGGCGTCACGCGTGGCCCTTCGCACGGCAGAGGCCAGCTCGTCGAGGCCGGTGGCGGGGAGCTGCAGGACGCGGACGCCCGTGAACCACCCCGTCGCCGGCCCGAGGCGGCACTCGACCGGACCCGGGAAGGCGGCGGCACCCGCCACGAGCGCCTCGCCCAGGGGCCCGAGCGCCTCGTGGGCCACGTCGCCCAGAAAGCGCAGGGTGACGTGCCAGCGTGTGGGCCCCACGAGGCGGAGGTTCTTCGCCCGCCCGAGGTCCAGAGCGTCCAGGCGCTCGCGCGCGGCGTCGTCGGGCCAGGCCGCCACGAACGTGCGCATCGTGGCGCGGGGCTCAGGCGCCGTCATCGAGGGGCTCACGCCCCGCGGCCGAGCCCTCGTGCAGCGCCGCGACCGCACGCTCGAGCGACCGGCGGGCCTTGAGGATGCGCCGCTCCATGGCGAGCGCCTCCCCCGTCTCCGCCGAGTCGGGATCACCTGAGCTGGCGCGCCGCAGCGCGTCGATTGCCATGTCGGTCAGCTCTTCGACGATGCCCTCGAGGCGCTCGGCCATGCTCGCCATGGCGTCGTCGGCGACGGTCACTTGGGCAGCGGCGTGCTCTGCACCTCGTAGGAGCCGTCGGCGAACGCGGCACGCATGACCTTCTTGTCGAACTTGCCCACGCTCGTCTTGGGGACCTCGGTGATGAACGTCCACTGCTCGGGCAGCCACCAGCGCGGCACGCGGTCGGTCAGGAACGCGACCAGGTCGGCGGGAGCCGGCGAGCGGCCGGGCTTGGGCGACCACGGCCACCAGCGGGCGTTCGGACCACTTGGGGTCGGGGACGGAGATCACGGCCGCCTCGAAGACGTCGGGGTGGGCCATGACGGCATTCTCGAGCTCGACCGAGGAGATCCACTCCCCACCGGACTTGATGACGTCCTTGGTGCGGTCCGAGATCGTCATGTAGCCCTGGACGTCGAGTGCGCCGACGTCGCCCGTGCACAGCCACCCGTCGTGGAACTTCGCCGGGTCCTCGTCCTTGTAGTAGGAGCCCGTGATCCACGGCCCGCGGATCTCGAACTCCCCGACCGACTTCCCGTCGTTGGGGAGCACCGTCCCGTCCTCGGCGACCACGCGCACCTCGACGCCGCCGACGACCCGGCCGGCCTTGACCTTGTAGTACATGTCGTCGTGGCCGTCCTGCTTGCGGGCCGGGGGAAGCCCGAAGGCGGCCAGCGGGCTGGTCTCGGTCATGCCCCATCCTTGGATGATGGTGGCGCCGAAGCGCTTCTCGAAGGCCTCGATGAGGGACTGGGGCACGGCTGCCCCGCCCGCCGTGATGCCGCGCACGCTCGAGAAGTCGATCGGCGTGTCGAGGGCCAGCAGGCCGTTCCAGATGGTCGGCACGCCGCAGGCGAGGGTGGGCTGGAACTCGTTGAAGACGGCCGCCAGCTGCTCCCCCATGAGGAACATCTGCGGCATGATCATGTCGGTGCCGGCCATCCAGGCGCTGTAGGGGGTCCCCCAGGCGTTGGCGTGGAACATGGGCACGATGATCAGGATGCGGTCGGTCTCCGTCATGCCGACCGACGAGGCGGCCTGCTCGGCCAGGGTGTGCAACCAGGTGGAGCGGTGTGAGTACACGACGCCCTTGGGGTTGCCGGTCGTGCCGCTCGTGTAACACATGGCCGCGGCGGAGCGCTCGTCGAGCTCGGGCCACTCGAAGCCGGGCTCCTCGGCGGACAGCAGCCGCTCGTAGGACACGGTCTCACCGAGGGGCGACGTGTCGCCCTCGCCCGCCACGATGATGGTCTCGACCGTCTTCAGCTCGTCCTTGACGGCCGCCAGCAGTGGGATCAACGAGGCGTCCACGATGATGAAGCGGTCCTCGGCGTGGTTGATGACGTAGGCGAGCTGGTCGGCCGGGAGCCGGATGTTGAGGGTGTGCAGGACGGCCCCCATGGACGGGATGGCGAGGTAGGCCTCCAGGTGGCCCTGGTTGTTCCAGCAGAACGTCCCCACCCGGTCCCCCGGCTGAATCCCGAGTCTCGTGAGGGCGGCCGCCAGCTTCTCCGCCCGCGTCGCCACCTCCGAGAAGGTGGCCGAGCGGTGCCCGCCGGCCTCGACGGTGGTGACGGAACTGTCGCCATGGACCCGCTGCCCGTGGCGGAGGATGTCGCTGATCAGGAGCGGAGCGTCCTGCATGGTGCTTTTCATGGCCCAAGTATGGCGAGCGCGCCATTGCCGTGCCCACCGCCAGGCCGCCGCGACCGTTCCGTGGCTTGGCAGAAGAGTACCGGCGCACCGGCAGCGGCACCGTCGAGTCGGACGACGGGCGGTCGAGCCTCCCCGGCGTCCACGGCGGCGCCGACGCGGCGCGTGGAGGGGCCCGTGCAGTTCGAGCCGGGCCACCTTCAAAGGCGAACATGCCGTCCGCACGGCTGTGGGTGACAGGCGGGAACGGCGAGTGCCCTCCTGTGGATACGCACCGCGTCCACGCTCGCGAATCGGTCGTGACCAGGACTTCTATGGGCCCACGTCGACGCTCGACGTCCCGGGCCGGTCAGCGGCTCGGCTCACCCCATCGCCACTATGGGAGCGTCGAGCGCGATGTCCCCGGTCGAACCGTGGAAGACGGCGTCGCCATAACTGAAGATCCCGCCGTCGGAGGCCACCAGCGAGTAGCCCGCCCCGTCGACGGAGCCGATCATCCCCACGACAGGTTTGTTGAGGGGGATCGACCCGGCCGAGCCGTAGAAGCCAGCATCGCCGTAGTCGAAGATGCCTCCGTCCGAAGCGACCAACCAGTAGCCCCCGCCACTGGCGTCGGCCGCCATCCCCACGACAGGTTTGTTGAGGGGGATCGACCCGGCCGAGCCGTGGAAGGCCGCGTCGCCGTAGGCGAAGATCCCTCCGTCTGAGGCCACGAGCCAGTAGCCGTGGCCGCTCGGCGTGGCCGCCATGCCCACGATCGGCTTGTTGAGGCGGATGGATCCCGCCGAGCCGTAGAACCCGGCGTCGCCGTAGGCGAAGATCCCACCGTCGGACGCGACGAGCCAGTAGCCGCCCCCGTCGGGGGTGGCCGCCATGCCCACGACGGGTTTGTTCAGACGCAGGCTCCCCGCCGAGCCGTGGAAGCCCGCGTCGCCGTAGTTGAAGATCCCGCCGTCCGACGCGACGAGCCAGTAGCCGTTGTCGTCATGGGTGGCCGCCATGCCCACGATGGGCGCATTGAGGTGCTGGCCGCCCATGGAGCCGAGGAAGGGCTCGCAGAAGGAGAACACGCCACCGTCCGCGGCCGCCAGGCGGTAGCCCGGCTGGGACGAGCAGTTGACCGAGGCGCCCGGCTGGCGGGCCTGCCCCGAATTGGAGCTGATCTCCAAACTCGACTCGTCGACCGCCTCGAAGGCGCTCGCCGGCACCGTACTGAGCTCGTTGGCCAAGGAGGACGGCCAACTCGAGTCGGAAGTGCCCCAGAAGTGCCAGTTGGGGCCGTTGTCGGACAGGATCAACCCGTACTGCTGCAAGGCGCGCAGCACCACCTGGGCCTGGGGCGAGTAGCCCGATATGTCGAAGCTCGCCTTGAGCCGGAACCGGGCCCCCATGGGCGGGAGGTCCGGGTTGGACGCCGATCCCTCTCCGGCGGTGGCCGGCCAGATGTACGAGGTGTCGGTTGTCTCCGCCTGCACCCGGATGGCGTGGGTGATGACGCCCGACTGCACCTCGTCGTAGCGCACGAGCCCCGCCAGAATGGGCGTGCCGGCGGCGTCCACCGTCGCCAACCCGGCCCGCAGGGCGTTGGAGTTGAGGTTCCAGATCGCGCCGTTGGCGGCGGTCGAGCCCGAGGGGTTATAGAACGCGTCGTAGAGCTCGTAGTCGGTGCACGTGGCGGGGTTGACCATGATGGCGTGCCGGTCGCCCGTGGCGCTCTGGCCACCCTCGATCGCCGTGTCGGCACCGAACGGGTACGGCCCGGGATCGTTCCCGGAGGAGCCGAACGAGATGGGGACCAGGGGATGCGACGGGGACACCACCGTGATGGGCATGCCGTACTGCGGCCCATGGACGAAATTGAGGTTGGTGGTGGAGGCGTCCATGCTGGCCAGCCACTCCGCGCTGTGGGGGTCGACCGGCAAGCCCGCAATGGGGGTGTTCCAGACGTTGTCGGCCGGGAACACGGGGCAGTTGGGCGCGCCCGGCACCGGCGTGCCAGCCGACGCGATGCTCGGCGCGCCGCCAACCGTGAGGCCCAGCCATAGCAGCGCCGTGGTCACGAACGCGACCGCCGGCCTCCTCATCCGTCGTCTCACGGGTACCCCCTTTCCCACGTCGACGGTACCGCACACCCCTGCGCAGCTCGTCGTACCCGATCAGAACGTGGCAGGTGGGTGCTGTCGCCGTGCGCCCGCTGCCCACGGCGGAGGATGTCGCTGATCAGGAGCGGTGCGTCCCGCATGGCGCTTTTCGAGCCCCGGAGCATGACGAGCGCGTCATTGCCGTGCCGAGCGGCACAGCGTGGCGACCGTTCCGTACCATGGCCGCAGCCCGGACGTGCCCACCCCGCGGTGCCGCCGCACTCCGGTGAGGGGGATCGCAGCCGCGGGGCTGGCCGTGGGCCTGGCATCCGTGCTGGTCGGGACCGCGGTGGTGGCGTCGGCCCTCTCCCTGCTCGGCGTCGGCGGAGGCGCACCGGCAGCCTCGTCGGCGGCGACCGCCGAGGTCTCCGCCACCATGCTGGCGCTCTACCAGGAGGCGGCGGCGACCTGCCAGGGCCTGCCCTGGACCATCCTGGCCGCCATCGGCACCGTCGAGTCGGACAACGGGCAGTCGGGCCTCCCCGGGGTCCACAGCGGCGCCAACGCGGCGGGAGCGGAGGGGCCCATGCAGTTCGAGCCCGCCACCTTCGCCGAGTACGACGAGCCGGTGCCCCCGGGCGGGGTCGACCCGCCGAGCCCCTACGACCCGACGGACGCCGTCTACGCGGCGGCCCGCCTCCTGTGCGCCAACGGTGCCGCGGGTGGTGCGGACATCGCCGGTGCCGTGTACGCCTACAACCACTCGGCGTCCTACGTGGCCCAGGTGCTGGCGCTGGCGCAGTCACTGGCCGGCCCCGTCTCGGCGACGTCGGAGGGGACGCCGGTCTCGGGCGCTGGCGCGGTGGCGGTGGAGTGGGCGCTGGCCCAGATCGGCACGCCCTACGTGTGGGGCGGCGAGACCCCGGGCGTGGGCTTCGACTGCTCGGGGCTCGTCCAGGCTGCCTACCGGGTGGCCGGCGTGGCGCTGCCGAGGGTGGCCCAGGACCAGTACGACGGGACCCCGAAGCTGTCCGCCGGCCAGCCCCTCGCGCCGGGGGATCTCGTCTTCTTCGGCGCCGGGCCGGCCGCGATCGATCACGTCGGCATCTACGTCGGGATCGTTGGCGGTGATGCCGTCATGGTCGACGCGCCCTACACGGGTGCCGACGTGCGGGCCGAGGCCTTCCCAACCACGGTGGGCGCGCGCTTCGGCAGCCTCCTCTTCGTGGGGGCGACGAGGCCGGCCTGACGGGCTCCGCTCCCCTCCCCATCTTTATCGCAATACGATGCTATCGTGAGACGATGCGTCTGCGGGATGCCGATTACGAGGATCTGCTGACCTTGCGCACCGGCCTCCGGCGGCTGATGCGATGGAGCGAGCAACAGGCGGATACGGCAGGGCTGACACCGGCGCAGCACCAGCTGCTGCTCGCCATACGGGGGCACCGCGACCGCCGCGGCCCCACTGTCGGGGAGGTGGCCGACTACCTCCTCCTCCGGCACCACAGCGCGGTCGGTCTGGTGGACCGGGCCGTCGCGGCGGGTCTGGTAAAGCGGGTCCGTGACCCACAGGACCACCGGATCGTGCGCCTGCAGCTCACCGCAGCGGGGAGCAAGCGCCTCGAGACGCTCTCGGAGCTCCATCTCGAGGAGCTCGAGCGGCTGTCCCTCAAGCTCCCGAGCGCCTGGCGGGGGTTGATGCCGCGCCAGCCGCTGCACGGTATCGAGACCCGCGGCTGACGGTTTAGACGGCGCGCCCACGCAGGGCCCGGTAGCGCCGTACCAACGACGCGGTCGAGGAGTCCTGCGCCGAGAGGTCGGGGGCAGCTGCGTCCGTCAGGATCGGGGCGAGCTCCTTGGCCATGACCTTGCCCAGCTCGACGCCCCACTGGTCGAAGGAGTCGATGCCCCACACCGTGCCCTCGACGAACACGGTGTGCTCGTAGAGCGCCACCAGCTGCCCCAGGACCGACGGGGTCAGCTTGGGGGCCAGGATCGTCGAGCTCGGGCGGTTGCCCGGCATCACCTTGTGGGGCACCAGCTCGGCTGGTGTCCCCTCGGCGGCGATCTCCTCCGCCGTCTTGCCGAAGGCCAGCGCCTTCGTCTGCGCCAGGCAGTTGGCCATCAGGAGGTCCTGCTGCTCCCCCGTCTCGTGGGTGCCCTCGGCGAAGGCGATGAAGTCACACGGGATCAGCTTCGTGCCCTGGTGGATGAGCTGGTAGAAGGCGTGCTGCCCGTTGGTGCCCGGCTCGCCCCAGAAGATCTCGCCCGTCTGGCCCGCCACTGCGGAGCCGTCCAGCCGGACCGACTTCCCGTTGGACTCCATCGTGAGCTGCTGCAGGTAGGCCGGGAAGCGGGCCAGCCGGTGGCTGTAGGGCAGCACGGCATGGGTCTGCGCGCCGAAGAGGTTGTCGTACCAGACATTGAGCATGCCCTGAATGACCGGGAGGTTCTCGCCCAGGGGCGCCGTCCGGAAGTGCTCGTCCATGGAATAGAACCCGAACAGCATCTCGCCGAAGGCCTGGCGCCCGATGGCCACCATGAGCGAGAAGCCGATGGCGGAGTCGTAGGAGTAGCGCCCGCCGACCCAGTCCCAGAACTCGAGCATGTTGTCCGGGTCGATGCCGAATTCGGCCACGGCCTTGGCGTTGGTGGAGACGGCCACGAAGTGCTTCGCCACCGCATCGTCACCTGCCGAAGGCCCGAGTCCGTCGAGCAGCCACTGCCGTGCCGCGGCTGCATTGGTCAGCGTCTCGAGCGTGGTGAACGTCTTCGAGCTGACCACGAACAGCGTCGTTGCCGGCTCCAGGTCGTGCGTGGCGGCGTAGAGGTCGACGGGGTCGACGTTCGACACGAACCTGCTCACCAGACCCGGTTGCGCGTAGTCGGCCAGCGCGGTCGTCGCCATGGCCGGGCCGAGGTCGGAGCCCCCGATGCCGATGTTCACCACGGCGTTGATCCGCTTGCCCGTCGCCCCGGTCCACGACCCGTTGCGGATGCGCTCCGAGAGCTCACCCATCTTCCCCAAGACCGCGTGCACGTCACCTGCCACGTCCTGCCCGTCGACGGTGAGCTCGGTGCCGGGGGGCATCCGCAGGGCCACGTGCAGGACGGCACGGTCCTCGGTCGTGTTGATGTGCGCGCCGGAGAACATCGCGTCGCGACGCTCCGCGACCCTGGCCGCCCGGGCGACGTCCATCAAGAGGCGCAACGTCTCGTCCGTGACCCGTTGCTTGGAGTAGTCGAGGACGAGGTCGGCGGCCTGCGCCGTGAGGCGCGAGGCCCGCTCGGGGTCCTCGGCGAAGAGGTCGCGCAGGTGTCGCCCGGAGACGTCCTCGTAGTGTGCCGCCAGGGTCTTCCACTCGGGTGTTGCCGTCACGTCCATGACAGGCAATCTACGGGGCGGCTCAGGCGGACGCGCCCCCGGCGAGGAACTCGGTGACGGCCGGCCAGGCGGCGGCGTCCTGGAGGAAGAACGCGTGGCCCCCGTCGAAGAGCGCCAGGCGCGCGTCGGGGATCGCCTGGGCCAGGAGCTCGCTGTTGGCCGGCGGCGCGATGCCGTCGAAGCGGCCACCGCACACCAGGGTCGGGCACACGATGTGTCCCAGCCGGGCCGTCGTGTCGTGCTGGGCCCGGGCGGCCAGCTGGTTGGTCAGGCCCTCGGTCGGCTCCCCCGTCGTCGCGGGCATGCGCTCGGCGATGAGGGCCACCATCTCGGGGTGGTCCCGGCGCCACGCCTCGTCCCACCGTGTGTCGAGCAGACCGATCTGCCGGGTCACCCGCTCCTCGGGAGTG
Source organism: uncultured Acidimicrobiaceae bacterium (assembly GCA_963824195.1). GTDB lineage: Bacteria > Actinomycetota > Acidimicrobiia > Acidimicrobiales > RAAP-2 > Bog-473. Next base: position 9,443 of record CAWGOJ010000004.1, on the reverse strand, counting down.
AGGGAGACCAACTCGTGCAGCGGGAAGGAGGCGCCGCCGGCTCCGCCGGCGGACGTGCAGGCCAGGACCAGCCGTCGCACCCGCTCGGGGTGCCTGATGGCCAGCTCCTGGGCGACCATGCCGCCGAACGACACCCCGATGACGAGGCAGTCGTCCCAGCCGACGGTGTCGAGGAGCGCGGCGGCGTCGGCGGCGAAGTCGGCCATGGCGTACGGCCAGGTCGGCGTGCTCGATTGGCCGAGACCGCGCTGGTCGTAGGAGAGCACCTCGAACGCTTCTCCCAGGGGGCCCTCGGCCACGCCCGGCTTCTGGCGCAGGTCGCCACCGGTGCCCGAGATGCTCAGCAGCCGCTCACCGGTGCCGGCCAGCTCGTAGTAGAGCGTCACACCGTTGGCGACGCACGTGGGCACAGTCGCACTGTACCGACCTCGTCTCGTGACGGGGCGGGTCGAGCCGGGACGCCTTCCCACACTCTAAACAGGGTTGTTTACAGTGCCAGAAAAGTCCGCCGGCACGAGTCCGACGGGAGCCCGGGGCCACCGGTCCGCTCAGCGCATCGCCAGTTGCCCGGGCACGAGCGGCGCCGGCAGCGAGGTCGTCCCCATGAGCCAGCGGTCGACCGCCGAGGCGCACGAACGCCCCTCGGCGATGGCCCAGACGATGAGGCTCTGACCCCGTGTCTGGTCCCCGCACACGAAGACGCCGCCGACGTTGGTCGCCCATGCCTGGTCGGCCACGACGGTCCCCCGTGGGCCGACCTCGACGCCCAGCTCGTCCACGGCGCTGCGGCGCTCGGTCCCCACGAAGCCCATCGCCAGCAGCACCAGCTCGCAGTCGAGCTCGAACTCGCTGCCCGGCACCTCCTCGAACACGGTCCGGCCGTCCTCGGTGCGCATCTCGACGGTGTGGCCGCGCAAGGCGCGCACGGCCCCTGAGCCGTCGTCGACGAATTCGGTGGTCGTCACGGAGAAGAGGCGCTGCCCTCCCTCCTCGTGCGCCGAGGAGGTCCGCAGGATCAGCGGCCACAGCGGCCACGGGTTCTCGGCCAGCCGGTCGCTCGGGGGCTCGGCCATGATCTCGAGCTGGTGGACCGACGCCGCGCCCTGGCGGTGCGCGGTGCCCAGGCAGTCCGCCCCGGTGTCGCCGCCGCCGATGATCACCACGTGCTTCCCCTTGGCGCTGATGGGCGGGGATCGCAGCTCGCCCTCCTGGACCAGGTTCGAAGGCTTCAGGTACTCCATGGCCAGGTGGATGCCCGAGAGCCCGCGCCCGGGCACCGGCAGGTCCCGGGGCAACGTCGCGCCGCCGGCCAGCACCACGGCGTCGAACCCCGCCTGCACCTCGGCCGCCGGGCGCACCTGGACGTCGGGGGCGCACGCCACCCCCAGGCCGCGTTCCTCGCCCGGCTCGGCCGGTCCTCCGTCGCCCGACTCGTCCCCGCCACCACCGACCGACGTCGAGCACACGAACGTGACACCCTCGGTCTCCATCTGGGCCAGTCGGCGGTCCAGCACGGCCTTCTCCATCTTGAACTCGGGGATCCCGTAGCGCAGCAGCCCGCCAGGCTTCTCCGCCCGCTCGAACACGGTCACCGCGTGGCCGGCCCGCACCAGCTGCTGGGCGGCCGCCAGGCCGGCCGGTCCCGAGCCGACCACCGCCACCGACTTGCCCGTGCGGACCGTGGGCATCTGCGGGGTCACCCACCCCTCGTCCCAGGCGCGCTCGACGATCTCGTACTCAATCCGCTCGATCGTGACCGGGTCCTCGTTGATCCCGAGCACGCACGACGCCTCGCACGGTGCCGGGCACAGGCGTCCCGTGAACTCGGGGAAGTTGTTGGTGGCGTGCAGGCGCTCCATCGCCTCGGGCCAGTCGTCCCGGTACACAAGATCGTTCCACTCCGGGATCAGGTTGCCGAGCGGGCAGCCGTCATGGCAGAAGGGGATGCCGCAGTCCATGCAGCGAGCTCCCTGCTCCTTGGTGGCCTCCTCGTCGAAGGGCTCGTAGACCTCCTTCCAGTCGCGCAGCCGGACCGAGACCGGCCGCCGCCGGGGCAGTTGGCGGCCGTACTCCATGAAGCCCGTCGTCTTACCCATGCGCGGCCTCCATGACGGCCTCGTCCACCGAGCGGCCCTGCGCCTCGGCCTGGCGGGTCGCCTCCAGGATCCGGCGGTAGTCGCGCGGCATCACCTTGACGAACTCGAGGACCTCGGTGTCCCACTTCTCCAACAGGCGCGCCGCGACGGCCGACTCGGTCTCCACCCCGTGGCGCTCGACCAGCGTGCGCACCATGAAGCTGTCCTCGGGGTCCAGCGGCTCTACGTCGACCAGCTCGAGGTTGACCCGCTGCCCGAACGTGCGCTCCGGGTCGTACACGTAGGCGATGCCTCCCGACATGCCCGCCGCGAAGTTACGTCCGGTCGGCCCGAGCACGAGCACCACCCCACCGGTCATGTACTCGCAGCCGTGGTCGCCCACCCCCTCGACGACGGCGGTCGCCCCGGAGTTGCGGACGCAGAAGCGCTCCCCCACCTGGCCGCGGATGAAGACCTCGCCGTCGGTGGCGCCGTAGAGGATCACGTTGCCCGCGATGATCTCCTCCTCGGCGGTGAACGGCGAGCCCTCCGGCGGCCGCACCACCAGGCGGCCGCCGGACAGGCCCTTGCCGAAGTAGTCGTTGGCGTCGCCGTACAGGCGCATCGTCACGCCCCTGGGCACGAAGGCGCCGAAGCTCTGGCCGGCCGATCCGGTGAAGGTCAGCGAGATGGTGTCGTCGGGCAACCCGGCCCCCCCGTAACGCCGGCTGATCTCGGAGCCGAGCAGCGTCCCCACGGTGCGGTCCACGTTGGTGATCGGCAGCTGGACCGACACCGGCGTGGCGTCGGCCAGGGCGGGCGCGCAGTCGTCCATGAAGGCGTGGTCCAGTGCCTTCTCCAGGCCGTGGTCCTGCAGGCGGGTCTGGCGCCGGCCGACGGTGTCGGGGACGTCGGGCAGGGCGAGGACCGTGGACAGGTCGAGCCCCGCCGCCTTCCAGTGCGTCACGGCCGCCTCGGTCTCGAGCAGGTCGACCCGCCCGATGGCCTCGTCGAGCGTGCGCAGGCCCAGGGAGGCCAGCAGCTCGCGGACCTCCTCGGCGACGTACTCGAAGAACGTCTCGACGAATTCGGGCTTCCCGCTGAACTTGGCCCGTAGCGCGGGGTTCTGGGTGGCGATCCCGACGGGGCAGGTGTCGAGGTGACAGACGCGCATCATGATGCAGCCCGACACCACGAGCGGTGCTGAGGCGAAGCCGTACTCCTCGGCGCCGAGCAAGGCACCGATGACGACGTCGCGGCCCGTCTTCAGCTGACCGTCGACCTGGACCACGATGCGATCCCGCAGACCGTTTGCCAGCAGCGTCTGCTGCGTCTCGGCCAGCCCGATCTCCCAGGGGATCCCTGCATGCTTCAGCGAGGTCAGCGGAGCCGCCCCGGTGCCACCGTCGTGGCCCGAGATCAGGACCACGTCGGAGTGGGCTTTGGCTACCCCGGCCGCGACCGTGCCCACCCCCACCTCGGCGACGAGCTTCACGTGCACCCGGGCGCGGGGGTTGGAGGACTTGAGGTCGTGGATCAGCTGGGCGATGTCCTCAATGGAGTAGATGTCGTGGTGCGGCGGGGGCGAGATCAGCCCGACGCCCGGCGTCGACTTCCGGGTGCGGGCGATCCACGGGTAGATCTTGATGCCCGCCAGCTGCCCACCCTCGCCGGGCTTGGCCCCCTGTGAGATCTTGATCTGAAGGTCGTCTGCGTTGACCAGGTACTCGCTCGTCACCCCGAAGCGGCCCGACGCCACCTGCTTGATCGCGCTGCGCCGCAGGTCGCCGTTCTCGTCGGGCGTGAAGCGGTCGGCGTCCTCGCCACCCTCGCCCGTGTTGGAGCGACCACCGATCCGGTTCATGGCGATGGCGAGCGTCTCGTGTGACTCGGCCGAGATGGAGCCGTAGGACATGGCGCCCGTGGAGAAGCGCGCCATGATGGACGAGATGGGCTCCACTTCCTCGAGGGGGATCGGACCGCCCGGCGCCGGCTTCAGCCGCATCAGGCCGCGCAGGGTGCCCAGCTTCTCGGCCTGGTCGTCGACCGCACTGCTGTACTCCTTGAAGATCTCGTAGCGCTTCGACCTCGTCGCGTGCTGGAGCTTGAAGACGGTCTTCGGGTTGAAGAGGTGGAACTCGCCCTCACGCCGCCACTGGTACTCCCCGCCCACCTCGAGCTCGCGGTGGGCCCGCTCGGTCGGCCGTGGCTCGTAGGCCTGGCGGTGGCGGGTGGCCACCTCGGCGGCCAGCACGGAGAGGCCGACGCCCCCGATGCGGCTCGCTGTGCCCGTGAAGTACTCGTCGATCAGCGCCCCGTCGAGGCCGATCGCCTCGAAGACCTGGGCGCCGGTGTAGGAGGCCACCGTGGAGATGCCCATCTTCGACATCACCTTGAGCACGCCCTTGCACGCCGCCTTCATGTAGTTCCGCCGCGCCTGGCGCGGGGAGACGCCCTCGAGGAGGCCTTCGGAGATCATGTCGTCGATGGCGTCCAGGGCGAGATACGGGTTCACCGCCGCCGCGCCGTAGCCGATCAGCAGCGCCATGTGGTGCACTTCGCGGGCGTCGCCGGTTTCGACCACCAGGCCCACCTTGGTCCGGGTCTTCTCGCGCACCAGGTGGTGGTGGACGGCGGCGGTCAGCAGCAGCGAGGGGATGGGCGCCCAGTCGGCCGTCGAGTTGCGGTCGGAGAGGACGATGATGTTCGCCCCCTCGGCGATGGCCGCCGAGACCCGTTGCCGCACTTCCTCGATGGCGCGCCGGAGCGCCTCGCCGCCCGCGGCCGTCGGCGTACCGGCCTGCCCCGCCTCGCGCACGTCGAAGAGCCCGTCGATGGCGAAGGCCTTGAAGCCCGGCGTCTCCCCGTGCTCGTTCACGTACATGAGCTTGGCCAGGTCGTCGCGGTCGATGACCGGCAGCGGCAGCAGGATCTGGCCGCACGAGCCCTGGGACGCCTCGAGCAGGTTGGCCTCCGGCCCGATGGTGGCGGCCAGCGAGGTCACCAGCTCCTCGCGGATGGCGTCGAGCGGTGGGTTGGTCACCTGGGCGAACAGCTGGGTGAAGTAGTCGTAGAGGAGCCGGGAGCGATCGGAGAGGACGGCAATTGACGTGTCCGAGCCCATGGAGCCGATCGGCTCGGCCCCCGTGCGGGCCATGGGTGCGAGGATCACTCGCGACTCTTCGGTCGTGTAGCCGAACAGGCGCTGCTGAGTGACGACGCTCCCGTGCTGGGGGGTGAGCATGGTCCGGGCCGGCAGCTCATCGAGCCGTATCTGGTCGGCCGCCAGCCACTCCCCGTAGGGGTGCTCGGCGGCCAGCTCGGACTTGATCTCCTCGTCCTCGACGAGCCGGCCCTTGGCCGTGTCGACGAGGAACATGCGACCCGGCTGCAGGCGGCCCTTGCGCACCACACGCTCGGGGGCGATGTCGAGGACGCCGACCTCGCTGGCGAGCACCACCAGCCCGTCGTCGGTGACCCAGTAGCGCGCCGGCCGGAGGCCGTTGCGGTCGAGCACCGCGCCCACGAGCGTCCCATCGGTGAAGCAGACCGCCGCCGGGCCGTCCCACGGCTCCATCAGCGACGCGTGGTAGCGGTAGAAGGCGCGCCGGTCGCGGTCCATCGTGGTGTGGTTCTCCCACGCCTCCGGGATCATCATCAGCACCGCGTGCGGAAGGGGCCGGCCGCCCAGGTGGAGCAATTCCAGGACCTCGTCGAAGCTGGCGGAGTCGCTCGCCCCGGGCGTGCAGATGGGGAAGATGCGCGACAGGTCGCCGTCGATGAGAGCGGTCTCGAGCAGCGCCTCGCGGGCACGCATCCAGTTGCGGTTGCCCGCCAGCGTGTTGATCTCGCCGTTGTGCGCCAGGTAGCGGTAGGGATGGGCCAGCGGCCAGCTCGGGAACGTGTTGGTCGAGAAGCGCGAGTGCACGAGCGTCAGGCCGGACTCGAAGCGGGGGTCGCGCAGGTCGGTGAAGAACTCGCGCAGCTGCTCCGAGGTCAGCATCCCCTTGTAGACGATGGTCCGGGCCGAGAGCGAGGGGAAGTACAGGCCGTCCACCGCGTGCTCGGCACGCTTGCGGAGCACGAAGGCCCGCCGTTCGAGGGCCATCGTGTCCATGCCGGGTATGGCTGGCGCCAGGAAGACCTGCTCAATGAGCGGCATCGCGCCCAGCGCGGTCTTGCCCAGGCCCGAGGGCTCGGTCGGCACCGTGCGCCACCCGAGCACCGCCAGCCCCTCCTCGACCGCAATCTGCTCCACGACGGTCCGGGCCTTCAGGGCATCGTCCGGATCGGTCGGCAGAAAGGCGAGGCCCACGGCGTAGTCGCCGGCGTCGGGCAACGTGAACCCGGCTTCGAGAGCGGCGGCCGAAAGGAAGCGGTGCGGGACCTGGACCAGGATGCCGGCGCCGTCCCCGGTCTCGACCTCGGCCCCCGAGGCGCCGCGGTGAGCCAGGCGCTCGAGGACGGTGAGGCCTCGGTCGACGATGTCGTGATCGGGCCGGCCGTGCAGATCGGCCACCATGCCGACACCACAGGCGTCGTGCTCGTATGCCGGGTCGTACAGGCCAGTGGCCATCGGCGTCCTTCCGAGTGGGGAGAAGTTGAACGGATACCGGGACGACGTTGGCCCGAAAGTGGAAAGAACAGGATACACGACGGCGCTCCTAGGCTTGGCACTGTGCGGTCGTGCGTGCACATCGTAGGTGGCGGGGTCATCGGCCTCAGCTGCGCATGGGAATTGTCACGCAACGGTCATGATGTGACGGTCGTCGCACCTACGCCGGGGCGCGACGGTGCGTCCTGGGTGGCCGCCGGCATGCTCGCCCCCGTCACCGAGGCGCAGTTCGGCGAGTCCGCGCTCACCGCGCTCCTCCTCGAGGGCTCGCGCCTGTGGCCCGGCTTCGTCGCCGCACTGGAGGGCGCCACGGGGCAGACCATCGGCTACGACACGACCGGAACGGTGACGGTCGCGCTCGATGCGTCGGACCGCGCCAGCCTCGATGACCTCCTGGCCTACCAGCACTCGCTGGGGCTCAGTGCACACCGCCGTAGCGCCACCGAGTGCCGCGGCCTCGTGCCCGCGCTGAGCCCGGCCCTGCGCGGCGGCATCGAGGTCCCGGGTGATCACCAGGTCGACAACCGCGCCCTGCTCGGCGCGCTCACCGCGGCCTGCCGCGGCGCGGGCGTGGCCTTCGTCGAGGCCGCGGTGGCGGCGGTGGCCGCCGGTCCCGAGCTCGTCCTGGCCGACGGCCGCCGCCTCCGTCCCGAGCACGTCCTCCTGGCGGCCGGGACCGGGCTGCCCGCCATCGCCGGCCTGGAGGCGACCGGGTTGCCCACCGTGCGCCCCGTCAAGGGGCACATCCTGCGCCTGGGCCCGCCGGTCGCCGCCCATGGCGCGCCGCCGCCCCTGCTGACCCGTACGGTGCGCGGCCTCGTGCACGCGCGTTCGGTGTACCTCGTGCCGCGGCGCGACGGCTCCGTGGTGGTCGGGGCGACCGTCGAGGAGCGCGGCGACGACACGGCAGTGCGCGCGGGGGCCGTGCACGAGCTCCTCTGCGACGCCCGGGCCATCGTCCCCGGCATCGACGAACTCGAGCTGTGCGAGGCCGCCACGGGGATGCGCCCGGCCACTCCCGACAACACGCCGTGCATCGGCTGGACCGCCATGGAGGGTGTCGTGGCCGCCATTGGCCACTACCGCAACGGCATCCTCCTGGCGCCACTCACCGCCCGTGCGGTGGCCGACCTGCTCGGCCGGCGCCCGGTGACGCCGCTCATCGAGGCGCTGGCACCGGCGTGACCCTGCTCGCTCTCAGCGTGAACGGCGAAGCCGTCCAGGTGGCGGCGGGGACCACGATCGCCGACGTGGTGGCCGGCCTGATGGCGGGCGACGACCTCAAGGGGGTGGCCGTCGCCGTCGACCGCTGCGTCATCCCGCGTTCGGAGTGGGCCACGACGGCCGCCCGCGCCGGGTCCCTGGTCGAGGTGGTGAGCGCCGCGGCGGGCGGATGACCATCGTTGTGGGGGCCTCCGGGCGGTGCCAGAATCGAGCGATGTCCCCGACACCTCGTCCCGGCCCCACCGCGTTCGTCCTTGCCGGCGGCGGCACCAAGGGGTCGTTCGAGGTCGGCGTGCTGCAGTACCTCGTCGGCGTGGAGGGGATCGCACCGGACATCGTCACCGCCACCTCCGCGGGTGCCATCGCCGCCACCGTGCTGGCCCAGGCGCGCACACTGCCCGAGTTCGCGCAGCGGGTCGACGAGATCGAGGGTGACGTGCTGGCCTGGACGCAGACCGAACATGTCTTCGGCAAGCAGGCCTGGCTGGGCGCTCTCGAGGGGACCGCGCTCGGCCGCGAGATCCACAACGAGATCACCGAGGGCACCCGCCCGCCGTTCCCCCTCAGCCCCACCGGCGCCCCGGCCCGTAGCGAGGCGGTGCCGCCGGCCTCCTCGGGGCGCCGCGAGCGGCGCCAGGCGCGTCGGGCCCGCCGGAAGCGGCAGCGCCACGTGCTGCGCCTGGCTGCCGGTGCCGGCTTCCGACTCCCCCGGGTGCGCCGCCACCTGCGCACCAGCGGAAGCTCGGTCCTCAACCTCGAGCCCCTGGCCGACGCGCTCCGCCACGGCACCGGTGACGGCGTCCGCCCCATCGACCCGGCTTTGATCCGCCGGCCGGGCCTGCAGCTGCGCCTGGCCGTCACCGCGCTGCGCGCCGGCGTCCTGCGCTTCGTCACCGAGGACGGGACGATCGTCGAGTCCGACGCCCGCACCCCCGCGCCGGGCGCCGCCGCCGGCCCGGTCGACCTCGTCGACGGCGCAATCGCCTCGGCCAGCGTGCCCATGGTCTTCCCGCCCCGATCCATGGCCGACGACGACTACGTCGACGGCGGGGTCATAGAGATCGTCCCCGTCCGGGCTGCGGCCGACCTGGGCGCGACCCGGATCTTCGCGGTGGTGGCCGTGCCGCTGACGTTGGCCCGCGACGAGCGCGACTACGCCGCCGCGCCGGCCGGCTACATCGGCCTGCGGTCCATGGGGATGATCGGCGTGGCGGAGCGGCAGATCGCCAACCTCAACGCCAGCCTCCCCGAGGGCGTGACGCTGACCACGATCGACCCGGTCGTCGACGTGGTGGGTCTCTTCGAGGTGCAGCCCGGGCTGCTCCGCATCAACAAGGACTATGGCTGGTTGCGGGCCGCCGACGTCCTGGCCGAGGGTGACGCCGCGATAGCGGCCGACATGGTGGACGGCACCCACGCCATCGTCGAGGCCCGGCGCGAGGCCTGGCGTCTGGAGGAGTCCCTCTGGGCCGCGGGCCGGGCGGACGGGAGCGCGGCCGGGACCCTGGCCCTCGTGCGCGAGCAGAAGG
>CAWGOJ010000003.1:0-119458 GCA_963824195.1 uncultured Acidimicrobiaceae bacterium | reverse complement strand
CGAGCCGGTCGGCCTTCTTGTAGGCCTCGATCGCCTCGGGCATCGGGTTACCGGCGTCGTCGGAAGCCATCAACCCTTCGTGCGTCCCGGGGATGACCAGGTCGGCGTGCGAAACGTGCCACTTACCTCGGTAGTGGGTCTGGTACCCCCCGGCCCGGAACCAGTCGCCGAGCGTGGGTACCGAGTTTGGATCAAGCCAGCTCATGTCCGGGTCGGTGTTCTGCTTGGCTGCGCCGTCGGTGGAGGACACCCCGTGGAGCGCGGGTACTGACCGGTGAACAGGGTCGTACGGCTCGGGGTGCAGGCCGTCGAGCCCCGTAGTGACGATGGAACTCCAGTCCCCCGTCGCGGATCGATTCCCGCGCCGGCAGCTGCTCCCGACGGAAGGCCTTCACCGCGTCGGTCTCGTAGGGAGGCGGGTAGCGCTCCTCGTCGGTCATGACGAGGAGGATGTTCGGTGAGGTCATGGTGCGAGGGCTCCGTTGGGGTCGAGTGCTGACGGCCTGAGGACCGGTGTCACGATACGCGATCGTGTCGCGGGCCGGTGCCGGTCTGCTCCTACAGACCGGTCTCCGCCCTGATCCGCCCGTCGGCCACCGCCTTCTTCAACTCGGCGTAGTCCTTCTCGTTCTGGTCGGCATAGGTCTCGGCGAACTCGGCGAGGGCGTCGTCGAAGGTGGTGCTGTTGCCGAGGTACGAGGCGATGGCGATTCGGTCACCGGAGCGGGCATGGGCCCGGGCCAGCGCCTGGGCGCAGAGCCCGGCATAGGTGGCGAGACCCTTGGGGATTGCGCCCTCGATCTCGAACGAGCCCTTCCAATCCCGGAGCTGGCGCAGGTAGAAGTCGCGGCTGATGCCGTCGAGACCCTCCACCCGCTGCCAGCCCAGGAAGATGTCGCTGGCCGCCTGCATGAGGTGCTGCCCGGCGACGACCCGCTCACCGTGGCTGGTGTACTTGCTCTTGCCCACGAACTCCTCGAGGACCGACGCCTCCGCCTCCTTGGCCTGGAGGAACAGGGGATCGTCGCCGTCACGACCCTGGAAGAGAAGAATCCAGGCCCTGGTTCCGACGCTGCCGACCCCCACGACCTTGCGAGCGACGTCGATGAGCTCGAATTCCTCCACGAGCTGACGACGGTCGGTCTGCAGGGTGCGGCGATAGCTGCGCACCAGCTGATGGAGCGATTCGAGCAGCGCGTCGGGCTGGTGCTCCGCCGAAAGCTCCGCAAGGGGGACGATGAGCGGGGGGTCGCTGATGATCCGGCGCCGGCCCCCGACGACCTCGGTCAGCTTGTCCTGGGCCTGCAGCGAGTCCTTCGTGCGCGACTTGGCGACCATGGAGGACGCCTTGGTCGCCATGCGCGCAGCGCTCTTCGACCCCTGTTTGGTGGCCTGGGCGGTGAGGCCGGCGATGACCCCCTCCACGTCGATATGCGAGTACCACACGTCGAGGTTGCGCGACTCGGCCAGGCGACGCATCTCCCGCCGGTACGTCGCCCCGACCTCCTGCGCGGCAATGGCGCAGTCCTTCTTGGAGAAATTCTGGTCTCGCCCGGCGATGACGACGCTGGCCGCCAGGCGCTTGAGATCCCACTCCCACGGCCCCGGCAGTGTCTCGTCGAAGTCGTTGACGTCGAACATGATGGATCGCTCGGGCGACGCGAACAGTCCGAAGTTGCTGAGGTGTGCGTCGCCGCAGATCTGGGTCGTGAGACCCGAGGTGGGCGTCGTGGCCAGGTCGGACGCCATGACCAGGGCGGCGCCGCGGTAGAAGGTGAACGGCGACACGAGCATGCGCCCGTAACGGATCGGCACGAGCTCGGGCACCCGAGACACGGCCTGCCGCTCCAACAGGCTCACGGGGTCGGGGCGCGACGAAGAGGGCTCGTACGCCGCATGGGATGCCCGCGGCACCCGTGTCCGCGCCTCCTTGCCCAGCAGGGCCCGTTCCTTCGGCGTCGGGTGGACCAACTTCTTCGCCGATGGTGGTCTTGGGTGTGATGTCGTCGGTGTGGTCGTCATCGTTCCTCGTTTCTCCGCGGGCGCGAGCAGCTCGGAGCATGCCGACGCCCGCCACCACCATGCCTTCCCCCGCCCGGAATGGCCAGTGACTTTGGTCACGCCTCCGGGTGCACAGGTCGCCGCGGGATCACAATTGCAGGTGAACGGGAGATTCCGACAACGATTGTCAAAATGTGTCGGCACCCCGGTATGGTGGCGGGGCCATGCAGTCACCCGACGCGCTCACCGATCTCTTCCGGGCCAACGGGCGCAAGATCACTGCCCAGCGGCAGTGCATCTTTCGTGCCCTCGCGGGTGACGTGACCCACCCGTCGGCGGAGCGGGTGCACGAGAGGGTCCGCCGCGAGATGCCCCGTGTCTCGCTCAAGACCGTCTACCAGACGCTGAACGACCTGGCCGATCTGGGCGCCATCTCCGTCCTCGACGTGGGCACCGGCTCGGCGCGCTTCGATCCCAACGTCGAGAGGACCCACCACCACCTGGTCTGCCGCTCCTGCGGCAAGGTGCGCGACCTGGCCGCGGACTTTCCCGGCCTCAGAGTGCCCCGGCGGGCGGCCCAGGGCTTCGACGTCGACAGCGCCGAGGTGGTCTTCCGCGGCCTGTGTGACGAGTGCAGGGGACTGAAGTCGTAGGCGGCAGCAGCACGCAGTCGGAACAAGAGCACCAACCAACAGAAAGGGAATCAACCGCCATGCCAGCACTGAAGGGCACCCAGACCGAGGCCAACCTCAAGGAGGCCTTCGCCGGCGAGAGCCAGGCCAACCGCCGCTACCTCTACTTCGCCCAGAAGGCCGATGTCGAGGGCTACCCCGACGTTGCGGCGCTCTTCCGTTCGGTGGCCGAGGGTGAGACGGGCCACGCGTTCGGTCACTTCGACTACCTCAAAGAGGTCGGCGATCCGGTCACCGGGGTGCCCGTGGGCGCCACGGAGGACAATCTCAAGTCGGCCATTGAGGGCGAGACCTACGAGTACACCGAGATGTACCCCGGCTTCGCCAAGACGGCGCGCGACGAGGGATTCGAGGAGATCGCCGAGTGGCTCGAGACGCTGGCCAAGGCAGAGAAGTCCCACGCCGGCCGCTTCACGCAGGGGCTCGAGTCCGTCTCGTAGGAAGGGCGGCCGAGGTGACCGCCACATACGACCCCACCGATCCCAAGTACTTCGTCCCGGCCGCGCTCCGCGAGGAGGTCGACCGCGTCTTCGACCTGTGCCACGGGTGCCGTCTGTGCTTCAACCTGTGCCCGTCGTTCCCGACGATGTTCAGGTTCATCGATGCCAACGACGGTGACGTGTCGGCACTGACCGATGCCGACCACGACCAGGTCGTCGACGAGTGTTACCAGTGCAAGCTCTGCTACGTGAAGTGCCCCTACGTGCCGCCGCACGAGTGGGAGCTGGACTTCCCGCGCCTCATGAGCCGGGTGCACGCGGTGCGTCACAAGCAGGGGGTCGGGGTCAAGGAGCGGCTCACCGACCAGTTCCTGGCGCGCACCGACGCCCTGGGCCGCGCCTCGGTCGCGGCGGCGCCGGTGGTCAATTGGGCCACCGGTACGCCGGGCTCGTGGCCGCGCCGGGCGATGGAGAAGACCTTCGGCTTGGCCTCGCAGCGGCTGCTTCCGCCCTACGCGAAGCAGCGCTTCACGACGTGGTTCAAGAGGCGCCAGGGCCCGGCCGCCGTGCCGAATGGAAGCGGTGCCGTCACGGTGTTCCCCACGTGCTTCGTGGAGTACATGGAGCCCGACATCGGTCGCGCCATCGTGGAGGTCTACGAGCACAACGGCGTCGAATGCAGCCTGCCCGCGGGCACCAAGTGCTGCGGCGCCCCATGGCTTCACTCGGGGCATGTGGATGAATTCGCGAAGGCGGCCCGCCGCAACGTGGCCGCGCTGGCCGCGGAGGTGCGGGTCGGCCGCGAGGTCATCGTGGCGCAGCCGACCTGCGCCTACGTGGTCAAGCGGGACTATCCGATGTACGCCAAGGGGCCCGACGCCGACCTGGTGGCGTCGCACACGTTCGACCCGGCCGAGTACCTCATGAAGCGCCACCGCGATGGCGATGACACCTTCACCCTCCATGACGAGTTCCCCGGCCGCGAGAACGGCTCGGTGCCCGAGGCGGTGACGTACCACGTGGCCTGCCACCTGCAGGCACAGAATGCAGGGCTGCGCAGCCGCGACCTCCTCAAGCTGGCCGGGGTGACGTGCTCGCTCGTCCAGCGCTGCTCGGGCATCGACGGGACGTGGGGGTACCGGGCCCAGAATTACGACCTGGCCCGCCGGGTCGCGGCGCCACTGGGCCGTGAGGTCGAGGCGGCCGGGAACGACGTCGTGTGCGGCGACTGCCACCTGGCCAACGGGTCGATCCTCCAGGAGACCGGGATGCAGCCGGTGCACCCGCTGCAGCTGATGGCGCGGGCCTACCGTGTCGGCGACGGGGACGACAGGTGACCGAGCGGGCCGCGGGAGCCCTGACGCTGGCCGACGTGCTGGATCTCCGGGCCTACGAGCGTGTGCGAGAGGACTACCGGGCCCGGGTCATCGCCCGCAAGCGCAACCGCCGGGTGGGCCTGGGGCCGATCATCACCCTCGTATTCGAGTGCCTCGACACCGTGCGGTTCCAGGTGCAGGAGATGGCCCGGGTCGAGAAGATCATCAGTGACGAGGCGATCCAGGTCGAGCTCGACATCTACAACCGGCTGCTGCCCGGGAAGCGGGAGCTGTCGGCCACCCTGTTCATCGAGCTGACCTCGGACGGAGCGCTCCGAGAGTGGCTGCCACGGCTGGTCGGGATTGAGCACCAAGTGGGCGTTTGGATCGACGGCGACGTGGTGGCGAGCGTCCCCGAGGCCCAGCACGCCGCCGCCCTGACCCGTGAGAGCGTCACGCCGGCCGTCCACTACCTGCGGTTCGGCTTCACCGAGGCCCAGGTGGCCGCCTTCGGAGACGCAGAGGAGGTGGCCCTGGTGTCCACCCACCCGGCCTACGAGGCCCGAACCGTCTTGCCCCCGGCAGCGAGGGATGAGCTCCTTGGGGACCTCCTCGGGACAACAAAGCCTCTACCTATTGGCTGACCAGGGACAATTCTGTGCGCAAGTCTTTACAGATGCTCACGTCATAAGCCATACTCTTTGTTCGCCGAATTCGGAGCCGGCGCGTTCGGTCGTTGCACCGAAAGGGCCCCCGAGCAGGGCGAATGCAAATATCCGCCTGAGTATCCGTTACGAGGAAGTGTTTCCCATGATCGCCGCCACGTGGCGTAAGCAAGCCGCCTGCCGGGGACTGGACGTCGAGGCGTTCTACCCCGTCACCGAGGACGAGGCCGACGCGGCCGAGGCCAAGGCTGTCTGCGCCGTCTGCCCGGTCCGCCAGGCGTGCCTGGAGCACGCCCTGGCCCACCGCGAGCGTGAGGGCATCTGGGGCGGCACGACCGAGCGGGAGCGTCGGCGGATTGTGCGGCAGCGCCGCAAGTCCGCCTGACGGAGCCGACCTCGCGCCCCGCGACGAGCGGAAAAACCATCGCGTTGGCAGAGAGGTGCCGCTCCCGTTTTTCTCGATCCCCCTGGCGTGCGCCCCAGCCGCGCGGTCGCATTCGAGGGTCGGTCGGTGCACCCCGGATTGATTACATCACCGGGTCTCGTGTAGATCTGACCTTCGATGTTTCAAGTCCGTGGAGAAGAATCGATCGAATGAGCACGTGGAGGCGACTGCTGACGGTGTCGGGGGTGGTCGCTCTAGGCCTTTCGCTCACTGCATGCGGCAACAGCTCGAGCGGCGGCTCGTCGTCGTCCCCGACGACGCCGAGCACCATCAGGGTCACGACGTCCCCCGCCACAGCGCCGAGCCAGGCCAGCATCCGGAAGGACGTCCATTTGCTCAACTGCGGCGCAGCAAAGGGTGGCTGGTCGGCTGGTGGCACGGTGCAGAGCCCGCTGAGCCACTCGGCGACCTTCGACATCACCGTGTTCTTCACCTCGTCAGTGGCGGAGAACCTCGACTATGGCTCGACCTCGGTGCCGTTGAAAGCCGGTCAGAGCAAGCTCTGGTCGGTCAATGCGATCTTCGCCGCACCGAGCACCGTGCTCTGCGTGCTCACCAGCGTCACCACCAGCTGAGCGGGGTGCGGCTTCCCGCACTGCGCACGGTGGCGGTACCAATGGTGACGTCGGGCTGTCCAGTCGTCCCTACTTAGTGCTGTGCTTCACGGTCGTCGTCGTCCTGGGCGCCGCCTGGGTGGTCTGGCCGAGGGTGCAGGGGAACGGATTCCACGGCTCGGGCTGGGTATTCGTGTAGACGTCGCCGGGAATGGTCGTCGTGGTCGTCGTGGTGGGACCGGTAGTGGTTGTCGTCGCCGCCGGGGCACCGGTCGACGAAGGGCCCGTGACGGTGAGCTGGGAGCCGGCGATCAGGAGTGAGACCGTCTGACCGCTCAGGCTCGAGTCGGCCACGTAGGTGACGGGTCCGCTCAGTGCTGAGTCGAGCGTGAGGGCCGCCTCGTAGCCGGTGGGACCGTAGAGGATCTCCGAGGGGCCACCCCCGGCGAGTGGGGATGAGGCGTTGCCGATCTGGGCGACGGTGAATCCCTGTGCGGTGAGCGCCGTGGCGGTCGTGTGGGCGATGCCGTTGACGGTCGACGCGTTCAGGACGTTGACGCTGACCTGGCTGTGCGCCTCGGTGGGAACGGTCGTGGGAGCAGTGGTGGCCGTGTGCTTGCCCTTGCCCTTGGCGGGCGTCGTGGCCGGCGTCGTGGCGGCGGGCTGCGTCCCGATGGCGTCGAAGCTGTCGATCATGTTCTGGGCGTACGGCTGGGCCAGTTTCAGCACCGAGGCCCCCCCGTCGGTGGTGTACCCGATCGTGGGCAGCGTCTCGGTGACCAGGTGCGACGACGGGAGACCGCGGAAGTCCTCGGCGATGTGGATGAGGTCACTCTGGCTGAGCGTGTCGTCGATGGTCAGGTTGCCGACGGCGGCACCGATGAACGAGTTCATGGCGAGCGGGTTCGTGACGGACGCGTTCATCTTGGCCAGCACGGCACGGAAGAAGGCGTCCTGACGCTGGATGCGGCTGAAGTCCGACAGGCCGTCGTACTCCCAATAGCCGTTCGAGTTCATGTAATAGAGGTGCCGGCTGCGCACCAGCTGGAGGGCGGTCGTCCCGTTCACCACCTGGCAGCCCGTCGTGGTCACGTCCAACCCGGTGTACTGGTCCTTGACCTCGGTCGGGAAATCCATGGTGATGCCGCCCAGTGCGTTCACCATGCCCGAGAAGCCGGGGAAGTCGACCGACATGTAGTGGTTGACCGGGATGTCCAGGACCTGCTCGATGGTCTGCACGAGGAGGTCGGGGCCGGAATTGAACGCAGCGTTGATCCGGTTCATGCCTGAGATCCCGCTGACGTTGCCCGGGATGTCGACCCAGAGGTCCCGCGGGATGGAGAGGACGGTCACGGTCTTGGTGTCAGGGTCGAAACGGGCCACCATGGTGACGTCGCTGCGCTGGCCCCCCGCGTTGGCCTCGTCACCGAATGCGTTGACCTGCGTGGCATTCGACACGAATGCCCTGGAGTCCGAACCGACGAGGAGGAGATTGAAAGGATTACCGGGCGGGGCCTCGGCAACGAGGTGCTTGGCGTGGATCTTCTTGATCTGGTCGAAGCGGTAGGTGGCGTAGACGTAGAGGCCCCCGACTCCGAGGGCAGCGACCAGGACGATGAACGAGAGCGCGTACAGAGCGCGGCGGCGCCACCGGTGCCGGCGCTGCTGCTCCTTCTTGCGGGTCTTGCGGAGCTCTGCCTGGAGGCCGCCCCGCGACCGGGCCGACTCGGAGGGGACCTGGTCGGGGTCGAGCGGCTCCGGCGTCTCGCCGTCGTCGGGGGTCAAGAACCAGAAAATACCTGGCCGGGAGGTCCGGTAGCCTTCGCCGGTGCATTTCGACCTGCCAGACGAACTGCTCGAGCTCCGCGACTCCGTGCGGCGACTCGCCCAGGACAAGGTGAAGCCCAGAGCCCGCGCGATCGACAAGGACGGGGCCTACCCGATCGACCTCTTCACGGCGTTCCGCGACGCCGGCCTGCTCGGGCTGTGCATCCCGGTGGCCTACGGGGGCTCGGGCGCGGGGATCCTGGGACTCGCCGTCGCCATCGAAGAGATCGCCAAGTACTCCAACACCGCGGCCCTGATGCTTCTGCTGACCCGGTTGCCCACGGGTCCCGTCATGATTGCCGGCACTGACGAGCAGAAGCAGCGGTACCTGCCGGGGATCTGTGAGGGCACCCTGCGGGCGGCCTTCGGGCTCTCGGAGCCGCAGGCCGGCAGCGACGTCATGGGGATGCGGACCCGGGGCGTGCCCGATTCGGGGTCGGAGGGCGGCTGGGTGCTCAACGGCACGAAGTGCTGGATGTCGGGCGTGCGCGAGGCCGACTGGTACACGGTCTTCGCCAAGACGAGCGACCCCGCCAGCCGGGCTCACGACTCGGTCACGGCATTCATCGTCGAGCGAGCATGGGGCGGGGTTGAGGTCGGTCGCACGGACCACAAGATGGGCGTGCGCGGGGTCGACACGGGGGAGCTCGTGCTGACCGACGTCCACGTGCCCGCCGAGAACGTGATCGGCGAGGTGGGCGGCTTCCGACTGGCCATGCTCGGCCTCAACGCCATGCGCCCGATCGTGGCCGCCCGCGGCATCGGGCTGGCCGAGGGCGCGCTGATGTACGCCACCGAGTACGTGCAGCAGCGGGCGGCGTTCGGCAAGACGATCGCGGATTTCCAGGGGATCCAATGGGAGATCGCCAAGTGCGCCGTCGACATTGAGGCGGCCCGGCTCCTCACCTACCGGGCCGCAGTGCTGGCCGACGAGGGCAAATTCACCAAGGACTACGTCCCGTACCTCTCCATGGCGAAGTACCACGCCACGGAGCTGGCCGTCCGCGCCTCGTCGCTGGCCGTCCAGCTGCTCGGCGCAGCCGGCTACATGGAGGACCACCCGACCGAGCAGTGGTACCGCGACGCCAAGCAGCTGACCATCGTCGAGGGCACGTCGCAGGTGCAGCTGGGACTGATCGCCCGCGGCGTCCTCGACCGGGACCTCTGGTGGGACTGACCTGGCCCGAGATCCTCGCCCGGCTGTCGCGCCGTGAGTCCCTCACCGCGGACGAGTCGGAGGGCGCGCTCGGTGTCGTCCTGGCCGGTGATGCCACGCCGGTGCAGGTCGGGGCCTTTCTCGCCCTCCTGCACGCCAAAGGGGAGACCGCAGACGAGGTGACCGGGCTGGCCCGGGCCATGGTCGACGCCGCCGTGCCCTGCCCTCTCGACCCGGGCGACCGCGTGGTGGTCGACCTGGTGGGCACAGGGGGCGACCGGCTGGCGAGCATCAACGTGACGACGCTGGCCGCCTTCATCACGGCGGGCAGCGGGGTGCTGGTGTGCAAGCACGGGAACCGGGCCGCCTCGTCGTCGGTGGGCACGGCGGACGTGCTTGAGGCCTTGGGAGTAGCCATTGAGATCGGGCCCGAGGGCGTCGCCCGTTGCGTCACGGAGGCGGGCATGGGCTTCTGCTTCGCCCAGCGCTTCCACCCCGCCATGCGCTTCGTCGGACCGGTGCGCAAGGACCTGGGCGTGCCGACCGTGTTCAACTTCCTCGGGCCGCTCATCAACCCGGCGCGGACCAGGCACCAGCTCGTCGGCGTCAGCGACGCGACGATGGGGCCGATCATGGCGGGGGTCCTCGGGGCGACCGGCAGCCGCCACGCCATGATCGTGCACGCCGACGACGGCCTCGACGAACTGAGCGTGACGTCGCCGTCGAGCGTGCTGGAGCTGCGGGGCGACGGCTCGGGCGAGTTCGAGGTGAGCGACTGGCGCGTCGATCCGGCCGCGTTGGGGTTCGCCCCCGCCACCATGGCGGACCTGCGGGGCGGCGATGCGGCCTTCAATGCGCGGATCATCCGCTCGGTGCTCGAGGGTGAACAGGGCGCCCGGCGTGACATCGGCCTCCTCAATGCCGCGGCGGCGCTCGTCGTGGCGGGCGCCGCCGCGGACCTCGGGAGCGGAGTGGAGGCGGCGGCCGAGTCGATCGACAGCGGCCGGGCCGTCGCCGTGTTGGACGCGCTGGTCGCTACATCGCAAGAAGCGCTGCGCCGGCAGACGGACTGATCCGCCAGGCTCGGCGCGGTGCGTGAGCCGCCGGGTCCAAGGCGGGTGAATCCGGGCGGCACAGAGCGATCACGCAGCCGCCGAAGCCGCCGCCGGTCATGCGGGCCCCGAGGACACCGGGCTCGGCGACGAGCTGCTCGACCAGCTCGTCGACGGCCGGTACGGAAACCCTGTAGTCGGCCGCCAGGCTGTGGTGCCCCTCGGTCATGACCGCGCCGAGGCCCGCCATGTTGCCCCGGGCGAGGAACTGCTCGGCGTCCCGCACCCGGGTGCACTCGGTGATCACGTGGCGGGCGCGCCGGCGCAGGACGGGATCGGCGAGCCCGCTGAGGTCGCCGAGCTCGCAGGCGCCGAGCTGCCGCCCGAGGATGGACGCGGCCCGCTCGCACTCGGCGCGCCGGGTGGCGTAGGGCGTCGCGGTCAGCAATCGTGGCGTCTCGCTGTGCACGATCACGAAGGCGGCGTCGTCGGGGACGGGAATGTGCCGGATCTCGAGGGTGGCGAAGTCGATGCGCAGCGCGTGGCCGGCGCGGGCGGCGGCGATGGTGAGCGGATCGAGCAGGCCCACGTGGGCACCTGCGCCGCGCTCGGCTTCCTGGCAAACGCGGGCGAGCGCCACCGGATCGGGGTCGTGTCCGAGGGCGAGGAGCAGGGCGACCGAGAACGCCGCACTGGAGGACAGGCCGGCGCCGACCGGCAGGGTGCTGGTGACCCGGACGGTGCCGCCCGAGGGTGGGGGCTGCAGTCGGAGGAGCCCGGCCGCCAGGAGGGCCTCGGGGGGAACCGGGTCGGCGCCTCCCGTAGCGATCTCCAGCGGCTGGTCCGGGAACTGGTCCGAGTCGATCCCGACGAGGAAGCTGCCGGGCTTGGGCGTGAAGGTGACCTCGGTCGCCAGGTCGATGGCCATCGGCAGCGACAGGCCGCCGTTGTAGTCGGTGTGGTCACCGATGATGGTGACTCGTCCGGGGGCGCGGGCGGTGGGCACGGGCCCAGCTTTGCGCAGGTGGGGCGGGCTTGACCGTCGAGGGCGGGACGGGTCACGATCCTGCCATGGCCGACCGGGGTGGACCGCTGAGCGGGATCAAGATCATCGAGCTGGCGGGCATCGGGCCGGCTCCCTATACGTGCATGATGCTCGCCGACGCCGGGGCCCAGGTCCTGCGGCTCGAGCGCGCCGCTCCGGGGGCCGTCGAGCGGGGCGCGGAACGGCGCTCCTCGGGTGCCGGGCCCTACTGGGACCTGCTCAACCGGTCACGGCCGTCGGTCGGGGTCGACCTGAAGAACCCGGACGCCGTCGAGCTGGTGCTGGGGCTGGTCGAGCAGGCGGACGGGCTGATCGAAGGCTTCCGGCCCGGCGTGGCCGAGCGCCTGGGGTTGGGGCCCGAGGCGTGCTTCGCTCGGAACCGGCGCCTCGTCTACGGACGCATGACCGGGTGGGGCCAGGACGGGCCCATGGCGCCGATGGCCGGGCACGACATCGACTACATCGCGATCGGGGGCGCGCTGTGGTCGCTCGGCCGGGCCGACTCGGCACCTGTGCCGCCTCTGAACCTGGTGGGTGACTTCGGCGGCGGTGGCATGCTGCTCGCCTTCGGCATGGTGGCGGCGCTACTCGACGCGGCGCGGTCGGGCGAGGGCCAGATCGTGGACGCCGCCATGGTGGACGGCGCGGCATCCCTGATGACGATGATCCATGCCTTCCGCCTGAACGGCCTGTGGAACGACCAGCGCGGGGCGAACATGCTCGACACCGGCGCCCCCTTCTACGAGGTCTACGAGACGTCGGACGGGCAGTGGATGGCGGTTGGAGCCATTGAGTCCCAGTTCTATGCGGCCCTGCTGGAGGGGCTGGGGCTGGCCGATGACGGGTCGCTGCCGGCGCAGATGTCGCGGGGGGACTGGCCGGCCATGAAGGAGCGGTTCGCGGCTGTGTTCCGGGCGAAGACACGGGACGAATGGACCTCCATCTTCGACGGGACCGACGCGTGCGTGGCGCCCGTGCTGTCCGCGTGGGAAGCCCACACGCACCCGCACAACGTGGCGCGGTCCACGTACATCGAGGTGGACGGGGCGGTGCAGCCGGGGCCGGCGCCGCGGTTCTCCCGCACCCCGTCCGTCGTGTCGAAGCCGCCGTCACCGCCGGGTGCCGACACCGTGTCGGGACTCGTCGAGTGGGGCGTGGACGAGAGCGTGGTGGTGAAGCTCCGCCAGTCGGGGGCGCTGAGCTAGGGGCAGGGCCCGTAGGGGTCGATGGGGGCGTCCGACGCGCCCAACAGGACCCACGAGTTGGAGGCCTCGTTCATGTAGGCCGCGGGGCAGGGATCCGCGATGGCGATCACGGCCGAGGACGGACAGACGCCCTGTTCCCCGAAGCAGGTCATGGCGTCGTGGCCCTCTGCTTCGCCCGAACACTCGAGGGTGAATCCCTTCGCCGCGTAGGCCCGCAGATAGGCGAGTGCCGCCGCACAGCCCCACGCCGTGGCCTGACCGACCGCGGGCGGCGCGCTCGAAGTGGCAGGCGCCGACGAGAACGAGGGGCAGGGTCATGGCGGTGTGCCGATGTGTGGCGGAGGACAAGGTGGGTGCTCCTGGGCGGGGGGTTTCGTCGGCCCACCGGGAGATCAGATCTTGACGACGGGGCAGGTGATGGTGCGGGTGATGCCCTCGATCTGCCCGATGTCCCGCACGACCATGCGACCGAGCTCGTTCATGGAGGCTGCTTCCGCGCGGGCGATGACGTCGTAGGGCCCGGTCACGCCCTCGGCCACGACGACGCCGTCGACGGTGTTCACCTGGTGGGCCACCTGGGGCGCCTTGCCAACGTCGGTTTGGATCAGGACGTACGCATGGACGGTCACGGCACACCGTACATTGGCGTGGTGGCGATGTCGCCGAAGATCGAGCAGTTCAAGGACATGGCGCGACAGGCCCAAAAGGACCTGTTCGACCAGAGCCAGCCGATCGGGCGGCTCTCGCTGGTGCAATGCGCGATGCTCGCCGGCGGCACCGCGGTGACCATCTCACTGGCGGGCTCGCTCTTCTTTTCCATCTCCCCGACCGCCGCCGACCACAAGGTGCTCCTCTACCTGCTCTTCACGCTCGCGCCCTTCGCGATCGTCTCGCCGCTGCTCGGCCCGCTCATCGACCGCAGCCGCGGTGCTCGGCGCCTCATGGTGGTGTCCTCCGCCATCGGACAGGCAGTGCTGTGCCCCCTCATGGCCACCCACATCCACAGCCTGCTGCTGTTCCCCCTGGCGTTCTTGGTGCTGGTGTGCTCGAAGCTCTACCTGGTGACCAAGGGCGCGCTGGTCCCGGAGATGGCGGCATTGACCGGGCCGGACCAGGCGGGGGAGCAGGCCGGGTACGCGACGCTCAACGCCCGACTGACGCTGCTCGGCACCCTGGCCGGCTTCGTCGTCTCCGTGCCCGCGGTGATCCTCTACAAGCTGGGCGGTTCCCCGGCCGTCCTCGTCCTGGCCACGATCGTGTTCGTCGGGGCGGCGATCGCAGGCGCCCGGCTGCCGGTGCTCGCAGGACGCACGGGTGATCGGCTGTGGACCGACGAATCGACCCGGGTGCGCGAGTACGGCCAGCCCGGGGAGGCGCTCGCGCGTGAGCAGGATCTCCTCCGCCTGCAGCCGATCGCCAACCCCGAGGTGATGCTCGGGCTCACCGCCATGTGCATCGTGCGCGGGCTCACGGGCTTCATGACGTTCATGCTGGCGTTCGGGCTGCGCCGCATGAAGGGCGTCGGCTTGTACTGGTACGGCCTCGTCCTGGCCAGCAGCGGCGCGGGGGCAATCATCGGGCTCGTCCTCGTGGGACGGTTGCGCAAGCACATGACCGAGCAGCAGCTGTTGCTGTGTTCCCTCTGGCTCATCGCAGCCACTGCGGCCGGTTGCGCCGTCTGGGGCACGCTGCTCGCGCAGGTCGTGCTCGCCTTCATGGTCGGCTTGTGCGGGGCGGTGGCCCAGCCCTCCTTCGACGCCATGACGCAGCGCTACATACCCCTGTCCGCGCAGGGGCGGGCCTTCGCTCGCTTCGGCATGCGCCAGCAGCTCGTCTGGGTGGTGGGCTCGCTGATCCCCGTGATCATCGCGTTCACGCTCCCGCAGGGCGACGCCACGATGGCCGTGCTGGCCGCGCTCGGTGGCCTCTCCTACGTCACTGGGCGCCGCGCCGCGCACGCCCCGCGCGTTGCGCGCAGCGTCCGTGACATCCGCGATCTGGGGGACATGGGCCAGCCCGGGGGCTGAGCGCCCGGGCTGAGCGGGGAGTCAGCTCAGCCGCTTCTCGAGCGTGTCGACCTGGTCGGAGAGCGCCTGGGGCAGCCGGTCGCCGAACTGGGCGTAGTACTCCCGGATCAGTGGCACCTCGGCGCGCCAGCCCTCGGTGTCGACGCGGAGCAACTCCTCCATGTCGGCGGTCGAGACATTGAGGCCGGTCGTGTCGATGGCGTCGACGGTCGGGACGGCACCGATCGGCGTCTCAACCGCCGCCGCCTTGTCGGTGATCCGGTTGAAGACCCACTCGAGCACGCGCGAGTTCTCGCCGTAGCCGGGCCACAGCCACTTGCCGTCGGCGTCCTTGCGGAACCAGTTGACGTAGAAGATCTTCGGCAGGGCGTCGCGGTCGGGGGCTTCCGCTCCGATGCGGAGCCAGTGCGCGAAGTAGTCCGCCATGTTGTAGCCGCAGAACGGCAGCATGGCGAAGGGGTCGCGGCGCAGGTTGCCCACCGCGCCGGCGGCGGCGGCGGTCGTCTCGGACGCCATGATCGAACCGAGGAACACACCGTGCTCCCAGTCGTGGGACTGGAACACGAGCGGGACGACAGAGGCGCGGCGGCCGCCGAAGAGGATGGCGCTGATGGGAACGCCCTTGGGGTCCTCCCACTCGGGGGCGATGGCCGGGTCCTGCGCCGCCGGGGTCGTGAAGCGGGCGTTGGGGTGGGCCGCCGTCGTACCCTTCTCGGGCGTCCACTCCTCGCCCTTCCAGTCGGTCATGTGAGCCGGAGGCTCGTCCGTCATGCCCTCCCACCAGATGTCGCCGTCGTCGGTCAGCGCCGTGTTGGTGAAGATGCAGTTGCCGTCGAGCATGAGTATGGCGTTCGGGTTCGTGTGCGTGTTCGTGCCCGGCGCCACACCGAAGAAGCCGGCCTCGGGGTTGATGGCGTAGAGGCGTCCGTCGGCACCGAACTTCATCCAGCAGATGTCGTCGCCGATCGTCTCCACCTTCCAGCCCTCGATCGAGGGGATGAGCATGGCGAGGTTCGTCTTGCCGCAGGCGGAGGGGAAGGCACCGGTGACGTAGCGGGTCTCGCCCTCGGGGGAGGTGAGCTTCAGGATGAGCATGTGCTCGGCCATCCAGCCGGCGTCGCGGGCCATCACCGAGGCGATGCGGAGTGCGAAGCACTTCTTGCCCAGGAGCGCGTTGCCGCCGTAGCCGGAGCCGAAGGAGACGATCTCGCGGGTCTCGGGGAAGTGGACGATGTACTTGTTGTCCGCGTTGCAGGGCCACGGGACGTCCGCCTGGCCCGGTTCGAGCGGGGCGCCCACCGAGTGCAGGCAGGGCACGAAAGTGCCGTGCTCGCCGAGGACCTCCAGGGCGCCGGTGCCCATGCGGGTCATGATGCGCATGGAGACCGCGACGTAGGCCGAGTCCGTCAGCTGGACGCCGATGTGGGCGATGTCCGAGCCGAGCGGGCCCATGGAGAACGGGACCACGTACATGGTGCGGCCCTTCATGGCGCCCTTGAAGAGGCTGTCGAGGGTCTGGCGCATCTCGGCCGGGTCACACCAGTTGTTGGTCGGGCCGGCGTCGATCTCCTGCGCCGAGCAGATGAAGGTGCGGTCCTCGACCCGGGCCACGTCGCCCGGGTCCGAGTGGGCCCAATAGCTGTTGGGTCGCTTGGCGTCGCTGAGCTTGGCGAAGGTGCCGGCGTCGACGAGCTCCCGGCAGAGCCGGTCGTACTCGTCGGCGGAGCCGTCGCACCACTCGATGCGGTCGGGCGTGGTCAACGCAGCGACCTCTTCGACCCAGGCGAGGAGTTTCGCGTTCTTGGTAGGCGCCATTTCGGGGGGATCTGCTCCTTCGTCCGGCCGGTTTCGGTGGAGTCCAATGCTAGGCATGTGACGTGGGATCCCCCAAACCTCGGCACATGACACCGCTCGCCCACGAAGACGAGGTCCTAGAGCGTATCCGAGGCATGGTCGGAAGCGGAATCGAGGCGTTCGGGCTGCGCGACGACGCCGCCGTGCTGGAAGTTCCCGGTGGTGGGCCACTCGTGGTCTCGGTCGACAGCGTGGTCGAGAACGTCCATGTCGACCTCTCCGTCTGCAGCCCGGGTGACGTGGGCTGGAAGGGCCTGATGGGCGCGCTGAGCGACCTGGCCGCCATGGGCGCCACCCCCCTGGGGGCGCTGGTGGCGCTCTGCGTGCCGGGCGGTTCAGGCCAGGGCGAAGTGGCGCTGGGCGTGATGGCGGGCGTGGGAGAGGCGTCGGCGGCGAGCGGCTGCCCGGTCGTCGGGGGCGACGTGTCCGAGGCGGGGGAATTGACGGTCGCCGTCACGGTGCTGGGCACCGTCGAGAGCATCGGGCCGCCGGCCGTGCCGCGCTCCGGCGGGCAACCCGAGGACGTGGTGCTCGTGACGGGGCCCTGCGGCGGGTCGGCCGCCGGCTTGCGCGCGCTGCGGGCCGGCGCCGGCACCGGCACCGGCACCGGACTGCTACACGCGGCCGGTGGCCCGGTTGCATGAGGGCGCGCTGGCCCGCAGGAGTGGGGTCCGGGCCATGATCGACGTTTCCGACGGACTGGCGTTGGACCTGCACCGGCTGGCCGATGCCTCCGGAGTCGGGTTCAGGCTCGAGTGGGTCCCCGTCGCCGAGGGGGCGACGCTCGACGACGCACTCGGGGGCGGCGAGGACTACGAGCTCGTGCTGGTCGGTGACGAAGAGGTGTCGGACCACCTGTGCAACGAGTTCGTGGCTGCAGGGCTCCGTCGGCCGTTCAGGCTGGGGTCACTGGTCGCCGATCCGACGGTGCGGCTGCTCGGTGGCGACGACCTTGCCCGCCTGGGGTGGCAGCACCGGGTGGGGTAGCCCTCGGGTTTGCGACCCGGGCTTTGGTTGTGCTAGTTTCAACACGTACACATAATGACTTCCACCTGACCAACACCGACAACAGCGACACCCACGTACCGAGCCATCGCCCAGTTGTACCAGTACCAGAACGTCCAGTTCACCGAGACCAACGCCTACAGCATCAACAACAACCAAACCTCCATCCTAAACACTTCATCCAACACCATCTACACCACAATCAACTCCATCAACATTTCCAAACCCTAACCCAAAATCTTCTTCACATATACCATTTCTCATATCCTCTCTCCTAACAACTATCCCTAATCTCGCCAGAGCCCCATCTCTACCATCCCGCTGTTATCCTTCAACATCTTCCATACCCTTGCCGCCAAATACACCTTCTTCCAAGGACACCAACTTCCGCAACCTGACCATCTCCAACAACGTCTTCTACACTACTAAAATCAGCTATAGCAACATCATCTACACATTTTACTTCCTCTACACCACTATCACTTCTTATCCAACTATCATTACTCTTATCATTTTAATCCTACCCATCTAGACTGCTACCTTACCATCATCCATTACTTATATCACACCAACTTACAACACCAACAACACTACTCTTTCTCTCACTACCTCCAACCCTATTCTTACCCCTACTAACATTTTCATCCTTAAATATTTCCCTACCTCTCTCTCCATTACCTCACCTAATACTATTACTCCCATCACCTTCTACTACCCTTTCTATATCTATTTCTCCAACCATAACACATTTTACTTATCCTACTAGAGTTCCATAAACAACACCTACTCTTCTATCACGAGGCCCTACTGAGCGAGTACACCATCTCCACTATTCAGACCAACAACCAACCTTCAGAAGTATAGCTTTAACTATATACCATTCATTAATTCCTCTACTACATCCTCCAGAACAACCTGAACCTAAACCAACCCTACACAATGCCCATCTACCCTACCATCACTAACTCAGTCTACCTCGCTGCCGTGAACGCCCGCCGTCAACAACCTACGCAACCTCACCAAACACATCAACAAACAACAACACAATATCACCTCTTGTTTACGACCCGGGCTTTGGTTGTGCTCGTGAAGAGGGCGAATACGCCGGGGGACGGCTAGAGCGGCGTCAGCTGGTGGCGCTCGCCTCGTGCGTCCGGCGTAGCGGCTTGGTCACCTTGCCGGCCCGGATGCACGAGGTGCACACGTGCAGCCGCTTCGGTGCGCCGTCGACCAGCGCACGGACCCGCTGCACGTTGGGGTTCCACCGCCGCTTCGTGCGACGGTGCGAGTGGCTCACGTTCATGCCGAACGAGGGCTTCTTGCCGCAGATATCGCACACAGCTGCCATGGGGTGAACCTTCCTGAGGCAGGCCGCGGTCGACGGACACGCAGGCCTTCACGAACGGCTCAAAGGTTAGCATCCCCTGCCATGACCTCCCCGGCGACCCTGGGCGCCGACGACCTGCGTGCCGTGATGGTGGGGTACCGGGATGCGCTCCGCCTGCACCAGACCGACATCAACCGGCTGAACGTCTACCCCGTGCCCGACGGGGACACCGGCACGAACATGGCACTCACCCTGGAAGCCGTGGTCAGCGAGCTGGAGGGCGTCGAGGCTGGCGCCGGGCTGGTCGAAGTCTGCAAGGCGATCGGGCACGGGTCGCTGATGGGGGCGCGGGGGAACTCGGGCGTCATCTTGTCCCAGCTCCTGCGGGGCATGGGCGAGCGCGTGCAGGCCGCCGGGGGATCGGGCGTGGAGCCGCAGCTGCTGGTGGAGGCCATGGCCCACGCCTCCGACCTGGCCCGGCGCGCGGTCGTGCGCCCGGTCGAGGGGACGATCCTCACGGTCGCCGCGGCCGCGGCTGCCGGGGCGGAGGCGGCGAGTGACGACTCGGGCCTCCTGGGCGTGGTGGAGAGCGCCCGGAGCGAGGCCGCCGACGCCCTGGCCCGGACGCCCGAGATGCTGCCCGTGCTCGCCCAGGCCGGTGTCGTGGACGCCGGCGGCGCCGGGTTCCTCCTCCTGCTCGATGCGTTCCTCCTTGTGCTCGACGGCAGGCCGCTGCCCGAACCCTCCGGTGTGGACGCCCCCGACCTCTCGGCGCTGAACGGAGGCTGGGGCACCGAGGGAGGAGCCCGTGAGGGCGCCGGGGACGGGGCGCACGCTGTCGGCGACCTGCGCTTCGAGGTGATGTACCTGCTGGCGGCACCGGACGACTCCATCGAGGCGTTCAAGGACGTGTGGGCCGGCATCGGCGACTCCATCGTCGTCGTCGGCGGCGACGGCCTGTGGAACTGCCACATCCACACGAACGACATCGGCGCGGCCATTGAGGCCGGCGTGCTCGCGGGGAAACCCGAGCGCATCCGGGTGACGGACCTGGACGAGCAGGTCGAGGAGGAGCGCTGGGTCCGCGAGGCGGCCGGTTCGCCCGGCGCGGGACCCAGCATCGAGGGCGTGGGCCCGGTGCCGACGACGGGCGTCGTGGCCGTGGTCTCGGGCGACGGCATCGGGCGCATCTTCCGCTCCCTCGGCGTCCACCACCAGGTCGTCGGTGGGCAGACGATGAACCCCGCCACGGCCGACCTCGTCAAGGCCGTGGCGGCGGTCCCCTCTGACGAAGTGGTGATCCTGCCCAACAACAAGAACATCAGGGCCGTGGCGGAGCAGGTCGACGGGCTCAGCGACAAGACGGTGCGCGTCGTGGCCACCGGATCCATCGTCGAGGGGTTCGCTGCGCTGCTCGCCTACGACCCGGCGGCCGGCGCCGAGTCCAACGTGGCCTCGATGACGGAGTCGGCGGCCCGGGTCGTGCCGGCCGAGGTCACCCGGGCGGTACGGGATTCGCTGACCGACGCCGGCGAGGTGCACGAGGGCGACTTCATCGGCATCTCGCGCGACGGCGTGGTCGCCATCGCCGACAACCCGGTGGTGTGCACCCGGCTGCTGCTGAGCCGCCTGCTCGAGCCGACGCACGAGCTGGTGACGCTCATTGAGGGTGAGGGCGCGCGCGTGGCCGACACGAGGCGGATTGAGGAATGGCTCTCCGAGGAGCACCCCGACGTGGCGCTCGAGGTGCACCAGGGCGGCCAGCCCCTCTATCCGTACCTGCTGGGGATTGAGTAGCGGCCGCACACTCCGCGACCTGAGCATGCGGCCCACCTCCGTGCTCGAGTCGGTGTCGGAGCGCAGAGCCGGCCGCCTGGCGGATTTCGGCGTCGAGACCGTCCTCGACCTGGTGACCACCTACCCCCGCCGCTACATCGACCGCACTCGCCAGGCCGACGTCTCGGGGCTCCAGGTGGGTGACGAGGCCGCCGTGCTGGCGTCTGTGCAGTCCGCGCGGTCCCGGCGGGCCCGCAACGGCCGCGCCGTGGTCGACCTCGTGGTGCAGGACGAGACCGGCCGCCTGGCCGTCGTCTTCTTCAACCAACCGTGGCGGGCGAAGCAGCTCGAGGCGGGCACCGAGGCGATCTTCTTCGGGAAGGTCGGCGAGTACCGGGGGACGCGCCAGATGGTGAACCCGGTGGTCGACGTGGTGGCCGGCGTGACCCCGGGGCGGCGGACGCTGCGCATCCTCCCGGTGTACCCCGCGTCGGCCAAGGCGGGGCTGACGTCATGGGAGATCGGCGAGTGCGTCGAGGAGGCGCTCCGGCGGGCAGGCGAGTTCGTGGACCCGCTGCCCGCCGAATGGCGGTCGTCGCTCGACCTCTGGGGCCGGACGGAGTCCTTCGGGGCCATCCACCTCCCCGAGTCGCTCGACGTTGTCGTGCCGGCCCGGCGCCGCCTGGTGTTCGACGAGCTCCTCCGGTTGCAGCTCGCCCTGGTGCTGCGACGGCGGGCCTTCGAGGTCAACGCCCGTGCCCTGCACCACGACGTGTCGCCGCGCGAGATCACGGGTGCCGTGACCGACACGCTCATGGCGCGCTTCCTGGCCCGCCTGCCCTACGAGCTGACGACGGCGCAGCGCCAGGCGCTGGCGGTGATCGTGGCCGACATGGCCGGCCCGTTCCCCATGCACCGCCTCCTCCAGGGCGACGTGGGGTCCGGCAAGACCGTCGTCGCGCTGGCTGCGGTGCTGGGTGCGGTGCAGAGCGGGCACCAGGGCGCGCTGATGGTGCCGACCGAGGTGCTGGCGGAGCAGCACTTCTCGGCCGTGCGCGCTCTGCTGGGCGACCTGGAGGGCCCCGGCGGGATGGCCGGCGGGGAGGTGCGGGTGGAGCTGCTGACCAGCCGGGTCAAGGGGAAGGCGCGCGCCGCCGTCCTGGCGGGGCTGGCGTCGGGCGACGTGGGCTTGGTGGTGGGGACCCATGCGCTGCTGACCGAGGAGGTCGGGTTCGCGTCGTTGGGCGCCGTCGTGATCGACGAGCAGCACCGCTTCGGTGTGGAGCAGCGGGCGACGCTGCGGTCCAAGGGGGCCGACGGCGACCCCGACCTGCTGGTGATGACGGCCACGCCGATCCCGCGCACGGCCGCCATGGTGATCTTCGGCGACCTCGACCTGACGACGCTCGACGAGCTGCCGCCCGGCCGGATCCCGGTGACGACGGTGTGGCTGCCGGGTGAGGAGCACGCCGGCCAGGCCTGGCAACGCGTGCGGGAGGAGGTGGCGGCCGGCCACCGGGCCTTCGTCGTGTGCCCCCTCGTCTCGGAGTCGGTGCGTGTGGAGGCCACGTCGGCCACCGAGGAGTTCGAGCGGCTGGCGGCGACGGAGCTCGCCGGCCTCCGGGTGGGGCTCATGCACGGGCAGATGGCGGCCGCGGCACGCGAGGAGGTCATGGACCGCTTCCGCACGGGTGACCTCCAGGTGCTGGTGGCCACGACGGTCATCGAGGTCGGGGTCGACGTGCCCGAGGCAACCGTCATGGTCGTGGAGAGCGCGGACCGCTTCGGGATCGCCCAGTTGCACCAGCTGCGCGGGCGCGTCGGGCGCGGCTCCGCAGCCAGCTGGTGCTACCTGCTCGGCGGTGAGGAGGAGAACGAGCGGCTGGCGGCCGTGGCGGGGTCGACGGACGGGTTCGCGCTGGCGGAGGCGGACCTGCGGCTCCGGGGCGAGGGCACGCTCCTGGGCGCCCGCCAGAAGGGGCAGAGCGACCTCCGGCTGGCCTCGCTGAGCGACCCGGGCGACGTCGCCCTCCTCGCCGAGGCGCGCCGGGTGGCCGAGGCGGTCGTCGACGAGGACCCCCAACTCGGGGCGCACCCCGACCTGGCCGACGAGGTCCGCCTGCTGCTGAGCGAGGACGAGGGCGAGTACCTGTTCAAGAGTTAGGTTCGCGGGCGCCGGTCCCCCGTAGGGTGGTGCGGATGCGGGTCATCGGAGGCCGGAGCCGCGGACGGCGGCTGGCCGCCAAGCTGCCCGGGTCCGTGCGGCCGACGTCGGACCGGGTGCGTGAGTCCATCTTCGACATCCTCGGCTCGCAGGGCGGCGTCGAGGGCCTGCGGGTGGTCGACCTGTTCTGCGGGAGCGGCGCGCTCGGCGTCGAGGCCCTGTCGCGAGGAGCTGCCTCGGCCACCTTCGTGGACCTCGACCCCGCCGCGCTCGCCGCCGTGCGCCAGAACCTCGACGCGGTGGGCCTGAGCGACGAGCCTGCCACCCTCGTGCGGGCGTCGTTGCCCGGCTGGCTGGAGGGCGGTTCCGCCGGGTCGTTCGACCTCGCGCTCTGCGACCCCCCGTACAACTTCGAGGAGTGGCCGGCACTCCTCGGCGCGTTGCGGGCCGACCTCGTCGTCATGGAGTCGTCGTCACCGGTCGTGCTCGCCGGGGACTGGGTGGTCGCGAGAGAGCGCCGGTACGGCGGTACGCTCGTCACCGTGGCTCATCGCAGCGGTGCCGGCTCGTGAAGGTCGGCCTCTTCCCAGGGTCGTTCGATCCCTTCCACAACGGGCACCTCGAGATCGTCGAGCGCGCCAGTCGCCTCTTCGACGAGGTCGTCGTCGCGGCGTTGCGCAACCCCCAGAAAGGCAAGCCGCTCTTCGATCTCGAGGAGCGCGAGGCCATGCTCAAGGAGGTGGTGGCGCACCTGCCGTCGGTGCGCATCGTCTCGGTGTCGACGCTGCTGGTCAACGTGGCGCGCGACGTCGGCGCCTCGGCGATCGTGCGGGGCCTGCGCGCCGTGTCGGACTTCGAGACCGAGATGCAGATGGCCCAGATGAACAACCACCTCTCGGGTGTCGAGACGATCTTCATCCCGACGAGCTCGAAGTACTCCTTCGTCGCATCGAAGCTCGTCCGCGAGGTGGCGCGTTTCGGTGGTGACGTGTCGGCGTTCGTGCCGCCGGTGGTGGCCGAGCACCTGGTGGCCAAGTACGAGCAGGAGCAGAAGGAGGGGGGTGGGGACGGGTGAGCGACCAGTTTCTCGATGTCGACGAGGAGCAGCCGGTCCAGGAGGTCGGGATCGAGTCGATCCTCAACCGGCTGCTGGACCTCATGGCGACGGCCAAGTCGATGCCGCTGTCGTCCTCGGTGATGGTCTCGAGGGAGGAGGTGACCTCGCTCGTGCAGTCGGCGCTCGAGTGCCTGCCCGACGAGCTCCGCCAGGCGCGCTGGCTGTTGCGCGAGCGGGAGGAGTTCATGGCCGAGCGCAGCCGCGAGGCCCAGGCGCTGATGGACGAGGTCCGGGCGCAGGCCGAGCACATGGTGCAGCGGACCGAGATCGTGCGCCAGGCCAACTCGGTGGCCCAGCGCATCCTCGACGACGCGAACGAGGAGGCGCGTGCGCTGCGCCACCAGGCCGAGGACTTCGTCGACACCAAGTTGGCGGGCATGGAGATCGTGCTGGACCGCCTCACCCGGACGGTGCAGGCCGGCCGGGCGCGGCTGGCCGCCCCGCTGGTGGAGGCCGCGACCGAGGACGAGGGAGCCGGGACGGAGGAGGACGGCTTCTTCGACCAGGACCAGCGGTAGTGGGCGCCGACCCCTTCATCGTCCACGTGGCGCGGCTGCGCCGCTCGCCCGGGCAGGTCGCCCACGAGGTGCGCCGGGGCGAGGTCGCCCTGGCCGGGCCGCTCGACGAGGCCGGCATCGACCCCGGCCGGAGCGTGGTGCCCGCCGGCGCCGAGGCCGAGTGCGACGTCATGCTCGTCCCCTTCGCGGGTGGGATCGATGTGGACGGGACGGTCAGCGCCCCCTGGGTGGGGATCTGCCGTCGCTGTGCGGAGCCCGTCTCGGGGGAGCTGCGCATCCACGTGCACGAGCGCTACGCCGACGCCCCGCTCTCGGGGCCGTCCGACGAGGAGATCTACCCGATCGTCGACGACGACATCGACCTCGGCCCCCTGGTGCGCGACGCCCTCGTGCTCGAGCTGCCGATGGCGCCCCTCTGCCGGCAGGATTGCGCCGGGCTGTGCCCCCGGTGCGGGGCGAACCTCAACGAGGGCGCCTGTGACTGCGTTGCCCCACGCGATCCCCGGTGGGCTAACCTCGACGTGCTCCGGTAGCCGGCTCCTTTGCGACCCGGCGCTGTCTGAGAGCGCTCCGAACCGATCGTTGGAGACCCCCCATGGCTGTCCCGAAGAAAAAGAAGTCCAAGGCCAAGGGCCGCAGCCACCAGGCCGCGGCGTGGCGGCTCGGCCGGCCCGCCCGCAGCGTGTGCCCGCACTGCCAGGCGTCCAAGACGCCGCACGTCGTGTGCCCCAGCTGCGGCTGGTACAAGGGGCGCCAAGCGGTCGAGGTCGACTGACTTGAGTCGCCGGGGCGAGCGTCCGTCGCCCGAGACGCTGGCCACCCTCCCCGTCGCCGTGGACGCCATGGGCGGCGACAAGGCCCCGGGTGAGATCGTCGAGGGCGCCCGCCGGGCCGCTGACCAGCACGGCGTGGGGATCGTGCTGGTGGGTCCGCCCGACCAGGTCGGCGACACGCAGGGCCTGGAGCTCGTGGCCTGCACCGAGGTCATCGGCATGGACGAGGACCCCGCAGGTGGTGTGCGCCGCAAGAAGGACTCCTCCCTGGTGCGGGCCGCCGAGCTCGTGCGCGACGGGAAAGCGTCCGCCATGGTCTCGGCCGGCAACACGGGGGCGACGATGGCCGCCGCGCTGCTCCGCATGGGCCGCCTGCCCGGTGTCGTGCGGCCCTGCATCGCCACACCGTTACCGCGCCTCGACCGGACCCCGGCGGTGCTGGTCGACGCCGGCGCCAACGCCGAGTGCACGGCCGCCATGCTGGTGCAGTTCGCGCAGATGGGCGCCGCCTACGTGTCCGCCCGCTTCGGCACCGAGTCGCCGACGGTGGGGCTCCTGTCGATCGGCGAGGAGCCCACGAAGGGCACGTCCCTGGTCAAGGAGACCCACGGGCTGCTGGTGGAGGCGGCCGGGCAGGGCTTCGAGTTCGTCGGAAACCTCGAGGGTCGCGACCTGCTGCCCTCGCCGGCCGACGTGATCGTGACCGACGGGTTCACCGGCAACGTCACGCTCAAGTCCCTCGAAGGCTCGCTGCGGTTCCTCTTCGACACCATGCTGGGCATCTTCGGGACCGACGATGCCACCAGGGACGCGGCCCAGGTGCTGCTGCCGCACCTGCTCCCGCTGGCGGCCGAATTCGAGCCCGAGAACACCGGCGGGGCCATGCTGCTGGGGACCGATGGCGTGTGCGTGATCAGCCACGGGTCATCCAACGCAACGGCCATGATGAACGCCGTGCTGGTGGCGCACGAGTGTGCGACGCGGGGCCTGGCGGACCATGTGGCGGCCGCGGTGCGCCCTGCCGAAAGAGCCTGAAAAGTCCAGTTCAGAGCGTATAAACGGGCATTCACGCTCACACAACGCGTACACTGGTCGCCGTGCCAGCCGAAACCCACACCAACCAGGGACCCCTCGACCGCAACGGGGTCTTCGAGCTGATCCGGGACCAGCTGGCCGACATCTTGGAGACGGACCCGTCATCGATCACCGAGGGTGCCTCATTCGTGGAGGACCTCGATGCCGATTCCCTGGCCCTGATTGAGCTCGTTGAAGCCCTGGAAGAGGAGCTGGGGGAGCGGACGGTCGGGTTCCGCATCGACGACGAGGATCTCGAGGACCTGCGCACGGTCCGGGACGCTGTTGACTACGTCTACGCCAAGCTCGAGGCGGGTTGACGCCGGTGCTGAGGGGGCGGCCGTGCTGGCCGAGCGACTTGGCCATACCTTCGTCGACCTGAGCCTCCTTCAGCACGCCCTGGCGCACCGGAGCTGGTGCGGGGAGCAGGAGGGCGGCGCGCCGTCCAACGAGCGCCTCGAGTTCCTGGGCGACGCCGTGCTCGGTCTGATCGTGGCCGGCCACACCTACGAGCGCTTCCCCGATTTCGCCGAGGGAAAGCTGGCCAAGGTCCGCTCCGCCGTGGTCAACGCACGGGTCCTGGCCGAGGTGGCCGGGCGGCTGGGTGTGGGTGAGGTCCTCCTGCTCGGCCGCGGCGAGGAGGGCTCGGGCGGCCGCACCAAGGCCTCCATCCTGGCCGACGCCTTCGAGGCCATTCTCGGGGCCGTGTACCTCGACGCCGGCTGGGAGGCTTCCCGACAGCTGGTGCTCCGTGAGCTGGGGGAGGCCATTGAACGGGCAGGCGAGGAGCCCGACGACTTCGACCACAAGAGCCGGCTCCAGGAGAAGGCGGTACGCGACGGCGAGGGGACACCCCGCTATCAGGTGGTGGGGTCCGGGCCGGATCACGACCGGGCCTACGTGGCCGAGGTGTTCCTGGGCGGGACCCTTCGGGGCACCGGTGAGGGGCGCTCCAAGAAAGACGCGGAACAGGCGGCGGCCCGGGCGGCCTGGGATGAGCTGACCGGTGCCTGAGCTCCCCGAGGTCGAGACCCTGCGCCAGGACCTGGCGCGCGAGGTGATCGGGCGCAAGATCAAGGCCGTCTCGGTGGCCAACGGGCGCTCGGTGCGCCGGCACGCCTCGGCCAAGCACTTCCGCGCCCTGCTGGAGGGCCGCACGATCAAGACGGTGGGACGGCTGGGCAAGTACCTGTTGCTCACGCTCGACAGCGCCGACACCCTGGTCGTCCACCTGGGCATGAGCGGCCAGCTGCTGCGGGTGAAGTCGGCGAAGGAACCCAAGCCCAAGCACACCCATGTCGTGATCACCTTCACCCAGGGAGGCGAGCTCCGCTACGTCGACCCGCGCACGTTCGGCGAGCTGTTCGTCTCGACGCCGCCGCTCAAGGCCGACGGGACACCGCTGAGCCCGGTCTCGGGGACGGCGGGCGGCGACGGCGGAGCCATCCGCAAGGCGATCCCCGAGCTGGCGCACCTGGGCTTCGACCCAATCGAGGACCTCATGAGCTGGGACCGCTTCGGCGCGCTGCTGCACCAGCACCACGGCGGGATCAAGGCGCTCCTCATGGACCAGAGCTTCACGGCCGGCATCGGGAACCTCTACTCAGACGAGATGCTCTACCAGGCCGGCCTGCGGTATGACCGGGCCGCGGACTCGCTGTCCGCCACCGAGGTGCGGCGGCTGTACCGGGCCATCGTCGAGACCTTGGCCGACGCGATCAAGCACCGGGGCTCCTCCTTGGCCGACGAGCAGTACCGAGACCTGTTCGGCGAGCTCGGCGACTTCCAGGGTTCGCACCAGGTCTACGACCGCGAGGGCCAGCCCTGCCGCCGCTGCCGCAACACCATCGTCCGGGTCAAGGCCGGCGGCCGCTCGACCTTCTTCTGCGAACACTGCCAGGTTTAGGCCCCCGCTGCGGGTTGGCAACCCGATAGGGTCGCCCTGAATGTTCCTGAAGTCGCTCAGCATGAAGGGCTTCAAGTCCTTCGCAGACCCGACGGTGCTGGAATTCGAGCCCGGGATCACGGTCGTGGTCGGTCCCAACGGGAGCGGCAAGTCCAACGTCGTTGACGCCGTGACGTGGGTGCTCGGCGCCCAAGGCCCCCGCTCGCTCCGTTCCGCCAAAATGGAGGACGTCATTTTCGCGGGGACCTCGTCGCGGCCCCAGCTGGGCCGGGCCGAGGTCTCGCTCACCATCGACAACTCGTCGGGCAAGCTGCCGATCGATCTGGCCGAGGTCACGATCACCCGGACGCTGTTCCGCTCGGGCGACAGCGAGTACGCCATCAACGGCGCGCCGTGCCGGCTGCTCGACATTCAGGAGCTGCTCAGCGACTCCGGCGTCGGCCGCCAGCAGCACATGATCATCGGCCAGGGCCAGCTCGACACCGTGCTCAATGCGCGCCCCGAGGACCGGCGGGCGATCATCGAGGAGGCCGCGGGGGTGCTCAAGCACCGCCGACGACGGGAGCGGGCCGAGCGCCGGCTGGCCGCCACGGCGGAGAACCTCGAGCGGCTGGGCGACCTCGTGCGCGAGGTCCGGCGCCAGATCCGCCCTCTGGAGCGCCAGGCCGCCGCCGCCCGCTCGCACGACACGGCTGCCTCCGAGCTGCTGGCAGTGCGCCGCTGGCTGGCCGGCTCCGAGCTGGCCGACCTGACGGCCCGCCGCCGGGCCGCTGCGCAGAGCCTCGTCGTGTGCCGTGACGAGGAGCGCGAACTGCACGACGCCCTCGAGAGGCTGGACGCCGAGGCCACCTCCACCACGGCCGAACTGTCGTCGCGCCGCGAGGAGGACCTGGCCAACGCACTCGGCCGGGTGCAGGGCCTCGTCGAGCGCGCCCGGGGAACCTCGGCCCTCCTACGCGAGCGAGGGCGGGCCGTCGTGGCCGCACTGGACGCGGCGGCCGATGTCGACGTTGTCTCGACGCTCGAGGCCGAGGGCGCCCGCCTGGCCAGCGAGCTGGCAGCGGCCGAGGCGGACCAGACGGCGGGCGGGGCGCCCGAGCGGGCGGAGCTGGAGGCGGCGCAGGCGGCGCTGGACGAGGAGGAGGCGGCGCTGCGGGAGCGTTGGTCGGCCGTCCTGGGCGAGGACGCGCCCGACGAGGCGATCGCCCGGGTCCGCGGCCGTGCCGAGCTGGTGGCCCGCGCCGCCACCCGGGAGCAGCAGGACATGGACGCCCTGGGCACCCGTGTCGTGGCGCTCGAGCAGCGCGCCGCGGGTGCGGCCGTGCGGGCCGACCTGCTGACGAAGGCGGCCGACGAGCTCGAGCAGGCCACGGCCGAGCTGGAGGCCGAGCTGGCCGCACGCGCGGCGGAGCTGGAGGTGGCCGCCCGTGCCGCCGAGACGTCCCAGGCATCGGCGGACGAGGCCGAGGAGGGTCGCTTTCGCACGGCGGCCCGGGCCGACGCGCTGGAGCGGGCGTTGTCGGACCTGCAGGGCGCAGGTGGGCGCGAGCTGCTCCGCCACGTCGACGGGGTCGTGGGCTCGCTGGTCGACCTGGTCGAGATCGACGACGGGTGGGACGCCGCGTTCGAGGCTGCGGCGGGCGCAGGGGTCGCCGCCGTCGTGGTCGACGGCCGCCGCTCCGCCCAGGCGGCGCTCGCCACGCTGCGGGAGCGGGGCGTCACCGGCGCCGTGCTGGCACCGCGGCACGCCGGGGGCACGGGTGCCGCCGCGACGACGGCGGACTCGCTGCCGCCGGGCAGCAGCGCCGAGCCGGTGCGCGCCCACGTCCGGGCGCGCCAGGGCGGGACGGTGGCCGAGTCGGTGCTCGACACGCTGGTCGGCCGCGCCGTGCGCGTGGACGGCTGGGAGGAGGCGATCGACATCTCGTTGGCCCGCGACGACCTGGTGGTGGTGACGCCTGAGGGCGACCGCTTCGCGGCCACTGGGTGGCGGGTGCGCTCGGGCACGGGCGTCGTCACCGCAGCGGCCGTCGAGGAGGCGCGGCGCAAGGCCGGCGAAGCCGCTGCGGCCGCCGAGCTGGCGCGGGCGAACCTCACCGAGTCGCGCATCGTGCTGGCCCGCGCCCGGGATGCCCGTGCTGCGGCCGAGCGCGCCGTCGACCGGCACGGCTCGGCGTGCGAGACCGGGCGGGCCGACACGGAGCGCGCCGCCGAGGAGCAGCGTCGTCTGAGCGGCGAGCTCGAGGAGGCCCGCGCCGCGGTCACCGACGCGCAGACGCGGCTGTCCGACGTGACGGCCGAGCAGGTGCAGCTGACCCGATCCCTCCCCGAGCTCGAGGAGGCCCTCACTGCCTGGCGTGCGCTCGTGGAGCGGCGGGCAGAGGTGACCAGGCGACGCCAGGAGCTCGAGGTGAGCGTGGCGGGCATCGCCGAGCGCCGCCGCGTGCTTGCCGAGCGGCAGGCCGAGGTGGAGCGGCGCCTGCAGGGCCATGCCGAGGAGCGGGCTACCGCGGCGACCCGGCGGCGCCGGCTGGAGTCGGAGGGCGCCGCGCTGGGCCGCCTCGAGGCGCTCGTCGAGCACGAGCACGCGCGCCTCGACGGCATCTTCGAGTCGCTGCGCCACGACTACCAGGATCAGGTGGACGCCGTCCGAGCGGGGGGCCAGAAGCTCGAGCAGCTGCGCCAGGACCGCCACACCACCGAGCAGCGACTCGATGCGGTCCGCACCCGCACCCGCACCCTTGATCTCGAGGCCAACGAGGTCGACCTGCGGACCGAGGCCCTCGTCGAGCACGTGCAGCGCGACCTCGGCGCCGTGCCCGACGACCTGGTCGGGCTCTCGGAGCCCGAGGCGCCCGAGGGCACCACGCTGACCCAGCACGCCGAAGAGCTGGAGCGCAAGCTGGTCGCGCTCGGCCCGGTCAACCCGCTGGCGCTCGAGGAGCTCTCGACGCTGGAGGAGCGGCACAAGGAGCTCGAGGCACAGGTGGACGACGTGCGCGGGGCGCGCCGCGAGCTGCACGAGGTCGTGCGTACTCTCGACCACGAGATCATGACGTCGTTCGCGGCCGCGGCGGCCGACGTCAACGAGCACTTCTCCGCGCTGGTCGCCATGCTGTTCCCCGGCGGCACCGGGCGCCTGGTCTTGCTCGATCCCGACGACCTGCTCAACACCGGCGTCGAGATCGAGGTGCGCCCGGCCGGACGCAACGTGCGCCGGGTCTCGCTGCTCTCTGGCGGTGAGCGCTCGATGGCCGCGCTGGCCTTCCTCTTCGCCGTCTTCCGCAGCCGACCCTCGCCCTTCTACCTGATGGACGAGGTCGAGGCCGCGCTGGACGACGTCAACCTCAGCCGCTTCCTCGCCCTGGTCCACGAATTCCGTGACGAGGCGCAGCTGCTCATCGTCAGCCACCAGAAGCGCACCATGGAGACGGGCGACGCGCTCTACGGGGTGACGATGGCCCCGGGCGGTTCCTCTCAGGTGATCAGCCAGAGGGTCGAGAAGGAGCCCTCGCCGGCATGATCGGCACGCTCATCATCATCGTCATCGTGGTAGCCGTCCTGGCGGTGGTCGTCGGGGGGATCGCCGCCACCCGCTCCCGGCGGCGGTCGGGTGGCGGGACGACCGCACCGCCGTCGGCACCACCGACGTCACCACCCCAGGCGCCGGCGCCGCCGACGACTGCGACTGCGACTGCGGCGCCGTCGGCCGCGACGCCGCCCGAGACGGCCGCTCCTCCCGAGGCTCCCGAAGCGCCGCCCACGTACCGGAGCCGCATGGGCGGGGTGCGCGGGCTGTTCAGCGGGGCGGTCTCCGCCCTGCGCTCCGGGCGCATCGATGCGGCGACCTGGGACTCCCTGGAGGAGGCGCTCATCCGCGCCGACGTCGGCGTCGCCACCACGACCGCGCTGCTCGATGACCTCCGGGCCAAGGTACAGAGCAAGCAGATCAACAGCGGCGACGACCTGCTCGAGGCTCTCGGCACGTCCATCCGCGATCTCCTCGACCATGCGGGCTCGCGGGAGTTGCGCTTCGACGGCCGAGCCGGAGAGCCCGACGTCTGGCTGTTCGTCGGGGTCAACGGGGTCGGCAAGACGACGACCATCGGCAAGCTGGCCCGGCACCAGTCGGCCGCCGGCCGTTCCGTGCTGCTGGCCGCGGGCGACACGTTCCGGGCGGCCGCCGCCGACCAACTCGCCATGTGGGCCGAGCGCACCGGCACCGAGATCGTCCGGGG
Organism: uncultured Acidimicrobiaceae bacterium; assembly: GCA_963824195.1. GTDB lineage: Bacteria > Actinomycetota > Acidimicrobiia > Acidimicrobiales > RAAP-2 > Bog-473. The sequence goes on along the minus strand of CAWGOJ010000003.1, from coordinate 87,281 downwards.
GGCCGAGGGCGCCGACCCGAGTGCAATCGTGTTCGACGCCGTGCAGCGTGCCGCCGCCCGGGGCAACGACCTCGTGCTCGCCGACACGGCCGGGCGCCTGCACACGAAGGTGAACCTCGTCGAGGAGCTCAAGAAGATCAAGCGCGTGGCCGACCGCGACCCGGGCAACGTCACCGAGGTCCTCCTCGTCCTCGACGCCACGACCGGCCAGAACGGGCTCGCGCAGGCTCGACAGTTCGCCGACGCGGTGGATGTGACGGGGATCGTGCTCACCAAGCTCGACGGCACGGCCAAGGGTGGCATCGTCATTGCCGTCCAGCGCGAGCTCTTCGTGCCCGTCAAGCTCGTCGGCCTCGGAGAGGGGCTCGACGATCTGGTCGACTTCGACCCCGACGAATTCGTCGACGCCCTGCTCGCTAGCGACTGACCACCCCACCCGAGAGGATGCGCCCGTGGGCTCCCTGACCGATCACCAGAAGAGGATCATCGCTGTCGCGCTGGTGATCCACCTGATCATGGTCAAACTGACGTGGCGTGACCTCCGCAACCGACCCGACGCCGGTGTCCGCGGCAGGAAGCGCTTCTGGCGCGTCGCCGCGACCATGAACACAACGGGCTCGGTCGCCTACTGGCTCGTCGGGCGCCGCCGGCTGCCCGAGGCCGTCGCCGACTGAGCGTCAGGACCAGCGCACTTGGACCGTGTCGAGGAACAGGCCCAGCACGTCCGTGTCGCCTTCGACGACGAGCGCCTCGGGGCCGGCACGGTTCCACAGCGCCAGATAGAGGTCGGCCGCCGACCCGCGCACCATGCAGTCGGCGCCGACCCTCACGCTCGGGACGGGGTCCGTCGTGACGCCCTCGGCCCCGATCTGCAGCAGCCAGGCCGCGTCCTCGTCCGTGCAACCCACGGCCAGGGAGGCGGGATCCTCGGTGCGTAGCTTCGTCGAGCGCCGGGGCACGAAGCACTCCAGCAGCTCGCCGACCCCGTCGGCGGCGAAGGGCGCGGCGAACGGGCTGAGGTCGACGCCGGCCGCGAGCTCGGCATCGACCCGGTGGATGGCCGTCTCGTGGGCCTGCCGGCGGGCCCACATGGTGAGCGGGGAGGACGCGCGGAGGAACGTCCAGCACTCGAGGGCGAGAGGCGCGGCCTCGAGTGCCTCGGCCAGCGTCTCGCACCCCTGACGGAACCAGCTGACCAGATCGGCGTCATCGGGCCACGCGCCCACCACCTCGTCGAGCCCGACGTCCCACACCTCGGTGCGCGCGTCGGCGACGTACCCGGTGGCCCAGCGGTGGACGCCGCCCATGTGCCGCACCAGGTCGCGCACGACCCATTCGGGGCACGTCGGCACCGGCGCATCGGGGCCGGCGGTGCTGGCCGCGTCCGCCATCAGCCGACCCTGACCCCGCAGCGCGTCGATGTGGGCGGCGACGTCCATGCCTGTGGCTCAGTTGACCTTGAGCAGGTCGATGACGAAGACGAGGGTGTCGTTCGCCGCGATCCCGGGGCCCGGGGACTGGTCCCCGTAACCGAGGCTCGGCGGGATGATCAACTCGCGGCGCCCGCCCACCTTCATGCCCACGACGCCCTCGTCCCAGCCCGGGATCACCTGCCCGGCGCCCAGCGTGAACGAGAAGGGCTGGCTCGTCCAGGACGACTGGACGACTTTGCCCGAAGAGTAGGTGGCCAGCACGTACTGCACGGTCACGTTGTCGCCGGCCACGGCCGTCGTCCCGGTGCCGGTGATGAGGTCGGCGCTCTGCAACGACGTCGGCGGGGTGCCCGTGGGGACCTTGACGGTCGGCGCCGTGCCTGCGGTGCCGGAGGGGGAGAGATCGGCGGTGGCGATGGGAGCGACGGCGACACCACCGGGGTCCGTGGTGGACGTGCCGTCCGCGGCCACCGTGGTCGTCGTGGCCGACGGGCCGCTGCCGGTGTTGTGCGAGGTGCTCGCCACGCCGGACGAGTTGGTCGGCGAGGAACTGCAGGCGGCCAGGCCCAGCGCGCCAGCCGTGCCGATCACGACAGCGAGCGTCCCGGAGCGGAGGTGGGAGCGCAACATGCGTCGAGACGGTAGCCGCACTGTGCGGCCCCGCAGTCGCACCCATGGGCCCTCTGCCGCAGCGTCGGGGTGCGGTGCGCCGGCCGCCGCCAGCGACGTTTCTCAAAACTATAAACGAGTGCGTGGATAGTTTTGGAAGCACCCGCCGGCGGATGCCGCTGGGTCCCGCCGCATGCAGCCGGTGCGAACGGCCTCCATGGGTAACCTGAGACCCCATGTTCGACGCCCTGTCCGACCGTCTGGAGCGCATCTCCACCCGCCTGCGCGGCAAGGGGCGTATCAGCGACGCCGATCTCGACGAGGCGCTCCAGGAGATCCGTACCGCGCTCCTCGAGGCGGACGTCGAGCTCACCGTGGCCCGCCGCTTCTGTGACGGCATCCGGCTCCGGGTCAGCACCGAGGCGCTCTCCAAGAGCCTCACCCCGGGCCAGCAGGTGGTGCGGGCGGTGCACGAGGAGCTGATCAGCGTCCTCGGCGGCGACACCCTCAAGCTGAGCTACGCCTCGCGCCCTCCGACGGTCGTCCTCATGGCCGGCCTCCAGGGCTCGGGTAAGACCACGAACTCGGCCAAGCTCGCCCTCTGGTGGAAGCAGCAGGGGCGCAACCCGATCCTCGTCGGTGCGGACCTGCAGCGGCCTGCCGCCGTCGAACAGCTGCGCGTCCTCGGCCAGCAGGCCGGGGTGACCGTCTTCAGCGAGTCCACCGACCCCGTCGCCTGCGCCAAGGCGGGACTCGACGAGGCCCGCCGCCTCGGCAAGGACATCTGCATCATCGACACCGCCGGCCGCCTCACCATCGATGCCGAGCTCATGGAGCAGATCAAGGACATCTCGGCCGCGACCCAGCCGCACTACACGTTCCTGGTCATCGACGCCATGACCGGCCAGGACGCCGTCGCCACCGCCAAGGCGTTCCACGACACCCTCGAGCTGAGCGGCGTGATCCTCACCAAGCTCGACGGCGACGCCCGCGGCGGCGCCGCGTTGTCCGTCAAGGGGGTGGTCGGCAGGCCGATCGCGTTCGCCAGCACGGGCGAGCGTCTGGCCGACTTCGACCTCTTCCACCCGGACCGCATGGCCGATCGCATCCTCGGGATGGGCGATGTCCTGAGCCTGATCGAGCAGGCCGAGCGAACCATGGACTCCGACGAGGTGGCCAAGAGCGCCAGCCGCCTCATGCAGGGGCACTTCACCCTCGAGGACTTCCTCTCCCAGCTGCGCCAGGTCAAGAAGATGGGATCGCTCGGGGGCCTCATGCGCCTCATGCCGGGCATGTCCAAGGAGATGCGCCAGGCCGCCGGCGAGATCGACGACGGCGAGGTGGCCAAGGTCGAGGCCATCGTCTGCTCCATGACCCCGACCGAGCGCAACGACGTGGCCCTCCTGGACGGCTCTCGCCGCAGCCGGGTGGCCCGGGGCTCCGGCACATCCATCCAGGACGTCAACACGCTCCTGAAGCAGTTCAAGGAGATGCAGAAGATGATGAAGGGGATGGCCTCGGGCAACATGCCCAGCCTCCCCGGGATGCCGTCCATGGCCGGGATGAGCGGCCGGGCCGCCCGCAAGATGGCCCAGACGGCCGGCGCCGGTGCCCCTGGGCAGGCCGGAGAGCCCGATTTCGACATGCTGTCCCAGTTGATGGGCGACGCCGGGGAGCTGCCCTCGGGCTTCCCCGGGCTGCCCGCGCCGGCCCCCGCCCGACCGGTGGTCAATGTCAACAAGGGGACCAAGAAAAAGAAGAAGGGCGGGCGGGTCACGCCGCCGAAAGGCCGGTAGTCCCGCCATCTGCCAGAATGGACGCCCGATACGTCCAGATCCGACGGAAGGAAACCAATTCGTGGCAGTGAAGCTCCGCCTCGTGCGGATGGGAAAGAAGAAGCAGCCGACCTACCGGGTCGTCGCCGCTGACAGCCGGTCGCCCCGTGACGGCCGCTTCCTCGAGATCGTGGGCACCTATGCGCCCCGGGGATCGTCGATGGCCGAGCCGGACGCCGTGATCCAGATCGACAACGCCAAGGCCGTCAAGTGGCTGGTCAACGGCGCCAAGCCGACGGAGCGGGTCGAGCGGCTCCTCAAGACCTCCGGGGCTTGGGACGACTTCGCGGCGGCGAGGGCCAAGTGACCGACCTCTACGAAGCGGGCGACATCAACCAGACCGACGGCCCCGGCGATGACGTCGACGACGAGATTGACGACGACATCAACGACGACATCAATGACGAGATCGACGACGAGGTCGATGAGGTCGATGACGACGTCGATGACGACGTCGATGACGACGTCGATGACGACATCGACGAGGGTGTGGGCGAGGGCAACGAGCTCGGTGCGGCCGACGGGGGCACCCCGCTGACCGTCCTGACATACCTCGCCCGTTCGCTGTCCAACGATCCCGACGCGGTCGTCATCGACACGGAGGAGCGCCGCAACGGCGTGCGGCTGAGCCTCCACGTCGCCCCCGAGGACATGGGGCGGGTCATAGGCCGACGGGGCCGGACCGCACAGGCCATCCGGACGCTTGTCAACGTGGCGGGCGCCAAGGATGGCGCCCAGGCCAGCGTGGACATCGTCGACGACTGACCTGCTCAAAGTCGGCCGGGTCGCCAAGGCCCACGGCCTGCGGGGCGAGGTGGTGGTCCAGCTCTGGACCGACCAGACGCAGCGGCTCGACCCGGGGACGGTGCTCGCGTCCGCCCGCGGCGCCCTCCGCGTCGTGTGGTCCAAGCCATTCGGCGTCGAGCGGTTCATCGTGCAGTTCGAGGGGGTGGAGGACCGAACGGCCGCCGAGTCCCTGCGGGGCGTGGATCTCGAGGCGGAGCCCATCGATGCCCCCGGCACCCTGTGGGTGCACGAGCTGGTCGGAGCCACGGTGCGGGACACGGTCGGCAACGAGCTGGGCCGCGTCGCCGCTGTCGAGGCCAACCCGGCCAGCGACCTCATGGTGCTCGAGTCCGGGGGCCTGATCCCGATCCGCTTCTTGACCCGCCACGACGCCGCGGCCGGGATGGTGGAGGTCGACATCCCCGATGGGCTGCTGGACCTGTGAGGCCCGCGTCATGAGGACGGGGCCATGAGGATCGACGTCTTCACCATCTTCCCCGACATGGTCACCGGCTACACCGGCGCTTCCATCCTCGGTCGCGCCGTGGGGACCGGCGCGCTCGATGTGCGCGTGCACGACCTCCGCGACGGCGCGGACGACTCACGGCGCTCGGTGGACGACAGCCCCTTCGGGGGCGGCGCCGGCATGGTCCTCATGGCCGAGCCGCTGTTCCGTTGCGTCGAGGCCGTGCCCGACTTGCCACGACCGCTCTACCTGCTCACACCGGGTGGGCGGCACTTCGACCAGGCCATGGCGGCCGAGCTGGCGGCGTCGCCGGACGGGTTCTCCCTGCTCTGCGGCCGCTACGAGGGCGTGGACCAGCGAGTGGCCGACCACCTGGTCGACGGCGAGCTCTCGGTGGGCGACTTCGTGCTGGCCGGCGGGGAGCTGGCCGCCCTGGTGGTGGTCGAGGCCGTGGCCCGGCTGCTGCCTGAGGTGCTCGGCAACGAGGACTCCGCCCTGGAGGAGAGCTTCACGGACGGGCTGCTCGAGTACCCCCAGTACACCCGTCCGGCCGAATTCCGGGGGTGGCCGGTCCCCGAGGTGCTGCGCTCGGGCGACCACGGTGCCGTGGCTGCCTGGCGGCGCACGCAGGCCCTGCTGCGGACGGCCGAGCGCCGTTCCGACCTCATTGAGCGCCTGGTCAGGGCGTCGGCGCTCAGTCCCGGCGACGTGCGGGCCCTGGCCGAGCACGGCTACGATGTTCCGTCCGGCACTGAGCCGGAGTAACCGAAGGACACCTCCCATGCACCCCACAGAAACGATCGATCGCGACAGCCTGCGCGACGACATCCCCGAGTTCCGCCCCGGCGACACCGTCAAGGTCCACGTCCGGGTGGTCGAGGGCAACCGGGAGCGGGTGCAGGTGTTCCAGGGCGCCGTCATGCGGCGCCAGGGTGGCGGGGTCCAGGAGACCTTCACCGTGCGCAAGGTCAGCTTCGGCGTCGGCGTCGAGCGCACCTTCCCGGTGCACTCGCCCACCATCGCCAAGATCGAGGTCGCCACGCTGGGCGACGTCCGGCGGGCCAAGCTGTACTACCTGCGTGACCGGCACGGGAAGGCGGCCAAGATCAAGGAGCGACGGATCCCCCGGGGCGGCAAGGCAGCCGCCGACGTGGTGGCCGACGACGAGGTAGTCGAAGAGGTCGATGAGCTCGAGGTGTCCGACCAGGTGGACGACGCGGTCGAGGAGGCCACCGCCGAGGAGGTCGCGGACGAGTAGGACCGGCGCCTCGTGAGCGAGGAGGACCTCGAGCGCTACGAGTCCGAGATAGAGCTCGGGCTCGTCCAGGAGTACCGGGCCGTCCTCCCGGTCTTCGCCTACGTCATCGAGACAGAGCGGCGCTTCTATCTTGCCAACGACGTCTCGCTGAACGTGCGCTCCGACACCACGCCGGCGTGCATCGAGCTCGAGCTGCGCGACGCCTGGGTGTGGGACATGTACCGCCCCGCCCGCTTCGTGCCCGAGGTGCGAGTCGTCACGTTCCGCGACGTCAACATCGAGCGACTGCCCGAACAGGAGCTCTGAGCGACCGTTCCCTGTCGTGGGGGACGGCAACCGGCGCAAGACCGCACTGGGACACCTCGGCGAGGAGCGGGCCGCCGGCCACTACCGTGCGCACGGGTACGCCGTCCTGGAGCGGAACTGGCGCTGCGCCGCCGGCGAGGTCGACCTGATCTGCGCCCGCGGTCGCACCCTGGTCATCTGCGAGGTGAAGGCCCGCACCCGGACGACCCACGGCCACCCGCTCGAGGCGGTGACGCGGGCGAAGCAGCTCCGGCTGCGCCGCCTCGCCGCCGCCTACCTGCGTGGCCAGGACCGCCGCTGGGCCGAGGTCCGCTTCGACGTCGCCACCGTACTGGGCCGGACCTTGCACATCGTCGAAGGTGCGTTCTGAAACACCGCGGCCTAGGGTCGGAGGCCATGGAGACCCTCATTGTCGAGCGCAAGGACGGCGTCGTCACCGTGACGATGAACCGTCCCGAGCGCAAGAACGCCGCCAACAACAAGATGCTCAACGAGCTGAAGCAGACCTTCGCCGAGGTGGAGGACAGCGACGAGGACCGTGTGATGGTTCTGACCGGTGCCGGTGGCGCCTTCTGCTCCGGCGCGGACCTGTCGGACCCCGATGGCCCCGCCACCGACCGCTCGCGCTCGGGGCTCGCCCGCATGCGCCGGCTCGGTGACGTCGCGCTCGGGCTGCACCGGGTGTCGAAGCCCACCATCGCCAAGGTCGACGGGGTCGCCGTCGGTGCCGGCCTGTCCCTCGCGCTCGGCTGCGACCTCGTCGTGTGCAGCGATCGGGCCCGGCTCTCCATGATCTTCTCCCGGCGGGGCCTGGCCCTCGACAACGGCGCCTCCTGGCTGCTGCCCCGGCTGGTGGGCCTGGCCCGGGCGAAGGAGATCGCGCTCTTCGGGGGCATGTGGAGCGCCGAGGAGGCTTCCGCCATCGGGCTGGTCAATCGCGTGGTTCCTGTCGACGGGATGGACGCCTTCGTCGACGACTGGGCCACCACGCTGGCCGCCGGCCCACCCCTCGCACTGTCCATGACCAAGACGCTGCTGAACGCCTCGTCCATGGCCTCCATGGAGCAGGCGGTGGAGGACGAGGCCCGCTGCCAGGCGCTGAACTTCTCGACCAAGGACACGGCGGAGGCGATTGCGGCCTTCACCGAGAAGCGGGAGCCCGTTTTCATCGGCCGCTAGTAGCGTGGTGATCGTGCTCAGCGGCGTGCAGGGAATGATCGGCGACACGGCCCTGGTGACCAAGGCCATCGAGGGCGAGCATCACCCTGGCCGGATCAAGGCACGCGGTGAGGAATGGCTCGCCATTCCGTTGGACCCCGAGGCGACCATCGCCACGGGAACGAGTGTCGTTGTGGCCGACGTCGAGCGAGGTCTGCTCGTCGTCTACGCCATCGACAGTTAGAGAGGTACCCCATGGTCCTGTTCTCGTCGGCTGGAGAGGTGGTCGGGATCATCATCGTCGTGGCCCTCGCTGGCCTCGGGCTGGTGACCCTTTTCGCGTCCCGCTTCATCAAGATCGTGCAGCAGGGGAGTGTGGGCGTCGTCAAGCGCCTCGGGGAGTTCAAGGCGGTCGACCAACCTGGCCTGCACATCCTTACGCCCTTCATCGACAAGATGGAGAAGGTCGACGTGCGCGAGTTCCCCATGACGGGTGACCAGCAGGCGGTCATCACGAAGGACAACGTGTCGCTCCAGGTGAGCGCCACCATCTTCTGCCAGGTCATCGACGTCAGGTCCGCACTCTTCGAGATCAACGACTTCCAGCTGGCCGTCGACCAGCTCTCGCGCACGGCGCTGCGGGCGGTGTTCGGGGAGCTCTCCCTCGACCAGGCGCTCTCCGAGCGTGAGACCATCAACAGCCGCATGCAGGACCACATGGCCGACGCCACGGCGAAGTGGGGTGTGCGGCTCAACCGGATTGAGATCCTCGACATCACCCCGCCGATGAACGTGGTGCAGGCGATGTCCGAGCAGAAGGAGGCCGAGCAGCACAAGCGGGCCGCCATTCTGAAGTCGGAGGGGGAGCAGCAAGCGGCCATCAACAGTGCCGGTGGGCGCAAGCAGGCCGCCGTGCTCGAGGCCGAGGGTGCCAAGCAGTCAGCCATCCTGCGGGCCGAGGCGGAGATGAAGGTGCTGGAGCTCCAGGCCGAGGGCGAGAAGAAGGCGCTCGAGCTGCGTGGCCAGGGCGAGGCGTCCCGCCTCACCTCCATCGACACCGCGACCATCAACCCGCACACGCTGGCCGTGCTGCAGCTCAAGGCGCTGCAGGACATCGCGTCGTCCGAGAACGCCAAGATCGTCGTGCCCTACGAGGCGACGAGCCTCATGGGCGCGGCCGAGGTCCTGCTCTCCACGCTGCGCAACGAGAACCTGGGCGACGCCAGCGGGAACGGTGCCGCGCCGACCCCGGTCGCCACGCCGGCCCGGCCCCCCAACAGGGAGCTCCCGCCACAGGACTCGTAGAGGGGGAGGGCTCCCTGCGGGACGAGGTTCCGGCAGGGCGCCATCCCCACTGCACCTGCATCCGCTGAACCCTGCGCGCTAGTGGGCGTGTCCGTTGTCGTGCTCCCCCGAGGGCCGTGTGGCGGCCGCCAGGTCGATGGGTTCGAGGATCCCATGGACCCGATCGCCATCCACCTTGGGTTGAGCTCGTTCATCCATCACCTTGGTGGCTGTGAGGTAGTCCCACGGTGCGGTGCGAGGGTCATGGACCAGGCCGTCTGGGGGAGAGGCGCCAAACGCGAAGCAGAGACCGACGAGGCAACAGACAACGATCGTCGGTATGACCAACAGGCCGCAGATGCCGGCCCGGGCAAGGGATCTCCCCAGACGAATTGGTCGTTCATCGGACAGTCGGACGATGCGCAACCCAAGGAGTCGATAGCTCGGCGTCCGACCGTTGCGCCATTCGAAGACGCTCCAGATCAGCCAGCCGATTCCCAGCGTGACAACGAACAGGAGCGGGGTAAGGACGAGGGCCTCTATGCGCTTACCGAGGCTCGCTGCGGACTTGCGTCCAGCCACGTTTGCCATGATACGGGCGTCCGTTGGCCGGCACTCAACGTGGCCAAGTGCCTCACCGTCCCTGGAGCGAGGGACGGTCCGATCAGTTGGACCCCGTCTCGGCGGCGGGGGGAAGTCCCCTGGAGCCGGGTCGAGGGACGAGCTCGACGAGACCATTCTTGATCACGCTGTGTTCTCCACAGCTGACCCGCAGGCTGTGGGCCTCAATGAAGGTATGGAGTCTCTCATCCGCGGAGATCGGTCGGTGGAGGAGAAGGTCGTGCTGGCCGTGGACACCGCTGCGTGCGGCGGGGAAGATGTCGTTTGTCACGAGCTCCGTTATTGCGGCGAACTGGGCGCGGTAGACCTGCGTGGCGACCAGGCTGGGTGGCACCAACCGGCCATCCCGAAACAGCTGGTTGTCGTCAAGGGTCGCCATCTCCCAGCCACCGCCATCTGGGCCGTAGCCTGTCCAGGTGGGAGCGCTCCTAGCCACGGTGTTGCCGTTGGCGCTGGGCGCAGCGGTCAGCCCGGCCCTGTTCGCACTAGAGGTTCTCGTGCTTTCCGGTCGTCGCCATCCGGTCAGCCGTGGTTGGGCCGTCGCGGGCGGTGCAGCCGTCATACTGATCCTCTACACGCTGCTCGGCTTGACCGTGCTCGAGCATGTGGTTCACCGCCGGGGCCACTCGGCGACCGACGCCGCGATTGACCTGGGAGCAGCCCTCCTCTTGGCCTTATTGGCGATTCGGGCACTTCGCCGGCACCCTACGGCGGCCGAGAGTCACAACCACAGGGCTTCCCGGTTGGTCGATGAACCCACGGTCTCGTTCTGGGGCCTCGGGGCTCTCGCAATGCTGGTCAACTTCTCCACTCTGGTCCTCTACCTCGCCGCCCTCCACCAGATCTCGCATTCGTCAGCGGATCTGGCGGAGAAGACGGTGGTTGGTGTCATCCTGATGCTTATTACGTTGCTTCCGGTCCTGGTGCCCGTGCTGCTGGTCACGGTTCTTGGCCACAAAGCCGACCCGGCGTTGTCTCGAGTGAACGAGTTTGTCGGTCGTCATGCACGAGAGATCACGGCCGGGATCGAGATCCTCTTCTGCCTGGTGCTCCTCTTCAAGGGAATCGGGGAGCTGCCTTGAGACAGAGGCGCCCGAGTTCTGAGCCCTCCAGGTTTCGATCCTTGCGGCGCAGTGCGATCGGGATGAGGCCGGCTTGGCAGGGAGGAGTTTCAGGTCCGTCGGCCCGACGATTGCTCACACAGCGGAGAACTTCGACGACCGGTCTGCTGTCCGGTGGGCCAGTGTCAGTCAACGACGCAGGCGGCACGTCGAGGGGTGCCAATGGTGCGACCGTTCCCCCGACGTGCTCGCCGCTGTCGCCTCCGCCACGCTGAGCGGCGCCGTCGGGCGCCCCGTCTCGGTCGAGGTCCACGTCTCCAACGGGCTGCCCGGCTTCACGATCGTCGGCCTGCCCGACGCCGCGGTGCGTGAGGCCCGTGACCGGGTGCGCGCCGCCATCCTGTCCAGTGGCCTGCCCTGGCCGATGCGAAGAATCACCGCGAACCTGGCGCCCTCAGGTGTCCGCAAGGGTGGCGCGGGGCTCGACCTGCCGATCGCCATCGGCCTCCTCGTCGCCGCCGGCGAGCTGAGCCCGGACTGCACCGAGGGGCTGGCCTTCTGCGGCGAGTTGGGCCTGAACGGCTCGCTGCGCCACGTCCCGGGCATGATCGCCCTGGCCGACGCCACGTCCCCGCTGGGCATGGTGGTGCCACTGTGCGACGTGCGAGAGGCCGCGCTCGTGCGCGGCGACGACGTCCACGGCGCGGCGACCCTCGGCGACCTGACGCGCATCCTGCGCGGCCAGTCGGGGTGGCCCGAGGTGCCGGCCCAGTCCGTCGTCCCCCGTGTCCCGAGCGCCCCGGACCTCTCCGACGTGCGGGGGCAGGCGGTCGGGCGCCGTGCCCTCGAGGTGGCCGCCGCCGGGCGCCATCACCTCCTCATGATCGGCCCACCGGGGTCGGGCAAGACCATGCTGGCCGAGCGCCTGGCCGGGCTCCTCCCACCGCTCCCTCCTGCCGACGCGCTCACCGTGACCCGCATCCACTCGGCGGCCGGCTGCGCCCTGCCCGACGGCGCGCTGCTCGATCGTCCGCCGTTCCGCGCCCCTCACCACCAGGCCTCCGTCGTCTCGCTCGTCGGCGGCGGCAGCTGGTCGCTCCGGCCCGGCGAGGTGAGCCTGGCCTCTCACGGCGTCCTCTTCCTCGACGAGCTCGGCGAGTTCCCCGTCGCCGCCCTCGAGGCGCTGCGCCAGCCGCTCGAGGAGCGGGTGATCCGGGTCAGCCGCGCCGGTGGGACGGTCACCTTCCCCGCGGCCTTCCTCCTCGTGGCCGCCATGAACCCCTGCCCCTGCGGTGAGGGCGTCTACGAGGGCGCCTGCACGTGCACCCCCGCCTCCCGCGCCCGCTACCGGCGCCGAATCTCAGCACCGCTCCTGGACCGCTTCGACCTCGTCGTCCCTCTGAGCCGGCCGGACCCCGACGAGCTGCTCGCGGGGACGCCGGGCGAGCCGTCCGCCGCGGTGGCCGCCCGTGTCGCCGCCGCCCGGGCCCGCGCGACGGCACGGGTGGCGCCCGGGCCCGCCTCCAGGCCGGAGCTGGCGTCCGACGCCGAGGCGCTGCTCGCCACGAAGCTCCGGTCGGGTGACCTGAGCGCCCGGGGTCTGCACAAGGTGTCGAGGGTGGCCCGGACCGTCGCCGACCTGGCGGACGAGGACATGGTGTCGTTCGCCCACGTCTCCGAGGCGCTGTTCTTGCGTGCCGGGCGAGCGGCGGTGGTGGCGTGACGCCGATGAGCCTGCCCGAGGAGGCCTACGCCGTCGCATTGGCCTCGGCGCCGTCCATCGGTCCCGCCACCCTGCGCGGCCTGCTGGGGTCGGACCCGCCCTCGGTGGCCTGGGCGCGCACCCGCGGCGCGTCGGGAGGATCGGTGCATGACGTGGCACGCATCTGGGCGCGGCACACCGAGCTCGGGATCAGCGTGCTCATGCCCGGGCAGGCGTCGTGGCCGGCACGTCTCGCCGACGACCCCCAGGCGCCGGCGGTCCTCTTCTGCCTGGGCGACCCCTCGGTTCTCCGCAGGGCCCCCACCGTGGCGCTCGTGGGCACGCGGGCCCCGACCCGCTACGGCATCGGCGTGGCCGCCCAGCTGGGCGCCGACCTGTCCGGAGCCGGCGTGAGCGTCGTGTCCGGCCTTGCGCTGGGGATCGACGGGGCGGCGCACGAAGGCGCCTGCGGCGCCGGCGCGCCTCCTATCGGCGTCGTGGCCGGCGGGCTGGATGACCCCTACCCGCGGCGGCACGCCCGGCTCTGGGAGCGGGTGGCCGAGCACGGGGCCGTCGTGTCGGGGTCGTCGGCTGGGGTGGGCACGGAGAAGTGGCGGTTCCCCGTGCGCAACCGCCTCCTCGCGGCCTTGAGCGACGTGGTGGTGGTCGTCGAGAGCCGGCACCACGGGGGCTCCCGCCACACCGTCGACGCCGCCGTGGAGCGGGGCATCCCAGTGGGGGCCGTGCCCGGCTCAATCCGAAGTGCGACCTCCGAGGGTCCCAATGCACTCCTCGCCGATGGCGCCTTCCCGGTGTGCTCGGCCGGCGACATCCTCGTCGCGCTCTCCCTGGAGGGCGCGACGGTGCCGGTCCCCGCGTCCACCCCGACCCAGCCGCGCCAGCCCCGTCCGCACCCCACGTCGGGCACGGACCTGCGCGTCTACGCGGCGCTGTCCCCGGACCCCGCCTCGCTCGACGACCTGGCGCGCGTGACGGGCCTCGACGTGTCCGCCCTGTGCGGCGCCCTGGAGCGGCTCGCCCGCGCCGGCCTCGCCGTCGGCATCGGCGGCTGGTGGGAACGGGTGTGACGCCGGGAACGGCTCCCGGGCGCCCTAACCTGCGACGCCGTGGAAGGACGGTTCCTCCAGGCGGACGACGTGGCCGGTCTCAGGGCACGGGCACTCAGGGCCCACGAGGCCGGCGCGGGCGCAATCTTCCTGGGTGAGGGGCCGCTCGGCGACCCGATCGTGCTGGCTGCCGGCCTGAGCCCGTCGGTCCCCGACGTGCTGCTGGGTGCCCGACTCGCCCTGGCACCGGACGGGTCGCCACCCCGCCATGCTGGCCCGGGAGCTCACGAGCCTCGACCTGGTCTGCGGCGGCCGGAGCGTCCTGTGCTTCACGCCCCCCTTCGACGATCGGCTCGCCGAGGCCATGGTCCTCTGCCATGCCCTGTGGCGGGACGGGGAGGCGGAGAGCGAGGGCCCCCACTTCCCGGTGGAGCACGCCGTGAACCTTCCCCGCCCGGCCGGTCCGGGGAGCCCGCTGATCGCCCTGGACCTCACCGGGGGAGAGAAGCTGCCGGGCCTCCTCGCCGGTGCGGCGGACCTGCTCCTCCACCCGAGCGACGACGCGGCCGTGTGCCGCGTGGAGCGCACGTGACGGACGCGACCCTCGTGCACGAGCTCTCGGGCACGGAGGCGAAGACGACGGCCGTCACCGGTCACCATCTGCCCGCTCTGAACGGCCTGCGGGCGGTGGCGGGCTCGGTCCTCCTGGACGGCAAGGTCTCGCCCTGGCTGCCGCCCGAGGGAGACCCGCACGCGCCCAGCGACCAGTGGATCCGGGTGCGCAAGCTCGACGACGTCCACCTCTGTCCCGAGGGCAGCGCCCGCTACGCCGATGCTCTCCTCTCGGACATGACGTCCGTCTTCGCGCTGAGTCCGGCGGCCGGCGATTGGTCCCAGGGTTCGTGGACGTCGGACCCCGACTTCAACAACCCGCCGGGCGCGTGCCCGGACGACCACCCCCCGGACGGCTGAGCGTCGCCCCGACCGGTCGGACCCTGGCGGACGCTACGTTCGCGTTCCATGCCGATCGGTGCCCACGTCCGCGCCGGTGGTGACCTGGTGCCCGCCCTGCAGCGGGGGGGCGAGATCGGCGCCGACGTCGTGCAGGTCTTCACGCAGAGCCCGCGGGCCTGGAAGCCCACGCAGTACAGCAACGAGGTGCTGCAGCGGTACCGCGAGGCCCAGGAGCGTGACACCCGGGTGACGCAGACGTTCTGCCATGCCACCTACCTCATCAACCTGGCCGCCCCCGACCCCGAGGTGCTGGAGCGGTCGCGCGCCTGCCTGCAGGCTAACTTCGCGGTGGCCACCGCCATGGGCGCGCACGGGCTGGTCCTCCACGTCGGCAGCCACCGGGGCCGGGGCCTCGACGCCTGCCTGCCCCAGGTGGTCGACGCGCTGCTTCGGACCCTCGCCACCGAGCCCGAGGGCGACTGTCCCATCGTGCTCGAGAACGCGGCGGGCACCGGGGACACCGTCGGCCGCACCTTCGACGAGCTGGCGACCATCCTCGAAGCGGCGCAGCCCGACGGCAGGGGCAGGCTCGGGGTCTGCCTCGACACCCAGCACCTGTGGGCGTCGGGCGTCGACTACGCGTCGGTCGACAAGACGGACGACGTCGTGGCGCGGTTCGACGCCGTGGTCGGCCTGGACCGGCTCCGGTGCCTCCACCTCAACGACTCCAAGGTCGAGCTGGGCGCGAACCGGGACCGGCACGAGAACGTCGGCGAGGGCAGCATCGGCGCCGAAGGCCTCGGGGTGTTCATCTCACATCCGGCGCTCGTCGAGCTGCCCGCCATCCTCGAGGTCCCCGGGGACGGGCACGGGGCGAGGGCGGAGGACGTGGCGGCGGCGCGGTCCGCCCTGGCCCTGGGGCTCGACCTCCGGCACCGGTCCTAAGCTGGGGCCGTGACCAGCACACGGATCGAGAGCGACAGCATGGGGGAGATCGAGGTCCCCGCGGACCGGTACTGGGGGGCGCAGACGCAGCGGTCGCTGCACCACTTCGACATCGGCGTCGAGACGATGCCCAAGCCGCTGATCAGGGCCTTCGGGATCCTCAAGGGCGCGTCGGCCTCGGTGAATCGTGATCTGGGCAAGCTCGACGACGCGCTGGCCGGCCTCATCGAGCAGGCGGCAGGGGAGGTGGCCAAGGGGGCCCTCGACGACCACTTCCCACTGCGCATCTGGCAGACCGGCAGCGGCACCCAGACCAACATGAACGCCAACGAGGTCATCTCCAACCGGGCCATCGAGCTCGCCGGCGGCGTCATGGGCTCCAAGGCGCCCATCCACCCCAACGACCACGTGAACATGTCGCAGTCCTCGAACGACACGTTCCCGACGGCCATGCACATCGCGGCGGTCGAGGAGATCGTGCACCGCTTGCTGCCTTCCGTGGCCGCGTTGCGCGACGCACTCTTGGACAAGGAGATCGAGTACGCCGGGGTCACCAAGATCGGGCGCACGCACCTCATGGACGCGGTGCCACTCACGCTGGGCCAGGAGTTCTCCGGCTATGTGGCGCAACTGACGGCGGACATCGACCGCATCGAGAGGACGCTCCCGGGGCTCTACGAGCTGGCGGCCGGCGGCACCGCCGTGGGCACCGGACTCAACACGCACCCCGAGTTCGGCCCGCGCGTGGCGAAGGCGATCGAGGACATGACCGGTCTGCCGTTCGTCACCGCACCGAACAAGTTCGCCGCGCTGGCGGCCCACGATGCGCTCGTCTTCACCCATGGGGCGCTGAAGACCCTGGCTGTGTCCCTGATGAAGATCGCCGACGACGTGCGCTGGCTCGGGTCCGGCCCCCGCAGCGGCCTGGGCGAGCTGGTTCTGCCCGAGAACGAGCCGGGCTCGTCCATCATGCCGGGCAAGGTCAACCCGACGCAGAGCGAGGCCATGATCATGGTCGGGGTCCAGGTGATAGGGAACGACGTGGCGGTCACCACGGCGGGCAGCCGGGGCAACCTGGAGCTCAACGTCTGCAAGCCGGTCATCGCCTACAACGTCATGCAGTCGATCGCCCTGATGACCGACGCCTGTCGGGGTTTCCGCGAGTTCTGCGTCGAGGGGCTCAAGGCGGATCTGCCGCAGATCCAGCGCCACCTGACGAACTCGCTCATGCTCGTCACCGCCCTGAACCCGATCATCGGCTACGACAACGCGGCGAAGGTGGCCAAGAAGGCACACAAGGAGGGGACGACCCTCAAAGAGGCGGCCCTCGCGCTCCATCTGCTCACCGAGGAGGAGTTCGACGCCGCAGTGCGCCCCGAGGGCATGACGCACCCGTGACAGAGCCGGTGCTCACGGAGTCGGACGTCGACGCCGCCCTCGACGAGCAGCACCTCAACTGGTCCCGGGAGGGCGACGTCCTGGTGACCACGGTCAAGTTGCACGACTTCGCCGCCGCGCTGGCCTTCGTCAACATCGTCGGGGCGGCCGCCGAGGCGGCCAACCACCATCCCGACATCGACATCCGCTGGAACACGGTCCGCCTGGCCCTGACCACGCACGACTCGGGCGGGATCACCCTGCTCGACCTGGCGCTCGCCGGCGCCATCGACCGCATGCGCACCGACGTCCGTAGCGACGAGGACGGGGACGGCGGCTAAACCTCCGGCTCGAGCAACCCGGCCCGCAGGCCCTCGACCAGTCCCGGCCCCGCGCCGATCCCGGCGACGTACTCGTCCACTGACCCGTAGCGCTCACGGAGGTGGTCGAGCAACAGCTCCATCTGGGAGGGGTCGGCGGAGAACACCTCGTCGAGGTTCTCAATCGCGTCCCGGCCGTCGGGGTACTTGAGGATCAGCTTGGCCCGCAGGCGCTCCATGGCCTCGCCGCTCAGCGCGTAATCGGCCACCACCGTCGGCTCGTCCACGCCCAGCAGCGACAGCACGATGGCCGACAGGACCCCGGTGCGGTCCTTGCCGGCGGTGCAGTGGAACACCGCGGGGAGCGCGTCCGGGGCGGCCAAGACCTGCAGCGCCGCCAGGATCTGCGCGCCGGCGTCGCTCAGCATCTCCTGGTACTGCGCGCCGAGGAGGCCGGGTCGGCGCTCGAAGGCCTCCGCGTCAGGCAGCTCCTCAATGAAGGGGAAGTGGTGGAAGGCCACCGGGTGCGCGTCGACGTCGAACCGCCCGCGTTCCAGCTCCTGCCCTGAGCGCAGGTCGATGACCGTCCGGATGCCCAACGCGCGGAGCACGGAGAGGTCGGCCTCGGTCAGCTCGCCGAGCCCGTCGGCCCGGAACAGCGTCCGCCAGCGCGTCCGCAGACCCCCATTGGCCACGTACCCGCCGAGGTCGCGGAAGTTGACCGCTCCTTGCAGAGCGACCAGTCGCTCGACCGCCTCCGTCATGTCACGTCACGCCACGGGCATGTCCCACATGGGGAACCAGCGTGAGAGGTCCGACTCGACCGGCAGGTCTGCACCCACCATGGTCCGGATGCGCAGCTCCAACTCCGTGTCCCGGCGCTCCTGCTTCACGTCGACGGGGGCGAAGGGGTAGAAGGTGCCGCGCTTGAAGAGGTAGACGAGCCGGAACGCCCTGGCGTCGCCCGGCGCGTCCGGCCCGGGGACGAAGCCGAACACCGAGCACAGCAACTGGGGCCCCCACCCGTTGTCCTGGAGCGTCGAGTTCGCCATGTGGATCTTGGTCACCAGCTCCTCGAGGTCGGGGTCGTCGAGGAGCAGCCAGCCATAGTCGAAGGAGTCCGCGGCGTGCCCGAAGCCGTCGCCGACCAGCTCGGAGATCTCCTTCTGGGCGTCGGCTGCCGCCTGGCCCGGCGGCGGCTTCCAGCAGACCCCGGCGTGGCCCGACGACACCAGGCCGCCGGCGCTCTGCAGGGTCAGGGCCGCGGTCGGCAGGGCGAACAGCGCGTCGAGGTTGGCCCGCACCGGTTTCGTGCGGCCGAGGATCGTGTCGAAGAGGCCCACCGCTGCGGACTCCGATTTGAGCCGGGCCAGCCGCTCAGCTGGCCTGGCCGAGCTGGCGCTCCAGGGCGTCCAGCTGGGCGAGGCGGCGCTCGAGCGTCGGGTGCGTCCGGAACAGGTTGCCGAAGCTGAAGCCCCCACCGCCACCCTGCGTGGCCCCGTTTGCCACGGCCGGGGCGAAGAAGAACGCGTTGAAGGGCTCGGCCGCCCGCAGGTCCTTGGTCGGGATGCGCCCGATCTCCCCGGTGATCTTGACCAGCGCCGAGGCCAGCAGCGAGGGCCGGCCGATCAGCAGCGCGCCGGACCGGTCGGCCGCCAACTCGCGGTAGCGGGACAGCGCCATGGTCAGGAGGAAGCTGATGAAGTAGACGACGACCGACACCAGCAGGACGACCATCTCGATGAGTGCGGCTTGGCTCTGCTGGTTGTTCCCACCGCCCCGGCCGCCGCCGAAGATCTCCGAGTAGAACATCACCCGGGTCATCAGACCGGCGATCATCCCCAGCCCGCTGGCGATCGTCATGACCGCCACGTCGCGGTGGGCGACGTGGGAGAGCTCGTGCGAGAGCACCGCCTCCACCTCGGGCTCGTCCAGCCGCCGCAGCAGCCCCGAGGTCACGCAGACAACGGCGGACTTGGGGCTGCGGCCCGTGGCGAAGGCATTGGGTATGTCCGTCGTGGCGATGGCCACCTTGGGCTTGGGCATGTCCGCCAGCGCGCAGAGGCGGTCGACCACGCCGTGCAGCTCGGGGGCCTGCTCGGGCGTGACCTCCTTGGCGTGCATGGCGTACATGGCGATCTTGGCGCTGAACCAGTACTGGCAGAAGATCAGCGCGAACGCGATGACCAGGACCAGGGCGAACTGCACGCCCACCGCGATCAGGATGCCGACCACGAGCCCGTAGAGGAGGACGAGGAAGAAGCCCGTCATGAGCATCCGGTAGGTGAGGCCCCGGTCCGGCTTGATGTTGCGTGAGATCGCCATCAGGCGCTCTCACCTCCAGCTCCACCCTGATCGGCCCTCGGCAACGCGGCGGTGGCGTCCGGCCCGTCGCCCGTTCCGAGCTCGGCTTTCATGGCGGCCAACTCGTTGTCGACCTGCGACGTGGACGACACCTTGTCGAGCTCCTTTTGAATGTCGTCGACCGGGTGGGTGAGGTCGTCGAGCGCGCCCGATGCCAGGAGCTCGTCGATGGCGCCCGCTCGCGCCTGCATACCGGCGATCTTGTCCTGCGCCCGCTGCATGGTGGCGCCGGCGGAGCGCGTCGAGTCGGAGATACCCGACACCGCCTCGCCGACCTTGGTCTGCGCCTCGGCCGCCGTGTACGACGCCTTGAGCGTCTCCTTCTGGGTGCGGAACCGCTCCACCCGCGCCTGCAGCTCCTGGGACGTCTGGACGAGCTTCTGCTCCTGCTCGCTGATCTGGTCGTGCTGGGTCTTGAGCTCGGCCAGCTGCTCGCCGAGCGCAGCACGGCGGGCCAGCGCCTCGCGGGCCAGGTCCTCGTTGCCCTGCTGCAGGGCCGCCTTGGCCTGCGCCTGGAGCTTGTCGGCCTGCTTCTGCAACCCTTGGGCCTGCAGCTCGATCCGCTTGCGGGCCGTCGCCACGTCCGCCACCCCGCGCCGGACCTTCTGCAGCTGCTCCAGCTGCTTCTCGTAGGACAGGTCCAGCGTGTCCCTGGGGTCCTCCATCTTGTCCAGAGCCTTGTTCGTCTTGGAGCGGAAGATGTCGGCGATCCGACTGAACATGCCTGCCATGGACAACGAGCATATGGCCAAGTGGGGGAGCGGTGGCACCGGCTGCCCTGGCCAGGCACGCCGCTAATCTCGGCTCGTGCCCGATCGCCCCTGCCTGCTCTGCGTCCACGCGCACCCCGACGACGAGGCCTCCAAAGGTGCCCCGACCGTCGCCCGCTACCACGCCGAGGGTGTCCGGACCGTGCTGGTGTGCTGCACGGGGGGCGAAGAGGGCGACATCCTGAACCCGGCCATGGACACGCCCGAGGTACGGGCCGACATCGGCCGGATCCGGATGGCCGAGCTCAAGGCGGCCACGGACATCATCGGCTACGACGAGACCGTGCTCCTGGGCTACCGGGACTCGGGCATGCCGGACTCGGAGGCCAACACGCGGCCCGACTCCTTCGCCCAGGCGCCCCTGGACGAGGCCGTCGGTCGCCTGGTGACCGTCATCCGGCGCGAGCGCCCGCAGGTCATCGTCACCTACGGCGACAACCAGTCGGAGTACCCCCACCCCGACCACCTCCGGGTGCACGAGATCTCCGTCCTGGCCTTCGACGCCGCCGGCGACCCGGGCCGGTTCCCCGACGCCGGGCGGCCGTACGCCCCGGCCAAGCTGTACTACTCGGTGTGGTCGGGGGAGCGGTTCCGCCAGATCCACGCCAAGTACGAGGAGCTCGGCCTGGAGTCGCCCTTCGACGACAAGTGGCTCGCCCGCATGACCCGCACGGAGCCCTTCACGACGAGCATCGACGTCACTGGCTTCACGGACGTGCGGGGCGACGCGCTCAAGGCGCACGCCACCCAGGTCGACCCCAACTCGCCGTTCTGGTTCGGCCTGCCGCCCGAGGTGATGCGTGACGTCCACCCCGTCGACGAGTTCCGGCTGGCCCAGAACCGCGTCGGACGGGTCGACGTGACCGAGGACGATCTGTTCGCGGGGGTGCGCCCGTCCTGAGGCCGGGTCAGGCGGTGGGGCCGAGGAAGCCCCAGCTGATGATGCCCGCGCTCTGCAGCAGCACCAGGGTCACGGCGGTGGCGAGCAGTCCCAGCAGCACCACGGTGACGACCCCCTTCCACGGCTTGCCGCCGTTGTGTTGCCGGTGCCGTTGCGACCCGGAGCACTCCGGTGCGGGCACGGCATCCGCCGCGCCAGTCGGGGGAGCGGACTCCACCGCGGGGGCGGGTGTCGGCGCGACGTCCACCACCGGCAGCGTAGGCGGCGCGGCGCCCGTCGAGCCCGCCGTCAGGTCGCGCAGCAGGTCCTCGAGGTCGTCGGGCGTCCATCCCGGGACCGTCAACGGTGTCGCCGCGCCCTCGCCCCGCAGCGTCAACACCACGTACCCTTTGCGTTCCTCCATGTCCCACCGCGACACCCTGGCCCACGACATGAGCTGGGGGGGCCGGCCGGCTCGCCGGATCTCCATGCCTTCGGTCGACAGCGCGAGGTCGAAGGAATGGCTGCTCCGCCGGCCCTGCTTCGTGAGCAGCGAGACGCCCCGAATCGTCGTCGTGGTCGTGGCGGCCATCGCTCCTGCGCTCAGCCGCCGGCCCTCGCCAGCTCGCGCAGCGGCCGGAACCCGATCAGGGTCGCCCCGGCCTCGTCGAGGGAGCGACGGACCCAGTCCTCTTGGCAGATCATGCGGTGGTCGTCCACCCTGGCCTCCCAGTCGTCGGTCGCCAGCGACCGCAGCTCCGCGCTGTCGACGGCCGGGTGCAGGTGGAGCTCGGTGACGCCGGGCCGCAGCGTCGGGAGATCCTTCTCGAACATGGCCCGGGAGCCGACGCCGGGCACGAAGCGCATGTGGTCGGTGAAGACGGCACCGGCCTCCGCCGCCACCGCGCGAGCGGGGAATCCCACGTAGCGCTCCATGGAGGCGCTCACCATCCGCAGCGGCAGCCCGAACTCCACCGCCAACTCGAGATAGACGTCGAAGAACTCGGGCCGCAGCTGCATCGTGCCCATGTGGGCGTCGAGATGGCTCACGTCGAAGCCCCAGAGGATGGCCCGCTCAATCTGGGCCCTGCACTCGCGGCGGACCTCGTCCAGGTCGGCGTGGTCCCACACGTCCTCGACCGTCCTCGGGAATCCCCCGTCCCCGCCGAGCAACGAGGGTGCGTGGGTGATGGGGCCCCAGCGGTACAGCTCGTACTCCGCGTTGAGGGTGAGGTGCACGCCGATGTCCTCGCCCCGGTAGCGGCTGCTCGCCTCGCGGGCCCACGGGCACGGCACCATGAGCGTGGCGCTGGTGACCGTCCCCGTCGCCAGGCACTCGAAGACCCCGACGTTGGCCGAATGGCAGGAGCCGAGGTCGTCGGCGTTGATGATGACCAGCTTGGCGTCGGCGTTGTGCCCCAGGCGTTGGGCCAGGTTCGGCTCAGCCATCTTCGGTGGCACCTCCCGACACTGCGCCGTCGGACACCGCAGCATCCTGGGCCCGGGCGTCGGACGCGATCTCCTCTTGGAACGCCTCCATTCTGGCCGTCAGGTCCGGGTCAGCCAGGGCAAGGATGCGCACCGCCAGCAGAGCGGCGTTGCGGGAACCGTTCACCGCCATGGTGGCCACCGGCACGCCCTTGGGCATCTGCACGATGGAGAGCAGGCTGTCCAGGCCGTCGAGCTGCGACAGCGCGACGGGGACGCCGATGACGGGGAGGGTGGTCACGGAGGCGAGCATCCCGGGGAGGTGTGCCGCGCCGCCCGCCCCGGCGATCAGCACCCGCAGGCCCCGGCCGGCTGCCTCCTGGCCGAAGGCGATCATCTCGTGCGGTGTGCGGTGGGCCGAGACCACGCGCACCTCGTGCACGACGCCGAAGCGCTCGAGCAACTCGACGGCGCCCTGCATGACGGGGAGATCGGACGAGCTGCCCATGACGACGGCGACGACGGGGGCGCCGGGAGTCACCGTGCCACCCCGGGAGGGAGCGCGAGGCCCTCTGGCACCGGGGTCCCGAGGGCGAGCGCGGCCGACCAGGCGCGGGCCCGCACCAGGTCGGGTTCGTCGCCGCACACGGTCACGTGCCCCAGTTTGCGCCCCGGGCGCGCGCCCTTGCCATAGAGGTGCACGTGGGCGCCGTCCACCGCGAGGCCGCGGGCGAGCAAGCGCGCCGGGTCCTCGCCTGCGGGGCCGCCGAAGATGTTGACGCTCGCCACCTGGGCGTGCTGCGGGGCCGTGGAACCGAGCGGCAGGTCGAGCACGCCACGCACGTGGTTCTCGAACTGGGAGGTGAGGGCGCCCTCCATCGTCCAGTGCCCCGAGTTGTGGGGCCGGGTCGCCACCTCGTTGACCAGCAACCGCCCCCCCGACCAGAAGAGCTCCACGGCCATGACGCCGACGCCGCCGGCGATCTCGGCCACCTTCTGGCCGAGCGCCGAGGCGGCCTCAACCACGTCGGGGGCAAGCCGCCCGGGCACCAGCACCTCCCGGCAGACGCCTCCGACCTGGGCCGTCTCGACCGCCGGCCAGGCCGCCGATGCACCCGAGGGACGGCGGGCCACCATGACCGCCAGTTCGGCCTCAAGGGGGAGCAGCTCCTCGACGACGACCTGGCCCGCCACGTGCGCCAGGATCGCCTCCGCCTCGGTCCGGTCGCGCACGGACCAGACGCCCTTGCCGTCGTAGCCGCCCCGGGCGGCCTTGAGCATCACGGGCCAGCCGTGCGCCTCCCCGAAGGAGGCGACGGCCTCCGGTGCGTCGGGCCCACCGTCCACCACGAGGTACGACGGGACGGGGACGCCCGCTCGGTCGAGGACCGTGCGCATGTACGCCTTGTCGACCGCCAGCTCGAGCGTCTCGGCACCGGGCCGAAGCACGGCACCGCCGGCCGCCAGCGCGGCCACGATCCCGAGGTCGACCTGCTCGTGGTCGAAGGTGACCACGTCGCACCGCTCGGCGAAGGCGCGGAGGTCGGCCGCCACGAAGGGCGAGCCCAGCATCACCTCGCTGGCGACGCCGCAGGCGGCGTCGTCGGGCCGCTCGGCCAGGACGGCCATGGAGAGGCCCAGGGCGCTCGCTGCCTCGCCCGCCATGCGGGCCAGCTGGCCCGCCCCGACGAACCCGATGGGGTGCGTGCTCAGCTCGCTCGCCCCCGTCCGGGGATTGGCCTAGACAGTGGGGCGGACACAACGGGCAGACTACGCGAGGAGCACCAGGGACATGGCCAAACCGCTGCGGATCGGGAGCATGCTCGACGTCGACAAGCCCCTGCCCGACGTCGTCGCCCAATTGCGGCGCTGCGCCGAGGCCGGCCTCGACCACGCCTTCGCCTCACAGATCTTCGGGCCTGACACGCTGACCCTCCTCGCCGTCGCCGGCTCGCAGGTGCCCGGCATCGGCCTGGGCACGGGCGTGATCCCCGTCTACCCGCGCCATCCCATGATGTTGGCCCAGCAGGCCCTCACCGTGCAGATGGCGACCGGCGACCGGCTCATCCTTGGCATCGGCCTCTCGCACCAGGTGGTGGTCGAGGCCATGTGGGGGATGAGCTACGACAGGCCGGCCGGCTACATGAAGGAGTACCTGGCCTCGCTCATGCCGCTCCTGCGTGGCGAGACGGTGAGCAGCCCCGGTGAGCGCGTCACCACCAACGCGTACACCCCCCTCGACATCCACGGGGTGGCGGCTCCGCCGGTCCTGGTCGCCGCGCTGGGTTCCGCCATGCTCAAACTGGCGGGCACCGTCGCCGACGGTACCTGCACCTGGATGACCGGCACCCGGACCGTCGGCGAGCACATCGTGCCCACCATCCGTGCTGCGGCGGAGGAGGCCGGGCGGCCCGCGCCTCGGGTCGGCGTTGCCCTGCCTGTCTCGGTCACCAACGACGCCGACACCGCCAAGGCGCGGATCAACGAGGTGACGGCCATCTACCCGAATCTGCCCTCCTACAAGGCGATGCTGGACAAGGAGGGGGCTGAGTGCGCGGCGGACATCGCCTTCGTCGGCGACGAGGAGTCCGTGGCTGCGTCCATCTCCAGGCTGGCCGAGGCCGGGGCCACCGACTTCGTGGCCTCCATCATCGGCGACGCTGAGGAGCGCGACCGCAGCTTCGCCCTGATCAGCGATCTCGCCCGGTCCTGATCTTCGTGTCGGGCGCCCCGGGCTCAGTGGGACAGTGACGTGTGCTTGAACTCGTTGAGGTCGGGCATCGTCTCGAAGAGGTCGAGCACGCCCTGAATCGTGCGGCGGGCCAGCGCGGCGTCACCCTGGGGTCGGCCCATGAGGCGGACGAAGACGGCACGGTCGTCCACGACGAAGGTCGGGACGCCGAACATGTCCAACTCGTTGACCGCCTGCTCGTGCGCGCGGTGGATCTCCTGCGCGGGGGCTGACGTCGCCACCTCGGCGACGATCTTGTCGCCCGGGAGACCCACGCCGTCGAGCACGCCGGCCACCACGTCGGGCAGCCGCAGATCGAGCCCCTCGTCGTGTCGGGCCGCGAAGAGCGCGACGTGCGCGTCGAGGAATCGATCCGGGTACTGGTCGCGCACCACGACACCTGCCGCGAGGGCGAGGAGGTCGGGCGCCTTGGCCGGGTCGTCCCACACGGGTGTGCCGCCCTCGGGCACATGGACCTGGCCCAACGAGAAGGGGAGGAACGTGACGTCCCAGTCCGCCCCGTCGGCGAGTGCGACGGCGAGGTGCTCGTGGGCGTTGCGTGCGAAGGGGCACCGGTAGTCCCAGCTGACGGCGAAAGGCTTCATAGTTCCTTCAACACGAGCTCGGTGCGGCCCATTCCCGCAGCGTGCGACCGGCGGCGGCGGCCGGGGCGACGCCCCCTGCTCCCGGGCGTGACGACGTCGACGATGGGGCGCAGTCCCAGCCCGAGCACCGAGCCGATCACGGCCCCGCCGATCACGTCGGTGGGGTGGTGGGCGCGCAGGTGGATGCGACTGGCCGCAACGGCGGTAGCGAAGCCGACGTTGGCCGCCGTCTGGGTGTCGGAGTCCCCCAGGATGAAGGCCGTGCAGTACGCGGCAAGGGTGTGGCCGCTCGGGAAGCTGCTGCTCGTGGGAGTCCGGACCGCGGCGGCGAGATGCTCGTCGGGCCGCTGACGTTCGACGGCCCGCTTGACGACGCGGCTCACGAGCAGCGACGAGAACCCGGCGACACCGAGCGCCACGACGGCGCGGCGCCGATCCGGACCACGACGGCGTGCCTTCACGCCGGCCAGCAGCACCCAGATGAGCCCGTAGTCGGCCAGGTTCGACACGACGGCAGCCGCACGGTCGGCGCCAGGTCGGCCCCGGAGTGGCTCGAAGGCGGCGTCGACCGCCTCGTCGATTGTGCTCATCGTCTGCTCACGCGGCGAAGGCCGGGCAGGTCGGCTTGAACGTGCAGTAGTCGCACAGGGGGCCGACGTTGGGGCGGAAGTCCTCGGCGTCGCAGGCCCGCTCTATCGCCGTCCACACGGCCAGCGCCCGCCTCCTTTGGCCGCGTATGGACTGCTCGGAGGCCACGGCGGAGATGGCGATCGGCTGGCGCAGGTACAGAAGCCTGACCTCTGCGGGCGGGCGGCCCAGCACGCTCTCGCACAGCAGGGCGTAGGTCTGGACCCCGCCCATGCTCCCTCGCTCGAAGCGCTCCGAGGGTGCCCGGCCGGTCTTGTAGTCCACGACGATGAGGCTCCCGTCCGGCGCGACGTCGAGCCGGTCGATGATGCCGCGCAGCCGCATGCCGTCGACCAGCGTCTCGACGCCGAGCTCTATCCCGACCGCACGGGCCTCGTTGGGGTCCTCCAGGCGGAAGTAGTTGTCGACGAGGGTCTGCGCATCACCGAGGAACGAGTCGGCACCCTCCGAGTCGAGCTCCAGCTGGACGAACTCGTCGTCGGCCTGCAACTCGTCCCAGGAGCGCTCCAGCTCGGCTGCCGCGGCGGCAGGTGTCCGGTCCCCCGGAGGGTGGTGCCAGAAGAGGCCCTCCAGAGCGGCGTGCACCAGGTTTCCCTTGACAGAGGGGGGGGAGGGCGGCTCGGGCCGGTGCTCAATCTGGGAGTACCGGAAGGCGAGCGGGCAGTTGGTGAAGGCGGTGACTTTCGAGGGCGTGAGGGTCCGCGGGGGATCGAGCGCCATGCACGTCAGGATACGGGGGCATGCGGTCGTCACGGACCATCCCCCAGAGGCGGTAGAAAAGGGACTGATGTCCCGCCCCGGCCATGGCTGACCTCCGCCGCTCCACCCGATGGGCCGGGCTGCAACCCGGAGACCCGGTGCAGGTCGACGGCGCGCGCCTGCGTGGCGCGTCGTGGCAGTTCGTGGCACACGTGACCAACGGCGAGACCGGCGAAGCCTGGGTCGAGGTCGTCGGGGGGCGCGGCGGGGACCGGTCCGTGCGGTCGTTCCGGCCGGACCAGCTCTACGCGCCCTCGGCACGCCCCGGCCACGACCTGTCGCTGGCGGACGCTCCCGGGCTCCCTCTCGGCTGAGCGGCTGCAACCGATCCGATGGACCGTCCCGGAATTCCCACGCTGACCACGCCGCGGCTGGTGCTCCGGCCGTTCGTGGCCGCCGACGTCGACGAGCTCGCCGTCATCCACGCCGAGGAGTCGTTCTGGTGGTACCCGCGGCGGGGGGCCATGACGGCGGAGGAGACCCACGGGTTCCTGACCACCGTGCTCGAGCGCTACGAGAACGATGGCTTCGGGATCGAGGCGCTGATCGACCGTGCCAGCGGGCGGATGATCGGATGGGCCGGCCTGGCCGTGCCCCACTTCCTGCCCGATGTGCTCCCTGCTGTCGAGGTGGGCTGGCGCTTGTCGGGTCCCTACCGCCGGCAGGGTCTGGCGACGGAGGCCGGCCGCGCCGCCCTGGAATACGGGTTCACCGGCGGTGGGCTCGAGTGCATCGTGAGCCTCTACGAGCCCGAGAACGTCGCCTCCGGCCGGGTCATGGAGCGGCTGGGCTTCACGCACCGCCTCACCACCGTCGGGCCCCGCGGCGAGGACGTTGCAGTCATGGAGCTCACCCGCGAGCGCTGGGAGGAGCGGCGCTCCTACTCGGCCGAGTAGCCGTCCATGCGGGCGAGGATGCGCAGCATCACCTCGTCGGCTCCGGCACCGATGGAGTCGAGGCGGGTGTCGCGGAAGTAGCGCGAGGTCCAGGTCTCCTCCATGTACCCCACGCCGCCGTGGAACTGCACCGCGTAGTCCGCCACCTCGCGCTGCAGCCGGGAGCCGAGCAGCTTGCCGATGGTGGCGTAGCGGGTGGCGTCCTCACCGCGCAGGACCGCGTCGGCGGTGGTGCGGGCGTAGTGCTTCAACACGTCGTGGCGGGCCGAGAGCTCGGCCAGCACGAACTGGAGGTGCTGGTTGGCCAACAGCGGTGCGCCGAAGGCACGCCGCTCGCGCAGGTACGACTTGGTGCGCTGGAGGGCGAGCTCAATGGAGCCGACCTGCTTGTAGAAGGTCATCAGGCGCTCGGCCTGGAACTGCACCATCTGCTGCTGAAAGCCGCGTCCGATCTCACCGATGGTGTTCGAGACGGGGACGCGCACATCGGTGAACGACAGCTCCGCCGTGTCGCTCGACCACATGCCGAGCTTCTCGAGCTTGCGCGACACCACCACGCCACCGAGCGCGGTCGGGACCACGATCAGCGACATGCCGTGGTACCCGGGGTCGTCGGAGGTACGGGCCAAGAGGCAGAGCCAGTCGGCTTGCGTGCCGTTCGTGATGTAGAGCTTGGCGCCGTTGATGACCCATTCGTCGCCGTCACGCACGGCCCGGGTCCGGATGCCGGCGACGTCGCTGCCCGCGTCCGGCTCGGTGACCGCGATGGAGGTCACCACCTCGCCGCGGATGGCAGGTGCCAGATACTGCTCCTTCAGCTCGTGCGACCCGTAGCGGGCCAGCGCCGGCGTGGACATCGACATCTGCACCGCCATCGCCATCGGCACGCCGCCGCAGCTGATGCGGCCCATCTCCTCGCCGGCGATCATGGAGTACGTGTGATCTGCCCCCATGCCGCCATAGGCCTCGTCGTACTCGAGCCCGAGGAGGCCGACGGCCCCCAGCTTGGGGAAGAGGTCGTGCGCAGGGAAGGTGCGGGCCGCCTCCCACTCGTCGACGTGGGGCTGAATCTCCCGCTCGAAGAGGTCCCGGAGCGTCTTGCGGAACAGCTGATGCTCGTCGGTCTCGATCACCGGCGAACGATACCACCGGCTTTTTTCCGTCCTTCGCCGGGCACCCCCCTACACTGCGCCCCGTGACGGATGCGTTGGTCGGTGTGCAAGACAACGGCGGCATCCGGACCCTGACGCTCGACTCCCCGTCCAACCGCAATGCGTTGTCGTCCCGCCTCCTCGAGGAGTTGGAGCAGGCATTGCGTGACGCAACGAGTGATCCGGAGGTGCGCACCATCGTGCTGACCGGATCGGGCCCGGTGTTCTGCTCGGGGGCCGACCTCTCCGAACGCGGCGTGGCGGCACCCAACCGCATGCCCGACATCCTCACTGGCATCGTCGAGAGCCCCGTGCCGGTGATCGCCCGCGTGAACGGCCATGCCAGAGCGGGCGGCCTGGGCCTCGTGGCGGCCTCCGACCTGGCGGCCGCAGTCGAGGGGAGCACCTTCGCCTTCAGCGAGGTGCGGGTCGGTGTCGCACCGGCCATGATCATGGTCCCGGCGCTGCGGGTGGTCCAGCACCGCTTTCTCGCTGCCGTGACGCTCACGGGCGAGTCGTTCACCGCACGCGAGGCGGCCGCCGCGGGGCTGCTCTCCGCCGTCGCCGATGACGAGGCGGCGCTGAACGACTGGGTCGCGGCGCGGACGTTGGCCATCTGCAAGTCCGCCCCCGGCGCGGTGCGGGCCACCAAGGCCCTGTTGCGGACGCTCCCGGCCCAGGGGTGGGCCGACGGGTTGGCGTCGGCCACGGCCACCTCGGCCGAGCTCTTCGCCGGTGCCGAGGCAGCGGAGGGGATGGCGGCGTTCCTCGAGAAACGTCGGCCCGCGTGGGACGCGACACCGTGAGCACGCCCATCCGGTCGCACCTTGCCACGGCGGGCGAGGAGTTCAAGGACAACGCGGACGCCATGGGCGCGCTGGCCGAAGAGGTGCGCGTGCTGCACGACGAGGTGCTCGCCGGAGGCGGCCCGCAGTACGTCGAGCGACACCGCGGGCGCGGCAAGATGATGGTGCGGGAGCGGCTCGAGGCTCTTGTCGACCCGGGTACCCCGGTGCTCGAGCTGTGCCCGCTGGCGGGACTGCACACCGGCGACCCGGTGGGCGGTGGCGTCGTCGTGGCGCTGGCCGAGGTGTCGCACACCCAGTGCCTGGTGATCGCGAACGACCCGACGGTGCGCGGCGGGACGACGAGCCCGACGACGATCCGCAAGCTCCTGCGCGCCATGGACGTGGCCGAGGAGAACCGCCTCCCGCTGCTGATCCTCGTTGAGTCCGGAGGGGCCGACCTTCCCCGCCAGGCCGACGTCTTCGTCCCTGGGGGCGAGCAGTTCCGTCGCCTGACCCAGCTGTCGGCACAGGGGATCCCGACCGTCTGCCTCGTGTTCGGCTCGTCCACCGCCGGCGGCGCGTACCTCCCCGGTATGAGCGACTACACGGTCATGGTCGAAGATCGAGCCCGCGTGTTCCTGGGCGGGCCGCCGCTGGTGAAGATGGCCATCGGCGAGGAGGCGGACGAGGAGGAGCTGGGCGGCGCGCTGATGCACGCCCGGACGTCCGGCCTGTGCGACTACCTGGCCCGGGACGAGCCCGAGGCGATTCGCATCGCCCGCGGCATCGTGGCCCACCTGCACTGGCGGCGCCTCGGGCCGAGCCCCGCCGGCCCCGCCGACGAGCCGCTCTACCCGGCCGGGGAGCTGCTCGGCATCGCGTCGGTGGACGTGCGGGTGCCCTTCGAAGTTCGCGAGATCCTGGCCCGCGTCCTCGACGGCTCCCGCTTCGAGGAGTTCAAGGAGTCTTACGGCGCGCAGCTGGTCTGCGGTTGGGCGTCCATCGGCGGCTACCCGATCGGCGTGGTGGCCAACAACGGCATCCTGTTCTCGCCCGAGGCGCAGAAGGGTGCGCAATTCATCGCGCTGTGCAATCGGACCGACACGCCCATCCTGTTCGTGCAGAACATCACGGGCTTCATGGTGGGCACCCGCTACGAGCAGGGCGGGATCATCAAGGACGGTGCCAAGCTGATCAACGCCGTCTCCAACTCGAAGGTGCCGCACCTGACCTTGATGGTCGGTGCCAGCTACGGGGCGGGGAACTACGCCATGGCAGGCCGAGCGTACGACCCCCGTTTCGTCTTCACCTGGCCGAACCACCGCATCGCCGTCATGGGGCCCAAGCAGCTGGCCGGCGTCCTTTCCATCGTGCGCCGCAACGCCGCCGAAGCGGCGGGCCGGCCGTTCG
Source organism: uncultured Acidimicrobiaceae bacterium (assembly GCA_963824195.1). Taxonomy (GTDB): domain Bacteria; phylum Actinomycetota; class Acidimicrobiia; order Acidimicrobiales; family RAAP-2; genus Bog-473. Next base: position 55,669 of record CAWGOJ010000003.1, on the reverse strand, counting down.
ACGAGGTGGCCGACGAGGAGCTGCGCCAGGCCACCGAGAACCAGATAGAGGAGGAGTCGACGGCGCAGTACGCCACCGGCCGGTTGTGGGACGACGGGATCATCGACCCGCGCGACACGCGCACCGTCCTGGCCATCGCGCTCACCGCGGTGCACTCGGCACCGGTACAGGGGACGGCGGTCTTCGGGGTGGTACGACACTGATGGCACCGGCGCCGCACCCGATCAGTCGCGTTCTCGTCGCCAACCGCGGCGAAATCGCCCGGCGCCTCATCAAGGGTGCCCACGATGCCGGCTGCGAGGCGGTAGCCGTCTACGCCGCGGACGACGCGGCCAGCCCGCACGTCGGCGAGGCAGACGCCGCCGTGCTGCTGGCCGGTTCGACGCTCGCGGAGACCTACCTCAGTCCCGCTGCGCTGGTGCATGCCGCACAGGCCGCGGGCGCCGACGCCCTGCACCCGGGCTACGGGTTCCTCTCCGAGAACCCCGCCCTGCCCGAGGCCTGTGGCCGGGCCGGCGTCGTGTGGGTGGGACCGCCGCCCGAGGCGATGCGCGTCATGGGCCACAAGGCGCGGGCGAAGGAGGTCGTGACGCAGGCCGGCGTCCCCGTGCTCCCGAGCGCCGTGGTGGCGCCCGGGGCCAAGCCCGAAGAGCTGGCCGCCGCCGGCGAGCGCGTCGACTACCCGCTCCTGGTCAAGGCGTCCGCCGGGGGAGGGGGGCGCGGAATGCGCCTCGTGCACGGTCCGGGCGAGCTGGCCGACGCCGTGGCGTCGGCGCAGCGCGAGTCCGCTGCCGCCTTCGGCTCCGACGAGGTCTTCCTGGAGCGCTATCTCGCCGCCCCCCGCCACGTCGAGGTCCAGATCTTCGGGGACACCCAGGGTACCGTGCTGCACCTCTACGACCGGGAGTGCTCGGTGCAGCGACGGCACCAGAAGGTGGTGGAGGAGGCGCCCGCCGTGCTCGTGCCCGAAGCGACCCGCCGCCTGATGTGGGACGCCGCCGTGGCTGCGGCGCGGGCCGTCGACTACGTGGGGGCCGGCACCGTGGAGTACCTCGTCGACGCGAGCGGCTTCTACTTCCTCGAAATGAACACCCGCCTTCAGGTCGAGCACGGCGTGACCGAGCTGGTCACCGGGCTCGACCTGGTGGGACTCCAGCTGGTGGTGGCCTCCGGCCGCCCGCTGCCCTTCGGCCAGGCCGACATCTCGGCGACCGGCCATGCGGTGGAGGTACGCCTGTGTGCCGAGCGGCCGCGGGAGGACTACCGGCCCACGCCGGGCACGGTCACGCACGTGTGCTGGCCCGACGGTCCCGGCCAGCGCACCGACCGCGCCATCGAGTCGGGCAGCGTCGTCAGCCCGGCTTACGACTCGCTGGTGGCCAAGCTCATGGCACACGGGGAGGATCGCGACGCCGCAATCGCAAAGCTCTCCCTGGCCCTGCGGGCGCTGGAGCTCGACGGCCTCGAGACGAATCGTGATCTGCTCGCCGCCGTGCTCGACGACGACGCCTTCGGGCGCGGCGAGGCGGACATCCACTACCTGGAGCATCGCCCCGACCTGCGCGACGCCCTGCTGCCCGATACGGTGCGCCGCCGCCACGGCGCCGCGGTGGCGTTCTGCCTGACCGACGAGCGGGCCGCCCGCAGCCTGGTCCCGGTGCCCGCGGCGGGGTGGCGCAATGTCGGCCGCGCGCTCCATGCCGACGAGCTGACCGATGCCACCGGCACCATGGCGGTGCGCGCGGACGTACCCGGCGAGCCAGCCCACGTGCTCGTCGACGGTGAGTGGCAGGCCGTGGGCACGGCCACCACCCAGGGCGGCGTGGTCGACCTCGTGGCGTCCGACGGGCTGCGGCGGCGCTATCGGGTACGCCACACCGTGCACGCGGCCGACGTCAACGGCCCCGAGGGTCAGTCGACGTTCGCCCTGCGGACCGAGGACGATCCCGACGAGCGCGGCGGCATCGCCGGCGAGTGCCGGGCCCCTCTGCCCGGCGCCGTCACCAAGGTCCTCGTCGCGGTCGGCGACACCGTGGCCGAGGGCGACGGCCTGCTGGTGCTCGAGGCGATGAAGATGGAGCACACCTTGCGCGCGAACGGAGCCGGTACCGTGGCGCAGGTCCAGTGCGCGCCCGGCCAGCAGGTCGACGTCAACGACCTCCTGGTCGCCGTGGAGCCCGCGTGAGCGCTCCCGCCGCCCGGCCGTCGGCCGTGCTGCGCGTGGCGAACTGCAGCGGCTTCTTCGGGGACCGCCTGAGCGCGGCGCGCGAGATGGTCGAGGGTGGGCCCGTCGACGTGCTGACCGGCGACTGGCTGGCGGAGCTGACGATGTACATCCTCCACAAGACGCGGGAGCGCAGCGGCGGCTACGCGCGCACGTTCTTGCGCCAGATGGAAGAGGTCCTTCCGACCTGTGTCGAGCGGGGGATCACCGTCGTGTCCAACGCCGGCGGCCTCCATCCCGAGGCCCTGGCGGCCGCGGTGGCGGAGCTGGCCCGCCGCCAGGGCCTCGAGGTGCACGTGGCCTCCGTCTCGGGCGACGACATCACACCGAGACTCGCCGAGCTCAGGGCGGCCGGCGAGGCATTCGTCAATCTCGATACCGGAGAGCCGCTTCCGGCTGATGCCGCCGTGGTCACCGCCAACGCCTACCTGCGGGCCCGCCCGATCGCTGACGCGCTCGCCTCCGGCGCGCAGGTGGTGGTGACCGGTCGGGTCACCGACGCCGCCCTCGTCGTCGGTCCCGCGCTGCACGCCTTCGGGTGGGCGGACGACGATCACGACGCCATCGCGGGGGCGGTCGTGGCCGGCCACGTCATCGAGTGCGGCGCCCAGTGCTGCGGCGGGAACTACGCCTTCTTCGAGGAGGTGCCGCACGGGGAGCGGATCGGCTTCCCGCTCGCCGAGGTGCATCCGGACGGCTCGTCGGTCATCACCAAGCACCCGGGGACGGGCGGCGCGGTGACGGTCGGGACCGTCACCGCGCAGCTGCTCTACGAAATCGGGAGCCCGCGCTACCTGAGCCCGGACGCCGTGGCCCGGTTCGACAGCATCGAGCTCTCGGCGGACGGGCCGGACCGGGTGCGCATCGCGGGGGTCCGGGGAGAGCCGCCGCCACCGACGCTGAAGGTGACGGCCAACCTCGACGCCGGCTGGCGCAACTCCATGACGCTCGCGCTCACCGGCGCCCGGGTGGCCGAGAAGGCCCGCTTCGCGGCTGACGCCGTGTGGTCGGGCATCCCGGGCGGGCGCGGGGCCTTCGCCGAGACAGCCGAGGACCTCTCGGGCGACCTGACGGGTGGCGGCATGGCCTACCTGCGACTGGCGGTGCGGGGCGACGACGAGCGGGTGGTCGGTCGGGCCTTCTCCGGGGCGGTCGTCGAGACCAGCCTCTCGAGCTATCCGGGCACCTTCTTCACGTCCGCTCCGTCGGGGGCGCAGGGCGTCGCCCGCTACTGGCCCACCACGGTCGCCGCTACGGCCGTCGAACCGCGGATCGAGTGCGACGGCGACGCGGTGCCTGCCACACCGCCGGGCACCGTCCACCCCGCACGCGACACCGGGCCGGCGCCGGCCGGCGGCACGGAGCCGGGCACGGGTCCCGCACCTCCGGGGGAGGGTTTGGAGCGGGTGCCGCTCTGGGTGCTCGTCGGGGCGCGCTCGGGCGACAAGGGGGGCGACGCCAACGTCGGGGTCTGGGCCGACGAGGAGGCCGTCGGCGCGTGGCTCGGGCAGCACCTCAGCACCGATGTGTTCAAGGCGCTCCTGCCCGAGGTCGAGCCCTACGCGGTGAGCCGATATGCGCTCCCGAACCTGTGGGCCGTGAACTTCGTCGTCCACGGCATCCTCGGGTGGGGCGTCGCCTCGAACCTGCGGCTGGACACGCAGGCGAAGGGGCTGGGCGAGTTGCTCCGGTCACGCCTGGTCGACGTGCCCTCGTCGCTGGTGGCGAGCGGCCGGCCGGCTGCACGGTACGCCTCTCTCTGACGTCGACCCCGGGGCGCGAACCCGGTCATCTGGCAGGATGGCGCGGTGGAGACGATCGCGCGCCTGGTCGCCCTCGTCGCCGGCATCGCCATCGTGATCCTCACGGTGTGGAGCGTCTTCACGTCGCTCGTGCTCCCGCGGGCCACGTCCTCGCGCATGGGCCGCGGCCTGGCTCGTCTCCTGGGCGGTTCGGCGCGCCGGCTTGCCCCGCGGCTGCCCACCTATGAGGTGCGGGACCGGCTCCTCTCCTTCGTCGGCCCCGGCGCGGTGGTGGTGCTGTTCGGGATCTGGCTGTGCCTGATCCTGCTGGGCTTCTCCCTGATCATCTGGTGGGACGCCGGCGTCAACTTCCTCGAAGCCGTCGGCATCGCCGGCTCCTCGGTCACCACGTTGGGCATCGCGGCGTCCAGCGGGGCCGGCGCGCGTACCCTGGAGATCCTGGCCGCCGGTACGGGCCTCGGTGTCGTCGCCCTGGAGATCGCCTACCTGCCGGCGCTCTACAGCGCCTTCGCCACCAGGGAGACCGAGGTCACGCTGCTCAGCGCCCGTGCCGGCACACCGGCGTGGGGGCCCGAGATCCTGGCCCGCCACCACTGGCTCCAGACCATGGACGAGCTGCCCCCGCTCTACTCCGACTGGGAGCGCTGGTCCTCCGCCGTGTCGGAGAGCCACGCCAACTACCCCGGGCTTATCTGGTTCCGCTCACCAGAGTCGTCGCGCAGCTGGTTGGTGGGGCTGGTCGCCATGATGGACTCCGCCGCGCTGTACCACGCGGCCAGCCCGCAACTGACCCCGCGCCAGGCCCGGCTCTGCCTGTCGATGGGGATCCGTTGCCTGCGCTCCATGGCTGGTGCGCTGCACATCCCCTACGACCCCGACCCGCTGCCGACGACAGGCATCCGCTTGACCAAGCCCGAATTCGAGAGCGGGTTCCGGAGGCTCGAGGAGGTCCACTTCCCGCTCGAGCGCGACCTGGAGGAATCGTGGCGCCACTTCCAGGGCTGGCGGGTGAACTACGAGCCCATCGTCGATGCCTTGACGCGCGTGATCGCTCCGCCGCCCGCCCCGTGGTTCGTGGCCCAGCCCGACATCGGCGCGACGCAGTGGCCGCTGATCCTCAACCGGACACCCGACGAGCCGCAGGGTGCTCAGGCGTTCGGGTCCAACAAGACTTTCAAGACGCCGTCGGCCCGGGAGTCGAAGAGCTCGTAGGCCTGCGCCGCCTGGCTCAGCCCCATCCGGTGGGTGAACGTGCCACCGAGCGCGAGGCGGCCCGACTGGACCAGCGGGACGAGCGAGGGCCACGTCCCGGGGATCGGTGCGAAAACGGTGCGCACGGTGAGACTCTTCAGGAACACGAGCCCCATGGGGAAGGGGAGCTCCATGGAGAGGTTGACCCCGACGATGGAGACCGTGCCGCCCGTGGCGACGCAGGAGAGGGCGTCGAGCACGGTGGCGTCGGCCCCGACCGCCTCGATCACCGAGTCGGCGCCCCACCCGCCGGTGGCCTCGAGCACCTGTGCCGACCCCGGAGCGTCACGGGCGTCGATGGGCTCGGCTCCGAGTGCCTCGGCCCGGGCCAATCGCTCGGGCACCATGTCGATGGCCAGGATCCGGGCGGGGCCGAAGAGCTCGGCGCACTGCAGCGCCATGATCCCGACCGGGCCCAGCCCGACGACGGCCACCGTCGACCCGGGCCGGATGGAGGCCCGCAGGGCACCCAGGTAGCCGGTGGGGAGGATGTCGGTGAGCAGGACGGCCTCGTCGTCCGCCACGCCTTCGGGGATGGGGAGGGCGAACAGGTCGGCGAAGGGGACGGCCAGCGCCTCGGCCTGACCGCCCGGAAGGTCGGGCACCGTCCCGAACGCGGCCGACTTGCCGGCGCGGCAGACGTTGGGCTGGCCCGCCAGGCAGGGACGGCAGACACCGCAGCCGATCACGCCCGAGACCAGCACGCGGTCGCCGCGCCCGAGGCTGCGCACGTCGGGACCGGTCTCGGCCACCGTCCCGATGACCTCGTGGCCCAGACGGATGCCGACGCCGGTCGGCGCGTCATGGTAGAGGTGCAGATCGGAGCCGCAGATCGCGGTCCGCTCGACGGTCACGATGACGCCCTCGGGTCCGGGCAGGACCGGGTCCGGCACGTCTTCGACGCGGATGTCGCGCGGTCCCTCGAGGACGGTGGCTCGCATCCCGGCAGGCTACAGCGCAGGACTACACTGTCTTGGGCCAAAAATCGGCCCCGGAAGGCTCCGAACCACATGACGTCCACGCTCGACCATCCCTCGACCATCAACCTCCCCGAGATCGTCGACGAGGACATCAGCGCCTTCTTCGACGTCGAGGACCTGTGGGCCGTGATCGTCTGGAACGACGACGTCACCACCTTCCAGACGGTGATCCGGGCCTTCGTCGAGATCTTCGGCCACACGGTCGAGCGGGCCGACCAGCTGGCCTGGAAGATCCACCGGACCGGCAAGGCCGTGGCCGCCGTGCGGCCCAAGGACGAGGCCGAGGCGGCCGTGCACGCGCTGCACCTTCGCAAGATCTCCGCCACGCTCAGCCGCGCCTGAGCAGGTCCGGAGGCACCCGCCTCCGAGGTGACGCCCACCCTCGGGGGCGGGCGGGGCGGAGAACCGGGCGGACCGGCCAGAGCGCCCCTGCGCAACCGTGCAAAGAGGTAGGTCCGGCGCCCTGAGTTTGAGTGTATACTTTGAGTGTTCACTCAAACTCAGGGGTCAGATGGCCAAGTCGGGGACGTCGAGCAGAGTGGTGGCCAGGGACTCGTCTCGTTCGGCGGGCACCCGGAGGCAGCTGGTCGAGGCCGCCATCGAGACGCTGAAGGCGGACGGCTTCACCGGGGCCAGCGCACGGGCAATCGCCGAGCGTGCGGGCGTGAACCAGGGCCTGATCTTCTACCACTTCGGCTCGGTCGCCGATCTCCTGCTGGCGGCACTCGATTCGGTGAGCGCCCAGCGGATGGAGCAGTACGGGGAGGCGGTCGACGGCGTCGGGTCCGCGTCCGAATTGGTCGACGTGGCGATGGCCATCTTTCGGGAGGATCTCGACGCCGGCCATGTCACCGTCCTCGTCGAGATGATCGCCGGTGCGTCCTCGACCCCCGGACTCGGACCCGAGGTGTCCGCCCGCCTCCGTCCGTGGTTCGCCTTCGCCGAGCGCGCGCTGGAGAGGACCCTCGACGGGTCGCCGCTCGACCCGGTCCTGCCCGTCCGGGACGTGGCGTACGGCATCGTCGCCCTCTACCTGGGACTGGAGATGCTGACCCACCTCAATGGGGATCGCACTCAGGCTCTCGGCCTCTTCGAGCATGCCAAGAACCTGGCCGGTCTCCTCGAGGCACTCGGCTCGCCGCCCCCGACGGGGGCGCCGTGACCGGCACCGCCGCCGTGTCCACGGCGCGAGCGGGCCGTCCGCCCGACACCGGGCTCGATGTGGTCACCGGCGCCTTCAGCTATTCGGGTGCCGCCATCGCGGCAGCGGTGCGCGACGCGGGCCGTCGGGTGCGCACCATCACGGGGCATCCCGGCCGGGGCCCCCAGGGCACGGCGATCGAGGTGCGACCACTCGACTTCGACGACCAGCTCGGCCTCGTCGCATCCCTCTCCGGAGCGACCACGCTCTACAACACGTACTGGGTCCGCTTCGCCCACGGCGCCACTGACCACGAGGTCGCGGTCTCCAACTCGAGAACCCTCTTCCAAGCCGCCAGGCGGGCCGGGGTCCAGCGGATCGTGCATGTGAGCATTACGCACCCGAGCATCTCCTCGCCCTTGTCGTACTTCCGTGGCAAGGCGCTCGTCGAGAGAGCTCTCGCCGAGTCCGACCTGTCGTACGCCATCCTTCGCCCCGCCATCCTCTTCGGCGGGGACGGCGTGCTGCTCAACAACATCGCATGGCTCCTTCGGCGCCTGCCCGTCTTTGCCATCGGTGGCCGCGGGGACTATCGGATCAGGGGCATACACGTCGACGACCTCGCCCAGTTGTGTGTGGCCAGGGGGGCAGAGTCGCACAACAGTGTCTCCGACGCCGTGGGCCCGGAACGCCCGACCTTCGCCGAGCTCGTCAGCTCCATCCGTCATGCGGTGGGCGGCCGTGCTCGCCTGATCCACGTGCCGGGAGCGACCGTGCCGCTGCTCTCGAACGCCTTGGGTCTCGTGCTGCACGACGTCCTCCTGACCACCGACGAGTACAGGGCGATGGCGAACGGTCTGGCGGACACCGATGGTCCCACCACGGGATCGACCGCCCTCTCCACGTGGTTGGCTCAGCATGGGGACACCCTGGGGCTCCGCTACGCCAACGAGCTCGACCGTCATTTTGCGACCCCTCCCGCGATGCCGTGACGAGGTCGGTCTCGGTGTCCGCGCCCTCACGTTCGAGCCCGGCCATGCCTGACTCCGACGGCACCGGAGGCCGGCCAGTGCTGCGGGCGCTGCTGACCACCGGCGCCGCGCTCACCTTCACCGCGGCGGTGCTCGTCATCGTCTTCGGCGTCCTCGCCACATCGGGCGTCTACGGATCCCGGATGGCCTGGCTCGTGGGGGTGGCGCTCCCGCTGCTGGCGACGACCATGCTGCTGTCGTGGTCGGCGGCTCGGGCCGCCACCCGCGCCGGCCAGGGACCGACACGGTCACCCGGAGGTCCGGGCCGGGTCGTCGACGTCCGCCGGGTGTGCTTCGTGACGGCCCTGGTGCTCATCGGTGTCCCGGTCGTGCTCGCCGGCGCCCTGCTGTCGGTCTACGCGCTGATCTTCGTGCTGCACGGCATCAGCCTGTTGCTCTGAAGGGCGAACAGGCCGCGCCGTCGTCGCCGCGACGACTACCCGGGGGCGGCCGACTCGAGCCGTGCCGTCAGCCGTGCCTTCACGTCGGGCCACTCCGCCGCCATGATGGAGAAACGGGCCGAGGTGCGCACCGTGTCGTCCGCGCCGGGCCGGTCCGCCCGCAAGATGCCGTCGAGCTGCCCGCCGACCCGCTCGATGGCGGCCCGCGATCTCGTGTTGCGCACGTCGGTCTGGAGGGCTACCCGATGGACCTGCCACACCTCGAAGGCGTGGGTCATCATCAGCAGCTTGGCCTCCGTGTTGACCGGGGTCCGCTGGGCCGATCCGGCCAGCCAGGTGAAGCCGATATCCACGACGTCGGGCACCCCGTGGCGCTGGTGGGTGGCCCCCGGCGGCCACTGCCAGAAGGCGATCTCGCAGAACCGTGTGGCGCCCACGACCCGGTCCTCCCCGTGGGGCCCGGCGCCCGTGCGCACGGTGGCGAAGGCGACGTGCGCGCCGGAACCCACCTTCTCCAGCGCGTCCCGGACGTAGTCGGTCATCTGGTCCGCTCCGTCGGGCGTGTAGGTCCACTCATAGGTGCTGCGGTCCTCGGCCGCCGCCTCCACGAGGGCGGGGATGTGCGACTCGGCCAGCGGCTCCAGCCGGACGTAGGTCCCGGTGAGCGTGAACGGCTCAAGCATGCGCGGCCGGCACCCCGGCATCTGCCGGGGGAGCACCGCCCGCACCGGCCCCGCCATCCGCCGGCCTGACGGTCGCGGTGGGGACGACGAAGTCGCTTTGGCGCACCAGCAGGAACCCGCACAGCACCCCCACGAACGCCACCACGGCGGCGATGTCCATCAGGTGGTTGAGCGTGGTCGAGAACCCGACGTGGTAGGCGCTGAGGAGCGCGTGCCGGGCCGCGGGGACCGGGATGGACGAGGCCACTGCCTGCACCTCGCCGGCCGACAGGGCACCCTTCAGCTGCGCGCCGCCGCGCTCGAGCACCTCGTGCCCATAGATCGTCTTGCTGAGCGCGGCCGAGGTGTGCGCCACGATCTGGCTCTGGAAGACCGCCCCGAGCACGGCGATGCCCGTTGCGATGCCCACTTGGCGGAAGGTGTTGTTGGCTCCCGAGGCCATGCCGCTGCGCTGGGGCTGGACGACGGAGATGGCGCCCGAGGCCAGGACCGGGTTGACGGCGCCGATCCCCAGCCCGCACACGATGAAGCCGGGTAGCAGCACCGTCCAGGTCGAATCCGGATGGGTCGTCCCCATCAGGAGGAGCCCACCGGTGACGGCGAGCATCCCGACGCCGAGCAGCAGGCGCGACTGCACCCGCACGGTGAGGCGGCCGGCGAAGAAGGCCACGAAGAAGGCGAGCAGGGTCAGGGGAAGGAAGCGCACGCCAGCGGCCAGCGGCCCGTAGCCGAGGTCGTCCTGGATGTAGAGCGTCAGGTACAAGAACATGGCGAAGATGGAGGCGGCCAGCGTGAAGGCCACCACGGAGATCCCGACGAAGGCGGGGATCTTGAACAGGCCGAGGTCGAGCATGGGGTCGGACGTGAACCGCTCGTTGACGAAGAACGCCACCATGAGGACGGCCGCGGCGACCAGCAGCCCCACGATGCTGGCGCTGCCCCAGCCGAGGTCGTTGCCTCTCACGAGGGCGAAGACGAGACAGAAGAGGCTGACCGAGAAGGAGATGAAACCCACCCAGTCGATCCGGCGCACCCGTGTGTCCTTCGACTCCGCGATCTTCGAGATCGTGATGGCAACGGCGACGACCCCGATGGGGACGTTGACGAAGAAGATCCAGCGCCAGCCGATGCCGCTGGTGATGGCGCCGCCGATCAGCGGTCCGATCGCGACGGCGCCGCCGATGACCGCGCCGTAGATGCCGAAGGCGGTCCCGCGGTCCCGGCCGACGAACGCGCCGGCGATCAGCGCGAGCGAAGTGGCGAACATGATGGCGCCCCCGACGCCCTGCACGGCGCGGGCGAGGTTCAGCATCAGCGGGTCTGTTGAGAGCCCGCACACCAGAGAGGAGAGGGAGAAGACGACCAGCCCGGCCGCGAACACCTCGCGGCGCCCGTAGATGTCGCCCACGACGCCGGCGGTCAGGAGGAACGCCGCCAGCGTCAGGGAGTAGGCGTCGACCACCCACTGGAGGTCGGAGAAGCTCGCGTGCAGCGACCGCTGGATGTCAGGTAGCGCCACGTTGACGACGGTGATATCGAGCAGCAGCATGAAGGTGGCCGTGCAGACGGCGATCAGGGTCCACCACTTGCGGTCCAGAGCGGCCATTGGCGGAGTGTATCGACCAGTTGTTCTCCCTCGTACAATGTGACGTGATCGTCGGATCAGCCCTCACCATCGAAATCGGTGACCGCACGCTGCTCTCCGACGCCTCGTTCGTGGTCGGCGCCGGGGAGAAGGTGGGCCTGGTCGGGCGCAACGGCACCGGGAAGTCCTCCTTCATCTCCGTGCTGGTGGGCGAGCCGGCCCCGCAGCTGCGTCACCGTGGCAACGTCCGGCTCCTCGGCTCGTTCGGCTACCTGCCACAGGCCCCGGTCCCCGGCGGGCTCGGGCTGGAGCGGACCGGTTTCTCGCACATCCTCTCGGCGCGGGGTCTCGATGTGCTCGACGATGCCCTCGGTGCGGCGCGCCGGGCCATGGCCGACGATCCCTCCGAGGAGAACATCGAGCTGTTCACCGACCTCCAGGAGCAGTTCCAGACGAACGGCGGCTACGAGGCGGAGTCGGTGATGGCCCGCCTGGCCGACGGGCTCGGCCTCCGCCAGGAGCTGCTCCTCGAGGACATCGACGAGCTGTCGGGCGGCCAGCGCCGCCGGGTGGACCTCATGCGGGTGCTCTTCTTGGAGCCCGAGCTGATGATCCTCGACGAGCCGACCAACCACCTCGACCGCTCGGCCAAACGGTGGCTGCTCGACGAGCTGGCTCGCTTCGCGGGCGCGCTGCTCGTCGTGAGCCACGACCTGAAGCTGCTCGACCATTCCATCACCAAGGTGCTGCACATCTCGAACCAGCGGCTGACCGAGTGGAAGGGCAACTACTCGCGGTTCGGGGCCCAGCACGAGGCCGATCAGACCCAGCGCGAGCGCGCGTCCGAGCTGGAGCAGCGGGAGATCGCCCGCCTCTCGACCCTGGCCGACTCCATGCGGGCGAGCACCGAGAAGCGGGCCCGCAAGGCGAAGTCGCTCGACAAGCGGGTCGAGCGGATGGAGGCCGGGCGCACGCACGTCGACAAGCGCGAGCGCGCCAGCAAGTTCAAGCTCCCGACGCCGCCCCGGTCGGGCGCCACGCCCCTGGAGGTGGCGAAGCTCGGCGTGCGCTACGGATCCAACGAGGTGCTCACCGACGTCACCTTCCACGCCGGCCGGGGCGACCACATCGTCATCATCGGGCGCAACGGCGCCGGGAAGTCATCCCTCCTGCGCTGCCTCGCCGGGGTGCAGGAGCCGTCGAACGGCGTGGTGGAGCTCGGTGCCAACGTCGAGGTGGGCTACTTCGCGCAGGAGCACGAGCAGATCGACCCGGCCCGCAGCGCGCTGGCCAACGTCAGCGACGCCGTCCTCAGGGCCGAGAGGGACCGTCGGGCGCTGCTGGGGTCGTTCGGCCTGCCGTCGAAGGCCGCCGATCAGCTTCCCTCGACGCTGTCGGGGGGCGAGCGGGCCAAGCTCGGGCTGGCGATGCTCTCGGCCGGGGAGGCGAACCTGCTGCTGCTCGACGAGCCCACCAACAACCTGGATCCCTCGTCCATCGCCGCCGTCGGCGCCATGCTCGGCGCATGGCCGGGGACGATCGTGGCCGTGAGCCATGAGCGCGACTTCGTCGAGGCCCTACGGCCGACCTACTGCCTCCGCCTCCCCGAGGAGCGCTACACGCACTGGCGCGAGGAGTACCTCGACGACGTCGAGATGCGCTAGCAATCTGGAGCCCTCCGCCAGCGGGAGGGCGAGGGAGTCGTCCTACGACACCCACATCTGGGCCGGCCAGAGCACGCCCTCGTCGAAGGCGACGGCCTTGGAGCCCTGCAGCGTGGTGGGGTTGGCGAAGTTCTGCACCTTGGGGTTGGCCACGACGGCCCAGGTGTCGCGGGCCAACCAGAGGTAGGGGACGTCCTCGGCCAAGTACTCGTTGACCTTCTGGTAGGCCGCGACCCGGTCCGCGTGGTCAGTCGTCGTTCGCCCGGCCAGCAGCGCCGTCTGGATGCGCGGGTCGGAGTTGCGGGCCATGTTGAGCGGCAGCGGGGGGCCGGTCGTCTGTGTGCTCCACCACACGTAGTTGAGGTCGGGGTCGACCGCGCCGAACTGGCGCCACAGCGTGGCCTGGTAGGTGCCGGCCAGGGCGTCGTTGATGATCGTTGCCTGGGCGATGATGTTGATGCTCACCTTCATGCCCGCCGTCTGGAAGGCCTGCTGCAGGAACTGGGCGGCCTGCAGTGTTTCCGGGTCGCTGGTGGAGTTGAGGGTGAAGGAGACCGGCTTGCCCGTCTGCTGCTGCACTTGCTTGACCAGCTTGGCACCTTGAGTGGGGTTGTAGCTCGGGTAGGCGGTCTTGGTGTAGAACTCGCTCCCGGGTAGGAAGAGGCCGCTCATCGGGGCGTCGATGCCCCGGTCGATGACCTTGGCGTACTGGGTCCGATTGATGCACATGGCCATGGCCATCCGCAGCGTGTGGTTGTTGAAGGGCTCGGCGGCCGTGTTGAGCATGATGCACTGCACCGTGGGCTGTCCGATGATCTGCCCGCTGTTGTCGTAGTAGGACCACTTCGTGTCGCCCCGGAACTGCAGAAGGTCGTCGGGGGAGTTGGTGTGCATCATGTCGATCTCGCCGGTCTCGAGCGCGTCGGCGCGCGAGGAGTGGTTGATGATCGGCTTGTAGGTGATGGAGTCCAGGTAGGGGTAGCCCTTGCGCCAGTAGTGGGGGTTCCTGGTGGCCGTCATGTGGCTGTTGGGGACCCAGTCCGAGAAGACGAAGGGGCCGGTGCCGATCGGGTTCGACGTGCCGCCGTTGGGGGAGCTGAGCATGGAGGGCGCGGCGATGTAGCCGGTCTGGGCCTGGGCCAGGTAGTAGGGGAACGGGGCCCACGGCTCCTTCATCTTGATGGTGACGGCGAGCGGCCCGGTGACCGACGCGCCGGCGAAGTAAGCCGCGAAGGCCGGCCCGGTCAGGATGGAGGTGGCTGAATTCTGGATGTTGAGGTGGAGCGCGGCGGCGTCCAGCGGCGTGCCGTCGTGGAAGACGATGTTCGGGCGCAGCGTGATGGTGAAGGACGTGAAGTCCTCGTTCGACGTGATCGACTCGGCCAGGTACGGCTCTAGGCCGCCGGAGGCGTTCACGATGGCAATGGGGTCGAAAACCGTGCGGCCGTAGAGGAACCCGCCCTCGTCCCACCGCGCCGTCGAGGGGTCGAAGCCGCTCTCCTCGGTGTCGATCCCGAAGGTGACCGAGCCGCCCCGCTTGGGCTTGGCGCTGGAGACCCCGTTCCTCCCGGGCCCGTTGGTCGCCGCCGCGCCGGCCTCACCCGCCTCGTCGCCCAGGGCGCCGAGCATGGCGGCGCCGGCACCCAGGGCGAGCCCCCCGGCCAGGAACGACCTACGGTCATACGAATGCGACATGGCAACCCCCAAGGTCTCGATCCCCACGTGTCACGACTCCGTCGCGGTGCGACCGCGGCAGGTTACAACTTCGTGACTGATCTTGGGCGGCAGTTCGGGGCGCCAGCCGATTGAGGGTCTCGGCGGGGGTGTGGCAACCTGATCCCGGACGACGACGACAGAAGGAGAATCGAATGACGATCGCAGTCGGCGACCGTGTGCCCGAGGTGAAGGTGTTCACATTCGGCGAGAGGGGGCCCGAGGCGACCACCTCGACGGACGTGCTGGGCCACGGCAAGGTCGTCCTCTTCGGGGTGCCCGGCGCCTTCACGCCCACCTGCTCCGACCACCACCTGCCTGGCTTCGTGCTGCGTGCCGAGGATCTGCGCGCCAAGGGCGTCGACAAGGTGGTCTGTGTGTCGGTCAACGACCCGTTCGTGATGGGTGCCTGGGGCAAGGACCAGCACGTCGGCAACTCGGTCGTGATGCTGGCCGACGGCAATGGCGAGCTGGCCGACGCCATGGGGTTGACCATGGACGGCAGCGGGTTCGGCCTCGGGTCGCGCTCGCAGCGCTACGCGGCGATCCTCCAGGACGGCGTGGTCAGCTGGCTGGCCGTCGAGCCCGGGCCCGGGCTCAGTGCCAGCTCGGTCGAGGAGGTGCTCGCCGCCCTGTAGCGAGCTGCGCTCCCGCCCGTGCGATGAGCGTCATGGGCTACCGAGCCGTGCGCAACCGGCCGTCATGGCGAACCTGAAGGGGCTGCTGGAGGCCGGGTCGCCCCGGCGGGCTCAGGACTCGAGCGTGATGCCGAAGCGATCCGTGTAGAAGGTGAGCGCCTGGCGCCGCTCGGCGCCGTCGAGGCCGAAGTCGCGCAGGTCGTAGACCACCGCGCCGTGGCGGCCCCGCGGGTGCTCGGCCATGAAGACGGCCATGGCGGCCCTGGCGCGCTCGTCGAGGGGCTGGCCGGCGTGCTCGTAGACCCGAGCGACCATGGCGAGGTCGTCCGCCATGAACTGGTCGAAGCGGACGTCGATGGTCTGGTCCGGCGGCAGGACGTCGCGCTGGTCGGCGCAGCGGCGCAGCATGCGCTCGAGCCGGTCCGCCCAGTAGCGGCCCATGCCCTCGAGGTCGACGCGGTCGCGGGTGAGTCGGGCGCTGTAGGCGATCATGGTCACCATCGACGCCGTCACCGACACCGGGTCGCGGTGGCTGACGACGAAGGTCGCGTCGGGGAACGTCTCGAGCAGGGCGGGGAATTGCTCGAGGTGCTGGGGCGACTTGAGCACCCAGCGTGTGCCGCCCCGCAGCCACTGGAGCATCTGGAGGATCTTGCGCAGGTAGGCGTAGGAGGGAGCCTGGTCGCGCGACAGGTAGGAGTCCCGCCAGGTGGGCATGGGCGCCGTCGTCTCGAAGAGCATCGTCGAGAAGTCGATGGCCAGCAGCTGAATCTCCTCGTGCGTGTGCTCGACCGTCATCTCGTGCATGCGGTTGAAGTACGGCAGGGCGGCGTCGAGGAACGAGAGCGCCAGCGCCGTGCGCTCCTTGCGAGGGTCGGGTACGCCGGGAGCGGGCTTCTCGTGCTCGGCGAGCACCGGCTCCAGACTCTCCCAGTAGGGGAGGGACCGCAGGGCGGGGTCGGCGGACATCAGGTTGTGCAGGTGCGTGGTCCCCGTCCGGGGCAGCCCGCAGATGATGATCGGGGCCACGATCCGCTCCTCGAGGATCTCGGGGTGACGCCGCACCAGGTCCTCAATGAGCAGCCGGTTCTTCAGCAGTCCCGAGATGAAGGCGTGCTGCTGCATCACGCCCGCCCCGTTGAAGGCGCCCTCCTCTCGCATGGCCCGGCACAGCACGCCGAGGCGCTCGACGAAGTCGTCGGGCCCGAAGTCGTCGAGCCCCGTCTCCGTCGCCGCGGCCCCCATGAGCGCGGCGGGCTCCAGGGTGAGGTGGGACCCCGCGTCCTCCATGAAGTCGAGGATCGCCCGGACGTCGTCGCTGAAGCGCGGCACGGCCAGGTCGTCGATGCGGACCGGCGCGGGGTGCCCGCTCACAGGCTCGCCACCGCTACGACCTCCACCTGTGGATGCTCGGGGGTCTCGGCCGGGAGGAACCAGCGGAACCAGATGCGCCCTGTCCGGTGTCCCGCCGTGGACACCCAGTTGGGGTGGGCCGGGCGCCGGGGCGCCACCACGATCGTCCAGGATCCGTCCGGCTCGTACTCGACCTGGGCCCCGTTGATGGTGACGCGTTCGTAGTCGTAGTTGTAGGTGTGCAGGAGCGGGTTCCACAGGCACATGTTCCAGAAGACGCACTCGGGCGAGCGACCGCGGATGACCAGTGCCTGATCGTCGGCCAGCTCGAAGGCGCCCATGGCGTAGGCGGCGTCGCCGGCCGCCCAGCCGAAGGTCGCCGTCGGCACCGGGTAGGGCGAGTCGATGGCGTTGGGCGCTGCGGGCGGCAGGGGGACGATGCTCGCCTGCTCCCGCACCCACGTCGTCATGGCCCTCAGGCGCCGTGCCAGGTCGGCGTCGTCGTCCCGGAAGGTGTCCGGCGGGTCGTCCGCCTCAATGTGCCACCTGGCCCGCTGCCCCGCCGCCGGGTCCTCCAGGTAGTCGCGGGTGATGGCCGCCACGGCGTCGGGCTCGAGCCGGATCCAGGCCACGTCGGGCTCCGACGGCGGCTCGGGCGACACCACGAGGCGGAAGGACCCTCCTTGGCTCCAACCGGCATCCCGGCTGTTGGCCGACCCCACGATGCGCTCCGAGTACCGTCCGTCGTTCGGCCCGCCGTAGACGGTCAGCGAGAGGTAGACCGCGTCACCCGGCTCAATGGTGACCCGGTAGGTGCGGGCGGGGTCGATGGGCGCGTAGCAGTAGAAGGCGTCGGCGTTGTCACCGCCCCACTTCTTGTACGGGCCCACGATCTCGACGAAGCGGGGCCGGGCGGTGTCGGCCCACAGGTGCACGTCGGAGGCGACCTGGAGGATGGAGAGGATCCACCTGTGCGCCTCGAGCAGGGTGGCCGGGTCGTCGGCCAGCTGCTCGACCATGCGCGCGTGGGTGGCGCCAACCTCGTCCAGCAGTTCGGCAAAGGCCGCTTCCGTCTCCGTCGTCATGTGCCCCTCGGCGTCTCGGCGTGGCGCCGATCTTAGAGAGGCGCGCCTGGCCGCCTCTGCCTCCTCGTGCCGTGCCCTCGTGCCCCCGCGTAGAACTGGCCCGGATCCCGCGCTGGCCGAGCATGGCCTTCCTGCCCCGGGGTTACTCCAAGGCCTGCCTCACAGCGGAACGGTCGACGCTTCGACTCGTCGTCGTGGGGTCCTGTCGAGCGGAGAACCGCCGGCCCGTCAGGACGTCGGTCCGGATGCGCACCAATCGATCCCCAGGGCTGACGACTTGGGGCTGGGGGAGTCGGCCCATGGAGGCGAGTCCGGCGTCCTCGGTGGCGAGACCCTGGACGAGCACACTCCACACCGCGCCGGTTTTCGCATCTGCAATAGGTGTGACACCGTCGACCTGGAAGGCGACGAGCTTGGACTCCAGCTGGTGGAACAACCCTTCCCCGATCCGCACCACCACATCGGGGCCGTGCACGGCATAGTCGAGCGGCAGCAGAATCGGTGCTCCCTGTTGGGGGATTGCGACGTGCCCGTGCCGACCCTCCTTGGCGCCCAGCGCCAGGAGACGATGACACTCGGGTTCCGCCAGCACCTCCGATCCGCGGTCATCGATCCACATAGGACACATGGTCGGCACATCCAAGCGACGGGAAACAGAGTCGAAGGTCCACACAGCCACAGAGACCGGATGCGGGACCTCTGGCCCTTGGATTCGTGAGGCCCGCCTGTCACGATCACACCGTGACCGTACGTCCCAACTCCATGGCCAACCTGAGCCCCGACGAAGACCGTCTCACGGTGGGCATCATCGCCCCGCCCTGGCTGCCGGTCCCGCCGACGGCATATGGGGGTACCGAGAACGTCATCGACATCATGGCAAGGGGACTCCAGGCGGCCGGAGTCGGCGTCGTGCTCGTGACCACCGGTGACGCCACCTGTCCGGTACCCCGGAGGTGGGTCTTTCCCGAGGCGATAGGAGTGGGCAACGGTGGTGCCGCCCATGAGGCCTGCCACGTGATCGGTGCCTACGAGATGCTGCACGACGTCGACATCATTCACGACCACTCAATGGTGGGACCGCTCTATGCAGGGGGAATCGACGCTCCCCCGGTGGTGACCACCAATCACGGGCCATTCAATGAGGTCCTGACACCGATCTACCGGGCCCTCTCCCATTCGGTTCCCGTGATCGCCATTTCTGAGCACCAAGCTTCGGAGGCGGTCGACGTGTCGATCGCCGCCGTCATTCACCACGGCATCGACGTCGAGCGCGTGCCGTTTGGCACCGGTGGGGGCGGATACGCCGCGTTCCTCGGTCGCATGCACCCTGACAAGGGTATTGAGGAGGCCATCGCGGCAGCCCGAGCAGCCGGCATGCGTCTTCGGATCGCCGCCAAGATGACCGAGCCCTTCGAGCGCGAGTACTTCACGGCTCATGTCGCGCCGCACATAGGCGGCGGCATCGAGTTCATCGGCGAATTGAGCCGCACGGAGAAGTACGACTTCCTCAAGGATGCCACCTGCCTGCTCAATCCGATCCGCTGGGCCGAACCCTTCGGCATGGTCATGATCGAGGCCCTGGCCTGCGGCACGCCGATCGTGGCCAACGATCGTGGGTCCGTGTCGGAGATCGTCGACGACGGCGAAACCGGGTACGTCTGTCGAGACCTCGCGTCGCTCACGCGAGCCCTGCACCGCGTTGGTGGCCTCGACCGTTCCCACTGCCGGGCCGTGGCGGAACAGAGGTTCTCATCCCGCCGGATGGTGGAGGACCACATCGGCCTCTACCGGACCACGATCGAGAGGCTCAGGGACTGCCCGGACACCGCCCGCCCACCCGCAGCCAGGGCAACCACGGGCGTCCAGAGCGCTCCGCGTGGTCACCGAAGTGCCAGGAGGTCGAAGTCGGCCCTGCCGACATGAAAGGCTGCCGGGCATGGTTTGGATCGATCGGGCGTCGCGATTGTCTTTCCTGAGATCGTTCCTGCCTCTTTGCCGCCCGGCCCCGAGGGCGGTCGCGCGCTCCGTTCACCGCAAGGTTGCTGTTCGTTGACGCAAGGCTGGGCCTATGGCGGAGCGCCCAGCGCCGCCGCAGCGGGGACCATCACGCTGGTGGAGGGCGTCACCTTCTGCATCTGTGGCCGAACCGGCGACATCCGGCCCGGAGCCGAGCAGGGTCTGTTCTTCCGTGACACCAGGTTCCTCAGCCGCTTTGAGTTGATGGTCGACGGCTTCGAGCTCGACGCGTTGACCGCCCAGAGCCCAGCGCCTTACGCCGGCGTCTTCATCGCCCGGCGACCTCCGAGGGCCGGCACGGCCGACAGCACACTCCTGGTGGTCCGCCATCGGTACGTCGGCAACGGCATGCGCGAGGACATTACGGTGCGCAATCTCGGCTCCGAGACGGCCGGAGTCGGGCTGGGGCTCGAAGTCGACTCAGACTTCGCCGGACTGTTCGACGTCAAGGAAGGCCTCGTCCGCAGCCGGGACGGCGTGGAACGCACTTCGACTGCGTCCACCCTGTCGATGAGCTACCAATTCGGCTCTGACAGCCGAGCTGTCCGTGTGCAAGGAGACGCCGAGGCGAAGGCGAATTCCGGCCACATCACCTGGCAGTTGGTGGTGCCACCCCGTGAGGACGTCATGGTGAGCGTCCAGGTCACGCCGGTGCTCGACGGCGCGGAGATCCCAGCCCGCTACGGCACGGGCCAACCGATTGAGACCAGCCAGCCAGCTGCTCGGCACGAGGCCTGGCGTCAGACGGCACCGACGGTGAGCACCCCCGAAGAGCGGCTCAGCTCCGTGCTGGCCACCAGCGCCGAGGACATCGGAGCGCTCCGGATCTTCGACCCGGACCACCCTGATCGCGTCGTGGTGGCGGCCGGAGTCCCGTGGTTCATGACCCTGTTCGGCCGTGACTCACTCCTGACGAGTTGGATGCTGCTCCCGGTCGACCCGACGGTGGCGCTCGGCACGCTGCAGACGCTGGCGCACCTGCAGGGCAGCCGGGTCGACCCGCTCACCGAGGAGGAGCCGGGGCGCATTCTCCATGAGGTGAGGTCGGGTTTGGACGCCGAGATGACTCTCGGCGGCAGCAATCTCTACTACGGCAGTGTCGACGCGACGCCCCTGTTCGTGATGCTCCTGGGCGAACTTCGACGGTGGGGCCTGGCCACAGCCGATGTGGATGCACTGGTTCCGCACGCGGACCGGGCCTTGGAATGGATCGAGGAGTACGGCGATCGCGATGGCGACGGATTCATCGAGTACCGGCGGGCTACCGACCGGGGGCTGATCAACCAGGGGTGGAAGGACTCCTTCGACGGCATCAACTTTGCCTCGGGGAACTTGGCGGAACCCCCGATCGCCCTGGCGGAGGTCCAGGGCTATGTCTACGCCGCCTTTCTGGCTCGTGCCCACTTCGCTCGCGAGGCGGGAGACGCGGAGGTGGCCCGTCACTGGGCGGATCGGGCGACCGCCATGAAGCGACGGTTCAACGAAGCATTCTGGCTGGCCGATCGCGGCTACTTCGCCATCGCGCTCGATGCGGAGAAGCGGCCGGTCGACGGACTGGCGTCCAACATGGGCCACTGCCTGTGGACGGGGATCATCGACGAGGACAAGGCGGCCGCGGTCGTGGATCACCTGATGAGCCCCGAGATGTTCACGGGATTCGGGGTGCGCACCCTGGGCACGACGATGGGCGCCTACAACCCGATGAGTTACCACAACGGCTCGGTATGGCCCCACGACAACGCCATCGTCGCGGCCGGACTGATGCGTTACGGCTTCGTCGTCGAGGCGCAGCGCATCGCCCTGGCGCTCCTCGATGCTTCGGAACAACTCGGCAGTCGGCTGCCCGAGCTGTTCTGCGGCTTTGACAGGCAGGACTTCGACGTGCCCGTGCCGTACCCCACGTCGTGCTCGCCCCAAGCGTGGTCCGCTGCCGCCCCGCTCTATCTGTTGCGGACGCTCTTGCGCTTCGATCCATGGGTGCCGTTCGGAAGGGTGTGGTGTGATCCGGCTCTTCCCGAGAGCTTCCTGCCGCTGCGGATCGAGCGGCTCGACCTGGCCGGTAGCAAGGTGAGCATCGAGATCACGCATCACGGCTGGCATGTCGAGGGACTGCCCGAAGGCCTTGTCCTCGAGCGATCCGCTCGCCATCCCTTGACGGCCACCTACCAGGGCTGACGCTCACATCGCCAGGGCGCCGGGACCGCGTGGAAGGGATCGTCAGTGTCGTGACGATCGCCCCTAGCGGCCCCTCCGGACGTGCGCCACGATGGGTCCGTGGAGCAGCAAAATGGGTCGGCTCGCAGGCGGGCCATTCGGGAGGAGACGTTCGAGGCCCTCATCTTCGACTGGGACGGCACTGTGGTCCCGGACCGCCAGGCCGATGCCCGGGGCGCACGTGGCCGTATCGAAGCTCTGTGCAACGCAGGCGTGCACGTCGTCGTCGTCAGCGGGACCCATGTCGAGAACGTGGACAGCCAGCTCGCGGCCAGACCCACGGGCATGGGGCACCTGTTTCTGTGCACCAACCGAGGCTCCGAGGTGTTCGAGGTCACGGCGCAAGGCCCGAGGCTCCTGCATCGGCGCAGCGCCACCCCGGCGGAGGACGGGGCGCTCGACCGGGCAGCTGCGCAGACCGTCGACCGACTGCACCAGCGGGGGCTCGAGGCGCGCGTCGTGGCCAACCGGCTGAACCGGCGCAAGATCGATCTCATTCCCGTGCCTGACTGGGCCGATCCCAAGAAGGCGGAGATCGACCGTCTCGCCGAGGCCGTGTCGGCACGGCTTGGCGCGGCCGGGATGGCAGATCTCTCCGAGATCGTCGGGATTGCCGCCGATTGCGCCCGCGCCGCCGGCCTCGCTGACCCTCGGATCACCAGCGACGTGAAGCACGTCGAGATCGGGCTCACCGACAAGTCCGACTCGGCGTGCTGGGCGGCTGCCTGGCTGGCCTCCCGTGGCATCACCGGAGAGCTGGTCCTCATCGGCGGTGACGAGTTCGGTCCCATCGGTGGCGTGACCGGAAGCGACTCGTTCATGATGGTGGACGCCTTCTCCCGCTCCCCGGTCGTCTCGGTCGGCCTCGAACCCGGTGGTGTGCCCGGGGCCGTGCTGCATCTGGGCGGGGGCCCCGCCCGATTCGCGGAGCTTCTTGACGCCCAGCTCGCCCACCGAGCCGACCACAGGGTGCCGCGGGTGGACCCCGACCCGGCGTGGACGCTCTCGCTCCCCACCGACGTCGCTCGGATGCGGGTGGCCGAGTCCCTCGGTTCGCTCGGCAACGGCTGGGCGGGGACGCGGGGGTCCCGCGAGGAGAGCGGCCGTGGCGCTGCTCCGCTCTTCCTCGTGAGCGGCGTCTACGACGACGAGGCCAAGCTGCTCCCCGGACCGCTGTGGACCGGGCTCGAGCTGTCCACGGCTCACCGTGCCAACAACGAGCACCGGCTGCTTGACCTGCGTACCGGCACGTTGGCGCGCCGCGGTGCTCGAGTGCAGTCGATCCGCTTCGTCTCCGCGGCTTCGCCGCACGCCATGGCGTTGCGGGCCGAGGCCCCGGCGTCGCATCTCGAGCCGGGCGACGCCCTGCGACCTCCGGCGGACGACGAAGGCTTCGAGAAGGAAGAGCAGGGAGGTGCGTGCCGGGCCACGACCGGTGACGCCGGTCGGCGGATCACCGTAGCGGCGCAGCAGCGGATGAGGGTGCCGGGGGGGCGCCACGTCGTCGAACGGCTGGCCGCCTGGGCCGTTGCTCCCGCCGGGGGCGAGGGCCTCGAGTTGGCCAGAGAACACCTCGCGCGCGCCGAGGATCTCGGCTTCGACGCACTGCTGGCCGAGCACCGCCGGGCCTGGGCGGAGAGATGGGGGGACGCCGAGGTGGTGATCGAGGGGGACCACCAAGACGTCGCCGAGGACCAGCTGGCGGCGCGGTTTGCGGTGTTCCACCTGCTGAGTTCGGCCGCCGAACGCGGCGAAGCGGCGGTCGGGGCCCGTGGCTTGACCGGTGGGGCCTATGCCGGACACGTCTTCTGGGATGCCGACGTCTTCGTATTGCCGGCGCTGGCGGCCATCCGGCCGCAATGTGCGCGGGCCATGCTCGAGTACAGGATCCGCCGCTTGCCCGCCGCCAGGGCCGCGGCCAGGGACCAGGGCTTGGCCGGCGCCCGCTTCCCCTGGGAATCAGCGGGGGACGGGAGCGACGTCACCCCCCGCTTTGTCAAAGGGCGCCACGGCAAGGAGATCCCCATTGCCACAGGAGCCCTCGAGGAGCACATCGTGGCCGATGTGGCCTGGGCCGCCGGGCACTACGCCGATTGGACGGGGGACACCGCCTTTCTCGCCGGAGCCGGTGGCGACCTGGTGGTGGAGACCGCCCGGTACTGGGCCAGCCGCATCCGATCTGACCAGGCAGGTCGTGGTCACATCGACCATCTGATGGGTCCTGACGAATACCACCAGATCGTTGACGACAACGCATTCACCAATGTGATGGCGCGTTGGAATCTGCGCCGGGGCGCCGAGATCCTCGCGCACGCACACGATGACGCGGAGGAGGTGGAGGTGTGGCGGGCCCTGGCCGACGAGTTGGTCGACGGCTGGAACCCAGAGCACGGGGTCTACGAGCAGTTCGCCGGCTACTTCGATCTGGAGCCTCTGCTCATGGCCCAGGTCGGTTCGGCGCCCCTGGCTGCTGACGTGCTGCTCGGTGCCGAGCGCGTCGCGGGGTCCCAGCTCATAAAGCAGGCCGATGTCCTGATGCTCTACCAACTCGTCCCGGAGGAGTTGGTGCCGGGGTCACTCGAACAGTGCCTTGCCTTCTACGAGCCCCGCACTTCCCATGGCAGCTCGCTGTCGCCCGCGATCTCCGCCTCCCTGCTCGCTCGCGCCGGTCAGCCCGAGCGAGCGCTGGAGCGCTTCCGGCTGGCCGCTCGCCTCGACCTGGACGATCTCACGGGAACGACATCGGGGGGATTGCATTTGGCCACAATGGGTGGGGTCTGGCAGGCGCTTGCCTTCGGGTTCCTCGGATTGCGGGCGGACGGCGGCGTGCTCGCCATCGACCCCTGCTTGCCGCAGGCCTGGTCGACTCTCGGTCTGCGGTTTCGCTTCCTCGGTCGGCGAGTCGGGGTGCTGGCCGAGCACGACCGGGTCACGGTCACGTGCGACGCCCCCCTACTGGTACGAGTGAGCGATCAGGCCGCCGTGACCTGTGGTCCGCCCGCAGGCTCGTTCGCCATCGGCCGCAGCGCGCCAAAGGAACCGCAATGAGCGTCATCCTTGCTGCCCTTGATTCGATGGGCACCGCCGAATCGGTGCTCCAGACTGCCCTTCGGGTCGGTGAGATGACCGGCTCCGAAGTCGAGGCTGTCCACGTGACGACCGGCCACGGGCCGTCGCCGGCGTTGCTGGCCCATCGTGCCGGCGTCACGTTGCGGCAACGTGGGGGTCCAGTCGGGCCGGAATTGCTCCGCGCCATGGACGCTCCTGAAGTGCTCGCCGCAGTCATCGGTGCCGGAGCCTCCACCCACGGCACGCGTCTCATCGGGCCGACGGCCCGCCACATCGCCGAACACGCCAGCAAGCCGGTCGTCTTGGTGCCCCCCGAGTTCGTCGCGCCTAAGGCGTTCCACCACCTCCTCCTTCCCCTCGAGGGCACGGAGATGTCTTCCCAACCAGTCATCGAGGGGTTGCTGCCGCTCATCGGCGCCGAGGTCGAGATCATCGTCGTCCACGTCTTCACCGAGGCAACCCAGCCGAAGATGCTCGATCACCCCGGGCGCGATCTGCAGATGCTGGGCAGTGAGTTCCTCAGTCGTCACTTCCCGCGTGAGGTCCAGATCGAGATGCGCTCTGGCCCCGTCGGCGTCCGGGTGGCCGAGGTGGCTCGTGAGCACGGTGCCGACATGGTCATCTTGAGCTGGTCCCAGGACAGCTCGCCCGGTCGGGCGCGAGTCCTCCGCGAGGTAGTCGATACGTCCGCGCTGCCCGTTCTCCTGCTCCCGGCTGGACCTCGGGAGTGACGAGAGCGCATCCGTCGGAAAATGCGGGCCGGGCCTGGACACCGTCGGTCGGAGTGGGGGAGCGCCGGCTGGACTCTACGGGTGGTCTTGCCTCGCACCGTCGGAACGTGTGGCCGACCGGGTCTCCCTGACTCCACCAGGGCCACAGGTCCCATGCCATCGGAGGCGGAGCAGCTGACCAACTGCTCAGCAAGACAATTCAGCAACACAATGGGGTTGACGAATCTGTTGCCCGGGATGATCAGAGGGAACCAGACTTCTCATCGTGGAACCCTTCGATCCGTCGGCGGTACGTGCTGCCTATGACGTCGCCGCGGAGGACTATGCAGAAGCATTTGCCGATGACCTGCTGGCGCTCACGGTAGATCGCGAAGTCCTCGATTCTGTAGCCGAAGGGATCGCCGGACCAGAGCCTGTCCTCGACCTTGGTTGCGGACCCGGGCAGGTCGGTCAATACCTCGCCCAACGGGACGTTCGGGTGGTCGGCATGGATCTGGCTCTCCAGATGCTCCTCGTGGCGCAGCGACGCACGGGGACCCGCGGCCTTGCCTGTGGCGACATGCGCTCGATTCCCTTCGGCGCGAGATCGTTTTCAGGGGTCGTTGCGTTCTATTCCGTGCACCACCTCCCCCGGCCAGCTCTTCGAACTTCCTTGGCTGAGATCCGCCGAATCCTCAAACCAGCTGGTCTCCTAGTGGTTGCCACCCACCTGGGCGAATCGGAGGTCTACACCAGCACATTCCTGGGTCATGAGATAGCGACCGTCGGGGGCACCCTGTACGGGGCAGACGAGCTTCGGGGAGTAGTCGAACGCGAGTCGTTTGTGATCCAGGAGATCCGCTACCGCGACCCGCTGCCCCACGAGCATGCGTCCAAGAGGATCTACCTCACAGCCCGGCTTGGTGACGGGTGAGTCTTGCCCCCGAGCTCTCCCTCCTTCTCGTCGGCGAACACGATGGGGGATGCTGAGTGGTGATCGAGGCATCGGCTCCCGTGCGGATCTGCGACAACGGCGGATGGACCGACACATGGTTTGGGGGACCGGGGCGGATCTTGAATATCGCAGTGACGCCGGGAGTACAGGTTTCGATCCGCACGACGGTAGGTCCGGACCCTGTGGTGTTCGACGTGGAGACCTTCGGCGACCGGTACTCCGTCGTCCCCCGGGCGCCCCGGGTCGCCCGCCACCCGCTGCTGGAGGCCGCCATCGACGCGTTCCCACCCCCAAGGGGACTCGCCGTGGAAGTCGGAGTTCGTTCCGGCGTCCCGGCTGGTTGCGGCACCGGTACGTCGGCGGCGGTTGCAGTTGCTCTGCTGGGCGGACTGGCTGCCTTGCGCCTGGAGCAACGCTCGCCGCGCGACATCGCCTACGCAGCGCATCGGCTCGAAGTCGACATTCTCGGTGTCCAGAGCGGGATCCAGGACCAGCTGAGCGCAGCGTTCGGCGGGATCAATTACCTCGAAATCGAGACGTACCCCGAGGCCACGGTGTACCCACTGCCGACCTGGGAGGAACTCAGCCCCCGGCTAACGCTGGTCTTCCTTGGTCGCGCCCACGACTCCTCGGCCGTGCACCGCCAGGTGATTGAGGATGTGGGGTGTCGAGGGTCAGGGGTGTTCTCGCGGTTGCGAGATGCGGCGGTCGCGGCTCGCGACGCTGTCCTTGCCCGGGATCTCGACGCTTTCGGTCAGGCAATGATCGCCAACACCGAGGCCCAGGGGTCCCTGCACCCGGGGCTTGTGGGCGTGGACGCCAGACGGGTGATTGAGTTCGCGGCGGCGCAAGGCGCGGTCGGGTGGAAGGTCAATGGGGCCGGGGGAGATGGCGGCTCAGTCACGATCTTGAGCGCCACCCGGGAGACCAAAGAGGCACTTGAGCATCGCGTCACCTTCTTGGACAAGCGCTACCGGGTGCTCCCGATCCACGTCAGCACGGTCGGGCTCGAGGTCCGGGGTGCCCTCTAGCCCACTGCCCGTTGGACACGGTTCCGCCGTACGCGACGCTGCGTCGCACAGGACTTGTCCGTCCGCACCGAACAAAGGAAGGGGCAGTACCGACTCCCCGCCATTGTCACTGTAGCGCGCACCGGGCGCTTGCAGCAAGGCCGCGGTCGGTGCGCACAATCTCCGGCCCAAACCAGAACCTTCGGAAAGAGGAGGGGTGACGTATGGCCACGCATGCGGTGGTGATCGCCGGAGGCGGTCCGACGGGGATGATGCTGGCGGCTGAGTTGGCGTTGGCGAAAGTCGACGTCGCGGTCGTCGAGCGGCGTCCCGATCACATGCTTGTCGGCTCACGGGCCGGCGGTTTTCACTCGCGCACGATCGAAGTGCTGGATCAGCGTGGGGTCGCGGATCGGTTCCTCGCGGAAGGTCAGGTGGCTCAGGCCGCGATGATCGGCACGACCGTGTTGGACATGAGCGACTTCCCGACGCGTCATCCGTATTCCCTCGGGATCTGGCAGAACCAGATCGAGCGGATCATGGCCGCCTGGATCGCCGAGCTCCCGGTGCGGATCTACTACGGATCTGAGGTGACGGGCTTCGCGCAGGACGACGCCGGCGTCGACGTCGAGCTGTCCGACGGCCAGTTGCTGCGGGCGCAGTATCTCGTCGGGTGCGACGGAGGACGCAGCGTCATCCGCAAAGCAGCCGGCATCGAGTTCCCGGGGTGGGACCCGACCAGGAGCAACCTGATCGCCGAGGTCGAGGTGACCGAGGAACCGCCGCGGGGCATCCGCCAGGACGCGACGGGTGTCCATGCGCTCCACAGGCTGGAGGATGGGCGGACGGTGCGGGTCGTCGTGACCGAGCAGCAGCTCGGCCCGAGCAGCGAGCCCAGCCTGCGCGATCTGAGCGCGGCGCTCATCACCGTGTACGGAACCGACTTCGGGGTCCACAGTCCCACGTGGATCGCCAGGTTCACCGACATGACCCGTCAGGCGGCGGCCTACCGAGCGGGACGAGTCCTACTCGCCGGCGACTCGGCGCACGTGCATTATCCGGCGGGTGGACAGGGCCTCAGCCTCGGTGTGCAAGATGCGGTGAATCTGGGATGGAAGCTGGCTCAGGTGGTCAACGGGACCTCCCCGGAGAGCCTCCTGGATACGTATCATGACGAGCGCCACCCGGTCGCTGCCCGCGCGCTTCAGCACACGATGGCTCTGGCCGTGCTCCAGCGCCCGGACGAGCGCGTCAAGGCCCTGGTCGATTTGATGTCGGAGCTGGCGATCATGGACGAGCCTCGCAAACGGCTCGCCGGGATCATCTCCGGGCTGGACATTCATTACGACCTCGGTGAGGGACACCCCCTGCTCGGGCGTCGCATGCCCGATCTGGACCTCGTGGCCCCCGACGGCCCGCTGCGGGTCTTCACCCTGTTGCACGACGCCAAGCCGGTGCTGCTCAACCTCGGTGAGCCCGGCGGCCTTGACATCACTCCATGGGCTGACCGGGTCCAGCTGATCGATGCTGAATATGTCGGTCCGTGGGAGCTCCCGGTGCTTGGCGCGGTCACCGCTCCCACTGCCGTGTTGATCCGGCCCGACGGATATGTCGCCTGGGTGGGGGACGGCACGGATACCGGATTGCGTGACGCCCTGACCACCTGGTTCGGAACACCATGACGAGATGCGATCCTCGGCGGTTTCGACGGACCCGCTGCTGGCCGCGATCGGGTTCTTCCTGGCGACTCGCTCGGCGAAGACGTTCTGTGCCATGAGCGGTGAACCCCCCACAAGGCTCTGCCTCGGCCCCTCTTTCCCACGGGTGGGCGCCCGGTGTGGCCGTGTCCGGTGGCTGGTGAAACACTGAGACGGGAGGCGAACATGAACACCTTCAGAGTGGCCCTGCTTCAGGCACCGCCCGGTCCACCGGACCCGGATGAGAACTTGACTCGAGGAGTCGCACTCTGCCGAAGGGCTCAGGCCCTTCAGGCCGACGTTGCGCTGTTCCCCGAGATGTGGAGCGTCGGTTATCACTCCCTCACGGAGCTTGAGGGCTGGGAGTCCCTGGCGGTTCCGATCGATGGTGAATTCGTCAGTCAGTTTAGGAAACTGGCTTGCCAGCTTGAGATGGGCATAGCCATCACCTATCTGGGAGCAGGCGAGTCTGGCCCCCAGAACTCCGTGACTCTCTTTGATCGACACGGAGGCGAGGTGTTCACGTACTCGAAGGTCCATCTGTGTCGGTGGGATCAGCCCGAACGTTCGCTCGTCGCCGGTGACGGCTTCCCTGTCTGTGTCTTGGACACAGCGGCTGGCGCCGTACAAGTCGGCGCGATGATCTGCTTTGACCGAGAGTTCCCCGAAAGCGCCCGGCTTCTGATGCTCAATGGGGCGGAAATCATCCTCACGCCGAATGCGTGCCGTCTCGATGTGCACCGTTTGGCTCAGTTTCGGACACGCGCGTTCGAGAACATGGTCGGGGTTGCGATGGCCAACTATGCGCCTTCGCAGGGGAGGGAGGAGAACGGACACTCGGTTGCCTTCAGCCCAGTTGCGTACGACGAGGGGGGCCACACCTTGGACACCCTCATTGTGGAGAGCGGAGCCACGGAGACGATTCTCCTCGCCGACTTCGACATGGATCGGATCCGCCGGTATCGAGAACGCGAAATGGCGGGCAACGCCATGCGGCGACCAGACGTGTACGGCCCACTTGCCGCAGGGGAGGTTAAGTACCCGTTCATCCGAGATGTCTAGAGCCCGTGAATCTCGTCGTGCTCCCGGATGGCGATGCGCTCCATCGCCAAGTGCCCGCTGGCCAGTCTGCTCGACGAGGTAGCCCCAGTCCGGTGTTCTGGGCACCTCGGATGATGACCGGGTCAGTGGTCGCGGGTCCCGCGAGGGATCAAAGGGGTCTCGTATAACGAAGGTCCTCGACTCCGGCTGAATCAAGCACGGATTTGCGCTCTCCTGTGCAGCTCCAACCGAGTCGCTCGTACCAACTTCGTGCACGTTCATTGCGCTCGAGCACCCAGAGTGATGCTTGCACGTAGCCGATGCCTTTTAGATATGAGAGGGCCTCGTCGTAGAGGGATCGCCCGATGCCTCGGCCCCACTCCTGAGGATCCACGTACAACCTGGTGATATGCCCGAGCTTGGGATCGTCAGGATCACCACATGCGATGATGACACCCACAGGGAGATTGCGTACATCTGCCCTATAGCCGCGCGCGTTGGGTGACTGCATACCCCTAAGCCGCCGCTGCCAATCCAGCGTCATCCGATCAAGATCTGGCTGCGGCGCTTCGGGCGGAAAGATCGAGGCGTAAGCAAATAGGGCTGTGCGGCGCTGAAGTGCGGCGAGCGCCGGTGCTTCATCGGCAACGGCTTGACGGATCCTGACTTCCATGCTGGTCACATTTTGACCGACATCGGCAGCGCATATCCGGTGTACGCGGGTACTGGGACATTCACCCTCAGGGCTGACGCACACCAAAGCTACGCTCCCTCATGCAGACGAAGCAGACGATCACCAAGAAGATGGACCTTCTCGCTGACAAGGCGTGGGACGCCATCAGGCAGTTTGGACGCCTGGACGTGTGGTTTCCAAGCATGGCGGAATGCAGGATCGAAGGCGAAGGCATCGGCGCGTTCCGCCATCTGACGTTGGACGGAGGCCTGGGCAACATCACCGACCGGCTTGTCGCAATGGACGAAGACAGCCATCGACTGACCTACGAGCGCACGGAGTCTCCATTCCCGGTGACCTCCTATATCGGAAATGTCGAAGTGTTCCGTTCATTTGACTCGCTGGCCGTCGTCGTGTGGACGATCGACTTCGAGTGTGAGCCCGAGGTCAGCGATGCCGTCGCAGCGATCCTGAAGGACGCCATCGCTGCGGGACTGGACGGAATGGAGACCGATCTGCGACCCGCACGCTAGGGACGGAGAAATGGCGTCGCCGTCCCAGGTGTCCCCAAGGTGGTGGACTGTCCCACGGGCCCGCCGAACTGGGCTAGGCCGGTGGGAGTGCGAGATCAGTCGATCAGGGCTCTTTCGCCGCGTTCTCGCAGCAGCCGATACCAACCCGAGCTCGCTGTCTGGGCGATCTCGGGATGCTTCGTCATATCGGAATGCTGACACCGTGCGCCGTAGGCACACAAGAAGAGATTCGCTGCGTCCAGCAACTCGCGCTCGGCAGCGTCGAACGTGGCACCTCTGGCGAGTTCGTAGTCACCGACAAAGGACCGCATCTCGCCGACGCTTGGCAGGGGAGCGTCCTCAGGTTCAGTCCAATCGGCCGTGAACTGGGCAGCTGTGTTCCCGACCACGATCGCCTCAGGAGCGGCACATACCGAGTCCCAGTCGTAGATCGCACAGATGTCCTTGTCTCGGAAGGCCAAGTTCTCGACTCGCCAGTCGAAGTGGCCGATAACCGCGTTCGAGCCCGCTTTCTCGAGACGACGTCGGGCGAGCGCCGCGAGACTGTCGATCCATTCGGCTCCAGCGGCGGTGCCGTCGAAGTCGAAGCGCACATCATGGGGCTCGAACCACAGTGATGCCGCTGCAGGCCTCAAGAGGAGCGGGGTTCCGACGTTGACGTGTCCGACAAGAGGTGCGGCCGCGGTGATGAAGATGTGCAGGCCCTCAGCAATGGCCCGGCGTACGACAGGGTCCCGACCACTTGCACGGCCTCCAGGCCGTAGCTCTTCGATGGTGGCTATCCCATGGACGAGCGGTTCGGGTTCCGTGAGGGGCCGCGGCACGGGAAGGCCTTCGTCGGCCAGAGTTGCCTGCACCTTCTGAACGGCGGCCAGGCGATCTATCGAGACATTCCACCGGTGAATCTTCACCACCACCTCGGAGCCGTCGTTGAGGCGCAGTCCGGCGACGATTCCGACTCCGGGGCGATAGAAGACGCCGTCACTGATCGGTCCACATCGTGAGCCGACGAACGACTCGATGATCGTGGCAATCTCGTTGGCCTCACCCGTCCCGAGAATGGCCCGTTCGACGCCGGGTTCCCACTCCTCACAGGCGTTGCTCACAAGGGCGACGAGCTGAGGCACCGCTCTAGTCTCGCGTTGACCAGTCCACCTCTGCGCCTCATCCCGGTGGAGAACGGGGATGCCGACCGACCGACTGCTCAGGTCGACTGTCATGCATCGATGAGATCGACGATGTGAGCCCAGCCGTCGCTGTCAGGCGGATCGATCAGGTGGGCGGCACCTGCGATGGCTTCAGGGACTCCGCCGCGAACTCCGACTGCCGTTCCTGCCTGCCTCAGCATCGGGAGGTCGTTCAGACCGTCGCCGACCGCCAGGACCTCCTCCGGCGCGATGCCGTGCAGCTGGCAGTACGCGTCGACCCCCGTCCACTTCGAGACGCCCGCCGGAGTCACGATGAGACCGAAGTCGCCGTAGTCGGGCTCTGGGTACAAGAGCACGCTCGGCCCATCGAGGCGGGACAGTTCCCGCGCTGCCACCTCGAGTCGCTCGTGACTCAACCCCAGGACAGAGAACGCGTAGACCTCGGACGTCTGCGCCGTGACTTCGAGGTCGGCGGTACCCGCCACCGCTCCGAGGTACGTCAGATGAGCAGCGCAGGTCGACGGGGTCTCCGAGACCACGATGTCGATCTCAGGATCTTCCACGTAGAGGCACGGATCGAGATCGTGCTCTTGGAAGATCGCCAAGGTTCCGAGCGCGATTTCGGGATCGAAGCATGACTGGTGAAACCGCTCGTCTGATCGAAAGTCCACTCCAAGCGCCCCGTCGATCAACACGGCCGGGAGCGTCAAGCCGACCATGGCCAACTGACGCCGCACGACGCGAGGGCGTCGAGAGGTAGCCGCGAGCACGGTCACTCCCGACTCAATGAGCTCCTCGGCGGCCGTCAGGTGCGCCGCCGGAACGACCTGGTCTTCACCCCAAAACGTCCCGTCGAGGTCAGTGGCCACCAGTCTGATCACGTCACCAGTATCGACCCTCGAGTAGGGGCACCATTGTGGCGGTAGGCGACGGGCGGCTCCCTCTCTCGCCGATGTGCTCGCACCAGCCCTGAACCTGCCGGTCCTCCACGGCGACGCGTTGTGCCATGGGGGGCGCCGGGCTCACCTGGGCTGCCACGCAGGGCGCAACGACCGTGATGCGGCGATCGCAGAGGCGATTTGGGTCCTTGTGACGTATTGCTCGATCGCCCCGACCTGCAGGGATCAGTGCTCCGGCCGGGCTCCACTTGCGGAGCGGATCGCATCCGCCAAGCTCTAGGTGTGGACAATGCGGAAACGCCGAACAATTCAGAACCTCTCTCAACGCAACATCTCGATGTTTACGCGACCAAGAATGGTCCGTGGAATCCCGAGCATGGAGACATCGAGATCCCTGCTGGCTGGGACTTTTTGCCCTCTGGTGATGCCTTCTTGACCCGGACCGTCAAGGCTGCAGGTACCTACTGGCTGTCGTGGCAACCGCGAAGCCAGCACCGCCAGCATCGTCGGATCCTCGGACTTTGGGCGCCGAGCCAGGCCATTGCGGCAGCTCTGATGCGCGCCGAAGAAACGGCCGCACGCCGTGCGGCCAAGCGTGCCCTCGGAGCTCAGTCCCGCCGGCGTCAGGAAGATCGCTATCGAAATGAGTTGGAAGTCGCCATCGTGCGCTTCCTCGCCTTTGCCCCGCCCCACCGAGAACTCGAACAGCGGATTGCCAAAGAGGCCGCAGCCCATGCAGCCGTCGTGGGCAGCGGCCGAGTCGGTCGAACCCGCAACCTCACCCTCGACGATCGAGCTGCTCTCAGCGCCCGGGCCTACATCAGGCACCGCTTCACGAGCTACCACGACGATCTCGATTCGCTGTCGCCGGAGCACTGGGACGAGGAGTACTTGTACCGAGAGATCAAAGGGGCGGCGAACGAAGCGGTCGACCGCTTCCTCTTGGAGCATCGCCGCAGTTGAGACTCCGTGTCCCTTCCTGGCGAATGGGCTGCCTACGTCCTCGGTTACGACGTGCAGAAGGGGCCCGAAGGCCCCTTCTCACGATGACTGCCTCGCCCTGACTGGACCTCAGAATACCAGCCGGACAACCGACTCTCGACGACCGTTCTTGGGATGCGCCCTGGGACTGGATGTCTGCCTTGCTCTGACTACGCGAGTGCACCGGGTTCGATTCCCGGCCGGGGCGTCCCACCCGAGGGTCGGGCTGCTGGTGGCCGGTCACCATCGATTCGGCAGCCCGACTCAGCGGGCTCAACTGCGCCGGCAGCCGGTGTTGCGACGATCCCTTGAGGACACAGGCCTTCGGGGGCAGTGCGATGCTCGGATCGTGCCCCGACATCCCTTACGACCCCTCGGGCTAGAGCCAACCGGCGAGGCCGAAGCCCAGGGCGAGAACGGCATCGATCCCGGCAATCGTTCCAACGATGGCGATCTGCCGTCGGTGGTTCTGGCCCATGTCGAATACCCATGCAGCCACCCCATAGAACGTCATGTAACCGAAGATCACGATGAGCGGGACGAAGGGGACGTTCCAGAACCAGTACTCCCAATGGAAGTAGCCGGTGGCGTGCAGAAAAATCTCAACTGCCACCGACAAACAGGAGAACCCCACGACGTACACCCATCGGTTCGGGATTCCCGCAATGCGCATCGTGCGATCGAGTGGGAGGAACTTGACGAATACGACGCCTGCCATGAGGAAGAACAAGGTGAGTTCGATGGTCAGACCGATGAGGATGAGATAGCTCGTGTGTCCGGTGACCGTCCAGAGGGCTGCTCGATCGGAGATATGGAGAACGGCGGAATTGACGAGTTCATTGAACCAGTCCATGAACCACAGGGCCAGTCCGGCCAGGATGATGTCCCACCGTCGTCGCTCGACTTCGACGGAGTAGACATAGAAGACAACTCCGAGCAAGAACACCGTCGACCATTGGAACCCCGCTGGATTGCGCAGCATCTCCTCGGCTTGCCGAGTGAAAGAGGTGACCTCCGCGACGATGAGCGGCATTTGTCGGATATTAAGGGTCGGTGGCGGATATTTCAGCTTTCAAGCGTGGGGTTGAAAACCAAAGAGAGCCCTCATGTGGGCCATTGGTCAGTCGGGAAGAGTGCTCATCGAATACCGGTTCGTTTCGTCGAAGCGCCGGTCCACGTCCGATTCCTTTGACGGGATCGAGGTCGTCAAGCGTCGATGGTGAACGCGTCGTCCGAGGCAGTCGCGCTCGAGTCGTCCGGCGGCATCGCGCCGGTCGTCGATTAGGCCCGTCCGCATCCCCACGGTCCACCCTCCGATCGCGGCCGTGATCCGAGCGGGCTAGCGTCGGCCGCGATGGCGCTGTTCCCCGATCGCTCTCTGGGCTTGGCTCCGGCCTCGGTCCGCGACTACCGCGAACTGGCCCGGCGGCGGCTCCCCCGCCAGCTGTTCGACTACATCGACGGCGGCGCCTACGAGGAGTCGACGCTGCGGGCCAACGTCGACGACCTCGCCGCCATCCACCTGCGCCAGCGCGTGCTGCGGGACGTGTCCGAGCTGCAGCTGGCCACCACCGTGCTGGGCCAGTCCCTGGCCATGCCTCTCGTGCTCGGGCCGGTCGGTCTGGCCGGCATGTACGCCACGCGCGCCGAGGTGCAGGCGGCCCAGGCTGCCGAGCAGATGGGCATCGCCTTCTGCGAGTCGACCGTGTCCATCTGCAGCATCGAGGAGATCGACCGGGCCACCACCGCGCCGTTCTGGTTCCAGCTCTACGTCATGCGCGACCGGGCCTACGCCGAGGACCTGATGTCCCGTGCGTCCAGCGTCGGCTGTCCCGTGCTGGTGCTCACCGTCGACCTCGCGGTCGTGGGCGCCCGCTATCGGGAGGTGCGCAACGGCATGGCGGGACCCCAGCGGTTGCCGGGCCGGATCGTCCAGGCCCTCGACTTCGGCCTGCACCCGCGCTGGGCGCGCGACGTGGCCGTCCGGGGCCGGCCCCACACCTTCGGCAACCTCGAGAAGGCGGTACCCGGGGCGACCAGCCCCGACGCGTTCAAGGAGTGGGTGGACCACCAGTTCGACCCCTCGGTCACGTGGGACGACCTCGACTGGGTACGCCGCACGTGGCCGGGTCGGCTCGTGCTCAAGGGCATCCTCGACCCGGAGGACGCGCGGCGGGCCGCCGACGCCGGTGTCGACGGGATCGTGGTCTCCAACCACGGCGGACGCCAGCTCGACAGCACTCCGTCCACGATCGCCGCCCTGCCAGCCGTCGTCGACGCGGTGGGCGACTCCCTCGAGGTGCTGGTGGACGGGGGCATCCGCAGCGGCCTCGACGTGGTCAAGGCGCTGGCGCTCGGCGCCCGGGCCTGTCTGGTGGGCCGGGCCTGGGCCTGGTCGGTGGCCGCCGGCGGGCGCCAGGGAGTGGTCGACGTGCTGCGCACCATGAGAGGTGAGCTGAAGGTGGCCCTGTCGCTGACCGGGGCCGGCGATGTCCACGCCCTCGACCCGAGCGCCCTGCTCGACGGAGACGGCCGGCCACTCGGCGCCTGACGACCGAATGGGACCGGGACGGGCGTCGTGTTCGAGGGAACCGACAGCCACGGACGCGGCCGTCCTGCGCGACGGGCGGTTTGGGGTGCACCGGTTGTTCCCAGTCGAAGCCGCTCTGACTCACTTTGACGGGCTGGCAAGCAACCAGTTGGAACGTTGCGGGGTACAACCGCAGAGCGGATAGCAGGCTCGTTGGACCAATGCCCCGATCTAGGCGAACGGTGCTACCCGGCGTACCGTGACGAGGATGTCGCCGCAGCTCAGACAGACCGCCGTCGGCGATACTGGCGCCGTGGCTCTCCAGAAGCGGGTCCTCACGCTAGGCAGTGCCAATCGCTCCTACCTCGTGGCAGAGCCCCCACCGGGTCCGCCGGTCACGGCGGTAGTCATGAGCCTTCATGGAACCAGCTCCACGGCGGCGGGTCAGGCACGCTTGTCCGGTTTCGAACGACTGGCCCAAACCGCAGGCGCCGTCGTGGTGTTTCCCGAGGCAATCCGGCCGATCAGAGCTGGCTACGAGTGGGACCTCAACCAGGACCTCGACTACATTGCCCGCCTCGCCACCGACCTACTCGGCCAACATCGCACACCTCAAGATCGCGTGATCCTCGCCGGGATGTCCGGGGGTGCTCGGATGTCAAGTCTTTTTGCCAGTGTTCACCCTGAGCTTGTCCAGGCGGTGGGTGCGGTGGCAGGGCTGCGCTCGCCTGGCGTCACGGTGAACCGGGCGGTCCCCATCCTGTCGTTTCACGGCACGAAGGACAGGATCAATCCGTACGGTGGCAGCGGCACACAACGTTGGAACGAAAGCGTCCCCGACGCCGCCCGGGCATGGGCGCTGGCGAACGGCTTCACGGATCCACCGACGGAAGCCGCCGTGAGCCCGACGCTCACCAGGACGACCTACGGTGCGGAGGGGCAGCCAGGAGAGGTGACGCTGTGGACGTCACGCGGTGCCGGTCACACCTGGCCCGGCGGGCATCTCGGGCTGATGCTGAGCCTCTTCCTCGGTCGTACGTCCCGAGAGATCGACGCCACCAAGTCGATCTGGGAGTTCGGGCTTCGCCATGCCGGCGATCAGTAGTGGCCGCCAGCCGGAGTCACCGAGGACCGGTCGCGGCACTACCCCGAAGGATTCGCAGGGTGTGACCCGGGCCCGGCGTACTGGGGCAGGTCCTCCCCCCGAATTGCCGCAGGACCGTCAGCCCCTCGATGCGGTTTCGCAGCCGGGCCCATGGTGCCGAATTGTCCCCACCCTCTCGGCGGTAGGGGATACCCAGAACCCACCCGGTGTCGGCACATCTCGCGCCGATCTGTCCGATCCAATGATGGCTCCCAACCGGCGGATGGCAACGGCGTCGCCGGACGGCGCTCGGAAGTGACTATTGCCACTCGACGCTTGCGACGTCGAGGGCGACGGAGAGCCCCTTCAGATCGAGTTCACGGCGGTTACGAACGTGGAAGTGGTCGGCGACCGAATCGACGACGGCCGCGGTCACAAGGATCTCTCCAGTGCCGGCGGCGGCACCGACACGGGCAGCTTCGTGGACTCCCTTACCCAAGTAGTCATCGCCAAGGTCGACAGCTTCGGTGGCGTGGACACCAATGCGCACCTGCGGAGCGAAGCCATGCTCACGACGGTGATCGGCCAGGGTGCGCTGGATCGCAATGGCGGATTCGACGGCGTCAAAGGAATCGGTGAACGATACGAAGAACCCATCTCCTTCATGGTTGATCTCCCGACCGTTGTGCGCATGAAAACACTGACGCAGGGTACGGTCGTGCCAACCCAGTAGGTTTCCCCACGCGTCATCACCCAGGACCTCGACGAGCCTGGTCGAGTCGACAATGTCGGTGAACATCAGGGTGCACGTAGCCCGGCTCCGCCGGGCCGCGTGGAGCATCGAGCGCACCCGCTCTGCCTCTCTGACCGCGCCGAGACGTTCGAACGCGCTGAGCGCCGCCTCGAGCTCCCCCGTGGCGGTGGACTCATGGCCACCGCCACGTAGCGCTCCGGCGATGATAAGCCGAGCACGAGCCGCCTCGAATGGCGCGTCGACCTGGCACCAGAGGCGGCATGCCTCCCGCAGCGAAGTAACCGCGGCCTCTGTGTCGCCGTTGGCCAATCGGACCTGGCCGCGCGCTTCGGCGACAGAGGCGAGGGCGGCAGTGGTGTGGAACGAGTTCCCCCAAGACTCCAGCTCGGCCAAAGCATCATGGGCTCGGTCGACCCGACCGGCTGCCAAGGCGATCGTCACCGCTGCGGGTAGAACCGAGCCGCGGTCCTCTTGGTGGACGCCGACCATCTGGGCCAACGCGTCGGTAATGCTGGCTAGAGCAGCGTCAGGCTTACCTTCGTCCAACAGCAACAGCGCCAGTCCCGGCTGGGGCAGTCCGCCCAGCTCCTGGGCACGTCGAAAGGCGTCTCGGGCCCCTGATTGATCGCCCCTTCGCCGCCGGATCTCACCGAGCTCGGTCAAGGCCCATCCGGTCGCAATCAGGTTGGCCGGCAACAACTCTTCGATGGCATCGAGGGCGTCTCGCTCGGCGTTGTCAAGCTCCCCGCGAAGACGGCGGACCTCGAGCGCGATGGAACCGACAGAGACCAGGAAAGCCACTCAACGATTCTCGCTCGCACCATCGCAGCGACGCGTCGGTCCACTCGCCGGCACGTCGCCAGTCGGCCATGTTGCGGTAGGCCCAGATCGCGCCGCAATAGACCATTCCGGTGGTGTATGGGTTGCTGGCGGCACCGCTCATGGCAGCAGCCTCATCGACCAAGGCACGACCCTCGTCGACGTCGCCCCGAGCGATCAACACATGCCCCTCGTCGTGCAAACCGAAGGCTTCTAGATCGATGTCACCCAGCCGACGACCGATCGCGCTCGCCTCGCGGGCGTGGTTCAGGGCGGACACTGAATCTTCGTCGGCCCATGCAGCTCGGCCGAGGGCCCACTGCAGGTAGCCGTGGGCAGAGCATTCGGGCTCGTCCTCAAGCAGGCGAGAGGCACGACCAAGCCAGCCTCCGGCCTCAGAAAGGCTGTTGCGGACGAAGTGTTCACGGCACAGCGACAATGCGACTCCCGCCGCGAGGCCTCGTTTGCCGACGCGTTCGTAGCGAGCCTCGGCCTGCTCCAGGGCGTCGATCATGGCGCCGTACTCACGTGCCCACCGTGCCGCCTCTGCCAGCAGTTCGACATCTTCCGGCGCGAGCGGCGAGCGCTTCTCGGCCGCCGTCAGCAGGTCGAACGCCCCATGCCAATCCCGGCGGTCGTAAGCCGATCGAGCGTCGCTGAGCTCGTCGATTCGATCGCCCATGTGGTCCCTCCGGCTAAGGCATAGAGAGTACAGCGCTGGGCCCCTCCTCGGTTCCCTGGATCCTGCTCACGTGTGGGGGACCTTTCACTTGCACAATTCATCCGGCGGAGGTGTCACGTGTGGGGCGCCTGTCACGTGCCCATTTCATCCGGCCGAGGCCGAGGTCGGTTGTTGTGGTTGTGGCGTGCCCCTTACCCGACGGCGGCCGTGCAGATGTCGGGGTCGAGATCGAAGTCCTGGCCGCGGTTGTAGGAGACCTGGTAGGACCCGGGCGGCGCCACCCAGACGTGGCCGGCGGCGTCGTACTCGATGACGTAGAAGGTCGTGCCCGGAGGCGTCTGCATGAACGGGCCGCCCCCGCCGCTGGCCGTCAGCGGCGCGAAGTTGGCGGCGTAGCTGGCCGCGCTCCAGGGCGAGGGCGGCGACGGGTAGGTGCCGTGCTCCGCCATGTAGGCCTGGACCGCGGTGTCGACGGTCCGGGCGTCGGACTGACAGGCGGCCACCTCCGCGGCCGACCCCTGCTGGATCGAGGCGGACGTGGGCGTCGTCGTGCCCGCCGGCACGGTGGTGGCGGCGGACGTCGACTTGGGGGTCGGGGCGGAGTTGACCCCGCTCGCCACGGCGTAGATGACGGCACCCAGCCCCGCCAGGGCGACCACGAGCAGGATGACGGTCGTGGCGCTCCACCGGTGGTCCTGCTTGCCCGGGCCCGGGGTCGGCCGCCGTTCCCGACCGGGGTCTTCCAGCGGCACGTCGACCCAGGAGGAGTGGACCCAGCGCCGACGCGCCGTGAAGCGCTGCCCGTCCCACTGCAGCTGCTCGTTGGGGGTGGCCCCCGGGTACCACCCGGGCGGGCGGCCCTCGTCGACTCCTTGATCAGCCACTGACGCGACCTCCAGGTCCAATCGGGCTGACGCACCATCATGCCACTCCCGTGTCCTCCGGCCGCGCCACGCGGCCCACGGCTCAGGCGGTGGCGCCCTCGTTGACCTGCTGGAGCTTCTCCACGGCGTCGATGTACTCCTCGACCATCTCGAGCACCACGTCCTTGGTGCGGCGGACCGAGGTGGCCCGGCCGATGATCTGCCCCGCCGGGTTGAAGTTCACGTCGCGGGCCTCCTCGGGGTAGGCGTGGCCCCGCGAGACGCACTCGATGGCCACCATCATCTGCAGCGGCATGCCGCAGCGGCTTGGGGTTGCCCGGGGCCTCCCAGGCGTCGGTCCAGTCGTTCCTCAGCAACCGGCACGGCTTCCCGGTGAACGAGCGGGACCGGACGGTGTCGCGCTGCGTGGCCGCCAGGTAGCGTCTCCATCTGCTTGGGCGGGACGTTGGCCTCCTCCACGGTCAGCCACAGCGAGCCCGTCCAGACGCCGGCGGCGCCCATGACCATGGCGGCCGCCATCTGGCGACCGTGACCCGACGCCGCCGGCGGCGAGCACCGGCAGGGGAGCCACCGCGTCGATGACCTCGGGCCACAGCACGATGGAGCCCGACGTCGCCCGTGTGGCCGCCGCCCTCGGAGCCCTGGCAGACGATGATGTCGACGCCGGCGGCCTTGTGGTTCAGCGCGTGCTTGACCGACCCGGCCAGCGCGGCGATCGAGCATGCCGTGGTCGTGCACCTGCGCGATGACGTCGTCGGGCGGGGTGCCGAGCGCGTTGGCCACCAGCTTGACCTTGTCGTGGCGCAGGATGACCTCGACCAGGGGCGCGGCGGTGGCCGCCGTCCAGCCGAGCAGCTCGCGGCGCGGGCCGCCCTCGAGCTCGGGCACGCCGTGGTCGGCCAGGATCTTCTTGGCGAAGGTCCGGTGCTCCTCGGGGATCATCGCCCGCAGCTCCGCCTCGAGCTTGACCGGGTCGAGCTCGCCCATGCCCTCGTACTTGCCCGGGATGACGATGTCCACCCCGTAGGGGCGGTCGCCGACGTGCTCGTCGAGCCAGGTGAGCTCGACCTCGAGCTCGTCGGCGCTGAAGCCGACGGCGCCGAGCACCCCCATGCCGCCGGTGTTGGAGACCGCGGCCGCCACGTCGCGGCAGTGGGTGAAGGCGAAGATGGGGAACTCGATCCCGAGGCGTTCGCAGAGCTCGTTGTGCACGGGGAGACCTCCTAGCGTTTGGGTACCCGTCGATTGTGGCCCGTCTTGCCCGGGTGCTGCCCGGCGATTAGAACAGATTCTAGTTTTACCGGGAGGGACATGCCGATCCGCACCGAGCCCGTGCTGCCCGAGGAGGACTGGCAGCTGCGCCTCGATCCGCCGAGCGACGGCAGCGGCGTCGGCACGCTGACGCTCGACTATCCCGAGAAGCTCAACATGTGGTCCTGGGAGGCGACCCGGCAGCTGGGCGTCCTGGCCGACCGCTGCCGCTTCGACGACCGCATCCGGGTCCTCGTGGTCAAGGCCGAGGGCCGGGCCTTCTGTGCCGGGATCGACCTCGGCATGCCCGAGGACCGGGTGACCGGGCGCTCGCCGGCGGAGAAGGCCCGCAACTACTACGAGGGCATCCGCTGGGTGCACGAGCGCTTCCGGGTCTTCCACGACCTGCCCCAGCCGATCGTGTGCGCCGTGCACGGCTACTGCCTGGGCTTCGGCTTCGAGCTCGCCCTCATGTGCGACATCAGGGTGGCGGCCGACGACGCCGTCTTCGCCCTGCCCGAGGCCCAGGTCGGGGTGTCGGTCGACGCCGGGGGAGACCTGCGCCTGGCCACCGAGATCGGCGCGGGGCACGCCAAGCTGCTGGCCCTGACCGGCCGCCGCATCGACGCCGCAGACGGCCGGACGCCTCGGCATCGTGCAGCAGGTCACGACCCGCGAGGAGCTGGTGCCGACCGCCATGGCCATCGCGGCGGACATCGCGGCCAACGCGCCCCTGGCCGTGCAGTCGATCAAGCGCACCATCGACGCCTTCGTCTACCGGGGCCTGCCCGAGGCGCTCAAGTTCGAGGCGCTGAGCGCCTCGGTGGAGTTCGTGAGCGACGACATGCCGGCGGGCTACGCCGCCAAGGCCAACAAGCAGCAGGCCGAGTTCGAGGGCAAGTAGCCGCCCGCCTCCGCCGGACCGTCGCCGGCGGCGCTCAGGCCCGGCCGCCTCGGTCTCCTCCTCCTGGTCGGCGAACTGGGTCCGGTAGAGCTCGGCGTAGAGGCCGTTGTCGGCCAGCAGGCTGGCGTGGGTGCCCCGCTCGACGACGCGCCCGTCGTCGATGACCAGCATCTGGTCGGCCTCGCGGACCGTCGAGAGCCGGTGGGCGATGACGAGGGAGGTGCGGCCGGCCAGGCGTCTGGCGCAGGGCGCGCTGCACGGCGGCCTCGGACTCGGAGTCGAGGTGGGCCGTGGCCTCGTCGAGGACCACGACGTCGGGCGCCTTGAGCATGAGGCGGGCCAGGGCGACCCGCTGCTTCTCGCCGCCCGAGAGCCGGTAGCCCCGTTCACCGATGACGGTGTCGAGCCCGTCGGGCAGCGTCGCCGACCAGGTGCCCGATCTGGGCCTGGTCGAGGGCCGCGAGGACGTCGGCCTCGGTGGCCTCGGGCCGGGCGTACAGGAGGTTGGCCCGCAGCGTGTCGTGGAAGAGGTGCGGGTCCTGGGTCACGACGCCGACCACGTCGCGCAGCGAGGCCATGGTGGCGTGGCGCACGTCGACGCCGTTCAGGCGCACCGACCCCGC
Organism: uncultured Acidimicrobiaceae bacterium; assembly: GCA_963824195.1. GTDB lineage: Bacteria > Actinomycetota > Acidimicrobiia > Acidimicrobiales > RAAP-2 > Bog-473. The sequence goes on along the minus strand of CAWGOJ010000003.1, from coordinate 11,680 downwards.
CGTCACGTCGTAGAGGCGCGGGACCAGCGATCGAGATCGTGGTCTTGCCCGCGCCCGACGGGCCCGACCAGCGCCACCATCTGGCCCGGCTCGACGCGGAACGAGACGTCGTGCAGGACCTCGCTGCGCGGAGCCCGACTCGAGCACGGCCACCGACTCGAGCGAGGCCAGCGAGACCTCCTCGGCGCTCGGGTAGGTGAAGTCGACGTCGTCGAACTCGATGGACGCCGGCCCGCGCGGGATGGCGACGGCGTCGGGGTCCTCCTCGATCATGGGGACGATGTCGAGCACCTCGAAGAGCCGCTCGAAGGAGACCAGCGCCGTCATGACGTCGAGGTTGCAGGTTGGAGAGCTGGGTCAGCGGCCCGTAGAGGCGGGTCAGGTAGCGGGTCAGGGCGACGACGGTGCCCACCTGCGAGGACGCCGTCGACCGCGGCGACGCCGCCCAAGCCGTAGACGATGGCGGTGGCCAGCGATGCGGTGAGGGTGAGGGCGACGAAGAACACCCGGGCGTAGGTGGCCTGGGCGATGCCGATGTCGCGCACCCGTCCCGCCTTGGCCTCGAAGGACTCGCGCCTCCGCCTCGGGCCGGCCGAACAGCTTGACCAGCATGGCGCCCGCCGACGTTGAAGCGCTCCTGCATCACCATGTTCATCTCGGAGTTGAGGTCGTAGCCCTCCTTGGTGAGCGAGCCGAGCGTGCGCCCGACGAAGCGGGCCGGGACGAGGAAGACCGGGAGGAGGACCAGGGCGGCCAGGGTGATCTGCCAGCTCAGGTAGAACATGGCGCCGAGCACGATGACCACGGTCACGAGGTTGCCGACCACGTTGGACAGGAGGTCGGTGAAGGCCTGCTGGGCGCCGATCACGTCGTTGTTCAGCCGGCTGACCAGCGCGCCGGTCTGGGTGCGGGTGAAGAAGGCCAGCGGCATGCTCTGGATGTGGCGGAACACCTTGGAGCGCATGTCGAAGATCAGGCCCTCGCCGATGTAGCGCGGAGATGCGGCGCTCGGTGAGCGACGAGCCCGGCGTCGACGAGCGCCAGCACGGCCGACGAGGAAGGCCAGCTCGATGACCAGGTCGGTGTCCTTCTTCAGGATGCCGTTGTCGATGAGCGCCCGCAGGATGAGCGGGTTCACGGCACTGATGACCGCGTCGAGGATCACGACCGGCAGGAAGATGGCCAGGATCTTCCGGTAGGGGACGGCGAAGGTGAGCATGCGCCGCGCCGTGCCCTTCTTGACCCGGTGCTGGAGGACGGCCCGGTCCTGGCGCATGGAGCGCATGCCAGCCCCAGCCGCCGCCGCGCCCGCCACCCATGGCGTGTCCCCGCATGCTCATGCCTTGCAAACTACCGGCGGAGGTGCGGCGGCCCGGTCAGGGCCCTTCGACCGCCGGCGCCGACCCATGGTGAGCCGAAGGTGATCTCGCGGCGTGGTGCTCAACCGTGGTCTCCGTTCGTCACCGGTCCGCCGGCACGCTCTGGCTTGCTGTGCTACGGCGCCACGGGGGCCAGGCGACCGGCTCAGGCGTCGAGGCGACCGGCTCAGGCGAGCGTAACCCTGCGCCGGAGAGAACGTCACGATGATGAAGGCGGGCGTCCGGACCGCCAAAGCCCATCGCTCAAGCGAGCCGGGCTAGCACGCGTACCGGATCGAGAACGCTGACAAGCAGTATTCCTGGAACTGCCCATAATCCAATTCGTCGAAGGCGGGCGTTCCGACTGACGAGTTCTTCTCCCGCCACTCCAATGGCGACCAAGAAGAAGATCCACGACACCAGCAGGAATCGCGTTTTGATGAAGACTGGGGCGATGACCAGATAAGTCAGCGCCCCGAGCACAAAAAACGCAAACATTCGTGATCTCAGGTCTCGATACCTCAATATGAGCACGACGACGACAGGTAGTCCAACCAACATTGCTAGCCCGGTCCTGCCTCCATACGGCTCATGCTGACCGATGATGCCCGTTATGAAGGGGTTGACCGGCAGAAGAAGGATGTCGAATAGGTTCGGAATGCGTCCTGCCGCTTCGCCGCTGGCCACAGCCGCGCTTCCGCTCGGATAGATGGACCGAACGTTGTTTGCCACCAGGTGACCCGTGAGAACGAGTGTGTGCGTGAAACCGACGATGAGCGACCCCACCGTCCCGATGGAATAGGCAACAGTGCGGCGGAGCGCGACACGGCCACGCTCGCTATCGAAGAGAAGGACCAGGACCACGGTCATGACGACGGCAACCGGAGCTACGATCACCTTCGCTTGCACTGCGCCTGCCGTAAGCACGCTGTAGAACGCAATTCGGTAGTTCCCGCGCAGTATCAAGAAGGCAAGCGCCGCTGTGGCCAGAAACGCTGCTGGCTCTAGGTCACTTCCCACCCAGGTCGCGTCGATCACCGCCAGTGGTATCGAGGCGGCGGCGATGCCCACCCACCATCCACGTCGAACTCCGGCCGCATTTGCCAATGCCGCCGCTGACAACCCAATCCCGACCAGCATTGCAACTTCGACAAACCGAGCAACCACGAGCGCACGAAATGTCGCTGCCGGGACCGTCAGATACTCGGCCAGGTTGAAGCCGTTTGACAGTCGGTAGCTGACCTCTACGAAGTGGTGCGCATGCGCCCAGGCCAGCGGGGCCACCCATTTGTAGTCCTTCTCGTCCCCGCCGAAAGGCCGGCGAACAGCACCCAATGCGGCAGCCCCGAGTGCGAGTATGCCCACAGCAGCGACAGCGAGGTCCGAGAGACTCAGACCGTTGATCGATGGACACCAACGATGTGGGGATCGACCAGCAAGCGTTCGTACCCAGACCACCGTGGCCAGCCCCCCCGCCACGAGACCGATTGCGAAGAACACACCCGCGTAGAACAGATGCAACCAGCCCAGGGCCATTATCCCGAAGCCGACAAGTGCCCAAGACGTGGACCACGAAAGTGCCACGCGAGTGAGGGTCGAGGTCCTGGCGATAACGGGAAGTCGTGCAATGATCGTGGCGACGCCGAACCACAGTCCGAACGTTGCGACGATCGCGCCAAAGGTTCTCACTTGCTCTCCATATCCACTCCGGATCAGACGAGGGCGACGATAGGATGAGCGCGAAGCAGAGATCGCCGAGCTGCGGTATACCCCGTAGAAGGACCGGGCACTCCACTCTTCGTCTTGGACAAGACGTCGTACGAGTGGTTGGAGCTCATCGGAGGTCCAGGGCGATTCGTTCGACCCATCTGACCTTCTGCTCCAGCACGCGCAGGCGCTCCTCGATCAGGACCGGACGCCTGAACAACTGATGGACCCGCAACGTTTTGCAGAGTGTCCTGGGTGATCGGCCGAGCCGTCGAGGCGAGCCGTCTCAGTAGGCGCCGGTGCCCCGGGCCATCGTCATGGGGGTCTCGAACATGATCTTGAGGTCCCACCACAGCGACCAGGACGCCACGTAGAGGTAGTCGAGCTGCACGAGGTCCTTGCGGGTCAGGTCGTTGCGCCCCGAGACCTGCCACAGGCCCGTGATGCCCGGTCGCACCTCGAAGCGGCGCGTCGCCCAACCCTCGACGTTGGACTCGCTGGGGACGAACGGGCGCGGACCCACGATGGACATGTCGCCCTTGAAGACGTTGATGAATTGGGGGATCTCGTCGATGCCGGTCCGGCGCAGGAACGCCCCGAAGTCGGTGACCCGGCCCGTCTCGTCCTTCTTCTTGCGCACCTCGTGCAGCGGTCGGTCGGGATCGTCGATCTCGGACTCTGCGTCGCCGGCTGCCTCGGCATCCATGGTCATGGAGCGGAACTTGGTGACGGTGAACGGCTCGGCGTTGCGGCCGAGGCGGACCTGGTGGAAGAACACGGGTCCGGGCGAGCTCAGCTTCACGCCGACGGCCACGACCAGGAGCAGCGGCGACATCACCACGAGCACCGCCGAGCTGATGCACAGGTCGAACGCCCGCTTCACGAACCTGTCCCACACGCTCAGGTGTGGCCGGGCGATCTCGAGGAAGGGCGTGCCGGAGAGGTCGGTGAGACGCGACCGCCAGCTGATCAGCTCGTAGTAGCGCGGCACCATCGCGATGTGCACGGAGTCCTGCAGCCGGCGGTAGATGTCGAGCGACTCCGCCGAGTACTGCTCGCTGGCCGCCACCAGGATGCGATGCACCTCGAGCTGCCGGCAGAGCTCCGGGAGGTCGGTCACCTTCCCGATCGCACCGGCGTCCACCGTGTCACCGTCGACGGCCCGTCCGACCAGCGTCATGGCGGGCTCCTGCCGGACGCCGAGCATGACGCGATCGGCCGACGTGCCCGAACCGACGACGAGCACCCGGGTCGTGGTCAGCCGACGGAGGAAGAAGCGCAGGACGATGCGTCCCACGGTGATGACGCCGATGGCGACGATGACCGCCATGACGAGCTGGGTGGCGTACGGCTCGGGTGTTCCGAAGACGCCGTGCAGGAACGCGCCGATCGCCAGGGCGAGCACGCAACCGCAGCCGACGCCGAAGGAGAGGTCGCGCAGATCGAGGAACGCGCTGGGCTGCAGGCGACGGTGAGCCACGCGGTAGGCGCCGCCCAGGGCAAGTGCGAGCGACGACGGCGACGGGGAACAGCGAGTCGACCTTCATGTTCGTCAGGAACTCTCCCGGCGCGTTCACCGGCACCGAGGAGAGCCGCGAGAGGAGGATCAGGGAGAGGGGGAGTGCGATGCAGGCGCAGAGGAAGTCGCAGGAGATCTGCATGAGCGTGAGATCCCGGTCGCTGAGGGTGCGAGAGGGCGGGGAGGCAGCGCCGGCGCGGCCGTTGTCGTGCGGCACCGGAGGCGGAGCCGGAATCTTGAAGTTCGGCTCGCCGGCGACGGCGTGGACCGCCCTCCGTTTGCGGGTCTTGACCTTGGGACCCGACGCGCTCATCGCCTGCCCCTCGCCACTGCCGGCTGCGGGTGCACGAGCCTGCTGACCCCCGATGCCGTGGGAACGGCGGGGGGTGGACGGACGGTCGGAGGCGACGAGATTCCTGGCCAAGGGGAGCAGTTCGTTATCCGTAACGATCGATGAGCGGAAGGGGGGAACCCCCATCCAACACCACCGTGCCGGGCCGCGCCACCGGCGATTCAGGCGGGAGCGTCGGATCCTCCTTAGGGCCAGTTCGGACCCTGGGGTCGCACAATTTCCGCACAATTAACGTGACCGACGGGAGCAATCGGGCAGGTCGACCGGGCGACCCGGCGGGTACGGGCGACCGGGAGGGTGTACCGGAGGCGGTGGTGCCGAGGTGCCGTCAGGCGGAGCCGCCGACGGCGTGGACCCCGCCGTCGACGTGGACGATCTCGCCGGTCGTCATGGGGAAGAGATCGCTGAACAGCGCCATGCAGGCCTTGGCCACGGCGGCGGAGTCGTGGACGTCCCAGCCGAGCGGGGCGCGGTCGGCCCAGGTGTCCTCGAAGGCGCGAGAAGCCCGGGATCGACTTGGCCGCCATGGTGCGCACCGGGCCCGCCGCCACGAGGTTGACCCGGATGCCGTCGGGGCCGAGCTCCTTGGCCAGGTAGCGGGTGAGGGACTCGAGAGCCGCCTTGGCCACGCCCATCCAGTCGTAGAGCGGCCAGGCCACCGTGGCGTCGAAGTCGAGGCCGACGACCGACGCGCCCCCGTCGCGCGCCGGCGGCGGACAGCAGCGGCAGGAACGCGTCGACCAGAGCCTTGAGCGAGTAGGCGGAGATGTTGAGCGCCACCGAGACGTCGTCCCAGTCGGCGGCGAACATGCCGTTGCCCAGGCAGTCGGCGGGCGCGAAGCCGATGGCGTGCAGGAGCCCGTCGAGGCGGTCCCAGCGCGCGGCCAGCGCCTCCCCGGCGGCGGCCAGCTGCTCGGGCGAGGTGACGTCGATCTCGAGCACCTCGGGCTCGTGGGGCAGCTTGCGGGCGGTCCGCTTGCGTGAGGGACAGGGCCCGCCCCGCGCCCGAGAGGACGATCTCGGCCCCCTCCTCCTGGGCCAGCCGGGCCACGGCGAAGGCCAGCGAGGCGTCGGTGAGCACGCCGGTGATGAGGAGCCGCTTTCCGTCGAGGAGTCCCATCAGCGACCGCGAGGTTATGCGAAGGTAGGGGCGTGCACGTGGGAATTCTCGGAGGGACGGGCCCCGCCGGGCGGGAGTGGCGGTCCGCTTGGCCGAGGCCGGCGTCGCGGGTCACCATGGGCTCGCGCGACGCGGAGCGGGCCGTCGGCGTGGCCGACGAGGTCGTGGCGCGCTGGCCGGAGCGGGACCTGGCCCTCGACGGGGCGGACAACGCGGGCGCCGCGGGCGCCGAGCTCGTCGTCGTGGCCACCCCCTGGGACAGCGCCATCGCGACCGTGAGGCCGCTGCGGGAGCCGCTCGCCGGCAAGGTGGTGGTCTCCATGGCCAACGCCCTGGTCAAGGAGGGCCGCGAGATGCTGGCGCTGATCCCCCCGCGGGGCTCGGTGGCCGCCGCCGTCCAGGCCGCCCTGCCCGAGTCCCTGGTGGCGGCCGCCTTCCACCACCTGCCCGCCTCGGAAATGGAAAACCTCGAATCGGGGTTGGAAGCTGACGTGCTGGTGTGCTCGGACCACCCGGAGGCCACGGCGGCCACCGATCGCGCTGGTGGAGCTGATGCGCGGGCTGCGGCCGCTCGACGCCGGGAGCCTGAGCCAGGCGGCGGCCATTGAGGCCTTCACCGCCGTCTGTATCACCCTGAACATCCGGCACAAGGCGCACTCGACGCTGCAGGATGGCCGGAATCTAGCCGTGCGGCTCTACGACACGGCGCGGCGGCGAGATGGTGGCCTTCGAGCCCGGCCCGCTCGTGACCATGTACTCGTGCGGCATCACCCCCTACGACTCCGCGCACCTCGGGCACGCCGCCGTCTACCTGTACTTCGACATGCTGCAGCGGCGCCTCCGGGACGCTCGGCCACGAGACGCGGCTGCGTGCGCAACGTCACCGACGTCGACGACGACATCCTGCGCAAGGCCCGCGAGCTCGGCGTGCACTACCTCGACCTGGCGGCCGAGGAGATGGCCCGCTTCGACGCCGAGATGGGCGATGCTGAACCTGCTGCCGGTGTACTCCGAGCCGCGGGCGACCTCGGCGATCTCCGAGATCCTCTCGCTGATCGGCGCGGCGCTCGAGCGCGGGCCACGCCTACGAGTCGGGCGGCGTCGGTCTACTTCGACGTGGCGACCTTCCCCGAGTTCGGCCGCATCAGCGGCTACGGGCGGGACCGACATGCTCGTGCTCGCCGCCGAGCACGGGGGCAACCCCGACGACCCCAACAAGCGCGACCCGCTCGACTTCGTGCTGTGGCAGCCCTCGCTGCCCGACGAGCCGGCCTGGGAGTCGCGCTGGGGGCCGGGCCGGCCGGGCTGGCACATCGAGTGCTCGGCCCTGGCGCTGCGCGAGCTCGGCGAGACGATCGACATCCACGGCGGAGGGCGCGACCTCGTCTTCCCGCACCACGAGTGCGAGACGGCCCAGTCCGAGTCGGTGACCGACAAGCCCTTCGTCCGGCTGTGGTTCCACGTGGGCCTGGTGGGCCTCGAGGGACGAAGATGTCGAAGTCGCTCGGCAACCTGGTCTTCGTCGGGGACCTGTGCAAGGAGTGGGACCCGGCCGCGGTCCGGCTGGCCCTGCTGGCCCACCACTACCGCGAGGACTGGGACTGGGACACCGCCGAGGACATGCCCGCCGCCGCGGCGCGGCTGGCGCTGTGGTCCAGTGCGCCCGCGGGGGACGGCTCGGACGGGCTGGCGGCGGTGCGCGCCGCGCTCGACGACGACCTCGACACGCCCGGCGCGCTGCGGGCCCTCGACGAGGAGGCGACGGCGGGCCGGCCGGTGGCCGACGGTGCGCGGTTGCTGGGCATCGACCTGTAGCGGGCCGCCGCTCGTGGCTCTCCGCGGGGGACTGACCCAAACTGCGAGTGGAGACGAGCTCCCTCTGGACTCCAACGGATTTGGCTAGAAAGACGTCGGAAGGACTTCGATTCCAAATGTTCTCGCCACCTCTTGGATGATGGGCATGTGGCAGCTCCTTTTCGATTTCTTCCCGGTGGCGTTAACCCTCTCGATTTTGGTCAAGCTCAGCGTGGCTCACCGTCCCCTGCAGCCCAGCTCGTTCCTCGAGTTGCGCGAGCTCTCCTTCGGTGTCGGCTGGGGTTGCGTGCTCGCTCTGCGATCGGCTGGCTGCTGCATGGCTGCTTCGGAACGGCCGAGCCCTACGCCACCCAGCTCGTGATGGCGGTCATCGTTTGCCATCGGCGTCATCATGGTCGGGCGCATCGTGCTCCGACTCTTCCTGCGCTCACTGAGCACGACCCGGGTCCTTGTCGTAGGTTCGGGCACAACGGCCGAACGCGTCATGCTCAGCGTCCGGCAGGACCCCACAATGACCCTGGGAGGCACGGGCCGTCGACGGTGACACGGTCGGCGGCGGTCGCGGCGGGTGGGGCGGTGCACGTCCTATCGACAGGTCGGCGCGAATCAGGAAGAGACAGCCATGCCGACCACCGGGCTGTTGAGCCGGGTGCCCCCCATCGACCCGTAGAACCCGGCGTCGCCGAAGGCGAAGAGGCCGCCGTCGGCGCTCACCTCCCAGTAGCCCTTGCCGTCGGGGGTCGCCGCCATCGCGACCACCGGCCTGTTGAGCGCGCGTGCCCCCCATCGACCCGTAGAACGCGGCGTCGCCGAAGGCGAAGACGCCGCCGTCGGCGCCACCTCCCAGTAGCCCTTGCCGTCGGGGGTCGCCGCCATGGCGACCACCGGGCTGTTGAGCGGCGTGCCCCCCATCGACCCGTAGAACCCGGCGTCGCCGAAGGCGAAGAGGCCGCCGTCGGCGGCCACCTCCCAGTAGCCCTTGCCGTCGGGGGTCGCCGCCATGGCGACCACCGGGCTGTTGAGCGGCGTGCCCCCCATCGACCCGTAGAACCCGGCGTCGCCGAAGGCGAAGAGGCCGCCGTCGGCGGCCACCTCCCAGTAGCCCTTGCCGTCGGGGGTCGCCGCCATGGCGACCACCGGCGCTGTTGAGCGGCGTGCCCCCCATCGACCCGTAGAACCCGGCGTCGCCGAAGGCGAAGAGGCCGCCGTCGGCGGCCACCTCCCAGTAGCCCTTGCCGTCGGGGGTCTCCGCCATGGCGACCACCGGGCTGTTGAGCGGCGTGCCGCCCATCGACCCGTAGAACCCGGCGTCGCCGAAGGCGAAGAGGCCGCCGTCGGCGGTCACCTCCCAGTAGCCCCCCGAGTGAGTGGGGGAAACGAAGTCGGCCGAGGGGGACGGAGTGCCGCTCACGCTGAAGGACTGTTGGACCTGGGGCGCGGCGGCGTAGTTGGCGTTGCCGGCCTGGTTGGCGTCGAGCACGCAGGTGCCCGCCCCGAGAAAGGAGACCGTCCCCGCCGAGATGGCGCATACCGACGAGGCGCTGGCATCCACCGAGAGAGCCACGGGCAGGCCTGAGGTGGCCGTCGCCGCCGGCGTGTAGGTGCCACCCACGCTGGACCACGTCGGCACCGTCGAGGTGAACGAGATGTTCTGCTGCGACGGGGACTCACCGCCCCCGGGGCCGTATGCCTCGACCGAATAGACCGCACCTTCGTTCAGGAAGTTTGAGTTCCAGAACCAGGGCTCTTCACCACCCGCGGCACCTCCGGCGTTGATCGAAGAGATCGTGACCTGCACCCCGGTGGCTGTGACCGAGGGAAAGCTCAAGAGTTCCATCCGGTTGAAGAACTCATTGGTCACGTTGGCCACGGTGGTCCAGGTGCCGCCCTCGTCGAGCTGGACCTTGTAGTCGCGCAGGCCGGGCATGACACTTCCGAGGGTGGCCGTCGACACCAGCACCCGGTCGACACTGTGTGCACTGGGGAACGTGACGGTGACCGTCGGGCTGGTGTCACTGGCGTTGGCAATCCAGCCGCCGTAGTCCTTTCCCCACTCCGAGGTGGCGTCGGGGACCGTGGCGCCTGTGATGTCGGTGGTCGAGCGGATCACGTCGGACGCTGACTTACCGGACTGAGCCGATGACGCCGAGGCCGTCGTGCCAGCCGCGAGCGCCAGGTCAGCGCCGAAGCTCTCCGGTGCGGCGATGGTCAAGGTCGAACCGGATGGGACGCTGATGTACTGGGGCGATCCGGAGATGCCCAGTTGCGTCTGGGTGCCAGACGCAACGCTCAGGCTGCTCGCCTGTCCGAGGGTGCCGGTGACGGGCAGCGTGGCGCTCCCAGTGGTGAGCGACAGGTCGGCCGTGGTGGACAGGTCGTCCGTCCAGATGGCCACGATGCTCGACGTCGAGGTCGCCGATGGACCGAACTCCATGGCGTAGGTGTGGGGAATGCCGGTCGGCACCATGGCGACGAAGGGACGACCGCCAAGAACGTTGGACACCGTCATGAGGGCGATGCCGTCGGGCTTGACGTAGTCGTCAACATCGGCGCCCTGTATGAGTGAAAACGACCCGTCGCCATCTGTGTATGAACCCTCGTACATGAAGTAGTTCCAGTTGGTGATGCCGAGCGACTTGTTCCACATGAACGCGCTCGCCGCCCATCCGGCAGCATCGGAGAATGCCGCCGTCGCCATCGGACCACCACCCCTGCTCGGTATTGAAGATAGGGTCGCTTCCCGCCCCGTTGTCACTCATGAGTGTCTTCAAGTCCTGCAAGAAGACGGGGATGTTGTCCTCCTCATAGGAGTCGTCGTAACCCGTATAGGGGTGAACCCCCACCACATTGAGATCGGCGAAGCCTCCGGCGGCAGCGATCTGCTGCCAGTAGCTCAGTTCCGGACCCACGACGGTCCCGCCGACGACCAGATCATGGCGACCCGTCGCCGCGTTGGCGGCCTGGATGCCGGCGTAGAAGGGGGCCAGCACTTCGCTCACGTAGGTCGAGGCCGAGCCCCATGTGTCGTTGGGTTCGTTCCACGCCTCGAAGTACGTCAGGTCCGGGGCAGACGTGGCGAAGTGAGTGGCAATGGCCTGGACGTCGGCTCTGCCAGAGGCCCGAAGTGACGAGGCCCTTTTCGAGGGCGCTGCCCTGCGCCACCTGCACCTCGAAGGTCACCCCCAGTGCGGCGGCCTCCGCCGCAGCCTGCCCGATGGCGGAGTCGTAACTGGAGAAGTCGAGGGCGCTCGGCCCGCAGGTCGTCGTGTCTGTGTACGGTGACACGCACGAAGGCAGGAGGGTCGACGTGTCCAGCTGCTCGCGGAAGAGGTTGGTCCCGAACTCGCTCGCCAACTCGACACCGCGCACCGGCGCAGGTCCGCCCGAGCCGAGGCCGGAGGCCAAGGTGTTCAGGTTGAGGGTATCGCCGGGCATCCCCACCGAATAGGTGGCGCAGGTTGACCCGATCGTCGTATCGGTTGCCGTGTCGATCAGGTCGGCGTTGACTTCGTAGACATCTGGAGTCTGGTCGGCGCTCGGTATGGTCAGCGGCTCGCTCAGACCGCTTCCACTCGAGGTGAACGACGTCAGCGGCACCGACGTCGCGGCAGGCCAGTCGTTGGCCATCACCTGTTCCTGGTTCGCAATTTGGTAGCTGAGGGTGAGGCTGCTCGCGTAGGCCGACCACCACGGGTCGAAGCTGGCCGTCAGCTATGGCATCGAGCCTGATGGGTAGTACCCACCGGTGGCGTTCGTGGTCACCTGCGCGCCTATGCCGAGCGTGTCACCGAAGCCGTTCTGCGTCGGGG
>CAWGOJ010000002.1:0-21668 GCA_963824195.1 uncultured Acidimicrobiaceae bacterium | reverse complement strand
GACCCTCCTCCGGGGCGGCCGGAACGGGTGAGACCGGGTACCTCCGTCACGCCTTCTAGGAATTCCCTTAGAGGGCGGCAGAAAGGTGGCCCGAGCCGACACGAGCCTGGCGCAGGCCTCGGCGCGTGCTGGGGCCGTGGAGCTACGATGCCCAACCTCCGCTCAGGACGGCATCCACGGCGTGACGGACGAAGCGAGCCAGTCGAGGACCTGGCGGCGGGTCGTCGGCCCGTGAGGCTGCCACGCCGACGGGAGGGCCCCCTCGTCACGTAATTGTGCGCTCTCTTGGATGTTCGCGGTCAGAGGATCCGTCGTCAGCCCGCAGCGCGTGGCGGTCGGGTCGACGCCGAACAGCTGGGCCGCGTTGAGGCCGAAGAGGCCCGCCTTCAGCGCGTCGGTGAGCGCCGGGTACCCGTAGACGTCCTGGAACTCGGTGGTGATCTGGAACGATCTCATCGCCATGATCTGCGGTTCGGGGCTCCCGTACCAGATGGCATCGGTGCCCCACATCACCCTCTGCGCACCCACCCGCTTGAGCAGCTTCCCGATGGCGTGGGCGGCCTGATCGGGCGTGGTGAGCAGCTGGCGCCACAGCGTGGCCACGTCGACCCACACGTTGTCGTTCGGCGGGACCGCGTGGCGATCGAGTGCGGCGAGCAGGGTGTCGATGCCGATGGTGGCGTTCGGGTCATAGGGGCCCTCGACGTGCGACGGGTCCCACGCGGCGTGGTACACGACGAATTGCATGTCGGGGAACTGGCGCGACACCGCCACGATGTCGTCGGGGTGGTTGAAGGCCGGATCGAAATTCACCAGCGGGAGGCCCTTGTGGGCCACGAAGACCTTGACGCCCAGGTCGTGCGCGTGCTGGACCGTGGGGAGCCCGATGGCGGGATCCTCCAACGAATACCCCTGACCGCTCGGGCTCCAGGCCGTGTACACCTTGAACGCGACGGGCGGACCGGCCGCCACCGCCCCCGACATCTCGTCGAGCGTGGCAGCCACCGGACCCACGTTGGGGGCGACGATGTTCTCCACCAGGATCCGACTGGCGCCGCCGTGCGTGAGGCCCGCGGTGATCTCCTGTGTGCTGAGGGCCTCGGGGAACGGTATCGGCGCGTTGGAGGGACCCGAATTGGGGACGTCGGTCAGGATCGCCATCGTCGTCTCGCTGGCCAGGAAGAGGTCGTGCAGATACGTCGCCCGGTCCACGCAGTCGAGTTGCGGGCTGTCGGTGCAGCCCGGCGGGAGCATGGAGAGGACGAGCGAGACCGTCTCCGGCGCGTTCTGGGCCCAGGGACCGCTCGGGACCACGTGGTGCGTGTGGACGTCGAAGATGAAGTCCGAACTGGTGAGCGCCTGTTGGCAGGCTGCAGTGTCCTCCGGCGGCGGCACGTTGAACCGTCCGCCCCGGCCCCGGGGGTGGGACACCGCTTGCCCATGCAACGCCGGCGGCGACGAGCACCCGGCGAGCTCGAACGCCGCCAGGGACGCCGCGACCGCCCCGGCACCTTGGAGGAAGCGCCGACGGTCCATGCCGAGCCGCCGGGCCGACTCGTCGATGGACGCCCGGATCAGTTCGTTGACCGCCCGGTCCGTGGGGCCTGCCGCCGCCGGCACGAACTCACCGTTCGAGACCGGACCGGCGGTGAGCGGAAGCTCATCGTCGTGCCGATCGCGCTGTCGGCGGGAGAACGGGCCGATCCCTGCCATGCAGCGGAGGTTAGGTCCGCTACGGGCGGACCGGCTCGCGCTCCCAGACCGCGACCGCGTCGGCCAGCTCCGGTCGGCCGAGCACGGCCGGAGCGCTTCGGGGTGCGCCCCTTGGTGCCCGGATGACCTCCTAGCGGGAGGGGCGGGTGCCGATGACCGAGGCGCGCTCCATCGTCCGGCGCTGCGGCCAGTAGTCGCTCGACGCGTAGTGCTGCACGGCGCGGTTGTCCCAGAACGCCACCGCGTCGGGGGTCCAGGTGAAGCGGCACTGGTGCTCGGGCGCGTCGGCGCGGCGACACAGGCGGTCCAGGAGCTCGAGGCTGGCGTCGCGCTCGAGCCCCTCGATGTGGCTGACGAAGGGCCGGTTCACGTAGAGGTGCAGCTTTCCGGTGGCGGGGTGCGCGCAGACCACGGGATGGCGGACCGGGGGGTACTGCTCCTGCGCGGCGCGGCGCTCCTCGGCCGTCATGGCGTGCCCGAAGGTCTGGGTGAAGTCGTGCACCGCGATGAGCCCGTCGATCTCCTCCCTGGTCGCCTCGTCCAGCGAGTCGTAGGCGGCGTACATGTCCGAGAAGAGGGTGTCGCCGGCGGCTTCGGGGACCTCGATGGCGTGCAGGACGGCACCCATGGACGGGCACTCCCGCCAGGTCACGTCGTGGTGCCACGAGTTCTCGTAGCCACCCACCTCCGCCGTCTTCTCGAAGCGGACGAGCTCGGGCTCGCCCGTGTTGGAGGCCAGGAACGGGTGGATCTCCAGGGCGCCGAACCGCCGGGCGAACGCGACGTGCTGGCGCGGTGTCAGCGGCTGGTCCCGGAAGAAGATGACCTTGTAGTCGTGGAGCGCCCGGCGCAGTTCCCCGACCACCTCGTCAGACAGTTCCGCGGTGAGGTCGACACCGGAGATCACCGCCCCGACCGTCGCTCCGAGCATGCGCGCGTCGAAGCTGCGCCAGCGCAGTGCGGCTAGCCGGTCCCGCTCCGCCGCCACGTGGGTGAAGGGGCCGACGACGATCGGGTACCCGGGCAGAGGGAAGGCTCGGGGCGTGGCGGCCCTCGTCGTCGTCATGTCGGTACTGTACCGAAGCGTCATCGTGCGTCGAGGGGCCGGGGGGCTGCGTGCGTGCGGCCCCCTGTCGGGGCTGACGCTCGGGCCCCGGGACCGATCCGGGACCGGACCACGGTGACGCATCTGAGCCTGTCCGGCGCCACCGGGGCGGCGGCCGGCGTGGTGCACCTGACGGACTGGCAGGGCGGCGTCACCGACGTCACGACCGCCGGGGGCGGGCGCCGCGGCGGCTGGGCCGTGGTCTCGAACGTCGTCGACGCGACCTACACGCTGGCCCGGCTGAGTGACGGACGGTGGCGCGTGGTCGCCCTCACCGGACGGTTCGCACCCGGGTCGGAGCCCTGAGGTCACCCAAATCAGGCACAACTCCCCCTCAGGATCCCCGGCGTCGTGACGAGTGATAGACCTGGATCCTCAAACGAAAGGCGCGTCCGTGTCGTACTCCCCACTTCCGGCCCGGCGGACGTGCGCGGGCGCTCACGGTGTGGCGCACCGCTCCCTGACCGTCCCCCGTTGGTGAGGCCTCCCAGCCGCGGGACTTCCATGAGCGACTCCGCGCTGCAGCGTGCCGTGCGGGCCGCCGTGGACGAGGTGACCAACGCCGACGAGCGCCTCCGCGTGAGCCGGACCATCGCCTTTCTCGGCTGGGGGAACGTGCTCTTCGTCGACGTCTACACCAAGTCGCGCTCCGAGACCCTCGATGACCTCGACCACGCGCTGCGCAAGAACGTCGCCGTGTTCACGGGCCAGCCGTTCGAGCGCGTCACGATCAGGTGGCGCATCAGCACCTGACGCCGGTTGTCATTCGGCGGCGATGGCCGCCAGCACGTCGAGGCGGGCGGCGCGCCGGGCCGGCCAGCTGGCCGCGAGCAGGCCCAGCAGGGCGGCCAGGATCAGGAACACCACCAGGCTCGAGCTGGGGACCACGGTGTTGGTGATGCCTTGCGAGTGCAGCGCCGACACGAGAGCGATGCCCAGCCCCGTCCCGATGATGATGCCGATGATGGCGCCGAACACGGCGAGGATCACCGACTCGGAGCGGATCATGGCGCGGACCTGGCGCCGCTTCATGCCTACGGCGCGCAGCAGGCCGATCTCGTGGGTGCGCTCGAACACCGAGAGCATGAGCGTGTTGACGATGCCGATGAGCGCGATGACCACGGCCAGGGCGAGCAGGGCGTAGACCAGGCCCAGCAGTTGGTTCACCTGGGCCGACTCGGACGCCTCGAACTGGGCCCGGGACTGGACCTTGACGTTGGGGTAGGGGGCGAGGGCGCGGGCGACCGCCTGCTGCACCCCGGGGCTGCCGTCGGTCTTCAACAGGACCGCTCCGGGGAGCGGGTTCTGGAAGTGGCGCACGAAGAAGGCGTCGCCGACGAGGAAGTGGCCCACGAGGGCGTTGGGCTGGTAGATGCCACCGATGCGCATGGTCTGCGGGCCCGTGAGCGCGAATTTCACCGGGACCCTCTCGCCCACCGTGAGGTGGTCCGAGTTGGCCGTCGTCGTGTCGACGAGAAGGTCGCCGGCGGCGAGCGCGGTGGCACCGCTGCCCGACGTCGTGTTCAAGATGACGGTCTGCGACATCTCCTTGGTGTCGATGGCGAGGAGGGACTCGAGGGAGGAGCGGAACTCGAACTGGTCGCCGTAGACGGTCGTCGAGGCGGTGACGCCGGGAACCGAGGACGCCACCATGGGGATTACCTGGCTGAAGTTCCCGTTGCCGGCGTTGTTCGTGGTCGAGACGATGAGATCGGCGCTGATGGCGTTGTCCACGCTGGCGGTGGCTGAGCGGGACAACGAGGCGCCGAAGACGGCGATGGCCGAGACGAGGGCGAGCCCGACCATCAGGGCCGATGATGTCTGCGCCGTCCGCCGGGGGCTGCGCATGGAGTTCTCGCGGCCGAGCCGGCCCGACGTGCCGAGCAGGCGGGCCAGGGGGCGCCCGATCACGCTGGCCATCGGCCGGGCCACGGCGGGCGCCAGCATGGCCACGCCGACGAAGATGAGGACGGCACCGAGGCCGACCAGCGCGACGGCCGGCGCGGTCAGCCCCCAGGCGAGGAAAGCGATGCCGATCACGGTGATGACGCCGCCGCGGGTGAAGCGCCGCCGCAAGGGGACCTCTTCCTCGACCTGCTGGGCGGACACCGCCGCCACCGGGGCGATACGGACGGCTCGGCGGGCCGGGCTGATGGCGGCCACGAGCGTCACCCCGACACCCACGACGAGGCAGACGATGACCGTGCGCGCCTCGAACACGAGCGACCCCGACGGCAACGTGAACCCGAACCCGCTCAGCAGCTTCTCCAGGCCGACGGCGGTCAGCACGCCCAGTCCCAGACCGAGCAGCGACGACACCAGCCCCACGATGGCCGCCTCGCCCAGAACGGAGCGGAACACCTGGCGCCGGCTGGCCCCGACGATGCGCAGGAGCGCCAGCTCCCGTGTGCGCTGGCCCACGGTGATGGAGAAGGTGTTCAAGATGGTGAAGCCGCCCACGAAGAGGGCGATGAAGGCGAAGACGAGCAGGGCGGTGTTGAGGAAGCCCAGTGCCTGGCCGATGGCGCTCGTCGCCTCGTTGACCACGGTCTGGCCGGTGACGACCTCGACCCCGCGCGGCAGCACCCGCGGCGACGGCGCGCTGCACCGCCGCCTTGTCCGCGCCCGGTTGGGCGACGACGTTGATGTCGTCGAACTGGCCCACCTCGCCCATCAGCCTCTGGGCGGTGGTGGTGTCGAAGGCGGCCAGGGTGGCCCCAGCCAGGTTGTCGGCCGTCCCGAAGCGCGCCAGGCCCACGATGGTGAACGTGCGGGTCGGGCCCTGCAACAGGATGCGCACCGGCTGGCCGACCTTGAAGCCGTACTTCTGGGCCGTGCCGAGGTCCATCACGACCTGGTCCGGCGTGGTCGGGTCCTTGCCCTGGACGAGCCGCAGCGCGGAGATCTGCTGGTCGGGGTCGAAGGACACCCCGAGCGTGGGCGCGCCGCCGGTCGCGATGGCCTTTCCGTCGTGCCCGACGTACTGGGCGTAGCCGGTGACCGAGCCGTTGGCGGCCTCCACGCCCGGAACCGCCTGCACTTTGGCCAGCAGCGACTCGGGGACCGGGTTGCGCGTCGCGGTCCCGCCGCTGCCCAACTGCGCCACCCCGCGCACCTGGAAGTCGACGTTCTGGTAGATGTTCCCGAACAGCGTGTTGAAGGTGTTGTGCAGCGTGTCGGTGAGGACGAATGTCCCGGCGATGAACGTCACCCCGAGCACGATGGCCAACGCCGTCAGCGCCAGGCGGAGCTTGTGGGCCAGCAGCCCCTTGATGGTGACCCGCCACACGTCAGGCGTCCAGCGTCCGAATGCGCTCCAGGATCGAGTCGGCGGTCGGCTCGGCGAGCTCGTCGACGATGTTGCCGTCGGCCAGGAAGACCACCCGGTCGGAGTAGGCGGCGCCCCGGGGGTCGTGG
The DNA here is from genome assembly GCA_963824195.1 of uncultured Acidimicrobiaceae bacterium. Lineage (GTDB taxonomy): Bacteria > Actinomycetota > Acidimicrobiia > Acidimicrobiales > RAAP-2 > Bog-473. The sequence continues at coordinate 15,433 of CAWGOJ010000002.1, read as the reverse complement.
GTGACCATCACGATCGACTGGCCGAACTCGGTCACCGACCGGCGCAGGAAGGCCAGCATCTCGGCGGACGAGTTCGAGTCGAGGTTCCCGGTCGGCTCGTCGGCGAAGATCAGGTCGGGCCGGTTGATCAGGGCCCGGGCGCAGGCGCAGCGCTGCTGCTGGCCGCCCGACATCTCGCTGGGCCGGTGGCTGAGGCGGTCGCCGATCCCCAGCTGGTCGACCAGGTAGTCGAACCACTCGTTGTCCACCTTCTTGCCGGCGAGGTCCGCCGGCAGCGTGATGTTCTCCCCCGCGGTGAGCGTGGGGACGAGGTTGAAGGACTGGAACACGAAGCCGATGCGGTCACGGCGCATCTCGGTCAGGCCCTTGTCGTCGAGGCTCCCGACGTCGAGGTCGCCGACGAACGTCTGCCCCGACGTCGGCCGGTCGAGACCGGCCATGCAGTGCATCAGCGTCGACTTGCCCGACCCCGACGGGCCCATGACGGCGGTGAAGCGGGCCCGCTCGAACGTGACGTCGATGCCGGCGAGCGCGTGGACCGTCGCCTGTCCGGTGCCGTACGTCTTGCGCAGGTCCACCGCGTGCGCGGCCGGGGAGGCCGAGCGTTGCGGGGGAGGGACTTCGTCGGTGAGCGTCACGCGGCCTCGTTTCGTCGATTCGAGGAGGACGGGGACACCGCGGTCTCGCCCCGACGGTGCCCCCGCTCTCCGGCGACCCTACAGGGTGACAGTGACTCTCCTCTGCCCTCCGAGGGACAACGGGCGTGTGCACCGGGGAGATTGGACCCTTGGCGTGCCACCGCCGGACCACTACCCTGATGCCCGCCACCAGCACGACCAGCAGGTGCCAGTTCGACGAGTGAGCTACCCGGGGGGGCACGTTCGCCATGCGCATGACCCATGAGAAGGGTGTGAGTCGCTGAGGGCCACCGTGGGCCTCCCCGAGCGCAGTGCGACAGCGGTCGCCGCGGTTGTCTCCGTGGCGGCGGTGCTCGCCGTGCAGCTCATCCTCTTCCCGGTGCCGCTCGGGGTGTGGATCCAGGGCGCTGTGCTCGGCCTGCTCGGCTCGCTCATGGCGGTCGGCCTGGGGCTCACCTACCGCCTGAACAAGGTGATCAACTTCGCCCAGGGCGACCTCGGCACGGCACCCGCTGTCCTGGCGGTGGGCCTGGTCGCCTTCTCCGGCGTCAACTACTTCGTGGGGCTCGCCACCGGCCTGGTGGCGTCCATCCTGCTGACGGCGATGGCCGAGTTCCTCGTGGTGCGCCGCTTCCGGCGCTCGCCCCGACTCATCCTGACGGTGGCGACCATCGGGCTCTCCCAGCTGCTGGTCGTCCTCAGCCTCCTGATCCCGCGCATCTGGGGCCAGACCCCGATCGCCAGCGCGGTGGTGACGTTCCCCTGGCACTTCGCCTGGCACATCGCGCCGATCGTCTTCGACGCCGACGACCTGGTGGCGGTCATCGTCTCCGTGGCCTGCCTGGCCGCCGTGTCGATCTGGTTCACCCGCAGCGACATCGGCATCGCGGTGCAGGCGACGGGCGACCGCCGTGACCGCGCCTCCATGCTCGGCATACCGGTCGGGCGCCTCCAGTCGATCACCTGGGTGGTGGCGGGCGTTCTGTCCTTCGTCAGTATCTTCTTCCAGGCGACGATCCTGGGCCTCCCGCTCGACCCGACCTACGGGCTGACCGCGCTCGTGACCGCGCTGGCCGCGCTGGCGCTCGGCAACTTCAGCGAGCTGCCCGTCATCGCCGCCTCCGCCGTCGCCCTGGGAATTCTGCAGCAGGGCGTGGCGTGGGACGACCCGACCAACCCGGCGCTCGGGCTGGCCGTCCTCGCCGGCGTGGTCTTCGCCGCCATCGTCGTGCGCCAGCTGCTGGTGACCCACACCGACCGCGAGGCCGAGACGACGCTGTCGCTGGCCGGCAGCGTGCGCGACCTGCCGGCCGCCGCCCGCACCCTCACCGAGGTCCGCGTCGGGACCCCGATCGGCGCGCTGGTGGCCTTCGCCGCCGCGTGCACCCTGCCGCTGTGGATGGGCCCGGGCGAGCTCATCCGCGCCTCGGCCCTCGTCACCTTCGCCATCGTCGGCTGCTCCGTCGTCGTGCTGACCGGTTGGTCGGGCCAGGTCAGCCTCGGCCAGATGTCCTTCGCCGCCGTCGGGGCGACCGTCGGCGCGGTCGCGCTCCTCGACTGGCACTGGGACCTGAGCCTCGCCCTGCTGCTGGCCGGCACCGCGGCGGCGGCTGTCGCCGCGGTGGTGGGTATCCCGACCCTGCGCCTCGACGGAATGTTCGCCGCCGTCACCACGCTCGCCTTCGCGCTCGCCGCCTCGGGCTATCTCCTCGTGCGCGCTGAATTCTCCTGGATCCCCCAGGGCCAGCTCGGGGTGCCCTACCTGTTCGGACTGGCCATCACGTCGCAGGCGTCGGTGTTCGAGCTCTGCCTCGGCGTGCTCGTGCTCGTGCTCGTCGCCATGCACGGCCTGCGGCACAGCCGGACCGGCCGCGTCCTGCGCGCCCTGCCCGCCAACCAACGGGCGGCGTCGGGCTACGGGGTCCGCGTCCTGTGGGCCAAGCTGACCGCGTTCGCCGTCTCGGGCTTCATCGCCGGGCTGGGCGGCTGCCTCCTCCTCGTCGTGAACCAGCAGTACGTGGAGACCCCGTTCCTGGTGCCGGTCAGCCTCCTCGTCTTCACCTCCACCGCCGTCGGCGGGCTCGGGTCGGCCCTCGGGGCGATCCTCGGCGCCGCGCTGGTCGAGGGCAGCACCATCTTCCTCCCGCCGAGCTGGCAGCTCCTCCCGGCCGGCCTCGGTGTGCTCGTCGTGCTCATCCTCTTCCCCCGCGGGCTCGCCGGCCTCTGTTACGACCTGCGCGACTGGGCGCTCGACGGGCTGGAGCGCCGCAAGGGGACCGCAGCGCCGGGCGTCACCGGCCCCATCGACCCGGTGCTGGCGCCATGAGCCGCCTGGCCAAGCTCGGCGGGGGCGTCACGCTGTTCCCGCTGGCGGTGCTGTTCGGCATCGAGCTGCTGGACCAGGCCACCCAGAGCGCCTTCAACGTTCTCACGCCGAACATCCGCGACGCGTTCCACCTCACCAACGCCGGCATCCTGCTCATCGTCGCCATCGCCGGCGCCGCCGCGCTGCTCTGCACGCTCCCCGTCGCCGTCCTGGCCGACCGGTTCAACCGGGTGCGGATTGCGCTCATCGGCGCGATCGTGGGCGCCGCGTTCTCCATCGGCCTCGGCCTGGCCCAGGGCGTCGTGGTGGCGACCATCATGCTGGTCGGCGTCTCCATGGGGCAGGCGGTGATCTTCCCCACGCACAACTCGCTGCTGGCCGACTACTACCCCGTCCCGGCCCGCCCACGCGTGTACTCGGCCCACCGGTCCGGCATCAGCATCGGCGCCATCGTGGGCGTCCTGCTCGGCGCCGGGTTGGCCTCCATCTGGTCGTGGCGCGCGCCCTTCTTCTTCTTCGCCGTGCCCATCGCGGTCGTCGTCATCATCGGCTTGCGCCTGCGCGAGCCCCCGCGCGGGCGACACGAGCAGGTCGAGCTCGCCGAGCAGATGCTCGCCTCCGAGCGCGGCGAGCCGGCGCCGCTGGGCGACGCGCCCGCGCCGACCCCGGCGTCCGAGCCGGGGGGAGCGGTCGACATCCCGGTCGAGGCCCCGCCGTCGCTCGGCGAGGCCTGGCGGACGGTCTGGAAGATCGGCGTGCTGCGCCGCATCTTCATTGCGCTGCCCTTCCTGGCCGCCGCCATCGCCGGCTTCACCTCGCTGGCCTCACTGCAGTACCAGGAGACGTTCCACCTCGACGCCGTGCAGCGCGCCTACCTCATCGCGCCGATCCAGGTCTTCGATCTCATCGGTCTCGCCGTGGGGGCGGTGATCGCCACCCGCTTGGCCAAGCGTGACATCAGCCTCGTCTTCCGCATGCTCGCCGTGGCCTCGGTCATCGCGGCGGGCTTCGCCGTACTGTTCGCACTGGCTCCGAACGTCCCGGTAGCGTTCATCGGCAACGCCGGCATCGACGCGTCGCTCGCCATCGTCGGGCCCGGCGTCCTGGCCTCCCTCTCCCTGGCCATCCCGGCCCGGGTGCGCTCGGTGGGCTTCTCCATTGGCGCGCTGTTCATCCTGCCGGGGTTCCTCGTCCTCCCGAGCGTCGGCGCGCTGGGCGACGCGGTCGGGTTCCGCTACGGCCTGCTCATCCTGGTCCCCATCTTCACCATTGGCGGCCTCATCGTGGCCAGTGCCGGCAGCCTCATTGAGCGCGACGTCCAGAACGTGTGGACCTCCATGCGCACCCGGGCCCAGATGCTGCTGGACCGAGGGGCCGGGCGCCTGCCGCTCCTCGCCGTGCGCGGGCTCAGCGTGGGCTACGACGGCGTCACGGTGCTGGGCGACGTGGAGATCGAGGTCGGCGAGGGCGAGATCGTCGCGCTGCTCGGCACCAACGGGGCGGGCAAGTCGACCCTGCTGCGGGCGATCGGCGGCGTGGTCGAGGCCGATCACGGCGCCATCGTCTTCGACGGCCGGGACATCACCCACCTGCCGCCGGACGAGATCGCGCGGCTCGGCGTCGCGCAGGTGCCCGGCGGTGAGGGGATCTTCCCCAACCTGCGCGTCGAGGAGAACCTGCGTGCTGCGGCCTGGCAGGGCCGCCGGCGGGGCGAGCGCGACGCCGACATGATCGAGGAGGCGATGTCGGCCTTCCCCTCGCTCGCCTCCCGCCGGGGCGAGCGGGCCGCGAATCTCTCGGGCGGCCAGCAGCAGATGCTGGCCCTCGCCATGGCGACCATCACCCGCCCCAAGCTGTTCCTGATTGACGAGCTGTCGCTCGGGCTCTCCCCGCTCGTGGTCGAGCAGTTGCTCGGAGCGATCGAGTCGATGCGGCAGGCGGGCACGGCCATCCTGCTGGTCGAGCAGTCGATGAACGTGGCCGTGTCGGTGGCCGACCGCGTCTACGTCATGGAGACGGGCGCGGTGCGCTTCTCCGGGTCGGCCGAGGAGCTGGCGGCCCACCCCGAGCTCCTGTGGTCGATCTACCTCCAGAAGGCCTCGGAGTCGCTCGGCGCGCACGCAGTGGCCGCGCCGGGAGAGCGGGACGGGCGCAACGAGCTGGAGGTTCGGGGCGTCTCGGTCAACTTCGGGGGCAACGCCGCGCTCGATGACGTGTCGCTGCACGCCGCCCACGGGGAGATCGTCGGGATCATCGGGCCCAACGGCGCCGGCAAGACGACGCTGTTCGACGTCATCTCGGGCTTCCTCCGGGCCGACACGGGACGCGTCGAACTGGCCGGCCTCGACGTGAGCGAGCGCACGGCGTCGGCCCGCGCCCGGCTCGGTTTGGGACGCTCCTTCCAGGACTCGCGCCTCTTCTCGGGGTTGACGGTGCGGGACGCGCTGGCCGTCTCGCTCGAGCGCTTCACCGACGTGAGCGACCCGTTCAACGCCATCCTGCGCCTCCCGGCCCAGGTGCGCACGGAGGCGGCCGTCATGGCCCGGGTGGACGAGCTCATGGACATGTTCGGCCTGGGCCGCTACGCCGACAACCTGGTGAGCGAGCTCTCGACGGGCTCCCGCCGCCTGGTCGACCTGGCGGCGGTGGTGGCCCACCAGCCCACCGTCGTCCTCCTCGACGAGCCCTCGTCGGGCGTGGCCCAACGCGAGGTGGAGGCGATGGTCGAGCTGCTCCGCAACGTGCGGGACCGCCTCGACGCCACGATGCTCATCGTCGAGCACGACATCGCGTTCATTGCCGAACTGGCGGACCGCCTCGTGGCGATGGACCGCGGCGCCGTGCTGACGAGCGGGACGCCCCGCGACGTCCTCGAGTCGCCTGAGGTCGGCGAAGCCTTCCTCGGGTCCGACCCGCTCGCGCTGTCGCGCTCGGGCCCGGCCTCGGCGGCGACCACGAGCACGGAGCTGGACCGCGCATGAGCGACACGGAGCCCCGACCGAACGAGCGGCCCTGGCCGCGGGTGAGCCGCCTGCGGATCGCCGGGCCGGTCGTCCTCATCGTGGCCGCGCTGGTGGCCGCTGGTGCCCTGGCCACCGTGCACGAGAACAACGGCACCACCACCACGGCCCCGTCGAACGGCGGCGCGACCCAGACCGCCCGCTCGACCGTACCGCTCACCTATGCGGCCGCCGCCAAGCTGGGGAAGACCGCCGACTACGACTGGGGAACCGAGTGCGACCACAAGACGGGGCGGCTCAAGATGCCGAGCGTCTACGCCCCGCCCTGCGTACCGCTCGTCACCGGAGCCAAGAACGGCGGGGCCACCTCGAGCGGTGTGTCCGGTGACTCCGTCAACCTCGTCTACTACCAGGCCCAACCGGGCGGGCTGGCCTCGGCCGTCTCGAGTGCGGCAGGCACGCCGGCCCAGTCACTCGCCACCGTGCAGGCGTACGTGGCCATGTTCAACCACGTCTACGAGATGTACGGGCGCCACATCAACCTCATTGTGTTCAACGCCACGGGTGCGGCGACCGACCCGGTGGCCGCCCACGCCGACGCCGTCACGGTGGCGCAGCAGCTCCACGCCTTCGCCTCCATCGGGGGACCGGCGCAGACATCGGCCTACGAGGAGGAGCTGGCGCGCCAGCACGTGTTCTGCATGGGGTGCGGCGACTCCAGCACCTACGGCGAGATCCAGCTGAACGCCCCGTACCAGTGGGCCAACCTGCCGGCGGCCGACACGTCACTCTACGAGACGATCGGCTACGTCGTCGCCAAGCTGAAGGACAAGCCGGCCATCTGGGCCGGCGACCCCGCCCTGCACACGGTCCCGCGGAAGTTCATCGTGGTGAGCGAGACCTCCGAGCCCCCCGCACCCGGATCGGCCGAGCTGAGGGCGTCGCTGGCCAAGAAGCTCCGGGCGGGCCACGTGCGAATGGCGTCGCCGACGGACCTCGAGTACACGCTCGACCTCACCACTCTGCCCACCCAGGCCGCCACCATCGCCGAGAAGCTGAAGACCTCGGGCGCCACCAGTGTCATCTTCGCCGGCGACCCCATCATGCCGATCTACCTCACGCGGGCCTGCGCCGACATCGGCTACTCCCCCGAGTGGATCATCACCGGGATCGTGCTCACCGACACGTCGACCCTCGGGCGCTACTACAACCAGTCCGAATGGGCGCACGCCTTCGGGGTCACGAGCCTCGGCGTCCCCACCCCGGTCGCCACGGGCGACGCCGACCGGCTCTACCGCTGGTGGTACGGCGCCAACACCTCACCCGCCTCCCTGGCGGCGCCGGCGATCATCCCGCCGATCCAGCAGTTCTTCGAGGGGGTCCAGCTGGCCGGGCCCGACCTCACGCCCTCCACCTTCACCGCGGGGCTGTTCCGCGCCCCGCCGGCCGGGGGCGGGCCCACCACCCCGCTCTCCGCCTACGGCTATCAGGGCGCGGCGCCGCTGCCGAGCTATTCGTCGCCCGCCGACTACACCTTCCTCTGGTACGACGCCACCGCCAAGGGGCCCGACGAGGAGGGCGTGACCGGCAGCGGACTGATGCGCTACGTCAACGGCGGGGCGCGCTACAAGGCAGGCACGGTGCCCGCCGGACCCGTCCCGATGTTCTCGGTGCCCGGGTCGGTCACCAGCTACCCCTCGCCGCCCGACCGGGCACCGTCCTACCCCGCCTGGCCCGGGTCGCCCGCCGCGGGCTGAAGCCTCCTGCTCCCGGCGGAGGGGGCTAGCACCAGGACGGGACGCCCGGTAGCGGCATTCCAATGCATCTCTTCACGCCACATGCTGGCAGTGCAGCCCGCCCGAGGGGCCGCGGAAGGAGTCAGCGAACATGATCGTCACCGACGGACTGACCAAGCACTACGGGAGGACCCTCGCCGTCGACGACCTCAGCTTCACGGTCACCCCCGGCGTCGTCACCGGGTTCCTCGGCCCCAACGGGTCCGGCAAGTCCACCACGATGCGCATGATCCTCGGGCTCGACGTGCCCGACGGCGGCCGCGCCCTGGTGAACGGACTTCTCTACCACGAGCTTCGTTGGCCGCTGCGTGAGGTGGGCGCACTGCTGGACGCCAAGGCGTTCCACCCGGGCCGTAGCGCGCGGGACCACCTGCGTTGCCTGGCCCGGACAAACGACATCTCCGCCCGCCGCGTCGACGAGGTCCTCGACGTCGTGGGGCTGACCGCGGTGGCGGACCGGCGAGCGGGGAAGTTCTCGCTCGGCATGGGACAGCGCCTCGGCATCGCCAGCGCGCTCTTGGGCGACCCCGGCGTCCTTCTCCTCGACGAGCCGGTCAACGGCCTCGATCCCGAGGGCATCCGCTGGGTCCGCCACCTGCTCCGTGGCCTCGCCGCCCAAGGGCGCACCGTGCTGGTGTCGAGCCATCTGATCAACGAGATGGCGCTCACCGCGGACCGCCTGGTCGTCATCGGCCGCGGCACGCTGATCGCCGAAACGAGCGTGGAAGAATTCACGGCGCAGAGCCGGGGAGACTCGGTCCGCGTCGTGACGCCCACGCCCCAGCGCTTCGTCTCGGCGCTCTCGAGGGTAGGCGCCCGGCCCAGCGTCGATGACGACGGGTCGATCGTGGTCACGGGCCTGTGCTCGTCCGACATCGGGGAGCTGGCCGCCCGCTCCTCGTTGACCGTGCACGAGCTGACGCCGTTGCGCGCCTCCCTCGAGGACGCCTTCATGGATCTCACCGGCGACAGCGTCGAGTACCGCTCCTCCGACCCCGCGCCCCGGCGCGGCGCTCCCGTCCCGTCCCGCTGAAAGGACCTCATGACACTGGCAACCGCACTCGACGTACCGCGGCACCGCGCGCGGCACCGCGCCGACCTCCGTGACGCGATGGGCGCCGAATGGCAGAAGCTCGTCACTCTGCGCTCGACGAAATGGGCACTGCTCATCGCGCTGACCGGCACCGTCCTGGTCAGCTTCCTCTCCACCAACGGCGTGCGGCACCAGCCGGCGAACTTCTACAAGAACTTCGACCCCACCAACACCTCACTGGCGGGCTTCGCCCTGGCGTCGCTCGTCATCGGCATCCTGGCCGTGCTCTCCATGACCGGTGAGTACGGCAGCGGCACCATCCGTTCGTCCCTGGCGGCGACACCCCGTCGTTCCGTGTTCTTCGGCGCCAAGGCCCTCGTGCTCGGGATCTTCACCCTGATCCTGGGCATGGTGCTGAGCTTCCTGTCGTTCTTCGTCGGTCAGGCCGTCCTCTCCGGCGGGGCGCCCACCGCCACGCTGGGTGATCCCGGCGTCCTGCGGGCCCTCGTCGAGTCGGGGGGCTTCCTGGCCCTGCTCGCCTTGTTCGGGCTGGGGATCGGCGCGATCATCCGCCACAGTGCGGGCTCCATCGCTGTCTTCGTGGGATGCACGCTTCTGGTCCCCCTCATCCTCCACAACGTGGCCGGGAACCCGAGCCGATTCATGCCCGTGATGCTCCTCGGCAACTCCGTCGGCGCCGTCGTGCCCGTCTTCGGTGCGCTCTCGAGCACCGCCGCCTTCCTGCTGATGGCCCTCTACGCGGCCATCGCACTGGCCGTCGGTGCGGCGTTCCTCAGCCGGCGGGACGTCTGATGGTCGAGCAGTCCGACGTCGAGCAGGCCGAGGGCACCGGCGTGCACGTGCGTATCCGGGGCAAAGAGCTCGCGTTGGCCATCAGCGAGGAGCGCGCGGCCGCTCTCAAGTCGCTGACGGAGCGCATCGTGCGCGAGCCGTTCACGAAGCGCCCCTGGAGCGAGCTGGCCTTCTTCCTGGTCTCCGGCGGCTTGGCCGGGATCGGCATCGCCTTCATCGGGCTCACCATGGTGACCGGCGTGGCGCTCGCTGTCACCTTCTTCGGGCTCTCCCTGCTCGGGCTCTCCCTGCGCAGCGCCCGCGGCATGGGCGGCTGGCAGCGCGGGCTGGCCCGGTCCATGCTCGGCGAGCCGGTGGAGGACCCCGAGCCCTTCGTCGGCCGGCGCGGCTTCCTCGGGTGGCTGCAGTCCGCCCTGCGGGACCGGGTGGGCTGGCGCGCCGTGGCCTACTTCGCCGTCCAGGTGCCGTGGACCATCCTGGGCGTGTTCGTGGCCGTCAGCCTGTGGTGGGACGCCTTCGCCTGCCTCACCGGGCCCATCTTCGACCGGGGCGGTGGCGGCCTGGCGGTCTGGGGGTTGGTCCGTGGCATCTTCCCCGGCAGCCCGTTCTGGTTCCAGCCGGGAGGCTTCTTCCATGCGGTCGGGGTCTTCATCCTCGGCGCCATCTTCTTCTTCGCCGCCCCCTGGGTGACGCGCGGCTTCGTCACCGTGGACCGCCTGCTCATCCGCGGCCTGCTCGGCCCCGACCCCATGGCAGCCCGGGTCCGCACGCTCGAGCAGGCCCGGACTCAGACGGTCGACGCCTCGGCGGCGACGCTGCGGCGCATCGAGCGCGACCTGCACGACGGCACCCAGGCCCAGCTGGTGGCCCTCGCCATGCGGCTGGGCATGGCGAAGGAGAAGCTCGAGGACACCGACCACGTGGACCTCGACCAGGTGCGCGAGCTCGTCGACGCGGCGCACAGGGGCGCCAAGGAGGCCATCACCGAGCTGCGGGACATCGCCCGGGGCATTCACCCGCCGGCGCTCGACATCGGCCTGGAGGGCGCGCTGGCCACCCTGGCCGCCCGCAGCGCGGTGCCCACCGAAGTCTCCTTCGACCTCCGGGCGCGACCGACCCCCGCCATCGAGGCCATCGCCTACTTCTGTGTCGCCGAGCTGCTGGCCAACGTGGCCCAGCACGCGCAGGCGTCGCGGGCGTCCGTCTCGTGCGCGCAGCAAGGGACGTGGCTCCGCCTCGTCGTACGCGACGACGGGCGCGGCGGGGCCGAGCTGTCCCGGGTCGGCTCCTCCGCGAGCGGGCTGGCCGGGCTCACCGACCGGGTGCACGCGGTCGACGGGCGGCTCCACGTGGTCAGCCCGCCCGGCGGGCCCACCGTCGTCACCGTCGACCTGCCGCTGAGCCCGTGATGGTCGGCGCGCTCCGGGTTGCCATCGCCGAGGACTCGGCGATCCTGCGAGACGGCCTCGTCCAGCTGCTGGTCGACCGCGGCTTCACCATCACGGGCGCCGTCGGCGACCCCGAGGCGCTGCGCAGCTCCGTGGCCCAGAACCCGCCTGACGTGGCCGTCATCGACATCCGCATGCCACCGACCTTCACCGACGAGGGACTCCGCCTCGCGCTCGACCTGCGCGACCGCCACGAGGGGCTCGGGATCCTGTTGTTCTCCCAGTACATCGAGACGCGCTACGCCGCCGAGCTGCTGGCGGACGACGCCGCCGGCATCGGCTACCTGCTGAAGGACCGCGTGGCCGACGTCAGCGACTTCGTCGAGGCACTCGAGCGCGTCGCCATAGGAGGTACGGCCTTGGACCCCGAAGTGGTGACGCAGCTCCTCGGCGCCACGCGCCGCACCGACACGCTCTCGGTGCTTACGCCCCGCGAGCGGGAGGTCCTCGCGCTCATGGCGGAAGGCCGGTCCAATGCCGCCATCGCCAGCGCGCTGGTGGTCAGCGAGGGCGCCGTGGAGAAGCACGTCGCCAACATCTTCGCCAAGCTGAATCTCCCCGTGTCGGAGAACGACCACCGCCGGGTGTTGGCGGTCCTGCGCTTCCTCGAGTCGTGACCCTCAGACCGATGCGCCGTGGGCGTCGTAGGGCAGCCCGCGGGCGGCGGCCAGCACCCGGCCGGCGTTCACCTGGAAGGGGCTGATCCCCCCGTGCTCCCAGGGCCCGACCGACCCTGCCGCGACCGCCGCCGGCGACTTCGGGACGAGGTTGAAACGCGCCCGGAGGTCCTCGCACGTGCGGTGGGCCACGGCGAACCAATCAATCCGGAGGTAGTCGATGCTGTCAGCGCCGGTCTCGCGGTCGTGGCACAGCGCACCGCGCCGCATGGCGTCGGACAGGCGGACCGCCATGTCCGGGCTCGACGAGAAGTGGCCGGGCGAGGACTCGAACAGCCCGGCGCCCGTGGCGAGGTAGCCGGTCTCGAAGAGCGAGATCACCATGGCCAGGAGCGAGAAGGCGTGCGGGTCGTCGTTGGCCCGTGCGATCAGCCCGAACACCTCGACCTCCGCTTCGACGGTCGTGCCGTAGTCGGCCAGCACGTGCACCCAGTCGTGCTGGCACAGCAGGGGCGGCGCCGAACCGGGTGACCCCGGGAACGAGAACCCTCGTGCCTGGTACAGCTCCCACACCTTGCGGCCCAGGGCGTCACCGGGCAGGGCCTCGAGGGACGCCCAGCGCCCCGCCAGCTCCGGGTCGGCCAGGGAGAACTCCCAGGCCTCGTGCAGCACCCGCGTGGAGTGGAGTGCGCCGGCCGACTCCTCCTCGTGCCACGTCCCCTCGTACCCGTTGCGAGCGAAGTCGATGGCCGCCAGGCCGAGCGACCCGGCGGCGAACTCGCGTGCCACGTCGACCATCCCGTCGTCCACCCCGAGCTCCGCCGCGAACTCGGCCACGCCGCCGGCCACGTCGTCGGGCAGCGGGTGCCGGACCAGCGCGCAGAGGAGCATCGCCTGCACCATGCGGGAGCGGAACGGGAGGTCGCGCCGGGACAGGGCGGCGGCGAACTCACCGGCGGTGATCGGCCGCCGGCCCTCCAGCGACACCGGGTGGCCCGTCATCGCCGAGACCATCGCCTCGACGAGCGAGCGCTGCACGGGCAGCGGCCCGTCACGCCCGGCGACGGCGCACGCCACGCCGTCGGCCAGGAGCTGCGTCTCCTCGGCGTCGGGCGGATGCAGGTTCACCGTCTCGGCGCTGGGGAGCGGGACGGGCACGAGCGCTATCCGCCCGCCAGCAGCGCCACGCCCGAGCGGAGGAAGGCCGCACACGCCGCCTCGCCGCCGGCACGCGAACGCGGGACGAACGCACCGAACGGCGCGTTCCAGTACCCGGGGTCGCCCGGCCGTTCGGGGCCCCAGGGCCCGACGTACGCGTACGGCTCCTCCGAGAAGGAGTCGCCGCCGGAGAAGCCGAGGTTGACGCCGGCACCCGAGCCCAGGTCGACGGCGGTGCCGGCGTCGAAGTGCTCCGGCCACAGCTGCACGGTCGCCCGGGTGGGCGCCACGGATGCGTCCGAGGTGACGGCGTCGAGCACCCGCCAGCCGAGGTCGAACCAGCGGTAGAGCCCGTCCAGCTCCGCGGCGTCCACGCTCAGCGGAGCGTCGGTCCGCCCCAGCGGGGGCGTCGCCGGGCCCGCCGAGAAGTCGGCGTCGAGGTCGGCCCCCCCGAAGCGGGCCAGCTCGGCCAGGGTCGAGCCGTCGAGGGGCATCGACCAACACTGCGTCCCCACCTCGCGCACGAGCGCCGACCCGGCCAGGCGCAGGACCTCGGGCTCGGGCCCGAACGCCGGAGTGGCCAGACCCTCGGGGCTGGAGCGCAGGCCGAAGTGGCCGCTCACCGCGAATCGCCGGCGGCCCAGCACGTGCGCCGCGATGCGGTGCAGGTCGTCGCGGGTCGAACCCATGTCAGCTCCGCAGAGTAACGGCCGGTGCGCTCAGATGATGCAGCCCCATCACCGTCGCCACCGCATCGCTCAGCATCCCGACGATGAGGACGACGCCACCGATGGCGGCGGCGACCTTCCGGATCTCCGTCATGCATCTCCCCAGCCGCTCCGGTCCGCTGGCCCACCTTGGGGAGCAGGCCGGAGATGCCGGACCGGTGGCACGAAGAACCGGGAGGCGGTCCCCCAGCAGGGCGAACCCCGCCCGTAGGTGAAATCTCTGTGAAGCGTCGGACAAACGGGTAAGAAGTGGGGGTGATGAAGGTGATCCGTGGGGGGTTCGGGGGCCGCAAGGCTCCTTCGATAGGGCTGGTGCTCGGTGCCGGCGGTGTCGTCGGCCAGGCGTACCAGGCCGGCGTCCTGGCCGCGCTGCAGCGCGAGACCGGCTGGGACCCGCGCCGCGCGTCCATTATCGTCGGCACGTCGGCCGGCTCGGTCACCGGTGCGGCGCTGCGGGTCGGCGTGCCGGCCACCGATCTGGCGGCCTCGCTCTACGGAGTGCCCACCTCGCGGCGCGGCGGTGCCATCCTGCGGCGCATCCTCCCCTCCGAAGCCGAGCCGCTGCCCACCCCGTCGGTGCGGTCGCTCCTGCGCCCGTGGAACCTGCCGTCCCCCGCGCTGCTCACGCGGGTGGCCCGGCGGCCGCTCGCCTTCCGCCCCGAGGTGGCGGCCATGACGCTGATGCCGCGCGGCCAGGTCGACATCTCCGAGCGGGCGCGCGGCCTCGACGAGCACATCGGCGCCCACTGGCCAGGCGGGCTGCGGATCTGCGCCGTCCGCCGGTCCGACGGCGCCCGCGTCGTCTTCGGCCGGGCCGGCGCACCGCCGGCACGGCTGGCCCCGGCGGTGCTGGCGTCGTGTGCCATTCCGGGCTACTTCCGACCGGTGGCCATTGGGGACACCGAGTACGTCGATGGTGGCGTGCATTCGGCCACCAACGCCGACGTGCTCCGGTCCGAGGGTCTGGACCAGGTCGTCATCATCTCGTCGATGTCCGCCGCCCACGGCAGCGCGAACGGGGCCGACGGCCTCCTGCGCCGCTCCGTGCACCGCCGATTGGAGCGGGAGGTGGCGCGGCTGGAGGAGGCGGGAACGGCCGTGGTCAGCCTGGAGCCCGGTGCCGGGTCGCGCCGGGCGATGGGCTTGCGGGCCATGGCCGAGGACCGCAGCAGCCGTGTGATCGAGGTCGCCTACGAGGAGACCCTGGGTGAGATCCACGACACCCCGCTCCTGGCCTCGCTCGGCGAACGCACCGTCGCCGCCAGCGCCGGCTGACCCGGGAGATCGACGACCGCGCGGTAGTAGCGTTCGGCCCCGAAACTGCCCTGAAGGGAGGGTCGATGAGTCCTGATCGATTGAGCCCCCTGGACGCATCATTCCTCCACATCGAGGACCACGTGTCCCACATGCACATCGCCTCGGTCGCCATCTTCGAGGGGCCCCCGCCGCCGTTCGCCGACATCGTGGCCATGGTCGACGCCAAGCTCGACCTCGTCCCGCGCTACCGCCAGAAGGTCAGGTTCGTCCCCTTCGAGCTGGGGCGGCCGGTCTGGGTGGACGACCCGCACTTCAACATCGAGTACCACCTGCGCCACACTGCGCTGCCCTCTCCGGGAGGCGAGAGCGAGCTGCGCAAGCTCGTCGGGCGCGTCATGGCACAGCAGCTCGACCGCTCGAAGCCCCTCTGGGAGATCTGGGTGGTCGAAGGGCTCGAGGACGAGCGCTGGGCCATGCTGGCCAAGACGCATCACGCGCTGGTCGACGGGGTCTCGGGGACGGACCTGCTCGCGGTGATCATGGACCTGAGCCCCGATACCCCGCGCCCCGAACACTCGCAGTGGGTCGCCCGCCCGCTGCCCTCGGGGTTCCAACTCGTGGTGGACGCGCTGGAGAACATCGTGCGCTCTCCCTACGAA
>CAWGOJ010000001.1:0-315186 GCA_963824195.1 uncultured Acidimicrobiaceae bacterium | reverse complement strand
GGGTATGACCTTCGGCCCTACAGTCCTGCCGCTCCGACCGCCAATGTGGCCTCATGGCCCAGGTGGCGTTGAAGGAGGTCACGAAGCGTTTCGGCGACGTTGAAGCAGTACGCGACGTCAGCCTCGAGGTCGAGGACCAAGAGTTCCTCGTCCTGCTGGGGCCCTCCGGATGCGGAAAGTCGACCGTGCTCCGCCTGATAGCCGGGCTGGACACGCCGACCGAAGGGATCATTGAGATCGGCGACCGTGTTGTCAACGACATAGAACCCCAGGAGCGCGACGTGGCGATGGTCTTCCAGAGCTACGCGCTGTACCCGCAGATGACGGCCCGGCGGAACATCGAGTTCCCTCTCAAGAACCGGGGCACACCCAAGGACGAGCGAGAGCGCCGGGTCCACGAGGTGGCCGACGCCCTCGAACTCACCGAGGTGCTCGACCGCCGCCCCGCGCAGATGTCCGGCGGCCAGCGCCAGCGCGTGGCATTGGCGAGGGCGATCGTCCGGCGTCCGGAGGCCTTCTTGATGGACGAACCGTTGTCGAACCTCGACGCAAAGCTGCGCACCCAGACTCGTACCGAGCTCATCGAGTTGCAGCGGCGGCTGGAGACGACGGTCATCTACGTGACCCACGACCAGGTTGAGGGCATGACGATGGGCCATCGGGTCGCAGTGATGGACAGGGGCGTGCTCCAGCAGGTGGCTCGCCCCACAGAGATCTACGATCACCCGGCCAACCTTTTCGTGGCCGGGTTCATCGGCAACCCGCCCATGAACACCATCACCGGGTCGCCACACAGCCAGAACGGTGATCTGGTGATCGACACGGTCGGCGGCTCCATTCCCCTCACACCGGCCCAGCAGGATGCCGTCCGCCGCAGCGGTGTCACGACGGTGGTGGCGGGCGTCCGGCCCGAGCACGTCGTCCTCGATCCGGACGGACCGATCGACGCCACGGTCGCGGTGGTCGAGGCTCTCGGCTACGAATATCACGTCGTGTGCCGGCTCGACGACGGCCAGCAGGTGATCATCCGACTTCCCGCGGAAGCGGTCGTCCCGCGGGAGGGCGAGGACGTCCATCTCGGCGCCGACCCGATCCGTCTTCATCTGTTCGACGCCGCGACGGGTCATGGACTTGCTCAATGAGCGTCACCCACCCCTTCGAGCGCCTCAAGCCCGACCGGCTCCACGACGAGTCGGTCGGTAAGGGCTCGCGCACACCGCGCTCGCGCCGGCGCCGGCGCATGATGGAATTGCTTCTCGCTTTCGGTCTGTTGTTGCCCTCGCTCGTGATCTTCGGCGTATTCGTCTTCTACCCGCTGATCCGTCAGATCTACCTTTCCTTCTTCCTCACACCGCCATTCCCGGGCGAGCCGAACCACTACGTCGGCCTCTCGCAGATTCAGCAGGTCCTGAGCTCCCATGACTTCCTGAACAGCCTCTGGGTGACATTGCTCTTCGTTCTCTATACGGTGCCGGCCGGTTTGATCCTCGGGCTGCTGCTGGCCGTGCTGGCCCATCAACAACTCGCGGGCATCCGCTTCTTCAGAACCGTTTTCTCCTCGACCGTGGCGACTTCGGTGGCGGTCGCTTCGGTCATCTTCTTCACTTTGCTCAACCCCCAGGTCGGACTGTTCAGCTACTTGTTCGGCACCCAGGGCCAGCTCTCGGTGCTGGACGACCCGCGGTGGGCGCTCCTGGCCGTTTCCGTCGTCACCGTCTGGCAGAACCTCGGATTGTCGTTCATCATCATGTCTGCCGGCCTTCAGGCGGTACCCGACGACCTTCTTGAGGCCTCGAGGATCGACGGAGCACGGGCATGGGCCCGGATGCGCCATGTGATCTTGCCCATGCTGTCGCCGACGCTGTTCTTCGCGATCGTCGTAGGAACCATCTTGTCCCTCGAAGCCTTCGGGCAGATCGACATCTTGACCGCCGGCGGACCACTGCAGCACACCAATGTGCTCGTGTATGCCATCTATGACCAGGTTTTCAATGAGGACAACGATGGCCGTGCCGCGGTGATGACGGTTGCCCTGTTCTTGATCACCCTGGTGTTCACGCTGTTCCAGATCTGGCTGCTCGAGCGGAGGGTCACCTATGAGCGCTGAGGTCGGGACCGGAGTGACGATGGGAACGCTGGCCCCCGGCTTCCGCACGTTCTTGTGGATCGCGTTAGGGGCGATCGTTGCCGGCATCGGGCTGCTTCGTCGCGAGCAGGCGAGGGAGCCCGCACTACCGACGACGCGTCGCGTTGGCGGGTCGTTACCTACTCCTGATCCTCCTGGCCGTGATCGTGCTCTTCCCGATCTACATCACGGTGGTCGACTCACTTCTCAAGCCTGACCAGGTGGTGGCGAAGCCACCCATCCTCTTCCCATTCCATCCTCAATGGTCCAGTTACTCCACGGCGTGGACCCAGGGCCATCTCGGCCTGTACCTCATGAACAGTTTCATCGTGACCACGGTGATCGTGGTGGGCGAGCTGGCCACCTCCATTGCCGCCGCTTACGCATTCGCGTTTCTCGATTTCCCGTTCAAACGGACGCTATTCGTCCTGTTCCTCGCCACGATGATGGTCCCGCTCGAGGTGACGTTCCTCACCAACCTCTCCACCGTGGTCAGCCTCGGCTGGTACAACACGTATCTCGGGCTCACGGTGCCGTTCCTGGCCACGGGCTTCGGAGCCTTTCTTCTCCGGCAGGCTTTTCTCGGGTTGCCGCGCGACCTACGCGATGCGGCCAAGCTCGATGCTGCCGGACACTGGCAGTTCCTCCGGCGGGTCGTGCTCCCCGTCGCCCGCCCGTCGCTCGCCGCGCTCGGGATCTTTGCCTTCTTCTCAGCCTTCGGCCAGTACCTGTGGCCGTTGATCGTCACCAAGAACGATCGCCTGCGCACCGTGCAGATAGGTCTCAAGTTCCTCGCCAACAGTCAGTTGAACAATTTCAACGTGATCTTCGCAGGAACCGTGATCGCGGCCATCCCGTTGTTCGTGCTCCTCATACTTTTCGAGAAGCAACTCATACGGGGTTTGACCGCTGGAGCCGTGAAGGGATGAACGGAAGAGGAGCGCAGTCATGAACCGGACAGGTATCGAGGTATCGCATAAGCGCTGGCACGAGGGCAGGAGTCGGCTACGACCTGCTTTGGCATCCATCGCTGCTGCACTGTTCGTCACCGCGTCCGTTGCGGTTGCGTGCCCCGGTGGGTCGCAAGAGGCCGCAGCCAGCGGGGCGCCATCCGCAACGAAGATCGTGCCCTCGGCCTGTGGCCTTTCCGCCCTGGCGGCAGCACGCACACCGGTGCAGATCACCATGTGGCACACCATGACCCAGACCAACAACACCTGGCTCGAGAACACGGTGGGGCAGTTCAACGACTCTCAGTCGAAGGTCCACGTCACGCTGGTACAAGAGCCTGACTATCCGTCCGAGTTCGTCAAGTACAAGGCGGGGCTTTCGAGTGGGGATCTGCCCGACGTGGCCCAGTTCGAGGACACGACGGTTCAGCAGCTGGTTGACAGCCGGTCGACAGTGCCGGTGCAGGACTGCATCGCCGCGTCGAACTATTCGCTGAAGGACTACTTGCCCCGCGCGTTGGCCTTCTACCGTTACCACGGTGTGCAACAGTCGATGCCATGGTCGGTCTCCAACGTGATCATGTACTACAACCCCGTGGCTTTTGAAAAGGCGGGCCTGAACCCGGACGATCCTCCCCAGACCTTCGCCCAGGTCACCGCCGATTCGAAGAAGATCGTTGCCTCCGGAGCTGCGACCCACGGCGTCGCCCTGCCAGGCAAGCCCTATGTCTTCGAATTCCTCCTCGCCAAGAGCGGAGGCCAATACGTCAACAACGGCAACGGGCGCATCGCCCGGGCGACCCGAGCCGACCTGACTAGCCCGACGGCTTTGAAGGTATGGAGCTGGTGGAAGCAGATGCTCACCTCCCATTTGGCGTTGGCCACCGGTTCCGACCCCAACAACATCGACCACCTCATTGCCATCGCCACTGGTCACGCGGCCATGACCTTTGAGGCTTCCGGGGTCATAGGGCCGGCCGAGGCGGTGCTCGCATCAGGTCAGTACCCCGGCGTGAAGATCCGCACTGCGCCCTTGCCGGCTCTCACAACCGGTGGTGGCGTGCCCGTAGGCGACGGTTCGCTGTGGATCACGGCGCACGCGTCGCTGGCCCAACGAGCAGCCGCATGGAAGCTCATCCAGTATCTCGACTCCCCTCAGGAACAGGCGTCGTTGGCGGCTGAGAGCGGGTACGTGCCGATCCGGGTGTCGGCCACCAAGCTCCCAATTCTGGTGAACAGGTGGGCAAGCGACCCGAACTACGAGGTCGGCTACACCCAGCTGACGTCCGGAAAGTTGAGCTACGCCAACATCGGTTCGCTCATCGGCGACTATCAGGGTGTGCGGAACGCCGTGGCGGACGGAATCGAACAAATGGTCGCCAACAACATGTCGCCGCAGGCCGCGGCGTCATTCGCCGAGAACGAGGCCAATGCCTCGATCCAGACGTACAACAGTCGGATCGGCGGAAGCTAACCGACGAAGCCGGTCAGCACAGCGATCGGTACGACGGGAGTCTGCACACCGCCCGGCGGACACCCGACTTGGGTACTGCCCAATCCGACGACCGTCCACGTACCCGACTGACCGTGGACGAATCCGTAGCCTCCTTGCACGGTGTTCTGGTGACCCGGTGTCGGACCGACCCGAAACAGGATGTACGAAGGGTCGACGCTGGATACCTGCGTCGAAGTGATCTGCCAGGTACCGGCCGGTGGACCATTCGCCGTCTCGTAGGCGTTGATCGCGGCGGTGGCTTCGGCCGGAGCCGCCGATGCTGTGGTCGTGGTAGTCACGGTCGAACCGTTGGTCGTGGTGGTCCACGCGCAGACCTGGGCGCCCGCAGCCGTGGCCGCCACCAATTTGGACTTGGTGCTCAGGCCGTTGACACCGTCGACCCCCAGACCCTCGGCAGCGTCGCGCTGGAGCCGGAGACGGCACTGGCCTCTATGGAACTCGGAGCCTTCGGCCAACTACCTGACATCCTTATCAATCCGTTAAGATGTAAGCACCGTGAGGGCTGAGCATGAAGCCGACAGGAGAGTTCGGGCGTGACTCCGATGCCAATTTCTCAGGTTAAGGCGGAATTCTTCAAGACCCTCGCTCACCCAGCGCGGATCAGAGTGCTCGAGATACTTCGCGACGGCGATCGCGCCGTCAGCGAACTCATCCCCGAGGTTGGAATCGAATCGTCACACCTGTCCCAGCAGCTCGGGATCATGCGTCGAGCGAACCTGGTGCAATCCCGCAAGGAGGGTGCGACCGTCGTCTACTCGGTCACCAACCCCATGATCTTTGAGCTCCTCGACATAGCCAAGAAGATCCTCACGTCATCCCTGGTGGAAACCAGGGATCTTCTGGCCGAGCTCGAATCCGTCGACGGAGGCGGCTGACACCTGCGCTCTGGGGCCGGCGGACAATCTTTCGGGTTTGTTCATCAGAGTCGCACGCTCGAGTTGCGGTCGCGGCCGCTCTCCCCGCGACACGCCACCGGGTGACGATCCATTCGACTGCGACCAACCTGAGTCACGTCGAACCCCACGCTCGTCGCTGAGACTGCGTCGGGCCGCTTACTCCGTGACTCGTTCGGAACCAACCGAGTGCCAGGCCACTGCTTGCCGGCTCGGAGCAGCCCCACACGAGACGCCACGTGGTGCCCCGTTGGCTGTGATCGCAGAAGTTCTTGATTTGACAGATGACATATTAATCGATTGACGTATATATCAATTATGCGACTCCGGACGTTGGCCCGACGGATGCGAGCCCGACCCGCGGAAGTGGCAGATCCCGGCGACGTATCCCCCGCGGTGCAGGCCGCGGCGCAACGGCTGCGGGGATCGCTGCACCTCCGCCACGTGGATGCCGGGTCGTGCAACGGGTGCGAGATGGAGATTGCGTCGATCTTCTCCCCCGTCTACGACGCTGAGCGGTTCGGCATCCGGCTCGAAGCCTCGCCCCGCCACGTCGACGGACTTCTGGTCACCGGCCCCGTCACCCGCAACATGGCGGACCCTCTCCGTAAGACCTTCGAGGCCGTGCCGCGACCTCGCGTCGTAGTGGCCGTGGGCGACTGCGCCCGCGATTGCGGGGTGTTCCGTGGTGCCTATGGCGTGGAGGGAGCGGTCGGTGACGTGGTGCCCGTCGACCTCGAAGTGCCCGGCTGCCCCCCGGACCCGGCAGCAATCGTGCGTGCCCTCCGGGGACTGGCCGGGACGTGACGTCAGCACTGCTCGTCGCCACCGCGTTGACCGGACTTGCTGCTGCCCTTGCCGGAGCCGCCGCTCCCGTTCGATTTCGAATCGGCCTATCGACGGCACTCACGATCGGCGCCTGCGGGTTCGCTGTGATCGTGGGCGCAGACGTCCTTCACTCGGGCCACCCCGCCGTGGTGCACACAACTGCGCTGATGCCGCTCTCGGGATTTTCCCTCGCCCTCGATCGCTTCGGAGCTCTTTTCGTCGTCATCAGCGCGGTCGTCGGCATCTGCGCCCTGGTCTTTCGCCTGGGGTACGCCGGTCACGGTCTCGGCAGCCGGACGGCCTCGTGCATCCTGCCGCTGTTCGTGACGACCCTGCTGCTCGTCCCCGCCGCATCCAACGTGACCACGTTCTTGTTCCTGTGGGAGCTGATGGCGATCACGTCGCTCTTCCTCGTCCTCACCGACCATGCACACCGGAGCGAGGTGCAGGTGGCCGGTCAGTGGTACGCGGTGATGACGCAACTCGGTGCGGCCGCATTGATCCTTGGCTTGGTGCTGCTGGCGACGCGCGCCGGGAGCCAGTCGTTCGCCGTCATCGCACTCCGCTCGGCGCACATGCCGGAGTGGGTTCGCAGCGCCGCCTTCGTGCTCGCGGTGGTCGGATTCGGGTCGAAGGCCGGTGCGGTTCCATTGCACGTCTGGTTGCCCCGCGCCCATCCCGAAGCTCCGGGACCGGTCTCCGCGCTGATGTCGGCCGCCATGGTGAACCTCGGGGTGTACGGCATCGTCCGGGTCGGCATGGGCCTCCTCGGCGGCGGGCCGGCGTGGTGGTGGCTCCTCGTGATGTTCCTCGGGGCGCTCTCCGCTATGTTCGGCTCCCTCCACTCGGCCACCAGCAGGGACCTCAAGCGCCTGCTCGCCTATTCGACCACCGACAACGTCGGCCTGATGCTGCTCGGTGTCGGTGCCTCCGGCCTGTTCGCCTCCACCGGCCATCAGACACTCGCAATCGTGGCGCTGGTCGCCGCACTCCTCCACGTCGTCTTTCACGCCGTGTTCAAGGGTTCGCTGTTCCTCTCCGCCAGCTCCGTCCAGCAAGCCACGGGGAGCACGGACCTCGACGAGCTCGGCGGCCTCCTCCAGCGGATGCCGGTCAGCGGACCGATCTTCCTTGTGGGCGGGTTGGCCATCGCGGCCCTCCCCCCTTCTGCGGCTTCGTGAGCGAATGGCTCCTCCTCCAGAGCATGCTCCACGGCCTTCCCTCCAGCGACGTGACGATTGCCGTGGCGATGCCGGTCGGCGTGGGAGTGCTCGCCCTCACCGGAGGCCTCACTGCCTTCACGTTCGCCAAGGCAATCGGCATCGGCCTGCTCGGGCTTCCCCGCACCGAACACGCCGATCGGGCCAGCGAAGTCCGCCGCTCCATGTGGACGGGCGCCGGTCTGCTCGCCGCGCTCTGCCTCGTCTTCGGGGTAGCTCCCTCTCTGGTCATCCCTGCCGTGGTCGACTCGGCGGGCACCGTCATGCGTCTCCACCCAACCGGAGCGCTGACCCACGGCTGGCAGATCGGGCTGCCCGGCGTCCCCGGCATGCTCGCACCGGGACTGCTGGCGCTCGGCCTCATCGTCTGTACGGGACTAGTTGCCCTGACACGCCGGCTGGTCCAACAAAGCCCGGTCCGACTCACCGAAGCATGGGGTTGCGGTCGAGAGCTCCAAACGGCGCGCATGGAGTACACCGCCACCTCATTCGGGGAGCCGCTCACCCGTGTGTTCGAAGACGTGCTGAACCCCTCGCGTGACATCGATGCAAGTCACGTCGCAGAGTCGCGCTACTACACCGAAGCTGCGGTAATCCACACCTCCCTCGAGGACGCGTTCGAGCGGCACCTGTATCGCCCGGCGGACCGAGGGCTTCAGCGCTGGGGCGCCGTGGCCCGTCGTGTGCCCAACGGCAGCGTGCACCGCTATCTGGCCTTCGGCCTCGTGGCTCTGATCATCGTGTTGGTCGTGCTGGCGTGAGCACCGGCTGGTCGTACCTCTCCATCGCTGCCATCTCCTTGCTGCAGGTCATCCTGGTAATGCTCGGTGGTCCGCTCCTCCTCGGGCTCATGCGCAAAGTGCGCTGCCGGATGGAAGGCCGGGTCGGACCACCGATCCGCCAACCACTCCTCGACCTGCGCAAGCTCGCCTGGCGGGAACGCACGCGACCCGAGCACACCAGCTGGGTCTTCCCGTTGGCCCCCGTGGTCCTGGTCGCCACCACCCTGGTGGTCGCCGCCATCGCGCCGCTGCTGGCCACCGATCCCGCGTTCGGCTGGTCTGCTGACCTGTTCGCTGTCGTCTTCCTCTTCCTTCTTGGTTCGGTCTCCCTGGCGCTCGGCGCCCTCGACACCGGCACCGCGTTCGGGGGCATGGGGGCAAGTCGTGCCATGACGATCGGGGCCCTGGCCGAACCTGCCCTGCTGGTGGCGATCCTTGCCCTCTCGGTCCCCGCCCACTCGTCCAATCTGCCGACCATCATCACCCGGTCCCTTGCGCATCCCGCCTGGCTAGCCACCCCGCAGCGGGTCTTGGCCCTGGTGGCATTCGTGATCGTGATCATCGCCGAGAGCGGACGGCTCCCTGTTGACAACCCGACCACGCATCTCGAGTTGACGATGATCCACGAGGCCATGATCCTCGAGTACGCGGGACCGGACCTCGCACTCGTGAAGCTGGCTGAGTCCATGCGGCTCGTCGTGCTGTTCACGCTCCTGGCCGACCTGTTCTTGCCCTGGGGCATCGCGACCTCGCCCGGCCCCTCCCACCTGGCGGTGGCTCTGGTGGCCACGGCGGGAAAGGTCGCCGTCCTCGGTACCTCCGTGGCCGCCTTCGAGGTGACAGTGGCCAAGCTGCGGCTCTTCCGGGTGCCCGAGCTATTGGCCGGGGCGTTCGTCCTGGCGATCCTCGCCGTCCTCTCAGCGTTGGTGACGCCATGAACGGATCGTCGTACTCCTCGGCCCTGACCCTGGCCGCCGGCGCGGTGCTGGTCTGCGCGGTGGCGATCCTGTGGCTCGCCTCGATCCGCTCGGTGATCCGGATGGTGGCGGCTCAGGGCTTGGCACTGGGACTCGTAGCCGTGGTCTTGGGCGTCCACCTCCATGACGCCGGCCTGCTGGCCGCGGCGGCGGTCGTCATATGCATGAAGGGGGTGGTCATCCCGGTCCTGCTCGGCCGGGCGAGCGGCGGGAGCTCAGGCTCCCGTGAGAGCAGGCCCCTCGTCAATGTCCCCGCTTCGCTGGTCGCCTCCGCCACTCTCATCGTGCTGGCCTTCGTGACTGGGCGCAGTGTGGCACGCTTCGTCGGCACCACCGCCGGTGCGTTGGTGCCCATCGGTATTGCGACGCTGCTGATCGGCTTCTTCGTCCTCGTCGCCCGGCGCCGACCCACCTTCCAGATCGTGGGGCTGCTGATGGTGGACAACGGGATTGCGCTGACTGCCTTCTTGTGCACCGCCGGGTTCCCCTTCCTGATTGAGCTGGGAGTCTCCTTCGACGTTCTCCTCGGCGTCGTCGTCCTCATGGTGCTGTCACAGCGACTTCGCATTGAGTTCGGCGACGTCGATCTCGACGAGCTCCAGGAGCTGCACGACTGATGGTGCTCGTGACGATCCTCGCCCTTCCCTTCCTCGGCGGCGCGGCCATCGCCGTGGGACGGGGGCGGCGCGCCAGCGCATGGGTCGCCGTGGCGACCAACGGGGCCACGCTGGTCCTCGGGATCCTCATCGCCGTCCGGGTCGTCAAAGATGGCCCGATCTCAGGTGCATGGGGGGTGCTGCGGGCCGACGCTCTGAGCGTGTTCATGGTCATCGTCATCGGCGCCATCTCCCTCTTGGCGTCGTGGCTCGGGATCCGGACGATGGCGCGTGAGCAGGAACTGGAAAGCGGCAGCTCGGTTCGGTCGTCGCACTACGGCATGCTCGTCCAGGCGTTCGTGGGATTCATGCTCCTGGCGGTCCTGGCGGCCAACGTCGGCGTGCTCTGGGTGGCCGTCGAGGCGACGACGATCGTCACTGCGTTCCTGGTCGGATACCGGCGGACCAGGGGTTCACTTGAGGCCTCGTGGAAGTACATCGTGATCTGCTCGGTCGGGATCGCGCTGGCCTTCTTGGGAACCGTCTTCGTGTACCTGGCGGCACTCCACGCCGGCGGACACTCGGCCCAGGCGCTCGACTGGACGTCGCTGATGGTGCACGCGCACCGCTTCAACCCTTCGCTGATGCGCTTCGCCTTCGCTCTCGTCGTTCTCGGCTATGGCACCAAGGTCGGGCTCGCCCCGATGCATAGCTGGCTCCCCGATGCCCACAGCCAGGCGCCCGCCCCGGTGTCGGCACTGATGTCGGGGGTCCTTCTCACCGTGGCCTTCTACGCCATCCTGCGCTTCAAGGCAGTAACCGATCTGGCGCTCGGGCCCGCGTTCGCCCGCACTCTGCTCGTCATCGTCGCCCTCCTTTCGTTGGCGCTGGCGGCGTCGCTCCTGATCACCCAGCGTGATTACAAGCGGATGCTCGCCTACCACAGCATCGAGCACATGGGGCTGATCGCCCTCGGGGCCGCGGCAGGGATCAGGCTTGCCATCGCCGCCGTCCTCCTCCACATCCTCGGTCACGGCCTGGCCAAGAGCGTGCTCTTCTTGACCTCGGGCGAGATCATGGCCGCCGAGGGCACCAGCGAGATCGACGGGGTGCGGACGCTCCTGGCTCGCCGCCCGGCCCTAGGCGGGGTGTTCGGGATCGGCCTCGTCGCACTGCTCGGCCTCCCGCCCTTCAGCCTCTTCACCAGCGAGCTCGTTATGGTCCGGGCCGAATTCGAGGTGGGGCTGGGTTGGGCCGCCGTCCTGGCCATGATCGCAATGGTGGTCATCTTCATCGCGGTGGTGGGCCACGCCCGTCACATGCTGCTGGGTCCGCCCCCGCCATCGCATCTCCCCGCGGCGCCGCATCTTCCCGCACCACCCCGCTGGGTCGCCACGCCGCTGATCGGTGGCTTGGCCGTCTGTGGCCTCATCGGGGTGTTCGCCTGGCCACTCTCTGGTCTCCTCGAGGCGGCGGCGCGGGTGGTGGCTTCGTGACCGGTTCCGCAATGCCCACCCCGGCACTCGAGCCTGTCGGTCGACATCGTCGTGCGGGCGTGGTGCAGGCAGCCGAGTTAGTGAGTGCGGCTTCAGCCCTCCTCACGCAGGGAATGCGGCTCGCGCTGGTATCCGGCCACGACGACGGTGAGGCGTTGCGAGTCGTCTATCTCTTCACCTCCGGCCCGCCCGACACCCGGGTCGAGCTCCACCTCATCGTCGATCCTGCCAGCCCGACGGTGCCGACCTTGTCCGGCATCTCGTTCCCCGCCGGTCGCTTCGAACGCGAGCTCCAGGACCTCTTCGGCATCGTGCCCGTGGGTCACCCCCAACCCCGTCGCCTGGTGCTCCACCAGCACTGGCCCGAAGACTGGTATCCCATGCGCCGAGGGTCAGGCGACTCACCGCCCATGGTGACCGATGCCGGGGCGTACCCCTTCGTGCCCGTGGAGGGAACCGGGGTCTACGAGATCCCGGTCGGGCCGGTGCACGCCGGGCTCATCGAACCTGGGCACTTCCGCTTCTGGGTGGTTGGGGAGACGATCCTGCGCATGAAGGCACGCCTGTGGTTCGTGCACAAGGGGATCGAGCGCCTCTTCGAGGGAAGGGGTCCAGGGTCGGGACTCGAGCTGGCCGAGCGTATCTCGGGTGACACCGCCGTCGGGCATGCCCTGGCCTACTGCCGGGCCGTGGAAGACGCATGGCACGTGGAGGTGTCGCCGGAGGCAGCGGTGGTCCGCGGCATCCTCCTCGAGCTCGAACGTCTCTACAACCATGTCGCTGATATCGGCGCGTTGTGCAACGACGTCGGCTTCGGTGTCGCCAATGCCTGGGCGCTCTCGCTGCGTGAATACCTGCTGCGACTGAACGCTCGAGTGACCGGTCACCGGTTGTTGCGGGGCGGCGTCGTTCTGGGTGGTGCGCGGGTCCACTGCCTGCCTACGAACGATGAACTGACCGAGATAAGCCAGCGATTCGAGGAGCTCATCGACCTGATCACCTCGAGCGCCCTCGTCATGGAGCGCTTCGGCGGCACCGCCGTGCTCAGTGAGGCTCACGCTCAAGACCTTGGAGTCGTCGGTGTCGCCGGCCGAGCCTCGGGTCTCGTCTTCGACGCGCGTCAGTCCCATCCGTCGGTGTTGATGCCCGGGTCGTTCTCCCCCGCCATCCGCACTGTGGGCGACGTCAAGGCGCGCTTCGATGTCCGAGTGGAGGAGGCCTGGACATCGCTGTCCCTCGTGGGAGGGTTCACCCAACAGGCTGGGACACTGGACGCCGCGACGGTCCCGGCACGGGCGCAAGCGGGCCAATCCGCAAGCGGGGTCGGGATCACCGAGGCGTGGCGCGGCGCTGCCGTACATCGGGTGGAGCTCGACGACGAGGGTCGACTCACCCGGGTCAAAGTGGTCGATCCGTCATTCCACAACTGGCCAGCCCTTCCCGTCTCCCTGGCCGACACGATCGTTCCCGACTTCCCCTTGGCCAACAAGAGCTTCAGTCTCTCCTACGCCGGGAACGACCTCTGACGCACGCAGTTGCGTGCCACGGATAGCACTCCGACTGCTCTCAAGGGGCCGTCCTCGACGGTTTCAGACTTTCGAACTGGTTAGGAATCTGTTCAATGCTGTCTGCTGAGTTTGCTTTCGTCGCGGTATCGCAGTTCAGGACGGGGTCCAAGTCTTCGGAGGCTCGCTGCGTCTTGTGAGTCCGCTCGGCTGATTTTCGAGGGATTCCTAATCCCGCGCTGGGCGGAATACGCCAAAATGTTCGTAATGGAGCGCCGACTCATTTGGTACGCCTCGTACGGCTCCAACCTCAATGCAGAACGTTTCTCCTGTTATATCGCTGGTGGCCGCCCAAGCGGAGCGACGCGGACATACTTAGGTGGGCGACGGCACCGGACGGCATCGTCGAAAATGGCGAAGCACCGATCACCGTGCCTCCCGAAACGCACTCACCATGATCCCGGTGGACAAAAAGGACGGAGCCGGCCGGGTTCCGGCCGGCCTGGATGCCTTGGTTTGGACTTCATCACCATCGGAAGCCTCCAGAATGGGTCCGGCGCGCCGCCGCGGCCGCCCTCGCACCGACCTCGTGCCCCGACGAACGCCTGCTTGCGATCAACGTGCCGGCTCAGCTGGCACTCGACCGGATCGGATCGCTTCCAGGAAGGACTCGTAATCCCGGTCGTTCTGGTCGGCATATGACTCCGCGAACGCGGTCAGGCTGTCGTCGAAAGCCGTGCTCTTTCCCATGTAGCCGGCGAGTAGGGCCGGCGGGCCGGCTCGGGCATGAGCGCGCGCCAGTGCGGCGGCGCAGAGACGCCCATAAAGCGTCAAGCCGTCGGGGCTAGCGTCGTCGAGCGCTATTGACCCCTTCATGTCACGCAGCTGGCGGACGTAGGTGTCGAATTCGCCGGCGCGTGCCCAACCCAGGAACACATCGCTGGCCGCCTGCATGATGCGCTGGCCGACCACGACCCGCTTGCCCTGGTTGGCGTACCGGGAGCGGCCGGCGTAGGAAGCGAGAACCGAGGGCTGGGCTTCTTTGACCTGAAGGAACAGGGGATCGAGGTCCGCCTTGCCGGCCAGCAGCACGACGAAGCAGCGGGTGCCGACACTTCCGACTCCGACCACCTTCAGGGCGGCGTCGACAAACTCATAGCGATCCAGCAAGAGGTCGCGGTCGGGATCGAGCGTTGCCAGATAGGCCTTCACGAAGCCTTGCGCCTGTTCGAGTTGGGCGTCGGTGAGGCGAACCACCACCGGCGGATCCTCCACGATCACCCGGCGTCCACCGCGCACCGTTGTGAGCTTGGATAGCGCTTTCAGGCTGGTGCGTTGACGGGCCTTGGCCGCGGTCTGTTCGACACGTGAACGGGCCGGCTTATCGGGAGCGGCGGCGATTATCGACTCGACGTCCAGGCGGGAGTGCCATACCTCGAACGCGGAAAGCTGTGCCATCTTCGCCATCTCGGCCCGATACTCTGCGGCGCAGCCCTGCACCGCGGCCCAGCCGTCAGCATCGGGGAGCGCGGCCGTCCTGGCCGCCACCACCAAGCTGGCCGCCAGTCGCTTGACATCCCATTCCCACGGTCCGGGCTGGGTCTCGTCGAAGTCATTCAGATCGAAGACCTGATTGCGTTCGGGCGTGGCGAAGGTTCCGAAGTTGTGAAGATGCGCGTCGCCACAGATCTGCAACTGAATGCCCGTGGACGGTGTCCGGCTCAGATCGGCGGCCATGACTGCCGGGGAGCCCCGGTAGTAGGAGAACGGCGACGCCATCATCCGCCCGTTCCGGACGGGAACCAGCTCGGGCAGCCGTTTGGCGTTGGATCGGGACATGATCTCGAGCGGATCGGGGCGGTCGGGGGACGCCGTCCATTGGCCATGAGCGCGGCGGGGAACCCGAGCGCGCAACGCCCGCCCGGCTTCGAGCATCTCCGCTCGAGTCCTCGGCGTGGCGCCGGGAGGGCTCATGGGGCCTGCATCACCAAGGCTCGGTGGCGGGCAGCGCGAGCCGGGCCAGGCGTCTCGCCTTGGCGGATGGAAGGCCGAGCAGGCGGAGACAGCTTTCGGCGAGCTCGTCGACCGAGCTCTCCTCGACCCGTTCGGGATGCTGCTGATGCAGGCGCAGCAACCCGATGAGGCCGCCCGCGACCGCGCTGAGGGCGACCTCCGCGTCAGCCACGCTGAACTGACCCGCGGCTTGACCGGCCTCGATGTCCCGCAAGGCTCGGGGCGCCAGGCCGCCCGGTAGCTCCAGGAGGTCGAGGCCGGCGCCGGTGATGAACCGGGCCACTTCGGGATGCGTCCAGCTGAGACGGGCGGACAGCCGCAGTGATATCGAAAAAACTTCCGCCGGGTCGGTGATGCCGGCGGATGCCCTGTCGATCATGCGGCCCCAGCGCTCGAGGACCTCGCTCGATGCGGTCTCGAACAGCTGGTCCTTGCTCTCGAAGTGGTTGTAGAACGACCCGAAGCCGACGTCGGCTTCCTCGGTGATCTCCTGGACACTGGCCCGTTCCCCGCGCCCTTCGGCGATCAATCGGACCGCCGCGTCGATCAGTGCCTGCCTTGTCCGGGCCTTGCGTCGGTCCAGCCGGGTCGGGCCCGTTGTGCTCGCGGATACCGAGCTCACATCAGCCTCCTTCTCTCGACGTCATAGACGGGTTTCATCCCGGCGGTTCCGCTCGGCGGAGACTCGGGCGGATCCGCCAGGGTGGGTACCCCGATCACTACTGAGGGATCACTACATAACTGACGCTAGCTGGTCGCGCTGTCGCGGCTGCTCGTCGGCCAACGAGTCCACGGTGCGGTGGGCCCTGCGCAGGTCGATGCCCTCGATGAGCGCCCAGAACCCGTAGACTAGGTTGAACAGGCCGAACAGCAAGGCCAGGGTCACCGCGCCGACGCCGGGACGGGCAAAGAGGACGATCCCGAAGGCGATCGAGATCAGCCCGCTCACGAAGAAGAGGGCGCGGGTTCCGGCTGACTCGCCGACTTCGAAGCCGGCGTAGATCTCGACCAGGCCGGCCACCATCGCCCACGCGCCGACGAGCAACACCAGCACCAGCGCGGTTGGCCCAGGCCAGGCCAGGGCGATCACCCCGGCGCCGACGTCCACCAGACCGAGCAGCAGATGACCCATCACGGGACCGGCCCTTTCGCTGCTGAAGGCCTTGACGGCCTCCATACCGGCAGCGATGAACGCGTAGATGGCGAACAGAATGACCAGCGCCAGGACGGTGATCCCCGGCCACGCCAACGCCACGATGCCGACGGCGACAGCCAGAAGGCCCCGGACTATGAGGGATGTACTCAATGACTTCAACATGACAGCTCCTTTCGGTGGTTGTGGTAGCTGTGGAGACCAGTTATTGTTACGGTACCACAGAACTGATGATAGATTACAGAATCGATGACGGAGAGTCAAGTGGTCCAGCGGACGTCGCGAGAAGGAGAGGCGAGATGACGGATTCGGCGATCTCCGGGCCGGTTCGCCCGGTCCTCTTCGTCAACCCGAGGTCCGGCGGCGGGAAGGCCCGGCGTTATGACCTCGTCGCTCAGTGCCGCGCCCGCGGGATCGAGCCGGTCGTGATGAAGGAGGGCGACGACCTGGCGTCACTGGCGGCCGCCGCCGTGTCGTCGGGCGCCGACGTCGTGGGCATGGCCGGCGGCGACGGTTCCCAAGCGATCGTGGCCGGCGTCGCCTCCAGGCACGACATCCCGTACGTCTGCATACCGGCCGGGACGCGCAACCACTTCGCACTCGACATCGGCGTCGACCGGGAAGACGTGATCGGTGCCCTCGACGCCTTCCACCACGGTTTCGAGCGCCGCATCGACTTGGCCCAGGTCAACGGTCGGGTCTTCGTGAACAATGCGTCGATCGGCTTCTACGGCAAGGTCGTTCAGTCGCCCGAGTACCGCGATGCCAAGCTGCGCACCGTCATCGAGATGCTGCCCGACCTGCTCGGCCCCGGCGCGGTGCCCTTCGACCTGCGCTTCAGCGACCCGGGGGGAGCGGAATACGAGAGGGCTCAGCTCGTCTTGGTGTCCAACGACCGCTACCAGCTCGACCCGCTCGGGGCTCAGGGCACCCGGGGGACGATGGACGGAGGGACGCTCGGCGTTGTGGTGGTGCCTGACGGACCGCCGTTGCGCCCCTTGCGGGAATGGACCACCGTTTGCTTCGAGATCGATTCCGGGGCCACGATCGAC
The DNA here is from genome assembly GCA_963824195.1 of uncultured Acidimicrobiaceae bacterium. GTDB lineage: Bacteria > Actinomycetota > Acidimicrobiia > Acidimicrobiales > RAAP-2 > Bog-473. The sequence continues at coordinate 298,080 of CAWGOJ010000001.1, read as the reverse complement.
GTTGGATTAGACGGCGAGGCCGTCAGGCTCGAGCCCCCGCTCCGATTCGAATCGCTCCCGGCAGCCCTGCGCATCCGGACTCCAGCCGGCCGGCGCCATCCCGCGCCGCCGCTCCGGCGGAAGCAGTCTTCGTAGCCATATTCAGTGTCACCTTCACGCACCACGTTCTTAAGGGACGCTCTGTCGCTCGAGGACAGGCGCGAAAGAGCGCGGCACGTAGGCTCACAAGTCACGTCCGCCGGTCGGCCGGTATCGGAAGATGGTGGAGTGACCGGTCACTGTGTGGGACGGGAAGACGGCCCGGCGCAGAAGACCATTGGTACCGAGGGCCTGGGCGCCGATGTGCAGGACTTTGCAGGCACGCCACAGGCTGACGTTGCTGTTCTCGTTCTGGACCATCTGTGACCGGTGACGTCGGCTCCAATCCCCGGGAAGCCCGCCTCGGCGGACTCCGGCATGGCTGATCGACGGAAGACCCAGCCAAGCCGCAGGAGCCTCGTCACGCGTATCGCCACGCTCCTCGTCACGGGCGTGGCCCTCTACGTCGTGCTTCCGAGCCTTTCGGCCGTGCTCGGAGCATGGCCGAAGTTGGCCACGTTGAGCGGCGTGTGGCTCGTTCTCGCCTTGTTGTTCGAATGCGGTAGTTTCGTTTGCAACTTCGCGATCCAACGCGTCGTCCTGCGAACCGGTGGATGGTTCGCCGTGGTCACGGCGGGACTCGTGGGCAACACCGTCACCAACACGCTCCCGGGCGGCGCTGCTGCTGGCGCGGCGGTCCAGTACCGGATGCTGGCAACCGCCGGGGTGAACTCCGATACCGCGGCCGGAGGGCTCGCAGCGTCCTCGCTCCTCGGGGTGGGCGGTCTGCTCATGCTCCCGATACTCACGCTCCCCACCGTCCTGGGCGACTCCGGGCTCAACCACACATTGGTCAGCGCCGCCGTCATCGGGGTCGCCGCGTTTGTGGTGTACATGGGACTGGGCGCCGTGCTCCTCGAAACGGACCGACCCCTGCGGGCATTGGGAAGAGCCGCCCAATGGATCTGGAACAAGGTCCGCCGTCCACATCCTCGGCTGGCGGGGCTCGAGAATCGCTTGCTGCAGCAACGCAACGAGATTCGGGCAGCCCTAGGAAGAGAATGGAGGCAGATCTTCGTGCTCGTCGTGGGGCGTCTCGGCCTCGACTATCTCTGCCTTCTGGCGGCCCTGCGCGCGACCGGCAGCCAGCCCCGCATCTGGCTGGTCCTCCTCGCATACTCGGCGGCCGGGATCATCGCCCTGTTCCCGTTAACTCCCGGTGGCCTGGGAATCGTCGAGGCCAGCCTGAGCGGCCTCCTCGTGCTCGCCGGCGTCAACGGGGGCAGTGCGGTGATGGCCACGTTGGCATACCGGTTGGCGCAATACTGGCTCCCGACGGTCGCCGGAGCCGTCGCCTACGGGCTGTTCCGCCGGCGTTACGGGACCACCTAGAGCAACGATTTTTGATGCTGACGTCAGTGCCCTCCGCTCCACGTCTGGTGTTCGACCGGCGGATGAGAAGACGAACGCAGAATCGTTCAGCGACGCACCGCACAGCGGCGCGGTGGCAGCAGCGGTCTCGACTGGGCAAGCTGTCTAATAGTGGATCGCTGCGGCCAAGTGGGCATGCGATAAGTCATGCAACGTGCTATCCGGACGTTGATGGCATGAAGGACTATTCGCGGTCTTGCAACGAATCAAGCGTGGTTTGAATTGACTGGATTGCGATCGATACTGACTATCGCGGGTTCCGCACGACCGTTCATGTCTGGCGTGGAGCTTTTGCAGATCTGGTTCTAGGAGACGTTCATAAACCTCCCCGTCCCCGGTGTTCGAGTTGCACTTGAGTGCGGTGGATGGACTGAGCCCAGCGGGTTATGAGACCTATTCCGGTCGTCTTTAGGGTTATGGGGTGTACGCAGGAGACCCACTGATTCAGACCGCTAGCTGGGGGAATAGGACGCACAGCGCACATGGCCAGGAAATACTTCACGATACCGTAAGCCTTGTTTGGTGGGATCTTCGTGGGATCTAACGACCACCTTTGGGCGATATTCGGGCTGTTCCTACCAGCGGCGCCTTCCTAGTCGGCGGTGCTTTCGCAATCTTCGCGTGGGAAGCTGGCCTGGCTGCGGTTTTCTTTACCAGCCCTCCCGTTCGAAAGAGAATCCTGGGGGGCGCCGACTCCACGGTGTGCCCCTCGAGGGGGCAGTGCCGATCTGGAATACCCCAACGTTTCTTGTTGACGTCCAAGAACCACCATTAGGAACCATGGTCGCGTCGTCGGACGGGGAGGCCAAGAGAACCGGCGACGTTGCACGGTTGCGAGGAACACTACCAATCGCGAGCGCCAACGGCGAGATGACACTGCGTCGCCAGACTGGATTCGCTGACGCATCGATCGCTCGCCTGACCCAGGTCTAGCTTCTCCTTGGGGATGACCAATTACGTTGAGGTCCCCAACCTCGCATCTGAGGCCAAGAAGCCAACGGGGGCCATCGGCGACACCTAGAGGAGCGACCGCTATGGCACGCCGGGTGCGCCGGCGGACAGACGGCACAGCTTTGAGGTTCGCGTGTCTTTCGGTCGAGCGTAATGCGGTTCTCATCGTGAGCTCCTTCACGAGGGTGGTCGACTTATCCGTCAACGTCGTCACGGTGGCAGGTCGGCCTGGCAGTTCCTTGAACATTGATCGCGAATTTGCTGTGAGGAGATCCGGACCGTATCGATCATGTTCCTTGTGTCGAAGGCAGCACCACACGGACTTCAGTGCCGCGGTTGGTGTCCGATTCCAGCGTGACCTCTCCACCGTGCGCGGCCACGATGCCAGCTACGATGGAAAGGCCAAGGCCGCTGCCCGGACGGGTCCGACTGGCCTCGGCCCTCCAAAAGCGGTCGAAGGCTTTGCTCGCATCATGCGGACTCATGCCAGGTCCAGTGTCTTGGACCTCGAGCACAACCTTGTCCTCCAGCGAAGCTGCGTGCACTGTGATCGTCGCTGTGGGTGGCGTATAGGTCAGCGAATTCGTGACCAGGTTGACGATGACCTGACGCAAGGAGGATTCGTCGCCTTCCACCATGACCGGACCAGGAGCATCGACGCACACAGTGCGTAGAGGATGCGTCGCGGACGCATCCTCTACGACGGCATCGATGAGCCTGGAGACGTCCACTGGGCCCGAGCTGAGCGATCTGCCTTCATCGAGGCGCGCCAAGAGCAAGAGATCCTCCACGAGTCCGGCCATCTGTGCGCCTGATTGACCAATTTCGGCGCATGGCGTCATCACGAGCCTCTCCGCTTCGGAGCTCCCCGTGCCGCCAGAGGTCGGTGACGCCAAGGATCACCGAAACCGGTGTCCGCAGCTCGTGTGAGGCGTCGGCCACAAATTGGCGCAGACGTGATTCGAGTGACTGTTGCTCATCGAGCATGAGGTTGAAGGCTCGCGCCAGGTGCGCCGCTTCGGTCCCTCCCTCTGGCCCAGCGACTCGACGCGTCCTGTCCCCAGACGCAATGGCGTCGGCCGCCTCGGTGACATCGGCAATGGGCCGCAAGCCCAATCGCACGACCCAGACTGCGGCGGCGATGAGAACCGCGAGGACGACGAGGCCCGCCCCTATGACGGCCAGGCGCAGGCGGTTGGCCGTCGCGTCGACTTGAGCCAGGGACGCCGCCACTAGGAGCTCGCGACGCTCGCTCGGAGATGAGATGAGCACTGCTCGCCACCGCCCCGACCCTGAAAGAGACCCAACTGTCGAGATCTTGACGACCTTGCTACCCACCGTGGTGGCGAGGCTCGGAACTTGTGGTGATGCCCCACCCCCATTGAGTGGGTTGAAGAGCACGGTTCGATGGCTCTTTGAGATCGTGGCCACATAGAACGCACTGATGCGGCTGTTGTTGTCTGGGAGACGCGACAGAGACGGCTGTGGCAGGCCGGGTGGCTTGGATGGAGGGTCAAGAGAGATGACTACTGGAAGCGCGGTCCTCAGCTGCTGGTCGATCTGGTCGACCCCAGTGGTCTCAACTGACCGGAGAAGCAACACGCCCAAGAGGGCCACGATCGCCACCAGAATTCCTGCCACGAGATAGAGGCGGCGCCGAAGTGTCATGTCGATTAGCGGGCGTTGAGGCGGTACCCAACTCCGCGCACCGTGTGGATCAAATGAGGTGGTTGCGCGTCGACCTTCCGACGCAGGAGAGAGATATACGTCTCGACCACCGTCGACTCACCATTGAAGTCGTAACTCCAGACGTGATCGAGGATCTGCGCCCGAGTCATCACGTGACCGGCGTTGCGCATCAGAAACCGGAGCAGCTTGTACTCGGTCAAGGAGAGCTCGACGGTCTTCCCCCCCCGGGTTACCTGGTGTGCTTCGTCGTCGAGGATCAGGTCTCGGCACACGAGGAGCTGCGACTCGGTCGACTTTCCCGAGCGGCGCAGGATCGCCTCGACCCTGGCGACGAGCTCCTCGACGCTGAAGGGCTTGGTGAGGTAGTCGTCGCCCCCAATGCTCAAGCCGCGGACGGTCCTCGACTGTGTCGGAAGCGGTGAGGAAGATCACCGGGATGTCAGAGCGGTCGAATCGCAGGCGTCGACATACTTCGAATCCATCGAGATCGGGCAGCATGACGTCGAGAACGATCAGGTCGAAGGCCTCTTCGGCAAAGACCACTTGGAGTGCGTCTCGTCCGCTGGTCGTGTCGACCGTCGCATAGCCGGCCAGGCGTAGCGCGGTGCGAACCACAAAGGCGACGTTCTCCTCGTCTTCGACCACCAGGATCCGGGGGCGCATCGCTGCAGTGTGGCCTGAGAAGATTGAGGTTGCCTGGAGGGTTCCTGTGGGTCCGATGAACGCGTGTCGGGCCCGTCGACATTGGCGAACGACTTCCACGCCCAACGAAGGGTCCTTGTGGATACCCGATGCCCGTGACGGGGCGCCCGCTATCCGCCGACTGGCAATGGCACTGACGCCTTCAGGAAACCCGCGAGATTCCTGCATCGACGTCACAGAGCCACCTGTCACCCTTCGACTCCATGAACACCACTCGCCTCTCCCGTCGGGGCGCATTGAGCCGAAGCCAGCGCGTCCTGGCGCTGATCGGAGTCTGCGCCATCGGTCTCGCCCTCACTGCGTACAGCGGCGGCGTCAGCAGCGCGGCAACGAAACGGACGACGGCGAAGTCATCGACTTCAAAATCGTCAGGCTCGTCGTTCTCGGCGTTCCAGAAGTGCTTGTCCAAGCACGGATTGAAGTTGCCAGCCCGAGGAGCCAGCGGCGGTCAGCCGGCCGGTTTCTCCGGTGGCAAGCCACCTGCTGGTGCCCCCGGCGGCTTCGGCGGCAATTCGAAAGCCCAAGCCGCACTCAAGCAATGCGCCAGCCTGCAGCCAAAGGGAGGGTTCCCTGGAGGATCCGGTAGATCCTCCAGCACGGCGTTCGCCTCCTATCGCAACTGCATGAAGCTCCATGGTGTCACCGTGCCATCGGTCACTCCGGGCTCGAGCACGTCGACCCCGAGTACCGTCGACACCTCCTCGCCCACCTATCAGGCCGCCCAAGCCGCCTGCAAGGCCTTGCTCCCGACGGGCACGGGAACCACGCCGGGGAGCTCGGGCTGAGGGGCTCACGCCTAGCAACCCCCTCTCGACTCTCTGACTCATTGAAAGGACACCCATGTCTGACGACCGTGGCCCCCGCTCGTGTCGCAAGATCATCGGCTATGCAGCGCTCGCACTAGCGGTAGCCGTCGTGGCCAGTGTCGCGCTGTACTCGATCTACGGCACGTCATCGGCGACCCCAGGTGTGGCGCGAACGGTCACGGTGACGAGAGGGACTGTCCAAGAGAGCGTGTCCGCGTCGGGCAATACGTCGGCGGTGACGTCGGCGAGCGACAACTTCGACTCCAGCGGGACCCTCACGTCACTCAACGTCAAGGTCGGAGACCAGGTCAGCGCGGGCGAGGTGCTGGCAACCATCGATCCGGCTCAGGCCCAGGCCAATCTCAAGTCTGCGGAGGCCTCCTTGGCCAGTGCGCAGACCACGCTGGCTCACGACTTGGCCGGAGGCACACCGGCGCAGCAAGCTCAGAACCAGGCCACCTTGGTGTCCTCGCAGCAACAATTGACCAACGATCAGAACCAATTGACCGCCGACGAGCAGAGCTTGGCGACCGCACAGTCCGCCCTCAGCTCTGACCAGGCCTTGGGATGTCCTGCCTCGAGTGCCTCGTCAGCTGTGACGGGGACTACTGGGACGGGGACTGGGGGGACGGGGACTGGAGGGACCGGAGGAGGGGGCACCACGTCGACCACGAACGCTGCGGCCATCCCCGCAGACTCCTCCGTCTCTGCCCCTTCGGTGAGTACCGGATCGGCCAGCGCGATCGGCACGACGACGGCGACGCTGGGGGGCACGGTGACGGCGAACGGCGGCTCCACCACCTACTTCTTCTCCTATGGCACATCGACCTCGTTTGGCTCCTCGACCCCCACTACGAGCGTGGGCTCTGGAACGAGCCCGACGAACGTATCGGCGGTCGTGACGGGACTGAACCCCAACACGACCTACCTCTTCGAGCTCGTCGCATCGAATCGGCCGGAACCACCACGGGCGTCAGCGTGTCCTTCACCACCGCCCAGAGCTCGTGTGTGACCGACCAGGCCAACATCACCACCTACCAACAGGCCGTGGCCAAGGACCAGTCGACCATTGCGGCCCAACAACTCACGGTCCAGTCGAACCAGGCGAACATGGTGGTCACGTCGGCCACGATCTCACAGGACGAGGCCACGGTCGCCCAGGACCAGGTGACAGTCACCGTGGACACCAAGGCGCTGGCCAACACCACCCTCCGGGCTTCGATCAGTGGAACCGTGACGGTCGTGAGCGGATCGGTCGGCCAGACGGTCGGAGGATCGGGGTCGAGTACCTCGGGGTCCACAGCTGCCGCCTCGAGCGGGTCCAGCGGCTCGGGTTCGACGGGTAGCACGGGATCGTCGGCCAGCACCGGCTCGGGTTCGACGGGCTCATCGAGCACCGGCTCGGGTTCGACGGGCAGCTCGGGATCGTCCGGAGTTCTGGGACCGGTTCGTCCACCAGCTCGAGCTCGAGCTCGTCTTCGACCTTCATCACCATCGAGAGCCTGGGCAGCCTCGAGGTCGTCGCGAACTATGCCGAGGCCGACGCCACCAAGATCGCCGTCGGACAGCCGGCGACGATCACGCTGTCGGCCCTCTCGAGCACCGAGGTCAGTGGGGTCGTCACCGCCGTGTCACCGACGTCGTCGGTCGTGAGCAACGTGGTCACCTATCCGGTCACCTTGGCGCTCACCAACCCCCCCTCGACGGTCAAGGAGGGCATGACCGCCCAGGTCGCCGTCATCGTCCAGACCGCCAACAACGTCCTCCAGCTGTCGAGCGCCGCCATCACCACGACGGGCAGCATCTCGACGGTCAAGGTCCTCTCCAAGGGCGTGCAGACGGTCACCCGTGTCACCCTCGGACTCGTGGGCAGCAGCTACACCGAGATCACGAGCGGCCTGCACGAAGGTCAGACGGTGGTCGAGCCAACGGCGAGCGTGAGTGCAAGCTCGAGCGGGTCGAGCTTGACGGGCGGCGGCGGCGGGTTCCCCGGCGGCGGCTTCGGTGGAGGGGCCCCGTAGTGGCAAGGGACACTCGCATGGGTCCGGACGGATCGCCAGAAAGGTGGCCGGTCATCGCGTGTCCAACATCGTCAAGCGCTATGTCATGGGCGGCATCGACGTGTACGCGACGCGAGGCGTTTCGCTGAGTGTCTCACGCGGAGAGTTCGTCGCCATCATGGGGGCGTCGGGCTCAGGGAAGTCGACGCTCATGAACATCATCGGGTGCCTCGACGTGCCGACCAGCGGGCACTACCGCCTCGATGGCGTAAACATCCGCGACCTCGACGACCGCGAATTGTCCCGGATCCGCAATCGCAAGATCGGTTTCGTGTTCCAGGGATTCCCCTTCTCCCCACCATGTCGGCCATCGTGAACGTGGAGCTCCCGATGGCCTATGCGGGTGTGTCGACCAAGGAGCGGCGCCATCGAGCCGAAGGCGCGCTCGAATCGGTCGGGCTTGCCGATCGGATGGGCCACTTTCCCAACGAGCTGTCCGGTGGCCAACAGCAGCGAGTCGCCGTTGCCCGCGCCATCGTCACCAATCCGTCCTTGATCCTCGCTGACGAACCGACCGGAAATCTCGACTCCACATCGAGCGTGGACGTGATGTCGGCGTTTGCCAGTTTGCATGCCCAAGGCCGGACCGTGGTGATGATCACCCACGAAGAGGATATTGCGGCATATGCCACTCGGGTCGTCCGCCTGCGCGACGGCGTCATCACACAGGACCACCACCAGACGCCGGCACACCCCCACGAGTCCCACCTGGCTCACGTGTGCCAGGCCGAAGGCTCGAGCACACTGGCGGGTCGGCCGTGAGCATCTTGGCCAATGCCCTCATGGCATTGCGCGGCATCAGCTTGAACAAGTTGCGGTCCTTGCTGACGATGCTCGGGGTACTCATCGGGGTGGCCGCGGTGATCGTGTTGTTGGCGGTGGGGACCGGTTCGTCCCAAGCGATGGCCAACTCCATCAACCGTTTGGGTACCAATACGTTGACGGTCTTCAGCGGCGGACGATTCGGCGGTGGCACCTCGCAGACGGGAACCCAGTCGCGCAACGCCGTCTTGACGCAGACGGACGTCAAACTGATCTCCGATCCGAACAACGCGCCCGACGTGCAGTCGGTTTCGCCCGTTATCACCACCAGCGAGACCGCCACCTATCAAGGGGCGAGTGCGACGACGTCGGTGATCGGTTCGACGCCGTCGTATCTTCCGGCATCGAACTACACCGTTCAATCGGGTCGGTCCATTTCGAGCGCTGACGTGAAGGCGCATGCCTTGGTCGTCGATCTCGGCTCGTCGACTGCAAGTAGTCTGTTCGCCACCGGCTCGAACCCGCTGGGCAAACAGGTCCAGCTTGGATCGTCGGAATTCACGGTCATCGGCTTGTTGGCCTCGAAGGGCAGCAGCGGGCTGAGCAATGGGACGCGGTCGCCATCACGCCCTACACGGCCGTTCAGGATCAGTTGACCGGCGAATCACAATCGTTCTCACAGCTCTTGGTCCAAGGGAAGTCCTCGGCGACGCTCAGCCTGGCCCAAAGCGAGGTCGAGAGCATCTTGGCCGCCCAGAACGACACCACGGTTTCCAACCTCCCCTTCAGCGTGTTGAACCAGGCCAGCTTGCTCTCGACCGCAACGTCGAGCTCGAAGACCTTCACGGCGCTGCTCGGATGGGTCGCAGCCGTGTCCTTGCTGGTCGGAGCGATCGGCGTGATGAACATCATGTTGGTCACCGTCACCGAGCGCACGCGTGAGATCGGCATTCGCAAGGCGATCGGCGCCCCCAAATCGGTGGTGCTGGGCCAGTTCTTGATCGAGGCCGTCGTCATCTCATTGCTCGGTGGCGTCTTGGGGGTGCTCGCAGGACTCTTCGTCGTCCGATTCCGGATCGACGGCGTGCAACCGGTGTTGGCGACTTACTCGATCCCCCTGGCCTTTGGCGTCGCGCTCTTGGTGGGCATCTTCGCCGGCCTGTACCCCGCGTTTCGAGCGGCCTCCTTGCGCCCCATCGATGCCCTCAGGCACGAGTAGATGAAGGAGAAATAGCCATGGCTGATACCGAGACGGAGCTCGACCCGGTCTCTCCCACCCAAGAACTTCACATCGACCCCACCTCACAGGTCCCAGTCGCAGAGGTGTCCGACGGTGGTGCCGGCGACGTCGACGCTCTCTTCGAGAACGAGGAGAGCGAGTGGCCGAGCCGGGGACCGGCCAAGGGCTTCCGGATCCCGTGGCTCATGGCTGTTCTGCTGGTCCTGCTCGTGGCGTCGATCGGCCTCTGGGCCGGCGCCTACCTCCAGCGCCACTCCTCGAGCTCGGCGTCTGCGACATCAGCCTTTGGCAGTGGGTCACCCTTTGGATCCGGAGGGTTCCCGGGAGCGCGCAGTTCGGGCTCCGGGGGGTCCGGTGGGTTTCCCGGGCTCCCGTCGAACGCCACCTCGGGAACGGTCACCGATATCGTCGGGAACACGCTCTACGTGACCGATTCCAGCGGCAAGTTGGTGGCGGTGACCGTCACATCGAACACGACTCTCAATCGAAACGCCAAGTCCTCCTTGTCGAGCCTTCAGCCCGGTGACAGCGTGACCGTGCAGGGCACGAAGTCCAAGAACGGGACCGTCAACGCGTCGTCCGTCTCGGCGACCCAGGCCGGCGTGTCCTCAGGATTCTCAGGACTCGGCGCTCTCGGCGCTGGCTCGCCGAATGGATCAACCGGCGGATGACATTGCCGCTAGTACGCACAGCTGGGAGTCGCTGACCGCAGTGACGTCCACGTTATCGAGCACAGTCGATCATGCACGGGTGGCTACAACGGCTGGGTCGGCCACCCATGCTCGGAACGCGGTTGCTCGTAGCCCAAGGTCACGTTCAACGCAGAGGCGCCAAGGTGACGGGGGCGCATTCAGGAGACAGCAGCCGGGAGCGACCCGGCGCTGGGTTCCTGCTCGACTTCTCCCGGCGGCTCGATTTGCTTCAGAAAGCCTAACCACGAGTACTTAGATGTCGCCAGGCGGTTGCCAGTCGCATCCTCCAACACATACTCGTGTCCAGAGGCGAGGGACCCGCCACTCATCCGACGAACCCACTCAGTCCCCGATGTGGGGGTCCGTTCACTCACCCGCGTCACCGTAGCTCTGCACACTGGGTGAAGGAGCGGGCTCCCTTCGACACGCATTGCCTCACATCCCAGAGGGCTTCCCACGCAGTTCGTGGCGCTGGCTAGTTCTTCCTCGGCCGCTTCTTTCGGACAACACCGCGTCTGCGCAGTGAGAAAGCTTCAATCGTCAGAGTGATGCTGAGGGGATCCCGATAGTTGATCCACTCGCTATGCGAGTGTGAGCTGTTGTCGGTGGAGCCAGGCCTCGACGAACTCGACCGGGGTGAGCCAGCCGTGCGCGCTGTGTGGCCTGTTGATGTTGTAGTCGATGCAACAGTCCTCGAGGAGGACCTTTGCCTCGAGCAGCGAGTCGAAGCGCTGTCCGTTGAGGAGTTCGTCGCGGAGCCGGCCGTTGAACGATTCGATCCAGGCGTTCTGCCACGGGCTGCCCGGATCGATGAACACGGTGTCGGTCCCGTTGAAGCGACACCAGTCGGCCACGGCGTAGGCGATGAACTCGGGCCCGTGATCGAAGCGCACGTAGGCCGGGGCGCCTCGCTGGGCGGCCAGTCGTTCGAGACAGGCCACCACGCCATCGGCGTCGATGGAGCGCTCGACGTCGATGGCCAGGCATTCCCGGCTGTATTCGTCGATGACGTTCAAGAGTCCATAAATGGCCAACATGAAGGGGCCACCTATACGCCGAGTCACCGTTCGATCTCGGTGATGCTCGCCTAGGGCTCCGAGCAAAATGTTGTCGGGACGTTGTCGTGGGACAGTCCAGTCGGCTCTATTGGGGCGTGAAGCTCCTCGTCAGCATCGTGATTGAGGGCGGTGATCAGGGGACCATCGCTGGCATTCGGCACCGCCCCTCGCCATGGACAAGCTCGCCACGGTTGAAAAGAGGAACCTAAATGGTGCTGAACCGTGGAGGGTCGAAGCAGATGTCCCGTGAGATCGTTCTTAAGCAGGCAATCATCGCCGTCGTCCTCATGGCCTTCTTGGCATTGGGGTTCCCGCGAGGTGCTGGGGCTGCTAATCCGCCGACGCCACTGCCCGCATGGACGTACTCACCTGGCGCAATAGCGGCACAGAAGCTCTGCACAGATGCCTTCCAATCGTTTGCGTCGGTAGTCGCCACGCTCGATCACTCCAAGCCAATACCAGATCACAAACTTCAGTGCCGCCCACCCGACTTCTCCACCACCTCATGGAGCGTCGTCCTTGTAGTTGGGGCGCAGGTTGAAAAGATCACGACCCGTGGGGGCACTGAGTACATTAGTGCGGGTCCTGCGGCAGGCTTGAGTGTTTCCCCAGTCTCACCGACCGTGAGCTATGGCTGGCTGTGGTCGCCAACAGTAGGGGCAACTCCAAGCGAATCTCAGATCGACGCCTTTGTTTCGGGTTGGGGAGCCTACGAGTCGGACAACATCGGAGTTGGATTTGCAGTATTGCAAAGTCCGACTGCTGATGGCGACAGGGGTACTTATTCCCGGTTCGGCGTGGCTGTGACTATCGGGCCATCCTCGGGAGTTGAGGTTGGCGTCGGATTCAGTGTGAAAAGAGCATCCTGCACCATCACGACATCCACAATAGATTGCCCTCCGGCACCGCCCATACACATAGATCGGGTCAAGGCTAAGCCGGTGAAGCTATGTGGACAAAAGTGTTTTCCTAAGCCAGTTCACCACAAGGCAGCGCCGAAGAAGAAGGTAACATCGCCATCGCCATCGCCCATTCAATCCTGTGGTGGTGCTTCCCCATGCACGGCACAGGGTGAATCAGGAGAAGACATCTCGATAGTCTCGGTGAAGACCCTCACCAGCAGTGATGAACCGGGCACTTCAACTCCCACTCTTGCTGTCACCATCAAGATCGACAATCCCTCGGACGGGCAAGACCTCACCTTCGGGGGTGGCAGCATCACCGAAATCGACGCTCAGATCGTCAACGAGAACCACCAGCAGTCGGATTGGCTCACCTCCGCTGCATACGGGACCGAGAGTGACGGCAGGAACTGCTTGGACTTCTATGGATCGACCCCGGGATACACGGTGCTTCCGGGCCAAACCGTCACACTTCCGAGCGACTACTGCTTCGCCCTGACCGGTTCATCACCAGTGATTCAGCTTCAGGTGGATAATAATGCGGTCTTCAACTTCTCGCCGGGGATCTCCCCTCCTCCGACCACGACGACCACGACGAGCGGGAACACCGGGAACACCGGATCGGCCTACGGCAACATCCCATGATGACCTGCAATCACACTGAGAACGCCCTGCGCTCAACAGGTTCGATATGGGGCCGCTACTTCGATGGCAAGTCCGACCGGGGCGTGTGGGAAGTCTGCCCTGAAGAGTCACGAGCCTGGGAGCCCGAGTGCCTCGCTCCGTCTTGATGTGTCGCCGTCATTGTATGTCTAGTCGAGAAGCTCGAACCGCATGAACTCAGTGGCAGCCTCGAAGGCGGGCTTGTTTTAGCGGTTATCACAAGGATTAGTTAGCTCTAACGATTGGTCCAGAAACCGACTGGCGGGCACCTCCGGGAACAGCACATTTTGGCCTCACTGGGTGACATTCCTCTCGCCAAGTTGTCCCCGGCTCAGGTTCGCCATTGGCATGCGAACCTGCATGGCCGGCATCCTGCGACTGCTGCCGGTGCGTACCGCCTTCTGCCTGAGGTGACGGTGCTCGGCGCGATCCGACACGCAGACGACTCGGTCGAACTAAACGTCCAGACGAACGCCTCGGTGGACGGCTGCCGTTCCTGTGGCTCGCTGGCCACGCTCAAGGGGTGGCGAGTCGTCACCTTCGTCGACCTGCCGACCTTCGGCTCGCCGGTCAGCCTCCACTGGCACAAGCGCCGGTGGCGCTGTCCAGAAGCGACATGCCCGGTGGGTTCGTGGACCGAGGTCGACGAGCGGATCGCCGGGTCGAGACTGAGGCTGACCGACAGGGCTGGGCGATGGGCGACCGTCGAGGTGGGCAAGAACGGTCGGACCGTCAACGAGGTGGCGACGGTGCTCGGCTGTGACTGGCACACCGTCAACGACGCCGTGCTCGCCTTCGGCAAGGTCTTGGTCGACCACCCTGACCGCTTCGGCGTTGTCAGCGCCCTCGGGTTCGACGAGCACCTCTTCGTGAAGGCCGGCGAGCGGCGCATCCAGCACTTCGTGACCGCCCTGGTCGTTGTGGAAGGGGGGCAACTGCTCGACCTGGTGCCTGATCGAAAGAGCGACGCGCCCAAGCGCTGGATCGAGGAGCGGGGAGCCGAGTGGCGCAGAGGCGTCCGCTCTGGCACCCTCGACCTGTCCGCCACCTATCGCAGCGTGTTCGACGAGGCACTGCCCGAAGCCCGGCTGGTGGCAGACAAGTTCCACGTGGTCCGCCACATGACCGCCAAGCTCGACGAGTGCCGGCGGCGGGTCCAGAACGAGACGCTCGGACACCGGGGCAGGAAGTACGACCCGCTATTCCGGGTCCGACGCCGGCTGTCGATGGCGGCCGAGCGTCTCGACGCAGAGGGTCGGGACAAGATGCTCGGGATCTTGCGCGCCGGAGATCCCCCGAGGCGACGTCCAGGCCGCCTGGTGGGCCAAAGAGGCCGTGCGCGAGCTCTATGAGGTCCATGACCCGGTACTCGCCAGTCGGTTCATCGACGAGTTGATCACCGACATGGCCGACGGCGACTGGCCCGTCGAGGTGCGCTCGATGGGTCGCACGCTCGCCCGGTGGCGCGAGCCGATCATCGCCTGGCACGACCTGCGCATCTCGAACGGGCCCACCGAAGCCATGAACAATCTGGCCAAGCGGATCAAGCGGGTCGGCTTCGGGTTCCGCTCCTTCGCCAACTACCGGATCCGCACCCTGCTCTATGCCGGTAAGCCTGACTGGTCACTGCTTCCGACGCTGAGCATTGCGGGCTGAACCGACGGGCGGCAGCTCGTCCTCGAAGGTCGTCGTCGCACACACCGGATTCGGACAGCGCCAGCGCCGACCGTGCCAGACAAAGATGACCACCTTCCCGAAGAGCCGCTCGGGATCAACCAGCTCGCGCACCGGTCGCCCGACGGGATCTCCCAGGGAGCCACAGGTCGGGCACGTCGCCTCCTCGTCGACCGTTTCGACAAGCACCCGGTGCGACGAGTGCTTGGGCTCGACCCCGATCACGTGGACGTCCTCGGTGCCCAGCATCGCGTTCATCATCTCGAGCTGGCTCTGACCACTGGGTCCATCGCCCTCGTAGGCGATCCACTCGTCATCGTCATCGAGGTCGTCGATCTCCATGCCGAGAGTCTGCCCCCCACCGCCGCAGGTCCTCCCGTCCGTCACTGATCAGGGGTGGAAACCCCCGTCAGATCCGAAGAACCGGATAAACCGTAGGATCCTCATACCCAGGGCGGCTCTGAACGGATCTCTCGCTTCTGCCCTGCCGTTGGAGTCAGAGCCGGAGGCAGAATAGGGCACTGAACTGGGATTTCAGATCTGTGCCCGTCCCTCGGTAGGCGCCCCTAAGCCTGATCACCCTACGCTCCTGGTTAGGGTTATAAGATAAACCTTGCTAAGGAGAGCTATGGCAAGGGTAATCCGCAAGCGCTGGCCCAGTGATCTGTCGGCCCCGTCACGCCGCGACGCTCGTGGCTGCGAGTACGAAGCGTACGTGCCCGACACTTTGGCCGGTCGCGCGATCTCCCTGGATGGCGAGGTGGCTGCGGATGTTGCCGACGCCGAAGCTGCCCTCGCCAAGCTCAACGTCCAGGCATCCAGCCTCGTGGACACCGAAGCCCTCGCCCGCCTGCTCCTTCGAGCCGAGTCCGTCGCGTCCTCAAAGATCGAGGGGCTTGAAGTCGGACCCCGTAGGCTCTTGCGAGCGGAAGCAGCTCGTGAGTTCGGAGACCAGACGTCCGACGTCACGGCTACGGAAGTGCTCGGGAACATTGATGCCATGATGCACGGCATCGACTCCGTGCACCCTGGTGATCAGATCACCGTCGACCTGATCCTTCAGATCCACAAACGCCTGCTTCTCGGATCACGACTCGAAGAACACGGTGGCCAGTTCCGCGGCGTGCAGAACTGGATCGGCGGCAGCGGCTACAACCCATGCACGGCATCGTTCATTCCTCCGCCCCATGAAAAGGTGAAGGATTTGGTCGCGGATCTCGTGGCCTTCTGCAACGAAGACTCGCTTCCAGCCGTTGCACAGGCCGCAATCGCTCATGCTCAGTTCGAGACCATCCACCCCTTTGTCGATGGCAACGGTCGCACCGGTCGAACTCTCATCCAGCTCGTCCTACGGCGTCGAGGAGTGGCAACCAGAATCAATCCACCCGTCTCACTGATTCTCGCGACACGCGCCAAGGACTACATCTCAGGACTGACCGCGACCCGTTACCGGGGAAGTGCGACCTCAGCTGAAGCGCGAAGCGGGATCAACCTCTGGGTGGGTCGCTTTGCCGGTGCGTGCACCCGGGCAGTGAGCGACGCTGAAGAGTTCGAACAGCAGGCTCAGATGATTGAGGAGAATTGGCGCAGTCGGCTGGGCAGGGTCAGAGCAAAATCCGCGACCGATCTCTTGCTCCGCAAGCTTGTCGGCGCTCCTGTCATCACGGTCAAGAGTGCGGCTGCACTAATTAGCCGTAGCACGGTTCAGACCAATGAAGCGGTCAACCGCCTCGTGGATGCGGATGTCCTGGCTCAGATCACCGTTGGTCGCCGCAACCGAGCATTCGAAGCAAGGGACATTGTCGATGCCTTCACCGACCTTGAGCGCCAACTCGGGAGTCCCGAGGCTGACACGCGGGTCTCCAGACCGTCGCGCCCTGTCCCGCGCCGTAGGGAGTAGCTGGTTCCAACCACTGTCCAAAATGAAGGGGTCCGTCAACCTCAAGCCCGCTGTCACTCTCAACGCGTATGTGATTGATGTCAGAACCAAGATCTACAGTTCCCAGAAACCGCTGCGGCAGAGATCAGGTGGTCCTTCGTGACGGAGCTGGCCTTTAGCCATGCCTTGATCGCACCGGCGAACCCCATGTGCAGCGAACTGGGCGATGACGTCAAGGTTGGGTCGGGGGAGTCTGGGTGGGTAGATCGCGCTATGAAGGCAAGGGCTTACTGAGTGAAATCGGCGCACAAGCGCCTCATACACTCCCCATCGGCTGGGTCATCCACGGCCAATTGGTACACGGCTTTGAAGCGTTGAATGTGATCGACGACGTCGCCGATCGAAAGGCGCAGCATCCACCGAGTAGCCACCTTCAACCCGACATTCCTCCTCAAGGTCGTGGGCACGCTCTGAGTCGGCGAGAAAGACCTGGGTAAACAACCCAAGCGTTGGCGTAGTGGTTGTAAAAGCTCCCCCGGGTGACCGGGGAGCGATTGGGTACGAACAGTCCCGAGACGACGTGTTGACACCGTCCCGAGCTCCTCGGCTCTTCCCAAAGCAGGTCTGCGGACGGGGGGTCCTGCTCTCAGCGCCGCGGTCTCTCGGCGTCGGACTCGTACGGTCTAGAACGAAAAATCGTCCGTCCGAGCTCTTCCATTGATCACGCCGCCCCGCAGTCGAGTCTCGTTGGACCGTGCTCATTCCTGCAGCACCCGCATCGCTTCGAGGATCGGCGTGCGAACTCGCAGCTCCTCGGCCAGTTCGAGGACGCGGCCTGGTTGGGCCCGCGGACGGCGAAGGTACCGGCGCAAACCGGCGACGGCGAGGTCGAACCCAATGCGATGTCGCTGTCGAAAACAGTCGACGACAGTCCTTTCGGGGTCAGTGATGCGAAAACTGAGGTCCTGGCCCACCGCCACCTCGATGCGGCCAAGTCCGAAGTTGCTCGCTCCAAAGACGTGGACGCGGGTGGGTGGATAGTCGATGCGCGGACGGTGGCTCCCTGCCGGAACGGCCAGGTCCACCCGGGTCGGGGTTTCGTCGCTCAGATCCCAATGAGCGAGGGCGGAGCCCAAGCAGACCATGCCCTGGGGCGCGCGAGCGCAGACCACCACGAAGTCGATCTGATCGATCCCAGCCGCCTCTCGCAGCTGGAAGAGCCCGCGGGACATCTCGATGAGGAGACCCGAGTCGCGCGCTTGATAGAGGTCGCGCCATGAGATCCCGTGGCCAATGGCGTCGCGGGCCCGAAAGATTGCTCCGAGTGGCCGGAGCCGATCGATGACCGCGGAATCGATGGGCATGCGTATGAAATCCTACTATGACAGGTCTTATCTATGTAGATTTTCATACGGCTCTCGACCACGGAGAGCTCATGCCCCGGCTGATGGGTGGTCGGGTTCGTCGAGCTGCCGGCCCGTCGAGCCTGTCGCCACTCTTTGTAGATGGAGACGTCGATGTTGGCATGGCCTATTTCATCAGCGACTCTTCGCTCGCTTTGTCCAGCGACACCCTGGCAAAGAAGGTCAGATGGATGGGCAGAGTGGACTCGAGCTCCCGGCCAGAACCCTCTGACCAGGAAGAGTGAAGCAGCCCCAACGGGATTCGAACCCGTGTCGCCACCTTGAGAGGGTGGTGTCCTAGGCCTCTAGACGATGGGGCCGAGCGGAGGTATCCATCACCTTGATGGATGCCGCCGGTGCTCGGGGGGAAGGACTCGAACCCTCAATAACTGGACCAGAACCAGTCGTGTTGCCGATTACACCACCCCCGAATGGGTGGACGTTCAGATTAGCCGAGGCGCTCCGAGGGCAATTCGCCACCCTGACCAGGAAGGGCGCGTTGAATCACCATGCCTTCGATGGGAAGATGCGGCACCCAGGGTCCCCCGGAGGCGAACCTGGGCTCGGAGGTCCTCGCATGCACCGGTGGTCGGCAGCGCCATTCGCCTTGTCCGGCCTGCTGTGTGCCGCTGTCCTGGGCACGCTCGCCCCGGCCTCCCCCGCGGCCGGAGCATCGGGCATCTCCGTCAAGGTCACCCCGGACAAGGGCCTCGTCGACGGGCAGGCCGTCACCATCACGGGCCGGGGGCTGGCCCGCTCGTCCGACGGGAAACCGCTTACCTGGTTCGTCGCCGAGTGCACCGCCGCCGTCCAGGGTCGGATGAACCCCTCCACCGACACGCCGCATTGCGACATCACCGGGGCCCAGGCGATCCGGGTCCGCGCCAACAGCACCTTCACCGCCCGCTTCCGGGTCCTGACCGGCATTGTCGGCGACGGCTACTGCGCGACGCCGGGCCACGCGTCGTGCGTCATCGGGGTGGGGAACGCGCGAGGGACAGGGCACCGTCGTCAGGATCACGTTCAAGGCCCCGCCGTCCACGGCGACGGCACCCACCACCACGTCCACCACCTGACGGGCGGCTGACCGTCACGCGTCGTGCAGCCACTCCAGGTGGTTGTAGCCGATGATCCGCCCCAGCCCGACCCCCACCGCCTCCTTCACGAAGTAGGGCACCGTCGACCACCCCGTGATGGGCGAGCTCTTCGTC
This sequence comes from uncultured Acidimicrobiaceae bacterium, assembly GCA_963824195.1. GTDB lineage: Bacteria > Actinomycetota > Acidimicrobiia > Acidimicrobiales > RAAP-2 > Bog-473. The sequence continues at coordinate 278,879 of CAWGOJ010000001.1, read as the reverse complement.
GGTGTCGGTGAAGGGCTCAGCGCGAGGTCCGAGGCGATGGCCATGGAGCGGTCCTCGTGGAACGGGTCGGTGGTCACGAGCACCACCCGGGCGTTGCGCGCCTCGAGCTGCTTCTGCGCGTCCGCGATGTTCTCGTAGCTGTCGTCGCCACCGGCCTCGAGGATGTCCGCCGCCGGTATGTGGTGGATCTCCTCGAGGTACATCTTTCCGGACTGCGACTCGGTGCACCGGTCCCCCGGCTGCCTGTTGCCCGTCACCATGATCAGGTGGGCGTAACCCTCGTGGTAGAGCATCGCCGCCTGGTCGAGGCGCGCCCGGAGGTCCGGGGAGGGGACGCAATCGTACTGTGCCGCGCCCATGACCAGGATGGCGCCTGCCGGATGGGGGTCGTATTGGCGCGACGTGAGCCACACCTGCACCAGGGTCACGCCGAAGTACAGGACGATCAGGGCGACGACGAGGAAGGCGATGCGCAGCGCCCAGCGGAGCGGCGCCAGCAGCATCAGCCCGACGGGGCCAGCCGGGAGAGCGCGGCCGCCAGGCGCCGGCGTGTCTCCTCACGGCCGAGCACCGCCAGCGAGTCGAACAGCGGGAGGCCCCGGGTCCTCCCCATGACGGCCACCCGGATCGGGGCCTGCGCCTTGCCGAGCTTGCGGCCCACCGACTCCGCGATGGCCAGAGTCGCCTCGTGGAGCGAGTCCGTGTCCCACGGACAGACCTCGTAGGCCGCCAGGGCGTCGCTCAGGATCCGGGGCGCCATGTCGTCGCCGGCGATCGCCTTCTGCCAGCTGTCCTCGTCGACCGGGGCGCCATCCAGGAACAAGAAGCCGACCAGCTCGGGCACCTCGCCCAGCACCGACACCCGTTCCTGGGTCACCTCGGCCAGCGCCGCGAACGTCGCGGCGTCGAAGTGCTCAGTGTCCCAGGGCGGCGGGTCGACGGCCGGCGCCCCCGTGTCCGGGTCGCGCCAGCCGCCCGGCACCCACTCCCCCGGCACCGGGTCCACCCAGGGGCGCACCGCCTCCACGAATTCACCCACCGGCAGGGCGCGGATGTACACACCGTTGATGTGCGAGAGCTTCTTGACGTCGAAGAAGGCCGGTGAGCGCTGCACGTCCTCGAGCCGGAAGTTCTCCATGATCGTCTCGATTGGCACGATCTCCTCGTCCCCGGGGCTCCAGCCGAGCAGCGCCAGGTAGTTGCGGAAGGCGGCCGGAAGGTAGCCCTGTTCGCGGTACATCTCGACCGCCACTGGATCGCGCCGCTTGGAGAGCTTCTTGCCGCGCTCGTTGACCAGCAGCGGCAGGTGGGCGTAGGCGGGCAACGGGAGGTCCCTCCCCTCGGCCGCGTTGAGCGCGCCCCACAGCATGATCTGCCGCGGCGTCGTCGGCAGCTGGTCCTCACCGCGGATCACATGGCTGATCGCCATGGTGCGATCGTCTACCGCGTTGGCCAGCACGAAGAGCGGCTTGCCGTTCCCCTTCACGCAGATGAAGTCCTCGAGGGCGCGCTGCGGGAACCCCACCTCACCGCGCACCAGGTCGTGCACCTGCACCACGCCCTCGTCGGGTGTGCGGAAGCGTAGGGCGCGGCCGGCACCGCGCGGCAGCCCGAGGTCGCGGCAGTGCCCGTCGTAGCCCGGCGTCGGGTCCCCCGCCGCGGCGCGCTGCTTGGTGCGCTCGTCGATCTCCTCGCGCGTGCACCCGCAGGCGTACAGGGCCCCGCTCTCCCACAGCGCCTCGATGGCGGCGGCGTGCACCTCCTCGGCGGCCGACTGGAAGAACGGTCCCTCGTCCGGGGCCATGCCGAGCCAGTCGAGCGCGGAGATGATCCCGTCGGTCCACTCGGGGCGGTTGCGCGCCTCGTCGGTGTCCTCTATCCGCAGGATGAACGTGCCGCCGAGCCGGCGCACGAAGAGCCAGTTGAACAGCGCCGCCCGTGCGCTGCCGACGTGGAAGTAGCCGGTCGGTGACGGGGCGAAGCGCGCCCGTGGCGGGGTGGCGGTGTCAGCCATGCGGTGCGACGGCGCACCCCGGCGCCGTCGGAGTGCGGGCGGAACGGGCCGGCGTCAGTCTTCCTCTATGGAGATGGCGCCCGTCGGGCAACCGTTGACCGCTTCGCGCAGGCGCTCGCGGAACTCCTCGGGCGGGTGCTCGTTGAGGACGTAGAGGTACCCGTCATCACGCACCTCGAAGACCTCGGGCAGGATGCCCATGCACACGGCGTTGCTGGCACACTCGTCGAAGTCCACGACGACCTTCACGGATACCTCCTGGTCAGGGCTGGCTTGGCTCCGCCGAGCATACCGGCAGGGCCCTCGCCTCAGGGTTTGTCGGCGCTGACGACCCACATGGCGAAGAACTGGGAGCCACCACCGTAGGCCTGCCCGAGCGCCCGGCGGGCGTCGGGCACCTGGTGCTCGCCGGCCAGGCCCCGCACCTGCAGGGCCGTCTCGAGGAAGCGCAGCATGCCGGAGGCGCCGATGGGATTGGACGACAGGACACCGCCCGAGCAGTTCCACGGGATGTCGCCGCCCTCGATCATGGACGTCGCCCCCGCCTGGGTGAGCTTCCACCCGTCGCCCTCGGCGCAGAAGCCGAGGTTCTCGAGCCACATCGGCTCGTACCAGCTGAAGGGCACGTACACCTCGGCCATGTCGAAATCGGCCCGCGGGTCGGTGATGCCGGCCTGGCGGTACAGGTCCGCCGCGCAGTCCCGTCCCGCCCGCGGGTTGACCTGGTCGCGGCCGGCGAACATCGTCGGCTCCGACCGCATGGCCATGCCGTGGATCCAGGCCGGTGGACGACCCGTCGACGCCGTGGCCGCACCCGCCGCCTTCTCCGACCCGATGACCATGGCGGCGGCGCCGTCGGAGGACGGACACGACTCCAGGTAGTGCAGCGGGTCCCACAGCATGATCGACTCCTCCACCATCTGCATGGAGATGTCGGGCAGGTGCAGGTGCGCGTAGGGGTTCTTCAGCGCGTGCAGCCGGTCCTTGACCGCCACCATCATGCCGATGTCACGCGGGGCGCCCGAGCGGTACATATAGGCCCGGATGATGGGCGCGAAGTAGCCGCCCGCACCGGCGAGCAGCGGGGCGGAGAACGGCTGGGGCACCGAGAGCGCCCACATGGCGTCGGAGTCGCTCTGCTTCTCGAAGGCGACCGTCAGCACCCGCTCGTGGATGCCCGACGCCACGAGGTGCGCCGCCACGATGGCGGTGGACCCTCCGACCGACCCGGCCGTGTGGACACGGAACATCGGCTTGCCGACCGCACCGAGAGCCGGCGCCAGGTAGAGCTCGGGCATCATGACGCCCTCGAACATGTCGGGCGCCTTGCCCACGACGACGGCGTCGATGTCGGCGAAGGTGAGCCCGGCGTCCTCGAGCGCCGCCAGTGCGGCCTCGCGCACCAGGCCGGCGATGGAGACGTCCTCCCGCTTGGACTTGGCCACCGTCTGCCCGATCCCGATGACTGCGCAGCGCTCCGCCATCACACACCCTCCAGGACACACACGAGGTTCTGCTGCAGGCACGGGCCGGACGTGGCGTGCGCCACGGCCCGGTCGGCCTGGCCGGACCAGATGGCCCGGGCCGACTCGCCGATGCGTATGAGGCCGGCCGACATCATCGGGTTGGCCGCCAGCGCGCCACCGGAGGGATTGACGGCCACTCCGTCAGCCAGCGCCAGGGCCTCGCTCAAGATGAGCTCCTGGTGGGCGAAGGGCGCGTGCAGCTCGGCCACGTCGACCTTCTTGGCCCCCACCCCCGCCTTCTCCCCCGCCAGCTTCGTCGATGGTGAGATGGTGAGGTCGCGGGCGCCCACCGAGTGGGTCTCTATCCGGTGGTCGATGCCCGTGATGAATGCGGGCCGCTCGCACAGCTCGTAGGCCCGCTCGCCGGCGGCCAGGACGACCGCCGCGCAGCCGTCGGTGAGTGGCGGCAGCGCGTGCCGGCGCAACGGCGCCACCTCGTAGTCCTCCTTGAGGAGCTCCTCGGGCGAGCGGTCGTAGGCGACCTGCGCCTTGGGGTTCGAGAGCGCCGAACGGCGGCAGCGGCTCGCCACGGTGGCGAAGTCGGCCTCGGTGGCGATCCCCTTGTCGATCATGGCCTGGGCCTGCAGCGCGGCCAGCGACGTCGGGTCCGGCCACAGCGGCGCCATGTAGTACGGGTCGAGCTGCACGGCCAGCACCTCGGACAAGTCGCCCGGGGAGGAGCGCCCGAAGCAATAGACGAGGGCGGCGTCGATCTCGCCCTCCTGCAGCAGCACCCAGGCCTCGTAGAGCGCCCAGGCGCCGTCCATCTCGACATGGGACTCGGCCCGGGGCGGCCACACGCCCACGGCGTCGAGCGCGGTGACGAAGGAGAAGGGGCCGCCCACGAGATAGTCCGTCGAGCCCGAGCAGATGAAGCCGACGTCGTCCTTGGTGATGCCGATGTTGCCGAACACCTCGGCGACGACCGGCATCAGCATCTCGACCTCGTTGCGCGCGTCCTCCCGCCTGACGTTGTCGTACTGGGCGAAGGACACCACCCCGACCGGGCGGCGGCCGGAGACGAGCGGGGGGAACTCGCTCACAGGTACTCCTTGTACGTCTCGTAGTCGGCGTCGGGCTCGCCGTTGGGTCGGAAGTACCGCACCGAGGCCATGGTCGGGCCGAGCTCCTCGGGTTCGACCCACACCGCCTCGACCCGCATGCCCATGCGGATCTCGTCGGTCGGGATCTCCTGGATCAGGCCCATGAAGGAGAGGTTGGCCCCGTCGAGCAGGATCTGCGCGCAGATGTAGGGGATCTCGATCGACTGGCCGGCAAAGGGCACGTTGACCACGCAGTAGGTCGTCACCGTCCCGGTATTCGGCAGCTCGACGATCTCGTCGGTGGGCACGCCGTCGGTCGGGCACGACCCGCGCGACAGCGTGTACACCTTCTTGCACTTGGGGCAGCGCTGGCCGATGAACTTGCCCTGCTCCAGGCCGTGCAGGTTCTTGCTCTGCGCCACGCCGGCCGTGAAGACGTAGTCGAGGCGGGTGGTCGCCGCCATCATCGTCACCGGCTCGCGCTCGCTCACGAGGCACCGCCGGCGGCCACGAAGTGGCTGATGTCCTTCACGTGCCCGACACGCTCGTCCTCGGGCGCGAACTCGGGCCGGACGCGCATGCCGGTGGAGACCTCGTCGGGCCCGGCGGCGGGGAGCACGTGCAGGAAGGAGGTATCGGCGCCGTCGAAGCGCACCAGCACCCAGGCGAACGGCGTCTGCAGCGGGTGCTTGGGCCTCGGCCTTGGCACCCAGGACCAGGAGGTGACCGTGCCCTCGGGACCGACCTCGACCACGCCGGAGGTCTCCTCGCCTGTCTCGGGGTCGTACTCGGTGGGCGGCACGATGACCCGCCCCCCGGTGCCCCGGGTCCCCACCACCTTGCCGTCGCGCAGGCCGGTCAGGAAGGCCCCGACGACCGGCCCCACGGAGCGCACGAACGGGTATTCCAGGACGTGGTCGGCCCGGTAGATCACCGCCTCGTCTGCCATGTCACCTCCCCGTGTGTCCGGGACCCGGCCCGGGCCCCGGGTGAAACTAGAACAGATTCCATTTCCGTGCCAGGTGCGGCGCCCCCGAGCCGCCAACGGAGCGCTCAGTCGGCCAGGGCGGACATGTCCACCCCGTCCAGGAGCTTCTCAATGAAGGCGCGGTCGTTCAGGATGGGCACCTCGGAGACGAACATGCGGCCGTAGCGCTCGAAGTACATCAGCTGCTTGGCCAAGAGGAAGGTGCCGCGGTCGAAGTCGGACATGAGGCCGCCGGCCTCGTCGGCCATCCGCCGGACCCTGCGCTGGGTCCGTAGTCGGCGCACGATCGCCCGCACGCTGCGCTGGTGCGCCTCCACGCCCTGCGCCTTGGCCATCTGCAGCTGAATCGTCTGCATGATGCCGGCCAGGCTGACCTCCCCGAAGGGCCGGGTCAGCGCCGGCTCGACGATGGAGCGGATGAAGGCAGTGAGCTCGTCGTCGGACATGCCGACGGCGACGCCGATGGCCGGGCCGTAGACGTCGGTGATGTGCCTGGTCACCACGGGCCACGCCGCCTCGTCGCCCATGGCGGCCGAGAGCAGCGAAATGAAGAAGCGGTGGGTGGCGGGGTCGAGGCGCCCGACGATGCCCCAATCGATGACGCCGATGCGGCCGTCGCGCAGCAGCATCATGTTCCCGGCGTGAATGTCGCCGTGGAACGCGCCCCAGCGCACCGTGGTCAGGAAGAAGGCGCGCATGACCTCCTGGACCAGTGGGCTGGGGTCGAAGCCGAGGTCGGCCACCCGGCTCAGGTCGTCGATCGGCACCCCGTCGAAGTACTCCATGGTGAGCACGTTGCGCCCCGAGAGCTCGAGGCACGGCTCGGGCACGGCAATAAGCTTCAGGTCGAACTCGTTCTGCAGCCGCCGGAAGTGGACCAGCGAGCGCGCCTCGTTGCGCAGGTCCATCTCCTCCCCTATCTGCACCCGGAACCCGTCGAGCACCTGGAGGGTGGAGCCGGCCATCTGGTCCCCGGTCTGGCGCACCAGGATCTCGAGCAGCGGCTGCATGAGGTCGAGGTCGGTCGCAACGGTGTACTCGATCTCCGGCCGCAGCACCTTGACCGCGACGGTCCGCCCGTCGAGGAGGCGCGCCCGGTGCACGACGGCGATCGACGCGGTGCCGATCGGTTCGGGCTCGAAGTCGGCGAATGCATCGCGCAGTGGCATCCCGAGGTCCTCCTCCACCCGCTGGCGCACGTCGGGGTACGGCACCGGTGGGCCGGTGTCGAGGCAGGCCCGGAATTCGTCGGCCACGTCGTCGCCGAACATGCCGGGCGACGACGCGATGATCTGGCCGAACTTCATGAATGTGCCGCCGAGGTCCTGGAAGCTCTTGCGCAGTGGACGCGCCAGCTGGGCCGCCGGCAGCGGGCCGTGGCGGATGGTCCGGAGCTGGCGGAACGCCGTCGGCGTGAAGTGGATGGCCACCACCTTGGCGATGGTCCGGCCACGCCGCACGAGCTCACGCGACGTCGGCTCGGGAAGGCGGCGGGGGTAGATCCGAGGGACGTCCTCGGTCAGCGGGGTCGGCGACGCAGGCCGGGCCTCCAACGGGGGTGCGCCGTCCGCCGCTGCGTCCGCCGCGCGTGGGGTCACGTGGTCAGGGTAGGCGCGGCCGCGCCGCACCCACCCATCCGCTGGTCGGCGCCTACGAGAAGGCGCCCTCGACGGCGGCCAGGGCGGCCTTGTAGGTGTCGCCGAAGACCGGGGCCATCTCGTCGGGCGTGACGTCATAGGCCCAGATGACCCGGGAGCCGTCGCCGTCGGGCTCGACGGAGATGGTCGCCGTGTGGCTGTCGAGGGGAACCCCGGCGACGACGGAATAGGTCAGGGTGCGGCTCTCGTCGTCCCGCGCCAGCAGGCGCTCACGGATCTCCATGCCGAACATGCCGATGACCCGCTCGTCACCCTCGAGGCGGAACGAGTCGATACCCGGGAAGAACTCGGCCACGGCGCCGAAGTCGCCCACCTTCGCCCAGACGTCGCCGGGCGCGGCACCCACCTTCACGTCCACTGCGCCTGCTGCCATCGATGCCTCCTTGCATCTCGCACGGTTCCCCAACCTGGAGCCGCCGGTACAGTACTTGCGACCCGGTCCTCCTGCACGGGACCGGCAGGCAGGAAGGGGCTCGCCGATGGATACGCGCACGATCGGCTCGTTGAAGGTCAGCGTCGTCGGGTTGGGATGCAACAACTTCGGCATGCGCATCGGACGCAAGGAGACGGCGAACGTGGTGGGCGCCGCGCTCGATGCCGGCATCACGCTCTTCGACACCGCGGACATCTACGGCGGGACGAAGTCCGAGACGTATCTCGGCGCGGCGCTGGGCAGCCGCCGGGACGAGATCGTGCTGGCCACCAAGTTCGGCGTCCCCTACGAGGGGCACGGGGGCGGCGCCTCCGCCGCCTACATCCGCACTGCCGTCGAGGACAGCCTCACCCGCCTCGGCACCGATCGCATCGACCTGTACCAGCTGCACGCGCCGGACGCCAAGACACCGATCGCGGAGACCGTCGGGGCGCTGGGCGAGCTGGTGGCCGAGGGCAAGATCCGCGACTTCGGGTGCTCCAATTTCGATGTCACCATGCTCGCCGACGCAGCGGCCGCCACCCCGCCCGGTGGACCCGGCTTCGTCAGCGTGCAGAACCAGTACAACATCCTCTTCCGCCAGCCCGAGGACGGGGTGCTCGACGAGTGTGCCCGCACCGGGATGGCGTTCCTGCCCTACTTCCCCTTGGCGAGCGGGCTGCTCAGCGGCAAGTACCGGGCCGGCGAGCCGGCCCCCGAAGGCACCCGCCTGGCCGCCCTGGGCGAGCGGGCGGCCGACCAGCTGAGCGACGAGCGCCTCGCCACGGTCGCCGCCCTCGAGTCGGTGGCCCGCAGAGGCGGCCACAGCGTGCTCGACCTGGCCTTCGGGTGGCTGCTGTCGCGCCCGGTGGTCGCCTCGGTGATCGCCGGAGCGACCCGTCCGGAGCAGATCGCCGCCAACGTCGCCGCCGGGCAGTGGCGACCCGGTGACGACGTGCTGGCGGAGGTCGACGCGATCGCGCCCCGCTAGGGGGTATGCGCTACCCGCTGGTCTCGCTGCGGGCGTGGGCGGCGTGGCGCCCGACGGGCGCCCGCACCGGAGCCAGGTGGACCAGGAGGTTGTAGGTGACGAGCGCGATGGCCACATGCATCGTCATGAGGACGAGCACGGCCTGGGCCGACTGCCCCTGGTGCCAGATGTAGATGTCGGGCAGGAAGAGCACGAGTGTGACCGCGATGGCCAAGCGGAAGAAGAGCCAGCGCGGCGCCGAGCTGAGGCGCGCCACCACCGGCCAGGCGGCGCAGGCGATGATCACCCCGATCACAGTCAGCTTGGCGTAGTCGTGGAACTGGAAGTGCACGTAGCCCCTGGTCGTCGGGAACAGCCTCGTCCCGATGGCGACAAGCGCCGCGTCGGCGGCCAGCGAGAGCACGATGGAGAGGACGGTGGCCACTGCCACCCGCCACCACTCGGGAGGCCGGTGCGAGGGCTGGAAGTCGATGCGGGCCCACGAGAGCGCCCGCTCGACCACGCCTGAGGAGGTCGCCATAGCTACCAGGCTAGGGAGTCGGGCGGCCCCGCCGGGTCATCCGTGAGGCGGAATCGGCCGACGGGCTGTCATCCTTTCGGCCCACTTAGGAACCGTGGAACCCCATGACCGCCGCCTCCACGATCTGGATGTCGGGGGGCTGGATCGCCAGCGGGCCGCCCGCCACGGGCACCTGCCACACCATGGAGAGATAGGGCGTGGGCTGCACGACCGAGCCGCTCGGGCACGGGGGGTACCCGGTGATGTCGAGGGGCATGGTGGGCGAGGTGGTGGCCGGGCCGCACACCTCGGTGCGGCGGTGCCACTGCACGAGCGCGCCGTAGGGCATGGGCACGCTCGTCTCCGTAGCCGGGAGGATGTACATGGCCGCGGCGAGCACCTCGGTGCCCGAGGGCGTGGCGGCGTACATCAGGCCGTCGACGTGCTGGGGGTCGAGCGTGCGGCGTGCCGCCGCGTTGGCCGCCACGATGGCGGGATCCACGTAGTACACGACCGGGTAGTCGGTCGGCGATGCGGGGACGTAGCCCGCTGCGGCCGCCTGGGCCGGCGTGGCGAACTGGGACACCGCCTCGCTGGTCGCCTGGACGTACTGCTGGGCGCCGATGTCCTCGGCCGCGGTGAGCCGGGCTGCACAGCCGCTCTCCGCCATGTGGATGTCGATCGGCGCGTTGTTGCCGTCCGCCAGGAGCGCCTGGGCTTCCGCCTCCGGGAGGGCGGCCCCCGTGTAGTGCCAGTTGGGCTTCGTCGTGTTGAAGCCGGCCGCCGCGCTGGCGTCCGCGCCGTTCATGTCCATCCCGTTGGTCCCACCCATGACCATGTAGGGCGTGTTGGCGAGGTCCAGCCCCGCGATCTTGAGGCCGACCTGGTGCGAGACACAGGTGTCGGCGGAGGCCGACTGCGAGGGTGAGGCCGCCGTCGTGCCGCTGCCGCCCATCACCATGCCCGCCATGGCGGTCCCGGTCGACTCCACCGCCGCCACGGGGTAGCTGGCGCTCAGGGCCAGCGCAGCACCGAGGCCGGCCAGGCCGAGCGCCGCGGCCGCCGGGCTCCGCCGCACGACCTCGGCGGCCGGCGAGCGCCATGCCTCCTGTGACGCGACGACCGCGGGCACCATGGCCGCCGCCAGCAGAATGACCAGCGGGCCTGTGTTGGGGTCGGTGGTCGAACCGGTGAAGAGGTTGCCGACCAGCCCCTGCCCGGCGATCCACAGCAGGAAGGCAAACAGCGCGCCGGCGCCGAGGAACCATCCGGGTCGGCGGACGAACAGCGGGCCGAGGCCGATGACCACGGAGGCGGCGGCGAGGATCCAGGCGGTCTGGGTACCCGTGGTGGAGAACAGGTTTCCCAGACTGGTGAGGAAGTGGGAATACCAGCCCGGCTGCCCCGACGCCATGCCGACGATGGCGCTCGTCACCGAGGTGCGGGTCCGGTTGTCGGGCAGCAGGAACAGGACGGCCGCCAACGACCAGTAGCCGGACCACACGGCGATCGGCGTGACGGAGCGGCCGATGCCCTGGGCCGCCGCCGACGAGGCGATGCCGACCGGCCGGTCGCTCCAGTCGACGGGACGCCGGGTGCGGCGAGGCCACGCCATGAGGCCCAGCAACCCGTACACCAGCACGGAGCCCGGCGCGCCAGTGAGCGCGCTGGCCGTGCCGGTCAGGATCATGCCCATGCCCTCGCCGATGACCCAGACGCCGAGCGCCCAGGCGAACGACAGGGCGAGCGCGGGGCGTACCGTGCGCCGGAAGAGCAGGCCCACGCCGACGAAGAGCTGGATCAGTGCGAAGAAGGTGTTCCACACCGCGATGTCGGGCGACACGAAGTTCCCGATGTGTGTGATGAGGTCGCCGACAACGAAGGGCTGGCCGGTGGCGTTGCCCAGGATGAAGGTGTCGACGAACCCGCGGCCGAACATATAGGGCTGGAACTGCAGGGCCGCATCGAGGATCCAGAGCAGGCCCAGCACGATCTGGAGCACCCGCTGGGACCGGATGGCCAGCGGGAAACGGCTTACCTCCGCCGTCTGTGCGCCCGCGTCATCGTGTTCCATGCCCAGTCGTACGCTACCGGCGGTCCGCGCGATGGCGGGGTCAGGAGGCCAGCTGCAAGTCCTCGGCGATGCAGTCGGTCGGCGTGACGGCCTCCGCCCCGGCCTTCCCGTTCACGCTGTCGCGAGGGACGCGCCGTCGAGGCAGGAGCACGCCGGGACGGGAGACTCGAAGTCGATCAGGGTGCCCGCGGGTGCAGTTGCTGGCGTGTTGGCGGGCGCTGTGGTGGGAGTGGCCGACGCGGGGAGCCAGGGCGCCGGCGGCCCGGGTATGTCTGAGAACTATAAGCGAAACTGTTTATAGTTTTCGCTGAGACATCCCCCCGGCCCTCGGCCCGCAGGCGCAGCGGGCTCAGGCGTCGTTGACCGCCGCCACCAGCTTCTGCAAGGTGTCCTTGGCGTCCCCGAAGAGCATGGTCGTCTTGGGGTCGTAGAGCAGTTCGTTGTCGATGCCGGCGAAGCCGGGGCGCATGGACCGCTTGAGGAAGACGATGTTCTCCGCCTCGTCGGCATTGATGATGGGCATGCCGTAAATCGGGCTGCCGGGCGTCGATTTGGCCGCCGGGTTGACGGTGTCGTTGGCGCCCACGACGAGCGCCACGTCGGCGGTGGACATCTCGGGGTTGGCCTCGTCCATCTCCTTGAGCTCGTCGTAGGGCACGTTGGCCTCGGCCAGCAACACGTTCATGTGCCCGGGCATGCGCCCCGCGACCGGATGGATGGCGAAGAACGTCTCGACCCCGCGCGCCTTCAGCGCGTCGGCGAGCTCACGCGCCACGTGCTGGGCCTGGGCCACCGCCAGGCCGTAGCCCGGGATGATGACGACCTTACGGGCATAGGCCAGCAGCACGCCCACGTCCTCGGGCGTCCCGGTCCGCACCGACCGCGAGGCGTCGCCCTCCTCGCCGCCGGTTGCCGTGATCACGGCACCGAACGCGCTGAAGAGGATGTTGGGCAGCGAGCGGCCCATAGCCGAGCTCATGAGCCGGGTCAGGATCATGCCGGAGGCGCCGACCAGCGTGCCGGCCACGATCAGCAGCGCGTTGTCCAGCACGAAGCCCGATGCCGCCACCGCCAAGCCGGTGAACGAGTTGAGCAGCGAAATCAGGACTGGCACGTCGGCCCCACCGATGGGGAGGACGAAGATGACGCCCAGCACGAGGGACAGCCCCAGGATGATCCAGACGAAGACGATGTTGCCGGTCACCAGCGCCAGGATGATCATGACGCCGATGGCGATGCCGACGAGCGCGTTGATCACCTGTTGGCCGGCGTAGGTGATGGGCCGCCCGGTGATCAGCTCCTGCAGCTTGATGAACGCGATCGCGCTCCCCGAGAACGACACCGACCCGATCAGCACGCCGAGCAGCACCTCGGCGGTGACGTAGACGGCCGGCTGCAGCCCGAGCGAGTGCAGGTGCAGCAGCTCCACGATGGAGATCAGAGCGGCCGCCCCACCCCCCACGCCGTTGAAGATGGCCACCAGCTGGGGCATCGCAGTCATCTTCACGAAGCGGGCCACGGGCACCGCGATGGCGGCGCCGAGCACCATGGCGATGAGCGCCAGCACCAGGTTCTTCCCCGAGTGCCGCAACGTCGGCAGGGTGAACGTCATGACGATGGCGAGAGTGGCCGCCGCGGCGCCGACCAAGTTGCCCAGCCGGGCGTGGCGGGGCGAGCTCAGGCCCTTGAGGGCGAAGATGAAGCCGGCAATGGCGACCAGGTAGGCCAGGTCGCGCGCGGTGGTCAGGGTGAAGGAGACGGCCAGCATCAGCCGGCGCCCCCGGAGGCATCACCGGGGCCGGCGTCCTCGGTCTTGGCCGCCTGCGCCGACGCCGGCTCCTTGGTCCGGTCGCCCGGCCGTGCCTTGAACATCTCGAGCATGCGGTCGGTCACCACGAAACCGCCCACCACGTTCAGCGTGGCCAAGAACACGGCGAGGAAGCCGAGCGCGACCTGGGCCGTGCCGTGAGCCTCTCCCATAATGGTGAGCGCGCCGACGAGGACGATCCCGTGGATGGCGTTGGAGCCCGACATCAGCGGGGTGTGCAGGATGCTCGGCACCTTCGACACGACCTCGATCCCGACGAACGCGGCGAGGACGAAGATGGTCAGGTAGGCGACGATGCCCGTGGTCGACCCGCCGGTCGCCGTCGGGGCCGACTGCAGAATGAACGCGATCACGACTGTGCTCCTCCCGTAGCGCCGAGCAACTCCACCGCGGCGGGCGCCATCGCCACTCCCTCGCGCAGCACGCACATGCCGGTCACGATCTCGTCGTCCCAGTCAGGGGTCGAGCGCGCCCTCTGGGCCCATGAGCCCCAGCACGTTCGCCACGTTGCGGGCGAAGAGGAAGCTGGCATGCGTCGGCATGCCCGACGGCGGGTTGGCCATGCCGACGACGTGGACGCCCCCGTGCTCCACCACCTCGCCCGCCTTGGTCAGCTCGCAGTTACCGCCCTGGTCCGCGGCCATGTCCACCACCACCGCGCCCTCGGCCATGCCCTCGACCATGGACGTCGTGAGCAGCACCGGCGCCTTGCGGCCCGGCACGGCCGCAGTGGTGATGACGACGTCGGAGCGCCCCACCTCCTCGGCCAGCGCGGCGCGCTGACGGTCGAGCTCCTCGGGGGTGAGCTCGCGCGCGTAGCCGCCCGTCCCCTCGGCCGAGACGCCGGTGTCGAGGAAGGTCGCGCCGAGGCTCTCGGCCTCCTCCTTGGCGGCGGCCCGCACGTCGTAGGCCTTGACCACGGCACCGAGGCGGCGCGCCGTCGCGATCGACTGGAGCCCGGCCACGCCGACGCCCATCACGAGCACCTTGGCCGGGGGAACCGTACCGGCCGCCGTCATGAACATGGGGAAGAACTTGGCCAGGTGCTCGGCCGCCGTGAGGCCGGCCCGGTAGCCCGACACGGTGGCCTGCGAGCTGAGGGCGTCCATGCCCTGGGCCCGGCTGATGCGGGGCAGCAGGTCGAAGCTGAAGACGGTGACGCCCTTGGCGGCCAGCGCACGCAGGGCGTCCTCGGACTGCGCGACGCCGAAGAAGCTCAGGAGGGTGGTGCCCTGCGGCAGGCCCGCCACGTCCTCGGCGCTCGGCGCGTTGACCCGGACGATCAGTCCCGCTCCCGAGACTGTGCCGGCCACGTCGGGTGCCACGGTGGCGCCGGCCTCCGTGTAGGCGGCGTCGCTGAACGCGGCCTCGGTGCCGGCGCCGGACTGGACGCAGACCTCCCAGCCTGTGCTGACCAGCTTCTTGACCACGTCGGGGACGAGGGCCACTCGGCGCTCTCCGGGACGGGTCTCCTTGGGGACCGCCAACTTCACGATCGCTCTGTCTAGCAGCTGATCCCCGGTTTCCCTCTAATCGCCGAGGTCACCGGGGCGGCCCGAACGGGCGCTCAGGCCCAGCGTGAGGGTTGGCGCGCCCGGACGGACCGGACCGGGCCTACGCCTCGCCCTGGGCGCGCAGGAAGGCCGGCCACTCGCCGCCGCCGTGGAGCACGAGGTTGGCCCCCGAGACGTAGGCGGCGCCCGGGCTGGCCAGGAACAGGCACGCCTGAGCCACGTCGTCGGGCGTGCCCATGCGCCCGAGCGGCACGGTGGCGGCCATGCGCTCCAGGCCGCCGGGACCCCCGTAGAACTCGTCGCCGGCGCCGGTGTCGAGCAGCCCGGCGCTCACGCAGTTGACCCGCACGAGCGGCGCCCACTCCACCGCGAGCGTGGCGGTCAGGTTGATGAGACCGGCCTTGGCCGCGCCGTAGGCCGAGGCGCCCGGCGAAGGGCGGAGGCCCGACACGCTCGAGACGTTGACGATCGACCCACCGTCCTCCTGCACCGACATGACCTTGTGGGCCGATTGGGCGCACCAGAGGGGGGCCAGCAGGTTCAGGCCCATGACCGCCTCGACGAAGCGCGGCGAGGCATCGGCCGCCATGGCGTGCGGCGCGCCGCCGGCGTTGTTCACCAGCACGTCGAGCCGGCCGAAGTGCTCGACGGCCTTGGCGACGACCCGCTCGGCATCCGCCGGCTTGCGCACGTCGGCCGTCATGAACAGCGCCCCCTCGACCTCCGCCTCGTGCCGGCCGCACGTGACCACCCGCGCCCCGGCACCCACGAACGCAGCCACGATCCCGGCCCCGACCCCGCGCGAGCCGCCGGTCACCACGACGACGCGCTCGCTGAAGTCGTAGACCGGCTGCGTCACGGGGCAAACCCTAGATGCCTCGACGAGTCAGAGCACGCGGATCGCGGGAGGTCGGGGCGTGGCGGAGCGAGGTGGTGGTCAGCCGATCGCGGCGGCGACGGCTGACCAGGCCGGCTTCGAGGAGCCGTCGGCATTGAGGAGGCCGAACCAGTCCTCGTCGGTGGTGGGGTCACCCCCGCTGTCCTCGTAGGTGTAGATGTAGAGGGCACCGATCCAGTTCGACGCCTTGGCGTCGTCGATTGCTTGCGTGAGATCCTCGGCCTGGCCCGCGGTCCCGACCGAGTCGGGCCCCCCGGTCGGCGCGCCCACCTCGGTGATCCAGATCGGCTTGCTCGCGTCCCCGTTGGCGGCCATCACGCTTTCGAGTGAGGTCGGGGTGGCGTCCATCGCCGACCATCCCGACCACGCTTCGTAGGTGTCGGGGAGTGCGGGGTAGCTGTAGGGGTGATCTCCCACCGCATCGAAGTACCCCGCGGCGCCGTCCGCGTACATGTCCTGGAGGAACGTGACCTCGTTGATGTCACCGGCGCCGTCGGTGGTCTCGGGAGCCAGCCCGCCCGTGATGACGAAGGCGCTGGGGTCGACGGCCTTGATGTCGGTGTAGGACGCCTGCAGCATCTGCACGTACACGGCGGGGTTCGGCGCTGGCTGGAAGAAGGCGGTGTTGTTGGGCTCGTTCCAGATCTCGTAGTCCTGCACACCCTGGGGTGCGTAGCGCTGGGCCACCGCGGCCGCGAACTGCCCGAACTGGGCCGGGTCGGCGGGTTGGGCCACATCGGTGCCCGACTCGCCCGACACCGCAGCCCACGACGCCGTGCCGCTGATCACCATGTCGATGCTCATGCCGGCCGCACGAACGGAGGCCACCTCCTGGTCGAGCTGGCTCCAGTCGTAGGTACCGGGCCCGGCGTAGGAGATCCACTCCCAATCGGCTCCGATACGGACGGAGTCGATGCCGATCGACTTCAAGTTGGCCAACCATGCCGCCTGGGTGGCAGGCGGCTCGGTGATCAGGTCGGGGATGCTGACCCCGATGATGGGTTGGTTGCCGGCCGGGGTGGTGGTGGTGGTCGTGGCCGCCGGGGCAACCACCTTCGCAGTGCTCCCGCTCGATGATCCCGATGGGGCAGCCGCCGGCGCAGTGCTCCCGCTCGATGATCCCGATGGGGCACCGACATTCTCGGTCGCCCCGGTTGCGGCCGGCACTCCCTTCGCCGTCGGGCGGGCGGCACCGAGCACCGCCTGCCCGGCCGCCGCGAGGGCCGCCAACGCCCTCGACGCAACCGTCGTCGACGTGGGCGTGGCGCCTCCAGGCGCGGATGCTGAGATGGCCGACGCACTCGGGACGGACGACGAGTGCACGAAGGCGACCGTACCGGTCAGCGCGACCACCGCCACCGCCATGAGTGCCCTGGATCTCAAGAACGCCACGGTACGCTCCCGACGGAATGTTGGATTCTCCCGCCGAAATGTTGTGGCGCGGTCAAACAAAAGAGGCGCTCGCGCGACCGGCGACCGAATGACCCACCCGTCATCCTCTCAGACCCAACCACTCTGACCACATCGGCGTATCAGTTCCTTTCCTTGAGCCGAAAGACGCCGTGCAGTCTCGAGTCCGCGACCGCCGCCCCGGAGCCGCCCGACCCTGCACCCGGCGTGTTCGCGTAATATTGCCTGGAGTCATCCGGTACCCCGTAGGGAGGGACGCCAAACATGCCCTCGGCTTTTGGCCGCGACCCGGCCTCCGGGAGGCACGGCGTGCACGGTGGCCGTCTGCGGTGGCGCCGGGCGAAACATAGACGCCCCCTCCTGAGGCTGGCCGCGCCGTCCGGCAACGGGATGCCACCCATGTCCTCGCCTTTCGGCCCCGACCCGGCCTCCGGCGGGCGCGGTGGCCGCGTGCGGAGTCGGGCGAAGCACGCGCGCCCGATCCTGAGGCTGGCCGCGCCGTCCGGCAGCGTCAGGACGGACGTGGCCTCGCCCGCCGCGGCGCCCGCCAAGCACGCACGCACGTCGCTGGCTCGCCGCTTGCGCCAGGACCATCTGGTTAGCAACTCGCTCTACCTCATGTTGAACTCTGGACTGCAGGCAGCGGCCGGGTTCGTGTTCTGGATCGTCGGCGCGCACCTCTTCACCGTGACCGACGTCGGGTTGGCCACGTCTTTGCTCTCGGCGCTCGGCGTGATCGCCTTCACCGCCCTCCTTGGCCTCAACAGCGCGATCGTCCGCTACCTGCCCCGGTCCTCCGAGCGCAACGTCCTCATGACTGCGTCGCTGGCGTTGGTGGCCGGATGCGGAGCCCTCCT
Source organism: uncultured Acidimicrobiaceae bacterium (assembly GCA_963824195.1). Classification (GTDB taxonomy): domain Bacteria; phylum Actinomycetota; class Acidimicrobiia; order Acidimicrobiales; family RAAP-2; genus Bog-473. The sequence continues at coordinate 261,167 of CAWGOJ010000001.1, read as the reverse complement.
CGCCCTCGGCTACCTGGCCATCATGCCAGCCGTCTCCCCCAAGCTGGCCTTCGTGGCTCACGACCCGGCCATGGCAGCCGGCTTCGTGCTCCTGGGCGTGGCCGGTCCACTCAACTTGATCACGGACTCCATCTTCATCGGGCTGCGCCAGGCCCGCTTCAACGCGTCGGTCGACGGCGGCATCGGAGGCACAGTCAAGATCGTGGCCGCGGTGGTCGTCGCCGGGACGGGAGCTTATGGCCTGTTCATGGCCTCGGCCATCGGCTACGCCGTGGCGGCTGCCGCCAGTGTGGTGCTGCTGGTCAAGGTCAACCGGTTTCGCCCCTCTCTCAGCGGAGCGCGTGCGGTGTTGCGGCCGCTGGCACGCTTCTCGGCCGCCAATTACGTCGGGGGCCTGCTCACCCTGCTCCCCACCTTCCTGATCCCTCTCATCGTCCTCGACCGGGTGGGAGTACACGCCTCCGCCTACTACTACATCGCCTACCAGCTAGTGGGTCTGCTCTTCGCAGGCGTCTTCGCCGTGGAGCAGTCATTCCTCTCCGAAGGCAGCCACGAGGGCGTCGAACTGCGGGCGGTGATGCGACGCAGCTGGCGGCTCCTGGCCCTCTTCTGCATTCCCGCCACCGTCGTGCTGGCTCTAGGGGCACCCTGGCTGCTCCTCCTCTTCGGCCACAGCTACAGCGTCCACGGGGCCGATGTGCTGATCGTGCTGGCGACCGCCGCTCTCCCCTTCGGTGCGTTCAACTGGCTCCTGACCGTCCTCCGGCTCATCGGCCGGCTGCGCCCCATCGTGGTGGGCAACGTGGTGTTCGCCGTGCTGACCTGCGGCCTGGCCTGGGTGTTGGCCCCCAGGGGCATAGTCGCCGTCGCGGCGGCATGGCCGGTGGGGCTGACGGTGGCCGCGGCGACGGTGGGGGTGCCCGTGTGGCGCTGGGCCCGGCACACGCCCGAACGCTCCCAGGTGACGGGATCGAATTCCTAAAGAGGCGGCCGGCTTAGTCGATCCACTCGACGTCTTGGCGGAGCACCCGAGCCGGGTTGCCACCGACCAGCGAGTGAGGCGGGACGTCCTTGGTCACCACGCTCCCGGCGGCGATCACCGACCCCTCGCCGAGGGTAACGCCCGGAAGGATCGTGGCGTAAGACCCGACGAGCACGTGTGGGCCGAAGACGACGGGTGACGTAAGCGGCTTGTGATCGCCGTTCACGACGACGACATGGCCGTTCGTGTCCAACACGTTGCAGTACCAGGCGACCCCGCCTCCCGCGCCGAAGACGATGTGCTCGAAGCAGGTCACCGTCGAACAGTCCGCGATGATGGAGCCCGGGTGCATCTCGAGATGGGCTCCGTCGTGGACGAAGACGCGTGATGCTTTCCTGATCAAGACGGTGCCCTCGACTGACAGCGTGGCGCCCCGACCGATATGTATCGCCGCCGGGGTGGGGCCGTAGTGGAGGAACCCGACGAACAGGAACGAGCCAGGGCCAAAGGTCACCTTCGAGCGCCTCCCGATCTTGATCCGGGTACGCCGCGACACCAGGAACCAGCCTCCGAAGCGGACGCTGAGCACCAGCGAGCGCACGATCGAGAGGTGGGTCACGATGATCCACACCAGCGTGGGATCGACTGCGTACCTGGTGGCCGGGAGGAGGTGACGGTAGCGCGCCGCAACGCCCGAATGCTCGGCGGAACGCGGATCCCCGAGCCCGACTCGAAGCCTTGCCCGAGCATGTTCATGCTGCCTCCCGCCGTGAGCGTCGGTTCTGGCACCCGAAGAAGGGTCGTCACGAAGCCGGACAGCTGTCCAATCGCGGCACTCGTCGCCAAGTGGCCGTGAGTGAAGATACCAATTGCCCGATCGAAAGGTCAAGATCCGATCCACGACCCGGGATGGCGGATGGTGACGAGACGAAGCCATCCCAAGGCGAGAGCGGCTACCGCCAGGGCGAGCACGCGGCAGCGTCCCCTCCGTCGGCCAGCTGGCGAAGTGGGTCGCCCGCATGGCCAACGTGGCCGGGTGTGTCACGGTGTTCACCGAGAGGTAGACGACCAGCCCGATCCCCGCCACCAGTCCGGCGGCCGCCAGGCCGGTGGCGACGACCCCGACCGACGACATCGGGACCTGGCGGGCGCCCGCCGAGGGCGCTCCGGTGCGGCGCCTGGACACCCGCAGGATCTCGCTGACGGCCAGGGTGATCACCAGCACGGCGAAGGCCACCACGCCCGACGTGTCCGTTCGGAGCCCACCCACCTCGGACCAGTACGGTCGGGCGAGCGCGTCGGGGCGGTAGCTTCCTACCAGGCTGGAGCCGAACGAGACCAAGGTGGCGGCCAGCGCCAGGGCCGCCGCGAAGCTCTCGAGCACCGCCAGTCCCGCCTTCCGCGGCGCCGTGTCACGGGTCATTGGAAGATCCGCGTCGTGCCGTCGTCGAACACGAGGTTCTTCTCCCGCTCGAGCATGGCGAACGGGTAGCGGTAGGTGATGAGGTCGCCGTTCTCGCTGGCGGATGCATCCCCGTCCGGATCATCGACGAGTCGACGATCACCCAGGACGTCCGCTGGATGAGTGTGGGGAACACGTCGCTCAGGTACTGCATGCCCGTGACGGAGGATGGAGAGGTGAACGCAAATCGTTCAGAGGTGAAGTCGGCCTGGATTCCGCCAGGGAGCGTGCCCGGCTTCCCAGCCAACCAGCTCACGGCCGCCGTCTCCTGAGGGGTCATGTAGTAAAGGTTGTAGTAGAGCCCGCTGTTGTTGAGGTTGAGCTGCGCAGGGTAGCCACCGATGGCCTGCGGGATGAGCCCGCTCGTGGACGCGAATATGGCGAGCCCCACCCCGACGGTGACGGCCCGCCCCCACCATGACCCAGGAATTGGAAGAGCCACAGGGAGCCCACCACGATCACGGGGGCCATGACGATGAGCGCCTCCTGAAAGACGTGGAGCACGCCGTACTCCACCGAGAGACTGGGGAGGATGGTGATGGCGACGAGCATGACGATCCCACCGACGCAGAAGTAGTAGTACTCCCTGGCCACCGTGCCGCGCCGCTGTTTGGACACCACCAACGCCACCATGCCGATGAGAAGGAAGACCTGCTCGCCCCTGGCCGCCAGGCTGCGCATGACGCCGTTGACGGTCGAGGGCGCGATCCCAATGTCCGACAGCAGCCGACCGGCTCCCGTGACCGGGAGGTCGGGCAGCTCAACGACCGGGGTCGGATACCGGTTGACCACCGCCTCGGGGATGAACGTGCCCGCGGGTGCCTTGGCGCGAATTGCCAGGGTCTCGTCCCGGTACTGCTTGAGAAGGGTCTGGCTGTCTGCCGTCCCGCCGGAGAAGAGTCCGTAGTTGACCGTCGAGGATTTCGCACCGGCGTTGTGTTGTACGAAGCCAGACACGGCGGCATCGATCTCGCTGGGTACCCCGCCGGCCGTCCTCGTCACCAGTCCACCCCATACCCCGATGATGGCGAGGATCGCAATGAGACATCCGATCCCGAGCGTCCGGGTCGCCGTCGACCACCGGCCGTCTGCAGTCTCGGGGAGATCGGCGCGAGCCCAAGTGGGAGGCCAGCCCCGGGCGAGGATCGTCTGTCCGAGCCAGGCAACGACGAGAATGCCGAAGAAGATGTAGCTCGAGGAGTAGTGGCAAAGTTCGACCCCAAGCGCGGCAGTCACGAGCAGGTATTGCCTGCGGCGCTTCGTCCACAGGGGGTTCGTCATGACCAAGAAGCCCGCCGCCACGAAGAGCGATGCCATCTCCTGGCGGTTGAGAAACGGCATGTCGGTGAAGAACGTCGGAAATCCGATGAAGTAGACGACGGCCAGAACCGCGACCCGGTCGGAGAAATACCGGCGTGCCAAGGTGAAGACCATCACGGGGCACGCGGCGAACATCAGCTGGAAGAAGACCTTGAATACATAGGGATCGTCAATGTGGAGGAGCGCCGCCATCTGCGTTCCGGGAGCATGGTGATACTGAGGCAGGCGTGTATAAGGGTCCCTGAACGCAGCCATATCCCATTTGCCCGTGTGCCGCGGTCAAGCCGGAAAACCCTATATTCGAGCTGGATTTCGTTACCGGTGACCGACTATCCGCGCAGGGAAGTCATCAGCAGCAGCGCCGCCGAGAGGAAGTAGACGGCACCGGCCATGACGCTTGCCCGAAGCCGGTCGCACCACGCCAGGAGCATGACGATCACAACCAGGGCGAGGCCCAGTCCGATCATCGTAAGCGTGTCTCACGTCGCCCCGTTGTTGAGCCGATTGGCCCCGAGTACCATGAGCAGGACACAGGCGCTCGCCAACGCGAACACCCGGTTCTCCAGGGCAGCCCCGGATGCCCGGAGCGGGACGGAAAACGGAAGGGGCGGGGCGCTTCCGGCGGATGGAGCCAGAGACTGACGTCGATCACGTCGACCAAGACCAGGACGGGAACGGTATCCAGCGGGCGCGCCACCCCTACCAAGGAGAGGACCGTGTTCATGGCCAGCCCGCCCACGAGCAAGAGGAGCAGCGCGCCGACCAGGCCGTAGGCCACCCGTTCTGCGACCGATCCACCGCCCCACAGGTCAGTGGTGGCGAGCAGGTAGGCCGGATAGACGAGGATCAGCCAGAAGACCAGTGCCGGCCCCAAGAACGGGGGGTGGCCCCCGGTAAGCGCGAGTTGTTCGCCAGGGCGAACGCCGCACCCACGATGATCGGTACGTTCGGCTCGCGCTCCTTCGCTGCCGCGGGGGGACCCAGGGTCTGGCATGTGCGGGCGCGACCGGGCGGGCGGGCGCCGTGGTCATCCGAGTCGGCCCTCATTGGCAGCGATGCCTGTGAGCCGCACATTGAAGGCAGATCCTCTCGGCGTAGTCGACCAGGACGACCGAGATTTGGCACGGCGAGCCCGAGCACTGGGGTCGTCCGACACTTTCACCGAGCGCGACCGACCCATCGGAACGGTCAGGGTGGCCTCGGTGTAGAACGCATTTTTTGACGGTGAGGAGGTCACCAGATACCGATAGGTCGCGTCCCGGAGTTCGTGGTTGCCAACCCAGAAGGTGAACGAAATGGGGTGACCGGCGACAAGCACGGCGGGTAGTCCGCTGGGGTCCTCGAACGCGAGAGTCGTGTAGGGCGAAGGCTGACGGATCAGGGACTCCGCCCACTGGTGGCGTCCGACCGGCAAAAGGAGGCTGATCGCGATGGCCACCACCACCACCAGTACCACGACTGGCCACCATCGATGGTGCCTTCTCCGTCGTTCGCTCCTCGAGTCGCGATCCTCCGGCACCGGACCCTCATCGCCGGCGGGACTGGTCACGTGGCTCAATGGGATCGGCCGTCGACCCGATCGGGATCGTGGTCGAACCGGTGGGTGGTGGCCGCATGCGGCGAGGCGCCAGCCGTCGACATGTCATCCGGAGTAGACCCGTCGCCGGAGATCCGACTCGTCGACAGGGGCTCGTACAAAGACATCAGCTTGGCCGCGTTCATGCGCCAGTTGAAGCGATCGATCGCCACCCGCCTCGACGCTGCCCGCATCCGTGCTCAGCGATCTTCTATCGCCGAGCAGACTCTGGATCGCCCGCTTGAGGTCGGGAGCTTCCGATGGCACCCAGCGCGATGTCGTCTGGCCCGAACGATAGGGTCGCGGAGTTGGGCTCGTCCGTGGCCACGACGGGAGACCGCAGGACATGGCTTCCTGTATGACAAGGGTGAGCATTTCGCCGACCGCAGGGAAGGCGAAAAAGGTCACAGCCCGGTACACGTCACGGAGCTCGTGCCGCCCGAGTGGGCCGAGGCACGTGACGTCCTCGGGATCTGTGTAACCATGCCAGAACCTACCAACACGATGTGGTAGGCGGAGTCGCGGGCCGCGATGAGTTGGTTCCACCCCTTTCTTGGGCACCAGCCTGCCCACGAACAGGACGATCGGCTTGTCCAAAGGAAGGCCGTACCTCACCCGTGTCCGCTGCCGATCGGCGCGGTCTTCCGGGCTGAAGAACTCGAGTATCGATTCCGTTGTAGACGAGAACGAATTTTTCTCGGCATCGACCCCGGAATCGACAAGGAATGTCTTGACTATTGGGTTGTAGAGGATGATCTCATCTGCCCATTGCCACATCAAGGCGTTCCTATGTGCCGTAGACTGTCCGCTGGACGAACTCGACCATTTTGTTGTCGTGGGCGACGATTGCCACGTGCTGCGTGACGAGCAGAGTTCGCCGGTTCAGACGCGGTCAGACGGCTGCGCAGATGTGACGACAGATACGTGACATCGTGAACGTGGATGATGTCGCTCTTCCGAACGAGGCGGAACAGCCGGACGTAGCCACCGATCCTCCAGACGGGGAAGGGGATCCCCCAACGACGTTCCAATCCGTTCCACGCCCGATTGCGAACCATGTGGTATCCGCTGGCCGGGCGACGAGGGCATGGAACCGCTCGGGTCGCTGCTCACGACCCGTGACGTCAAGCCCCTCCCCGGCGAGGTGTTCCGCCTGTTGCTGGACTATGACCTCGACGCCGCCGACGTGCGGCAGCACGAATGCAGATACGACGAGGACCCGGCGAGGCGCCTCGACCCCTTCGCGGTTGCCAGCGCCGCGTGGCCGTGCGCCAGCCTGCGGTCGGCGGGCCCATCCGTGCCGGCGCTCCGCCGCGATCCGCTGCCCGATCCCCCGATGTGCCATGGCGTATTCTCTCGTGTTCCGCGTCTCGTGTTCCGCGGAGTACAAGCGAATCTCCGATTTGCACGACCCGCTGGATGGGTCCCCGGTGGCGCGCGGCAGTTCCGGAAGAATCAATTCTTTCACAATTTCTCTCCAAATGGCAGGTGAACATCTCTATCTCTCTCAAAATGACAGGTGAACACTTAACCGCAGGAAATCCCCTTTGATCTTTGCAAGGCAACTGTCATGCTTGCGACCGGTTGGGGGGCCGCTCGAGTGGGGGAGCTCACCGAGCTGAGTGGCGCGGAAAAGCTCGATGCGACGAACGGAGACGGACCTCAAAGGTGGATCTCATGGTGAGCGGCAGGCCGATCATGTCGTTCTGAACGGAGCGCGGACGGTGGACCGGCGGACGGGTGTCGCCGATCGGCGGAAGGTCCGCACGCGGCGGGAGGTCCGCACGAAAGTGTCGGACGACGCCCGTTGTGCGATCGAGGCGGTGGAAATCAGTGTGGTGATGCCGTGCCTCAACGAGGAGACAGCGTCGGCCTCTGCGTGCAGAAGGCCTGGGAGGGCATTCACAAGACGGGCCGGACAGGCGAGGTGATCGTCGCTGACAATGGATCGACGGACGGGTCGGTCGAAGTTGCCCGGGCAGCCGGGGCCCGGATTGTTCACCAGCCGGTCCGCGGCGACGGCAACGTGTACCTGTCTGGCTTCGCCGCGGCGCGGGCTCGATCATCGTCATGGGTGACGCCGACAACGCGTACGACTTCACGGCCCTCCCGGACCTGGTGGCACCGATCGTCGAACAGGGCCACGACTACGTGCTCGGGTCGCGGCTCACGGGGCAGATCGAGCGGGGGGCGATGCCGTGGTCGCACCGCTCATCGGCAATCCAGTGCTCACCAGCTTGCTCAACGTGCTCTTCAAGCTCCGGGTCAGCGACGCCCACAGTGGGTTCCGGGTGTTCACCCGGGACGTGCTCCAGCAGATGGATCTTCAGTGCGAGGGGATGGAGTTCGTGTTGGAAATCGTGGTGAAGGCGGCCCGCTGGTCAACCTCAACGTCACCGAGGTCCCGATCACGACCACCCCGACTCGGTGAGTCGAAGCTCAACTCGATCAGTGACGCGCGGCGCTACATCCGCTTCCTGCTGCTGTCATCGCCCACGTACCTCTTTCTGGTGCCGGGTCTTCTGCTCCTCCTCGCCGGCCTGGTCGGCCAGCTGTCGCTGTTCTGGGTGTCCGGGGGCGTGTCGATCATCGTGGCCAAGGCCCTGCGGCCTTCGCCGTCCTCTCCGGCGTGCAGGTGCTGGTGCTCAGCCTCGCGGCCACCTTAAGCACCGACCGGCTCCTGCTCGGGCGGTTGAACCGGATCTCAAACTGGGTCTCGTCGGGAGCGGCCGCCGAGAAGGGGTTCGTGGCGGGGACCGTCTTGGCGGTGGTCGGCTTGGGCTCCTGGTCTACGGTTCGGTTGCGGGATGGGGTGCCCTCAACTTGGCGGGGCCGGCAGCGTCGGCCCTCGTCCTCTCCGTGATGCTCGCGTTACTCGGGGTCATGCTGTGGTTCGACGCTTTCTTCTTGAGCCTCTTCGAGATCAAGCGGCGTTACGGCGCTCACGGCGGGTGAGGCCGTCGGTCGGAGCCGTGCTTGGCCCAGCGGCGTCGGGAGGATTCGGTTCAGAGAGGCTCTTTCGTTCGAGCACCGATCTCCTTACCCCGTGGGGATCGCAACGCTCTTGGTGTCACGACCAACCCCGATGCCGGCGCCTCGGGTCCGGAGCCGACCACGGCGCTGCCGCCCCTGTCGGTCGTGGTGTTGACCTGTAACAGCGCCACCACGATCGGGCGTGTCTCGCATCGCTTGTCGCCCAGGATCACACCGATTTCGAGACGGTGGTCGTCGACGACGGCTCAACCGTCGGCACCCTCGATGTGGTGACCGCCTACGGGGACCGACTCGACCTTCGTGTCGTCCATAACGGTGCCCGCAACATCCCCCGGGGCCGCAACCTCGGGCCGCGGGCCAGCCGGAACCGGTACGTGGCCTTCCTGGGACTCGGACTACCGGGCCACGCCGACGTGGACCCGGACCATCGCCACCACGTTCCGGGATGTGCCGGACGCGGCCCTTCTGGCCGGGTAGCTGGATTCCCGACTCCGGCACCCGGTCGTCGACCGCGAGGCCGGCATCGCCCTCTTCTGTGCGAAGTCATGATTCACGCAGAGTCAGCGGTAAAGGGCTGCTCCAGTTCTGCGCCGTCAACTCTTCTCCCGACACCCAGGTGCCGCCAGGCGACGTCTTCGACGAGCACTTCGAGGCCGCCGAGGACCTGGACCTGGTGACCACGGGTCCAGGACCGCCACCGCGACCAGTTCATCCACATGACCTCATTTACTGCCGCAGCCGTGACACGTTCGGTCAGTACGCCCTGCCAGATGTACCGGTATGGGGCGATGAAGGTGCACTTTGTCTACGCGGACGATTTCATCTGTGGCTCCACTTTCGTACCCCTCGGGGCGATGGCCACCTCGGTGGCGGCCGCCGTCGGCTTCCGGCGACCGTGGCTGGCGCTGGCCATCGTGCCCTTCTCAGTGGTCGAGGCCCACCTTCGTCGTGGCCGTCAAGAGGCCCCGGCCCGGTGATCGCCGCGCTCGACGGTGCCGTCCTGGCTCACCAAGAACGTCGCATGGAAGCCGGGGTCGTTGCGGGTGCCGCCCGGTTGGCTGCCGAGCCTCACACTGCGGACGCCGGCTCCGGCGCCACCCGCCATCGTGCCTGACGGTCCCGGCTAGCCACGCCAAACCAAGGTCTCAGGTCGCCGTGTGAGGGGCTTCTTTGCCCCCTGATGCCACTGGAGCGCTTGCCGTGAGGACGCACGCCGGTCGCCGTGCGTCCTGGGGAACCCACACGAGCCCGCTCAGATATCGACTCATAGAGTGCCGAGAACTCGCCGGCAATCACCGTCCAATTGAATTGGCCGGCTTCGGCAAGTATCGTTTCGCGAGATTGCCCGAATAGAGGCCGGCATCGGTGAACAGCCGGTGGATGATCTCCGCGACCGCCTCAGGAGTTTTGCTCCGCCAGCAGGCCGTTCACCCCTATCCGACACGACGTTTCGCACGGCCTGGAATGTTCACTGTGATGATCGGAAGTCCCTTTGTCATGGCTTCGACAAGGCTGAGACCGAAGGATTCATAGGTTGAGGAACGGAAGATGAGGGCATCGAGATTTCTTGCATCTGCGCCTCGAATGTCGGGCCCCGACGGATCGTTCCCAGGAGCGTCATGGTGCCGGGTCATTCGAAGAAGCTTTCATCGATTGCCACACCATCCTCGATCTCCGCAGCGCCACTCGATCTCGACTTTAGTCGATGTTCGCTCCGTCGAGGAAGGCGGCGAGTGAGTCTCAACATCAACGCGGCATGTTTTATGTACCAGAGGCGCCCGATACGCAAGAGGAGCCGCTTCTCCCTGTTCTTGGTCGTGACAGTGCTCCGCGGTTGAGCGATCCGGTGATCGTTTGATTGCGAATTACGATGACTCCGGCCCGCCCATGAAGGGACGCCATACTTCAGTCGATGATCGTTTGTAGTCCGCGTCATCGTCACACACACACCCGGCTCGCTCCCGGAGAACTCGGCGAAACAGGCACCTTTTTTCTTGCAGGTGGTTTTGAGCAGGAAGCCCGCTCGACCCGATGCCTTGTCAGGTCGATATGGAACGGTGCAACATAACGTCGCTTCGTTCGCCGAGCGACGAGCCACACGACCTCGGGCACGTACGCCGACGAGATGTGCAAGCGGAAGAGCCCGGGGATCCATCTGCGCGAGGGTGGGCAGCAGACGCGGGATCATTGTTGTGTGCGCGACGGGTGCAGTTCATAGCCGAACAGGGGGAAGGGCTCCGCTCGCACCGGTGGGCCGACAACCAGGTCGGAAGTGACAACGCAGACCGGGACCCCGAGATCGAACTGGTGGCGAGCCAGGATGGACGACTCTCCCCCCCCCCCAAAAACCCCCCCCCCCCCCCCCCCCCCCCCCCCCCAAAAAAAAAAAAAAAAAAAACCCCCCCCCCCCCCCCCCCCCCCCCCCCCCCCCCCCCCCCCCCCCCCCCCCCCCCCCCCCCCCCCCCCCCCCCCCCCCCCCCCCCCCCCCCCGGGGGATTCCAGGCGGCGGTACCTCGTGCCGTCAGCTGCGCTGGGGGGGGGTCGAGCTGCCTGCGCTGACCGGCTCGCGGATGAACACCCACTCGGTGCCATCCGCACGCGTTCAGCGGCCGGCACGCGAGAGAAGCCGTGGGTGCCGATCGCCTCCATCATGGCCGAAACGTCCAGATACTGCGGATGTAGCTCCGCGGCAATGATCTCAACGTCGTTCAGCCATGAAGGCGATCCCTCGCGGATCAGCGGACCCTCACCGCCCTCGATGTCCATCTTCAACAGGGCGACCGGACGTGTCACATCCTTGAGGACGTCATCCATGGTGACCATCGCCACCGCGAAGTCGCTCGCTCCGTCCTCTACGACATGGCCCTCACCGGAGAGCTGGTCCGTCGAGAACGACACCTCCCCCCTGCGGGGGCCGACGGTCGCCTGAACGATTTGGCACGAGATCGAGTTCGCCTCCAGGTTCTTGCGGAGTAGGGCCACGTTCGCCGGGACGGGCTCGACCGCAACGACACGTTCGACGTCGTACCGGCGCGAGCACCACACGCTCGCCATTCCGATGTTCGCTCCGAGATCGACGAGGACGCCCGCGGGTCGCAGGTGCTCGGGAAGCCGGTATACCTCGTCCATGAAGACCTCGCGGAAGATGTCGAGGTCCGCCTTGTTGGTCCGGTAGAAGAGCACCGTTCCGTCCCGCAGCTCGAGGCGCCGGTCCCTCTCCTGAATAGCGAGGTTTGGAAGGAGATTCGGGATCCGCCCGACAAAGGCGTCACGGACGAACGTCCACTTGCTCGTCCGGACGTAGCGCACTCCCCATATCGTGTCCCTGCACACCTCCACCGCCGACTTGGCGAGGCGCACCAAACGTCCCATCGGTTCAGCCTAGCGGATCAAAACGAGGGGCCCCGCTGACGATCGACCACCTCCACAATCACAATTCGGAAGGCCATGCAACCGGCGACGACTCCAGGCGGGCCGAACACAAGTAAGTCCTCGACAACGACCGCAAGCAACAGGTCGCCCGCCGCGTTCGACGAGCACCAAAGCGAGATGATGATCGAGCATCCGTTCGCGAACAACCTGTCGCGTCGGCGAAGGCGGACGAGCGACGGCACCGCCCGGTTGGTGGCCGCCCGTGGCAGCCCCCTCGGCACCCGGTGGACGAGAGCCATGGCGTCGGAGAGCAACGTGTCCGAGCGCCCGGCGACCTTGAGGTAGCAGGCGAGGTAACGGGCCGTCTCGGCGGCGTCCATGTCGATCGTGTTGGCCCGGCCCAGCGCGCTGGCCTAAGTTTCCACCGGCTTCTGACGCGGCGTCAGGGCCACGACCGAGGAGAAACCGGCACCCCATGCCCATCGATGTCGTCCAGGAGCACGACGGCATCGCCGAGGTGGTCATCGACCACCCGCCGGTCAACGCCCTCGACGTCGCCGGCTGGTTCGCCCTGGCCGACGCCGCTGACCGCCGCCGGCCGGGTGCCCGACAACCGGGTGGTGATCGCTGCGGGCCGAGGGCCGGGGCTTCTGCGCCGGCGTCGACATCAAGGAGATCCAGCGCCAAGGGCGACGAGGCCCTGATCGGGGCCAACCGGGGCTGCTTCGCCGCCTTCGCCGCCGTCTACGAGTGCGAGGTCCCGGTCATCGCCGCCGTCCAGGGCTTCTGCCTCGGCGGGCGGCATCGGCCTCGCCGGCAACGCCGACATCGTCGTGGCCTCCGACGACGCCACCTTCGGGCTCCCCGAGGTCGACCGCGGCGCGCTCGGTGCCGCCACCCACCTGTCCCGGCTGGTCCCCCAGCACCGGATGCGCTCGATGGTCTACACGGCCAAGCCGGCCACGGCCGCCGAGCTCCACCGCCTACGGCTCGGTCTCCGGGTGGTGCCGCCGCGAGCTGCCTCGGGCGGCCGCCTCGAGCTCGCCGCCGACATCGCCGCCAAGAGCCCGACCATCATCCGCCGGGCCAAGGAGTCGCTCAACGGGATCGACCCGGTCGACGTGAAGCGCAGCTACCGGTTCGAGCAGGGGTTCACCTACGAGCTCCACGTGGGCGGCGTGGCCGACGAGCAGCGGGCCGCCTTCGTCGAGAAGCGCGACGCCGACACCTCACAGTGAGGGATGAGGGCGCCGATGACCGACAAGCGACCACCGTCGACGACCTGGTCGGCGAGCTGCGCAGCGGGCATGACCATCGGCATCGGCGGCTGGGGATCGCGGCGCAAGCCGATGGCCGCCGTCCGCGCCATCTGCCGCTCGGACCTGACGACCTGACCGTCGTGTCCTACGGCGGCCCCGACGTCGGCCTGCTCTGCGCCGCCGGCAAGGTGCGCAAGGTGGTGTTCGGCTTCGTCACCCTCGACTCCATCGCCGCTCGACCCCCACTTCAGGGCCGCCCGCCAGAACGGGCCGTCGAGGCCATGGAGGTCGACGAGGGCATGTTCTACCTGGGCCTGCAGGCGGCCTCCCAGCGGGTCCCCTTCCTGCCCACCCGGGCCGGGCTGGGCTCCGACGTGCTCCCCGTCAACCCGGATCTGCGACCGTCCGCTCCCCCTACGGCGACGGTCCCCGTACCTCGCCGACCCGCCGACGCCGAGCGAGCTGGTCGCCATGCCGGCCCTCCGCCTCGACGCCGCCGTCGTCCACGTCAACCGGGCCGACGCCGCCGGCAACGGCCAGATCCTGGGCCCCGACCCGTTCTTCGACGACGCTGTTCCTCGGCGCCGCCGAGCGCCGCTTCCTGACCGACCGAGCGCATCGTCGAGAACGGCGCGCTCGCCGCCGAGGGCCCCCGCTCCCGACCGTGTGCATCAACCGCCTGCTGACCGACGGCGTGGCCGAGACCCCCGGCGGGGCGCACTTCACCGCCTGCGTCGCCCGACTACGGCCGCGACGAGGCGTTCCAGAAGGAGTACGTGGCCGCGGCGGCCGACCCGGCCGAGTGGGCGGCCTTCGCCGGCCGCTACCTCGACGTCGACGAGGCACGAGTACCAGGCGCCGACGTCGAGGAGCGGCAGGCGAGCGCAGTGAGCGGCACCGAGCGGGCGTCACCCGGGCCGAGTTCTGCGTCGTCGCCTGCGCCGAGGCGTTCCGCGGCGACGGCGAGGTCATGGCCAGCGCCTTCGGCACCGCCCCCGCCCTCGGCGCCCGGCTGGCCAAGCTGCACCTTCGCGCCCGACCTGGTCCTGACCGACGGCGAGGCCGCCCTGATGGTCGGGGCGCCGCCCATCGCCACCCCGCCCGACGAGCTGGTGCTCGAGGCGCACATGCCCTACCGCAGGGTCTTCGACGTGGTGTGGTCGGGACGGCGCCACCTGATCATGATGGCCTGCCAGATCGACCGCTCCGGCAACCAGAACATCAGCGCCATCGGCGACTGGGCGCCGGCCCAAGGCCCAGCTGGTCGGCGTGCGCGGGCGCGCCGGGCAACACGGTCAACCACCCGACCAGCTACTGGGTGCCCGACCACTCCACGCGCACCTTCGTGGAGCAGGTCGACGTGGTGTGCGGCGTCGGCTACGCCCGGGCCGCGGCGGCCGGCGCCGGCGCCACCCGGTTCCACGACATCCGCCGGGTGGTCTCCAACCTCGGCGTCTTCGACTTCGAGACGCCCGACCGCGCCATGCGGCTGCGCTCGTGCCACCCCGGCGTCGACGCGTCGACGAGATCGTGGCGGCCACCGGCTTCGAGCTGGTGGTCCCCGACGACGTGCCCGAGACCCGCCTGCCCACCCCCGAGGAGCTCGACCTGATCCGCGACGTGCTCGACCCGGGCGCGCTGCGCGACCGCGAGGTGCGGAGCTGACCGCGGACGCCGGCGCCGACGCCGCGTCGCCCACCCGGCGCTGCACACCGGCTCTGCGAGCTGGTCGGCGTGCGCTACCCGATCGTCCAGACCGGCATGGGCTGGGTGGCCGGCCCCCGCCTGGTGGCCGCCACCGCCGAGGCCGGCGGGCTCGGCATCCTGGCCTCGGCCACCATGACGCTCGACCGAGCTGGCGGCGGCCATCGCCGAGGTGCGCAGCCGCACCGACCGGCCCTTCGGCGTCAACCTGCGCACCGACGTGGCCGACGTCGACGAGCGGGTCGCCCTGATGATCGACGACGGGGTCAGGGTGGCCAGCTTCGCCCAGGCGCCCAACCCGGACCTGGTGACCCGCTGCAAGGAGGCCGGGCTGGTCGTCATGCCCACCATCGGCGCCCGGCGCCACGCCGAGAAGGTGGCCGAGTGGGGGGTCGACGCCGTCATCGCCCAGGGCGGCGAGGGCGGGGGCCACACCGGCAGCGTGCCCACCACCCTGCTGCTCCCCCAGGTGGTCGACGCCGTCGGCGACCGCGTCGCTGGTCCTCGGCGCCGGCGGCTTCTTCGACGGGCGCGGCCTGGTGGCCGCCCTGGCCTACGGGGCCGCCGGGCTCGCCATGGGCACCCGGTTCCTGCTCACCGCGGAGAGCCGGGTGCCCGACGCGGTCAAGGAGCTCTACCTGGGCACGCCGGTGACCGGCACCGTGGTGACCACCAAGGTCGACGGCGCCCCCCAGCGGGTCATCCGCACCGAGCTGGTCGACCACCTCGAGCGCGCAGGCTGGCTGCGCGCCCTGCCCCGGGCCCTGCGCAGCGCCCACGCCTTCCGCGAGGAGACCGGGCACGTCACTCGCTCGCCCTGCTGCGCGAGGGCCGGGCCATGAAGGAGGGCAACGAGCTCACCTGGGCCCAGGTGGTCATGGCGGCCAACGCGCCCGTGATGACCAAGGCCGCGCTGGTCGACGGGCCGCACCGACGTCGGCGTGCTGCCGACGGGCCAGGTGGTCGGCGTGATCGAGCGCTGCCGACGGTGGCCGACCTCATCGGCGCGCGTCATGGCCGAGGCCGACGCCGTCCTGCGGGGGTGGAGCGCCTAGGACGCTGTCGCCGTTCGCGGCGGCGTTGCCCTGCGCCACGCGGCGCAGCAGGTTGGACACCCGCTGGTGCGTCACGCCGAAGAGATGGGCGATGCTCGGGATGCTCTGCCCCTCGGCGCGGAGCGCCACGACCAGTGACCGGCGCAGGTAGCCGCTGGCCTCGGACTGCCGGCGCAGGATCGTGCTCACCAACTGCACGGTCCCCGGCTCGTCCTCGTCCCCGAGGATCGCCTTCCACTCCCGCCCGTTCTGCCGGGCGAGGCGGACCTCGGCGATGCGCTTGGACAGCAAGCGCTCGCTTTCGGCGTTCTCCCGCAGCACGGACTCCAGTTCGTCGAGCGCATTCAGCACGTCGTCAGACCCGGTCCCGCTCCGGTCGTCAATCTGGTCCGGCATTGAGATGTCTGCTCCTCTACGTTGCTCCCTATCTTGGCGCAACTCGGTCACATCAGTTACCGACATGCAATGGCTCCTCCAATCGCGGCGTCGTTCCGCACCGACCCCGAATCAGACGACTCACCCGTCCACCAGCCTAAGCACCGTGACCGCGTTCGACGTCAACCAAGCCATACCCCAACGGCCGGGATCACACACGGTGCGGCGCCTCCGGGCCGAACCGCCGCCACCTGGGGTTCAGCGGCTGAGGAGGACCGAGGACCCGTGCCCGAACAAACCTTGGTTTGCCGTGACGGCCACCCGTGGCCCCCTCCACCTGGTGCCCGGTGGCGCTGCCCCGGAGCTGCCATACGCACTCGCACACCTGGGCGATGGCCTGCGCCGGGATCGCCTCGCCGAAGCAGGAGAGGCCGCCGGAGGGGTTGACCGGGACCCGGCCGCCCAAGGCGGTGGCGCCGTCACGGAGCAGCTTCTCCGCCTCGCCCTCGCCGCACAGGCCGATGTCCTCGTACCAGTCGAGCTCCAGGGCCGACGAGAGGTCGTAGACCTCGGCCAGGCTGACGTCCTCGGGGCCGATGCCGGCCTCGGCGTAGGCTGCCGTGGCGATGGAGGGGCGGAAGCCGACGGCGGTCGACTCGGCGCCCCTGCCGCGTGGACCCGGCGCGAGTCGGTCGAGAAGTTCGGCATCTCAATCACGGTGTTGGGGAACGTCGGCGTGACCGTCGACACGGCGTCAATGGTGACCAGTGGCGTGGCGCCGCCGGCGTGGCGCCGCGCGAACTCCATGCTGGAGAGCACGAGCGCGGCGCCGCCGTCCGAGGTGGCGCAGATCTCGAGCAGGCGGAGCGGGTCGGCCACCATGGGCGACGCCAGGACCTCGTCGACCGTGACCTCCTTTCGGTAACCGCGCGTAAGGGTTCGCCAGACCGTGGCGCGCGTTCTTCACCTTCACGTGCGCGAAGTCCTCCTCGGTCGCACCGAAGCGGTCCATGCGGCGGCGGGCGTAGAGCGCGAAGTAGGTCGGGTTCGTCGCCCCCATAAGGTGGAAGCGCAACCAGTCCGGGTCGTCCTTGCGGTCGCCACCCACGGGGGCGAAGAAGCCTTTCGGGGTCGTGTCCGCGCCGACCACCAGCGCCACGTCGCACAGCCCGGCCAGGATCTGCGCCCGCGCGTTGGCGATGGCCACCGCGCCGGAGGCGCAGGCGGCATAGACGCTCGACACCCGGGCCCCCGTCCAGCCCAGCGCCTGGGCGAACGTCGCGCCCGACACGAACCCCGGGTACCCGTTGCGGATGGTGTCGGCGCCCGAGACGAACTGCATATCGCGCCAGTCAGGCCGGCGTCCGCCAGGGCGTCGCGTGCGGCGGCGAGCCCGTACTCGACGAAGGGTCGCCCCCACTTGCCCCACTCGTGCATGCCGGCACCCAGCACGGCGACCTTCTTGTCGTCGGGCATCTCAGCCCTCCCTGCCGGGCGCGCGCCGCTCCGAGCGGGCGCCACTTCCACACGAGGTAGTCGCAGCCGTCCTCCGAGTAGAGCGTGTCGACCACGAGCTCGACCTCGTCGCCCACCGCGAGGTCGTCGACCGTCACCCCGTCGACGACCTGGCCCATGACCACCAGCTTCTCGGCGGCCAGCTCCACCGCCGCCAGGCAGAACGGGACGTAGGGGTCGGCCGGCACATACGGCGGCGGGGGCTGGTAGCGGGCGTCGGTGTAGGACCAGATCCGGCCCCGCGTGGACAGCTCCACCGTCGCGAACGAGGTCGATGTGCAGTCGGGATTGCGGCAGTAGGTCGACTCGACGGGGAAGGCGAACGTCCCGCAGCCCTCGCAGCGTGAGCCGAGCAGCGCCGGCGCCGCGCCGTCGTCACCGGTGGTGAACCAGCCCTCGACGGCGGGCACCCGTGTCGAGGGGGTCATCAGCCGAGCCGCTCGAGGATCGTCGCGTTGGCCTGCCCGCCGCCCTCGCACATCGTCTGCAGCCCGTAGCGGGCGCCGGTGCGCTCCATCTCGTTGAGCAGCGTGGCCATGAGGCGGGCTCCCGAGCACCCGGTGGGGTGGCCGATCGCGATGGCGCCGCCGTTCGGGTTCACCCGCGCCATGTCGGGGTGGAACTCGCTCTCCCAGGCGAGCACCACCGAGGCGAAGGCCTCGTTGATCTCGACCAGGTCGATGTCGTCGAGGGAGAGCTTCGCCTTGGCGAGCACCAACTCGGTGGCCGGGATCGGCGCCGTCAGCATGATC
Organism: uncultured Acidimicrobiaceae bacterium; assembly: GCA_963824195.1. Classification (GTDB taxonomy): domain Bacteria; phylum Actinomycetota; class Acidimicrobiia; order Acidimicrobiales; family RAAP-2; genus Bog-473. The sequence continues at coordinate 242,801 of CAWGOJ010000001.1, read as the reverse complement.
TGGGGGTCGTTGGCCGCCACCGCGAAGGTGTGGAAGCGCGCCCGGGGCCGCAGGCCCAGCGACGACGCCCGCTCCTCGCTCATGATCAGCACGGCCGCGGCGCCGTCGGAAATCTGCGACGACGTCCCCGCCGTCACCGTCCCCGTCTCGGAGAAGGCCGGCTTCAACCCGGCCAACTTCTCGAGCGAGGTGTCCCGGCGGATGCCCTCGTCGGAGCTCGAGCAGCCCGCTCACGGCGCCCGCGCCCGGCACGTCGGGGTGCACCCGGGCCTCGAGCGGAACGATCTCGTTGGCGAAACGGCCCTCGTCGGTCGCCCGCGCTGCTCGCCGGTGCGACTCAAGAGCGAACTCGTCCATCTGCTGGCGCGAGACCTTCCAGCGCCGCGCGATCTCCTCGGCGCACTCGCCCTGGTGGATCAGCTCGAAGCGCTCCAGGTACAGCGGACCGTAGGCCTCGCCCGGCCCGGGCTCGGTTGTCGACCCGATCGGCACCCGGCTCATCGACTCCACCCCGGCCCCGATGGCCACGTCCATCGCACCCGCCATGACCGCCTGGGCGGCGAAGTGGATGGCCTGCTGGGCCGAGCCGCACTGGCGGTCGACCGTCGTCCCTGGGACCGTCTCGGGGAACCCGGCGGCCAAGGCGGCGTTGCGGGCGACGTTCATCGCCTGCTCCCCGACGGTCATGGTGCACCCCATGACCACGTCCTCGACCAGGGCGGGGTCCAGGTCGTTGCGGGCCAGCAGGGCCGCCAGCGGCTGGGCGGCCAGGTCGGTGGCGTGCCAGCCCGAGAGGCGCCCCCCGCGGCGACCCACGGGTGTTCTGACGGCATCGATGATCACGGCATTGGGCATAAGGAGACCAATCCTGACGCCGAATCAGATCCGGCGCCAGCCGTGGTGAGATCCATACTCGTCCCGACGATTTGGCGTGAACGTCGCGCGCAGAGGTTTCGCCGTCGCGAGTCCGCCTGCGTCGTTGCGCATCACCGTGCAGGCCGCCTGCCCGAACGCCAATCTATCCCGCCCCGGGCCGGCGGTGGAGGCTTGGCACCATGGGGGACTGAGCGGACGCGCGGAACTGATAGTCGGAGGGGCGGGTCCAGAGATCGAGAACATCCGAAGGCTCGCGGCGGATGATCCGAGCATTCGAATCATGGGGTACGTGCCCGACGGAGAGCTTCCGGCTCTTTACCGCGACGCTGACATCTTCGTCCTCCCGTCTCGGTCCGGAGAGGGTTTCGGACTTGTCGCCCTTGAAGCCATGGCTTCGGGTCTTCCAGTGATCGCAACCTCATCCGGGGGGGGGTTGTCGACATCGTCAAAGACGGTGCCAATGGCCGGCTGGTTCCGCCAAATGACGTGCCGGCCCTGGCAGATGCGCTCACCCAGCTGGTCGACGACACGCTACTTCAAGCCGAATTGGCCAGGGGCGCACTCGATGCGGCCTGCACGTCGTCGTGGGACGAATCGATCGACTTGCTCGAGGAAACGCTCGTCAAGGCAATATCACAATGATGACAAGCGAGCCGCGACGTGAAGACCGCGCATCCAGTCGGCCCGGCACATTCGGCTCAGCACTCGTCGAGTTTCGAATACCGTGACCGATTCGCCTGCGCTGCAGCGTCCTTCGGCGATGGCTTCGGGAACGTCCGCTCTCAGAGCCTGACGCGATCAGCGAACGCTGGAACTGTCGCAACATCTCGGAAGCACCGTCACCGTCGTGACGTGAGATTCGATGGAACGACGTCGGCGATGAGGATCGCTCGGCCGAAGCACTCAGCCCGTCATCGACTTTCCGCGACCAGGCGTTGGACGATGACCGAGTCGAGCCTTGCTTTGGGCGCTTTCCAACCCTGAGGTACCATTTACGACATTTTCCAATCGGCTGGGAAGCCTCGTCAGGCCAGATGCGAGTGTCTTTCGCCAAGCGTTCGCGATCGATCGATTTTCTCGTTGGCTTCAACATTCCGAGAAAGGACTCAAGTGGCCGACCCTCAAATCCTCATTACGACAAGCTGGGACGACGGTCACGAACTCGACACGAAAATGGCAGCTTTTCTTGCCGATCACGGCTACAGCGGAACGTTCTACGTGTCGCCGCTCTCACGCGAGATACCACCCAGGAACAGGATTTCCGACTCGTCTCTGCGCGACTTGTCCGCCCGTTTCGAGGTGGGCTGCCACACGCTCACGCATCCTCACCTCACACGCATTTCTTCAACGGATGCTGCTCATGAGATCAGTGATGGAAAGCGAGCGGTCGAGGACATGATCGGCCAAGTCGTGAGTTCGTTTTGCTACCCCTACGGGGATTACAATTTGAGTCACGTTGAAATGGTGAGAGCAGCCGGGTTTTGCGTCGGTCGAACGACCCGACGCTTCAGCGTCGCAATGTCACCGGATCCGTTGCAGATGTCCACGACGACGCATGCAGCTCGATACAAGGCGGACGGCTTGCGGATCCCTCGCCGGACGGCGTCTCCGATCAAGGTCATTCGGATGTGGCGAAATTGGGACATCTTGGCTCGACGAGTGTTCGAAGAGGCCTACGAACAAGGTGGCGTCATCCACATCTGGGGGCACAGCCGGGAAATTGAGGACAACACCGACTGGCGACGACTCGCATCCCTACTCGACGAGCTGGCCGGTCATGACAACGTCAAGATGCTCACAAACGGCGAACTTGGCGAACGCATACGAGGTATGACCTAACGACGACGTGACGTCGGTCACGAGCATTGTGCGATCATGACGATCGTTACTGCTCCGTCATCCAGCTCGGCGATTGCTTCTTCCCGAGCCGGCCGCCCCGGTATCCAAGGTGTCCGTTCCCACAGCCTTACCGGGTCGGTCGGGCAGTGACTCCATCGGTTCACCACCGCTCGGCGAGTCCAGGGAGACCCGGCCGAAGCGACACGGGCGGGGACTCCATCGTGTGATTGCGGGTTCTGGAGCGATTGGCAATGCCGAGGCCCCTGTGCCAGATTCGCACCGCCATGGACCTGACCTTCAGCGCCGAGCACGAGGCATTCCGCGCCGAGGCCCGGGCCTGGCTGGCCACGCACGTCCCCGCCGTCCCCCTCCCCTCGCTCGATACGGGGGCGGGCTTCGAGGCCCACCGGGCCTGGGAGCGCACCATGTTCGAGGACCGCTGGTCGGTGGTGAGCTGGCCGACCGAGTACGGAGGGCGCGACCTCGGAATCTTCGAATGGCTCGTGTTCGAGGAGGAGTACTACCGCTCCCGCGCCCCCAAGCGGGTGAGCCAGAACGGCATCTTCCTCCTCGCCCCCACCATGCTCGAGTACGGCACTGACGCCCAGAAGGAGCGCTTCCTGCCGCCGATGGCGTCGGGCGACGAGATCTGGTGCCAGGGCTGGTCCGAGCCCGACGCGGGCAGCGACCTGGCCGGCATTCGCTCACGCGCCTCGCGCAACGCGGCCGGCGACGGCTGGGTCCTCAACGGCCAGAAGACGTGGGCCAGCCGGGGCGCGTTCGCGCAATGGTGCTTCGGTATGTTCCGCACCGACCCCGAGGCCGAGCGCCACCGCGGTCTCACCTACTTCCTCGTCGCCATGGACTCGCCCGGCGTGACCGTGCGCCCGATCCCCCAGATCGACGGCGAGACGGGCTTCGCCGAGATCTTCTTCGACAACGTGGAGGTGCCCGAGGACCAGGTGCTGGGCGAGGTCGGCGCCGGTTGGTCCGTGGCGATGGCGACGGCGGGCTCCGAGCGCGGCCTCTCGCTGCGCAGCCCGGCGCGCTACACCGAGGCAGCCGACCGCCTCGTCGCGCTCTTCGAGGGGCGCGGCGGCCCGGCCGCGTCCGCCGACGCCGTGGCCCGGGCCCACATGGACGCCGAGGCCTACCAGCTGCACACGTACTGGACGGCCTCACGGGTGGCGCGCGGTCACGCGGTGGGACCGGAGGCCAGCTGCAACAAGATCTTCTGGTCCGAGACCGACGTCGCCATCCACACCGCGGCGCTCGACCTGCTCGGTCCCGACGCGGAGGTGCTCGAGGCCGGCGCGCCGGGCGAGTGGCTCGACGGCTATCTCTTCTCGCTGGCCGGGCCCATTTACGCGGGGACCAACGAGATTCAGCGCAATGTGGTGGCCGAGCGCCTGCTCGGGCTGCCCCGGGGCTGAGCGGGCCCCAGCCGTGGACTTCGCGTTCACCGACGAGCAGGACGCGCTGCGCGAGGGCGTCCGCACAGTCCTCGACACCGAGTGCAGCCCCGACGCGCTGCGCGCGTTCGAGCTGGCCGACGAGGATGGACGGGCCGAGCTGGCCCGGAACCGCTGGGCCGTGCTGGCCGAGCTCGGAGCACCCGCGCTCGTCGTGCCCGAAGCCGCGGACGGACTCGGCCTCGGCGATGTCGACCTCGTGGGGGTGCTCGAGGAGGCGGGTCGGGCCTGCCTGCCCGAGCCCCTGCTCGAGACCGCTGCGCTCGCCGCGCCGACGCTCGCCGCACTGCTGCCCGACCCGGCGGCCGCCGCCGCGCTCGCCGCACTGGTCGAGGACGACGCCAGTTTCGCCGTCGGGGGCGTCGACGTCACGGCGCATGGGCTCGTGTCGCCGACCACGGTGTCGGCGGACGGCACGCTGCGCACGCCCCGCGTGGTCGGCGCCCGCGATGTGGCCATTCTGCTGCTGGCATGCCGCGACGCCGACTCGGGCTGGCAGCTGCACGCGGTGCCCGCGGCCTCGTGCACCGTGCATCCGATGCCGGCGCTCAGCTCGTCGCGTGATCTCTCCATCGTGCACTGGCCGCTCGACTCGGACACGCTGTTGGCCTACGGCGTCGCCGCCGAGGCGGCCGTGTCGCTGCTGGCGGACCGCGCCGCCGCCGGCAGCGCGGCGCTGCTCCTCGGCCTGGCCGACCGCATGCTCGCCATGACGGCGGTATACGCGAAGGAGCGCCACCAGTTCGGCAAGCCGATCGGCAGCTTCCAGGCCGTCAAGCACCACCTGGCCGACGCCCGCGTCGCCCTCGAGTTCGCCCGCCCGGCCACCTACCGCGCCGCCTGGTCTCTGGCCACCGCGCAGCCGACCCTCTCCCACGACGCGTCCATGGCGAAGGCGATGGCGTCCGACGCCGCCGACCTCGCCGCCCGGGTGGCCCTGCAGGTCCACGGCGCCATCGGGTACACGTGGGAGTGCGACCTCCACTTCTTCATGAAGCGCACCTGGGCGCTGTCGCGGGCCTGGGGCGACGCGGCGACCCACCGCCGGCTCGTCCTCGCCCAGGTCCGACGGGCGGCGACAGGGACGGGGACGACGCACTGACGGCAATGTCCGATTCCCGCCAGTAATTGTCACAGCGGCGTGCCACGCTGGCACCCGTGATCGAGGACCCGGACCGCTGCTACCAGGCGGCACAGAGCAAGGACGCCCGCTTCGACGGCTGGTTCTTCTGCGCGGTGACCTCAACCGGGATCTACTGCCGGCCGAGCTGCCCGGCCCGCACCCCCAAGCGGCAGAACGTCCACTTCTACGCGACTGCCGCGGCCGCCCAGCAGGCCGGCTTCCGCGCCTGCCTCCGCTGCCGCCCCGACGCCACGCCGGGATCACCGGAGTGGAACGTCCGGGCCGACGTCGTGGCGCGGGCGATGCGGCTCATCCGCGACGGCATCGTCGACCGTGAGGGGGTCGAGGGACTGGCGCGGCGCCTCGGCTACAGCACGCGCCAGCTGAACCGCCTCGTCACGGCGGAGGTGGGGACGGGGCCGCTCGCCATCGCGCGGGCCCAGCGCAGCCAGACGGCGCGCATCCTGCTCGAGACGACGGACCTCTCCGTCGCGCACGTCGCGTTCGCGGCCGGCTTCGCCAGCGTGCGCCAGTGCAACGACACGGTGCGCCAGATCTTCGCCGACACGCCGAGTGGCCTGCGGGCACGGGGCGCCAGGACGGCGCACGCAGAGAGACGCGCCGGCGGCGGCGGCGGCACGGGCGCAACGCAGGCCATCCGGCTCCGCCTGCCCTGCCGACGCCCGTTCAGCCCGGCGGCGGTGCTCGAGTTCCTCGGTACCCGAGCACTGCCCGGCGTGGAGTCGCTCGACGGCTCGTCCTACCGGCGGAGCCTCCGCCTGCCCCACGGCCACGGCATCGTCACGCTGTCCGCGCCCGGGGGTGACAGTCACGCGCTCGACGACGGGAGCGGCCCGTCCTATGTGGAGGGCGACCTCGTGCTCTCCGATCTGCGCGACCTCACCACCGCCGTCTCGCGCTGCCGCCAACTGCTCGACCTCGACGCCGACCCCGTCGCCGTGTGGGAGACGCTGCGCGGTGATGCGCTGGTGGGCCCTGTGGTCGAGCGCGACCCGGGACGCCGGGTGCCGGGCGCGGCCGACGGCTTCGAGCTCGCCGTGCGCGCCGTGATCGGTCAGCAGGTCTCGGTGCCCGGGGCCCGCACGGTGGCGGGCCGGCTCGTGCAGGCGGCCGGCGACGCGCTCCCCGATCCGTCGGGCACGGTCACCCACCTCTTCCCCACGCCCGCCGCGCTCATCGAGCTGGCCGGGCGCGACCCGAGCGTCTTCGCCATGCCGGCCGGGCGGCGGCGGGCGGTCATCGCGCTGGCCGACGCGGTCGAGAGCGGTGACGTCGTCATCGACCCCGGCGCCGACCCGCTCGAGGTGCGCCGCGCCCTGGTGCGGCTCCCGGGCATCGGCCCCTGGACGGCCGAGTACGTGGCGATGCGCGCGCTGCGCGACCCGGACGCGTTCATGCCGACCGACCTCGGCATCCGGCGAGCGGCGCGGGCGATCGGCCTGTCCGACGAGCCCGTGCGTCTCACCGCCGCCGCCGACGGCTGGCGGCCGTGGCGCAGCTACGCCATGGCCCACCTGTGGTCGCTCCCCATACCGGACGCCGAGATCCCCACCCCACCGATGAAAGGACGTGCAGCATGACGACCTCCCCCACCGCCACCATGCCCCTCGACACCCCGATCGGCCGTCTCGTCCTCGAGTGCGACGGCGACGTGCTGATCGGCGTCTGGCTGCCCCACGAGCGGCGACACGGACGCCGCGACGACGACGTCCCGCCTGTTCTCAAGGAGACGGCGTCGCAGCTCGAGGAGTACTTCGCCGGAGAGCGCACCGAATTCGACGTGCCCATGGAGCTCGACGGCACCCCTTTCCAGAAGGAGGTCTGGGCCGAACTGACGCGCATCGGATACGGCAAGACGATCAGCTACGGCGAGCTGGCCCGCCGGGTCGGGTGCCCCAAGGGGCCGCGCGCCGTGGGCCAGGCCAACGGGCGCAACCCCATCCCGATCATCGTCCCGTGTCACCGCGTGCTGGCGAGCAACGGGATCGGCGGTTATGGCGGCGGCCTGAAAGTGAAGCGCGCCCTGCTGGCGCTGGAAGGTGTGAGCGCGTAAGGGCACATCGGCCCTGGCGGATGCGGAACGGCGGCCGCACGATCGTGGCATGTGGACGTACGGCGATTACCTGCGCTGGCTGTACCGGGGTGGGCACCCCAGACGGTTCGCGCAGATGCAGAACCGGCTGTCGGCTGTCGCGTTCTCCGCCGGCCTGATGCCGTCCCGCGCCGGTGCGCTCGAGGTCCGTGGGCGCCGCAGCGGGAAGGCCGTTTCGCTACCGGTCGTGATCGCTGACTACGAGGGTGAGCGCTATCTCGTCTCCATGCTCGGGTCGGATGCGAACTGGGTGCGCAACCTCGAGGCGGACGGCGGCAGGGCCGAGCTGCGCCACGGCAGGCGGGAGTCGGTGGTGCTGGTCGAGGTCGACCCGGCGTTGCGGGCGCCCATCCTCCGCCGCTACCTTGCGCTGGCGCCGGGGGCCCGCCCCCACATACCGGTCGACCCCAAGGCCCCGTTGCGCGACTTCGAGGCGATCGCCGCCGACTATCCGGTCTTCCGGATTGAGCCACGGGCGGACGCGGCCTGATCGCAAGGCCATCGCGCGCGTAAGGTGCGCCGGTGGAAACTGCTCTGAGTGTGCGGGACGCGTTCGACCTGACGGGCCGGGTGGCGCTCGTCACCGGGGCGGGTGGCAGCATCGGGCGCACCACGGCGGAGGCGCTGGCGGCCGCCGGCGCCACAGTGGTCTGCGCGGACATCAACGGTCCCGCCGCGGCCGAGACGGCGAGTGGCATCCTGAATCAGGGCGGGAAGGCCGAGGCCGCGGAGATCGACATCTCGGTCCCCGGTGCGGCGACGACGCTGGTCGGCCACATCACGGCCCGCCACGGCGGGCTCCACGTACTGTGCAACATCGCGGGGATCATGATCGACAGCTCAATTATCGACCTCGACCCCGACGAGTTCGATCGCATCCTTTCGGTGAACCTCAAGGGCGTCGTGTACGGATGTCAGGCCGCCGGCAAGGTGATGGTGGCGCAGGGCGGCGGCTCCATCGTCAACATGGCTTCCGCGGCCGTGCTCACACCCGCGCCCGGCATCGGGCCCTACGCCATCTGCAAGGCCGCGGTGGCGCAGCTGACCATGTCGATGGCCGTCGAGGTGGGCGAGCACGGGGTGCGCGTGAACACGGTCGCGCCGGGCTTCGTCCCCTCCAACATGACGGCGCGCTACTACACGAACCCCGACGGGACCGTCAACGAGGAGACCAAGGCGGCCATGGTGAAGCCGATGGCCCGCATGACCCCGCTGCGCCGGGTGGGGGTGACGTCGGACATCGCGTACTGCGTGCTGTATCTCGCCTCGGACGCCAGCAGTTTCGTCACGGGACAGCTGCTCAGCCCCAACGGCGGCGTCGCGATGCACTATTGAGCCGCGCCCCCGGCGTGCCGTCGCCGTGGCTGGCCCGGTGGCGGCTGTGGCGCACCTCCGCCGGTCCGATCCCGTCCTGGCCCGCATCATCGCGGCCCACCCCGATTTCGACCCTCGGGCCTGGCTGGCCGACCTGCCACCGATGGACGTCTTCGGCGCGCTGGTGTTCCAGATCGCCGGCCAGCAGCTGTCCGTCGCCGCCACCCGCCGCATCCTCGAGCGCCTGAACGCGGGCTTCGGCGGTCGACTGCCGGAACCGGCCGAGCTGCTGGCGGCGGACCCCGCGGTGCTCCGACGGACCGGGTTGTCAGGGCGCAAGGTCGAGACGCTGCGCGCGGTGGCGGCGCAGTTCGCCGACGGCACGCTGCGGGACGAGGAGCTGCGCGCCATGACCGACGAGGAGATCGAGATCCGGCTGACGGCCATCCCCGGCGTCGGGCCCTGGACGGTGCACGGGATGCTGATCATCGCCCTCGACCGTCCCGACGTCGTCCTGCCCGGGGACCTCGCATTGCGCAAGGTGCTCCAGCGCGCCTACGGGATGGACCACCTCCCCACCCAGAACGACATGCTCACGATCGCGGCGCCGTGGCGACCGTACCGGAGCCTGGCCACCGCCTACCTGTTCCAGACCGAGTTCGAGGCGCCCGGGGTGGTGGAGGCCTGAGCGGGCGCCGCTACGACAGGCGCACGAGGTCGAACTGGCCGGTCGAGGTGTCGGACACGACGACGGCCGGACCCGGCCCGACGAGGGTCACCGCGGCCCCGACGCCGACCGGATCGCTCACGTTGCCGTGCTGGTCGATGCGCAGGACGCACGACGACGGCGATGTCCCCTGCGGGCACGACGGTGAGCTGCCGGACTGCTCCAGGACGAGCGGGCCGGCCGCCGTGTCGACCACGCTGCTCGTGACCGTGCCGGTGTACGACCCGAGCACGGCGAGCGTGGTGGCGTCGAAGGTGGTGAACTCGGCATCGAGCCCCTGGCCGGCCGGTTGGCTGACCCACACCGCACCGCCGGCGACGCCGTCGACGTACTGCACGCCACCGCCCAGGCCGTTCGGCGTGTGGTGCAGCACCGCACCGCTGGCGATGGCACCGTCGGGGCGCAGCACGGCGAGGTGGTGGTCGGCGCTCTCGTAGTAGACGGAACCGTCGGCCCCAATGGCGTCACCGAGGCCCTGTACCAGCAGATGCGGCCGCGCCGATGACGACGGGTCGATGCGGTACACGGCGACCGTGTCACCCTGCGTGACCGAGACGAGCACACCGCCGCCGGCGGCCGCCATGGAGACGAGGTCGTCGTCGGAGCTGTTGGCTGCGTTGACGGTCGGCATCGTCCACTGCCCGTCCTGGTTGCCGCTCGCCCGGTCATAGGCGTAGACGTCCGAGTAGGTCGCCACGTAGAAGTTCGTGCTGTCCGCCGCCAGGGCGGCGATCCCGGTCGCCACGTGCTCGGCGATGACGCCCGGGCCGTTGCCGTCGACGACCCAGGCGATGGCCGGTGACGGGCTGGTCGGGTCCTGGGGGGCGACGAACACCGCGCCGTCGGGGCTCTCGGCCGCCGTCACACGGTCGGCCGAGAAGGGGAGGGCGATCGGCGTCCCCGCCTGCAGGGGGCCCGAGGTCGGCACGGGGGGGAGCGTGGAGGATGGTGTCGCGGTGGTCGTCGAGGACGAGTGGCGGACGCGTGGTGGTGGGCGCGGCCTGGGGCGTCGAGGGGCTCGAGCTGCACGACGCCAGCAACAGGGCGGCCAGCGCCGCCGCCGCCAATCCGGATTGCAGGCGTCGGCCGTCGTCTCCGCGCATCGGGGCCAGTATGGCGTCGACGGGCGCCGAGTACGGTGCGCCCATGGTCACCACGCGCGACATCTCCTACGAGGCCGACGGCCGCACCATGATCGGCACGCTCGCCCTCCCCGACGGCTCCGATCGCCGGCCCGGCGTCCTGGTCTCCCACGAAGGCCCGGGCCTCGACGACCACGCCCGCTCCCGCGCCGTCCGGCTGGCCGAGGAACTCGGCTACGTCGCCTTCGCCCTCGACTACCACGGAGGCGGGGTGCCGCTGGCCGCCCGCGACCAGATGATGGCGCGACTCGGCGAGTTCCGCGAGGACCTCGAGCGCACCCGGGCCATCGGGACGGCGGGGCTCGACGTGCTGCGCGCCGAGCCGCGCGCCGACACGGACCGGCTGGCCGCCATCGGCTACTGCTTCGGCGGCACGCTCTCGCTCGAGCTGGCGCGCGGCGGCGCCGACCTCAAGGCGGTCGTGGGGTTCCACTCCGGGCTGGCCACGGCCCGGCCCGAGGACGCTCGCAACATCACGGGGAAGGTGCTGGCGCTCATCGGTGCCGACGACCCCATCGTCGACGTCGACCAGCGGCGCGCCTTCGAGGAGGAGATGCGGGCCGGCGGGGTCGACTGGCAGCTCGTCGTCTACGGGGGCGCCGTCCACTCGTTCACCAACACCCGCGCCGCTGGGATCGACATCCCCGGCATCGCCTACCACGAGCCCACCGACCGCCGCTCCTGGCAGGCGATGCTCGACCTCTTCGCCGAGGTCTTCGGCTGAGCCCCTGCCTTCTGCGCTTCTGACGCCCCGTCAGGTCCGGGCTACGCTCGATAGCCATGCCTGAGCCCCTGCCGATGATCATCTCGGTCGACGACCACGTGGTCGAGCCGCCCAACGTGTGGCAGGACCGCCTCCCCTCCAAGTACCTCGAGGTCGGACCGCGGATCGTGCGGGCGCCCATGCCCGAGGTCGAGTACCGCGGCGGGCAGCTCAAGGTGAAGCCGGGGTCTTCGGGCACGCCCGTCGACTGGTGGTACTACGAGGACCTCAAGCGGCCACTGCTGCGCGTCGACTCCGCCGTCGGGGTGCCCCGCGACGAGGTGACCATGAAGGGCGTCACCTACGAGGACATGCGCCCCGGCTCCTACGAGGTGAAGCCACGGCTCGACGACATGGACGCCAACCATATTGAGGCCGCGCTGTGCTTCCCGACCTTCCCCCGCTTCTGCGGGCAGACCTTCACCGAGGCCAAGGACAAGGAGCTCGGGCTGCTCTGCATCCGGGCCTACAACGACTGGATGGTCGAGGAGTGGTGTGCCGACACGGGCGGCCGGCTCATCCCGTTGTGCCTCATCCCGCTGTGGGACGCCGAGCTGGCCGCGGCCGAGGTGCGGCGCAACGCGGAGCGCGGCGTGCGCGCCGTCTGCTTCAGCGAGATCCCCCCGTTCCTCGGCCTCCCCAGCGTGCACGACCCCGACCACTACTGGGACCCCTTCTTCGGGGCCTGCGCCGAGACGAAGACGATCGTCAACATGCACATCGGGAGCTCGTCGAAGATGCCGTCCACCTCGGCCGACGCCCCGCCGGCGGTTGGTTCGACGCTGACCCACACCAACGCCACCTTCTCGCTGGTCGACTTCCTCTTCAGCGGAGTCTTCGTGCGCTTCCCCGAGCTCAAGGTGGCCTACTCGGAGGGGCAGATCGGGTGGATCCCCTACATCCTCGAGCGCGCCGACCGCGTCTGGGAGGACAACCGCGGCTGGGGCGGCGTGGCCGACATCGTGCCGGAGAAGCCCTCGAGCTACTTCAAGGACCACGTCTGGGGCTGCTTCTTCGACGACGCCCACGGGCTGCGCTCGGTCGACGAGATCGGCGAGGACAACATCACCTACGAGTCCGACTACCCGCACTCGGACTCGACCTGGCCACGCACGCGCCAGATCGCCGAGGAGCAGATGGCGGACCTGACCGACGCGCAGCGCCGCAAGATCGTGCGAGGCAACGCGATAAAGCTGTTCGGCCTCGACTTCGTGGCCTGAGGCCGGCCGCCGCCTCCCGCTGACGGATGGACCTCCGCTACACCGCGTCCGAGCAGGCGTTCCGGGAGGAACTGCGGGGCTGGCTCGCCGCGACGGTCCCCGGCCTCGGCGAGCCACCACCCCACGACAACTGGGCGGCCCGGCGCGCCTACGACCTACGCTGGCAGCGCACGCTCTTCGACGCCGGCTACGCCGGCGTCGACTGGCCGGCCGAGGGCGGTGGCCGCGGCGCCTCCCCAGTCGAGCAGCTGATCTTCAAGGAGGAGTGCGAGCGCGCCGGCGCCCCCTACGTCGGGGTGAACTTCGTCGGACTGCTCCACGCCGGGCCGACGGTCATCGCCGAGGGCACGCCGGCGCAGAGGGAGCGCTACCTCCCGCCCATCCTGCGCGGCCACGAGGTCTGGTGCCAGGGCTTCAGCGAGCCCGACGCCGGGAGCGACCTCGCCTCGCTGCGGACGCGGGCGGTCCGCGACGGCGACGACTACGTGGTGACCGGCTCGAAGATCTGGACCTCGCACGCCGAGGTGGCGGACTTCTGCGAGCTCCTCGTGCGCACCGGCGACGAGGGCCGCCAAGGCATCAGCTGGCTCATCATGCCGATGGACTCGCCGGGCATAGAGATCCGGCCCCTACGCACCATTGAGGGCACCACCGAGTTCGCCCAGCTGTTCCTCGACGCGGTGCGCATCCCGGTGGCCAACCGCGTGGGCGAGGAGAACGACGGCTGGCGCGTGACGATGGTGACCCTCTCCTTCGAGCGGGGCACCGCGTTCGTCGGCGAACTGCTCGAGTGCATGCGGCTGCTGGGCGAGATGTACCGGGTGGCCGACCGGCTCGGCCTGCTCGGCGACGACGGCCTGCGCCGGCGCATCGGGCATCTCGTGGCGGCCTTCGACGCGCTGTGGGCGCTCACCAAGCGCAACGTCTCCGAGGCGGCGCAGACCGGGGTTCCGGGCATCGGCGGTTCGGTGTTCAAGCTGTCCTTCTCCGAGCACGCCCAGGCGCTGGGCGACCTGTCCATGGAGGTGCTCGACCGGGCCGCGCTGTGCGCGGACCCGTTGGAGGGACCAGACGGCGAGGTGCTGGGCAACGGCGAGCAGTTGCACGCCTGGTTCAAGTCGATCAACCTGACGATCGCCGCGGGGACGTCCCAGGTACAGCGCAACATCGTGGCCGAGCGGATCCTCGGCCTGCCGAGGTCGCGCTGATGGACTTCCGGGTCGGCGACGACGAGCGCGAGCTGGCCGAGGGCGTCCGGGCCATGGTGGCCGGGCGGCTGCCGCTCGAGCACCTGCGCGCCAACGAGGGCGCGGAGCGGGCCATCGGCGCCGCAGACTGGACCGCGCTGGGTGAGACGGGCGTCTTCGCGCTCACGCTGCCCGAGCCCGACGGCACCGGCCTGGGCATGGCGGAAGCGGTGGTCGTCTTCGAGCAGCTGGGACGGGCACTCGTCCCCGGGCCCCTGGTGGGCACCTTCCTCGCCGCATCGTCCGGGATGATCGAGGGCTCGTCCGACGGACGGGCCCAGGTGGGCCTGCACTGTGCCGGGCCGGGACCCATCCTCGTGGAGCACCTGTCCTCGCTCGACGGCCTGCTGGTGCTGCCGGCCTACGACCGACGCTCGACGCCTCGCCTGGTGTCGCCGGCGCCCGAGGCGACGGAAGTGACCCGCGTGACCGAGCCGCTGGACCCACTCACCCCGCTGTGGCGGCTGGAGTCCCTGCCGGCCGGCGAGCCGGTGGCCGACGCGAGTGGGCGCATGATGCGCGACGGCTCGCTGCTCACCGCCGCACTGCAGGTGGGGCACGCGGCCGAGGCGCTCGACCTGGCTGTGGCCTACGCCAAGGAGCGTCACCAGTTCGGCCAGCCGATCGGGGGCTTCCAGGCGGTCAAGCACATCTGTGCCGACATGCTCGTGCGGGCCGAGGTGGCCCGGGCCGCCGTGCACGCCGCGGCCTGCCTGGCCGACGCGCCCGACGTCGTCGCGTTCGAGGCGGAGGGCGCCCGCCGCACCCCGGACGAGCTGGTCGACCGGGCGGTGATGGGCGCCAAGCTGCTGGCCGACGAGGCGGCACTGGCCAACGCACGCGCCGCCATCCAGGTGCACGGGGGCATGGGCTACACCTGGGAGGTGCCGCTGCACCTGCACCTCAAGCGGGCGCGGGTGCTGGCGACGACTTTCGGCACACCCGCCGAGATGGCGCTGGCGGTCTCCGCATTCACCTGAGGCATCATCTGACCGTTCCCGTCCGATGGGAGAGCACACCATGACCGACACCGCCTCGAGCCCCGCCGACGTCGTGCGCGCCGTCCCGGAGGGACAGGTCGTCTACGGCATGCAGCTGCCCATTCAGTCCCAGTCGACGCTCTACGTGGCCGACTGGGAGAAGGAGTCCGGCCCCGAAGAGCTGGCCCGCATCGCCCGGGTGGCCGACGAGGCGGGCTTCTTCTACATCGGCGTATGCGACCACACGGCCATTCCGCACCGCCTGGCCGACGCCATGGGGACCATCTGGTACGACACGACGGCCACGCTCGGCTGGCTGGCCGCGGTCACCAGGCGCACCCACCTCCTGTCGCACGTGCTGATCCTCGCCCAGCGCCACCCGCTACGGGCGGCCAAGGAGCTGTCGACGATCGACCGGCTCTCGGGCGGCCGCCTCATCGTGGGCGTGGGCGCGGGCCACGTGCCCGAGGAGTACGAGTTGTTGACGGGCGGCTTCGACGAGCGGGGGCGCCACACCGACGAGGCGGTCTCCGCGCTGGCCCGCTGCTTCACCGACGAGTTCCCCGAGCTCCCCGGGCCGCGCTTCCCGGCGCGTGACATGGGCCTGGGCCCGCGCCCGGTGCGCCAGCCCCGGCCCCCCATCTGGATCGGCGGCTCCTCGCCGGCGGCCATCCGCCGCACGGCCGCCTTCGGCGACGGGTGGCTCCCCCAGGGGACGCGGCGGCGCGACCTGCCGGGCCAGATCGCCCGGCTGCGCGAGCTGCGGGCCGAGCTGCGCGGCGGGGCGCCGATCGACATCGGCACGATCGCCGAGCCGATCCACCTGACCACGGGTGGCTCGGGGTGGGACCTGCCCGGGTGGGTCCTCTCCGGCCGCGGCGAGGAGGTGGCCGAGTCGCTGCGGGAGCTCGTCGCCATGGGCGTGAACCACCTCCAGGTGCGCTTCATGGCACGCAACGCCGAGGAATTCTGCGAGCAGACGGCACGCTTCGGCGTCGAGGTGGGGCCGCTGCTGACCCAATAGCCACCCCCCGGCCATAGGGTGGACGGGCGATGTCGTTCTTCTCCTACGCACTCGGGACGCTGATCCTCATCTTCGTCCTGCTGCGCCAGATCAGGGTGCGGCCGGTGCCGCGGGTGTACCAGCCCCGCCTCCCCGTGGTCATCGGGGTCATCGGGCTCGTCGAGATGCTCTCCTACGCGGGCGACCACCACGTGTCCGGGTCCGCCTGGGTCTGGGTGCTCGGCACGATGCTCGTCGGCGCCGTGGGGCTGGGCGCGCTGCGCGGGCTCTCCATGCGGGTGTGGGCCGGCAACGGATGGGCGGTGCGACAGGGCAACGCCGTGACCATGGCCTTGTGGCTGGTGTCGCTGCTGGTGCACTTCGCCGGTGACGCCGGCGGCAACCATGCGGGGGCGGTCGGACTGGAGGGGGCGAGTTTCCTCCTCTACCTGGGGCTCACCCTCGGCGTGCAGGGCTACGTGGTGCACCGCCGTGCGCTGCCCCTGTGGGAGCAGCTCGGGCCCGACGCCGGGCGGCCGGTGCAGATCCGCTTCACCCAGGGACCGGGCACCTTCTTCGCGACCTTCCGCTCGCCGGGGACAGGACCGTCCGGGTCGGGACCGGCGGCGTGGGGACCGGCCGGGTGGGGGCAGGAAGCCGCCGCCGACGACCCGAACGTGATCGACGCGGAGGTGGTCGAGGACGACGACGAGCACGGGCCGCCCGAACTGCACGCGCCGCGCTGATCGTCCGTACACTCGGCGCCCGTGACGCCGCCCCGCACCTTCAGCCAGAGGCCCTACGTGGGCCCGCCCGGCTCGACCGAGCTCCTCCTCGTCCGCCACGGCGCGTCGGCCGACGCCGTCGAGGGCGAAGCCTTCGAGCTCGTGGAGGGCCAGGGTGACCCGCCGCTGTCCGAGGTGGGCCGGCACCAGGCCGAGCGGGTGGCGCTGCGCCTGGTCGCCGACCCCTTCGACGGCATGTACGTCAGCACGCTGCGCCGCACGGCCGAGACGGCGGCCCCGCTCGTGGAGCGGACCGGCATCCACCCTGTGATCGAGGCGGACCTGCGCGAGGTGTTCCTGGGCGAATGGGAGGGCGGCCACCTGCGCCAGAAGGCCGTGGACCGCGACCCCATGTTCGAGCAGGTACTGCGGGAACAGCGTTGGGACGTCGTCCCCGGCGCCGAGTCACGCGAGGTATTCGGGGGCCGCCTGCGGCGCGCCATCGAGCGCATCGCCGACGCCCACCCCGGGGGGCGAGTCATCGTCTTCAGCCACGGCGCCGCCATCGGGGAGATTCTCGCTCAGGCCAGCGACTCGGACCCCTTCGCCTTCATCAACGCCGACAACACGTCCATCTCGCGGCTCGTCGTGACCCCCGAGCGCTGGATCGTGCGGGGTTACAACGACACCGCCCACCTGGCCGGCTGACCGCTCATGGCACCCATCGTCCTGGTCCACGGTGCGTTCAACGAACTGTGGGGCCCCAACGAGCTCAAGGCGCGCTGGCTGCCGGCCGTACGAGACGGGCTGTGGCACCACGGGGTGGACCTCGACGGCACCGACGTCGAGGTCTGCTTCTACGGCGACCTCTTCCGCCGCCACCCGGGGAGCGACGAGGACCGCCAGCTGGAGCAGTCCCGCGCCGGGGTGGCCGAGGCGCTCTCGGAGCTCCAGGGCGGGGACGCCATTGCCGCGCTCGGTCAGGCGGCCAGTGAGGCGACGTTCGACCGCACCGTCGACATGGTGACCCTCATGCTGACCAAGCCCGACCTGCGCGACCGCCTGCGCGACCGCATCGAGTCCGTGGTGGCCGACGACACCCGCGTGCTCGTCGCGCACTCCTTCGGGACCGTCTTGTCCTACACGGCCCTGGCCAACCATCCCGACTGGCCGATCCGGACGTTCGTCACCCTCGGCTCTCCGCTCGCCGCGCCCATGCTGTTCGACACCCTCGAACCGAAGCCGGTCGCCGGGCAGGGCGCCTGGCCCGGCCCCGTCGAGCGCTGGGTGAACGTCCGGGCCGTCGGCGACCATGCGGCGGCAATCTCGCTCGTCGAGAAGTTCGGGTCCCGCGTCGAGGAGATCGTCATCGACAACGGGCACCGGGCCCACGCCCCTGAGCCCTACCTCAACGCGTCGGCGACGGGCGCCGCCATCGCTGCCGCGCTGACCTAAGTGTCGCTCGCGCCCCGGCGGCTCGGCCGGTGGCCCGCCCGATCTGCCGACGTCTGAGCCCGTGCCGCGCCGGTGTAGGCGAGGGCGGACTGGTGGACGTAGTCGAGCAGCTCGCCCGGGGCGCGATCCAACCCTTTGCGGTCGTAGAAGTTCGTCACGACGAACCCGACGATGAGCCAGAACACCAGCCCGATTGATGTCATCACGACCCCGCGGGTAAGGCCGGCGTCCCCGGTCGCGCCGAAATACAGAATGGCGCGGACGGCGTCGAGCACCTGGCGCAGCGGCTCGAAATTGGCAACGAAGCGGAGTGGCGAGGGCAGCGCCTCCAACGGGATGGTCCCGCCCGACGACGCCAGCGCCAGGTAGACGAAGAGGAGCAACGCGATCAGCTGGCCGAGGGCGCCCAGGGCCGCGAACAACGCCAGGGTGCCGAGGGCGATGACGATTCCGGCGAAGGTCGTGAAGAGCCAGAGCTCGCCGACGAAGGGCGCGTCCATGTGGAGGATGCCCACGGCGACCAGGAGCAGCACGGCGGTCAGCACGGGCACGGTGACAAGGGCCACGACCCACTTCGACAGCAGCGTCTGCCATCGAGTGATGGCGACAGGCATGCGCTGGCTCCACTTCGGCCCGATCTCCGTCGTGCCGTACCCCAGTGCGGCGTCCACCGTGGTGTTGACCAGGATGGCACCGAGGAAGCCGCACATGATGGCCAGGAGGGAGATGTAGAACGCGCTCAACCCCAGCGCCGAGTTCGGCGGGAGCGGGTCGAAGGCACTCGTGGCCACCGTGAGGGGGTTGGCCCTGCTCACCCCGGCCGAAGGGGTACGCCCGAGCTTGACGGCCTCCTGCGAGAGCTGCCGGCCCACCTCCAACGAGGCCGCGTGGAGCCCTGGTTCCGCCACCCCGCTGGCCAGCTCCACGCCGATCGACCCCGAGCGCGGATTGGTCAGGAGTCGCACCGTCGGCTTCCCGCCCGGCGACGCCGAGGAGGGGGCGAGGCCGTACGCCGACAGGAGCGACGCGGTGAAGCCCGGAGGGATCACAATGGTGGCGTAGGCGTCGTTGCTGTTCATCTGGCTCTCGGCCTGCGAAAGGGTGACTGCGTGCAGCGAGAGCCGGCTGGAGACGGCGGTCGAGTGCTCCAGCCCCGACGCCACCTGGGCGCCGATGTCGACGTGCTGGCCGAGCACGGTGGCGCCCTGGTCCTCGTTGGAGAGCGCCACCGGGAGCCCGCTCAGATGCCCCACCGGGTTCACCACCGACCCGACGTAGAACAGTGTCATCAGGAAGACGACCACCGACGCCATCACCAACGGGGTGATCCAGACGGCGCGCACCCGCAGCAGCTGTGCCGCACGCACCCTCGGTGCGGTGGGGGCGACGTCGCCGCGCCCGCCGTCGACCTCTTGCCCAGGAGGACTCACCGATTGCTCCTTCCCGCTCAGACGTGTGGGGAGCGTGCGACCGTGATGGTACCCAGCGATCCTCGACGCGGCCGGTGTCGCGCCGCCCGCGCCAGACTTGCGACGTGAGCGGAGGCACCAAGCGGAGGCGGCGGCGCAAGCCCAGGCAGCACCTGCCGCCCGTGCCCGACTACGTGCGCTACCGCGGGGGCGGGCGGCGGTACTGGCGCCTCGGTGGCCCGCTCACCCGCGACCACGAGGCCGAAGCCGTGGCGGCACGGCGCAGTCGCCCGCCGGGCCCGCTGGGCCGGCTCGTGCTGCGCATGCTCGGCGGCAGGCCGCGCCCGCCCCGCTGACACGCCCGCTGCGGGGTGGATCAGGCGCCGCCCCCGGCCGCCTTGGACGGACGGAGCTCCGAGATCACCGCCGGCTCGGGGGCGACCTGGAGCGCCGACTCGATCACGTCCGTGATCTCGGAGCCCACCAGCTCGTCCCGCTCGAGCAGGGCGTCGCGCAACGCCTCGACGACCTCGGGGTGGGCGGCCACGATGGCCGTCGCGGCGTCGCAGGAGCCCATGAGCAGCTTGTCCAGCTCGGCCCGGGCGTCCTTGTCGGCCAGCACCTTGTCGACGAGGCTCCCCTCGAAGTAGCCGCTGCCGGCCGCTGCCACGGAGATCAGGGACGTCCCCATGCCGCAGGCTCCGATCATCTGGGCGCCGATGGTGGTCGCGGCGGCCAGGTCGGAGGCCGGGCCAGTCGACACCTCGTCGAACCAGTGCTCCTCGGCCACCATGCCGCCCATGGCGATCTGCAGCAGCGCGTGCAGCTCCTCGCTGCTCTTGGTGAAACGCTCCTCGGTGTCGGAGTGCTGGAGCAGCCCGAGCGAGTCACGCCGCTTGACGATGGAGAGCACGTCGAGCTGGCGCGTCTGCCCCACGAAGTAGGCGACGGTGGCGTGGCCCGCCTCATGGGTGGCCACGCGGTCCCGCTCGTCAGGCGTGTAGATGGTCTCGTCGGTCACGCCGAGCTCGACCAGCATCTTGGCCTCGGCCACGTCGGACATCGTCATGGCGGACCGGCCATGCGTCAGCGCGATCACGAGTCCCTCGTCCATGAGCCGCTCGAGCGCGGCGGGCGAGTACCCGAACGTCATGCCGGCGACCACGTCGACGGCGCCGTGCTCGTCGAGATCGGCGGCGTGGGCCTTCTTGCCCAGGTAGTAGGCGATGATGTCGGCCCGGGCCCGGCGTCCCGGCAGGCCGAAGTAGATGGTGCGGTCGAAGCGGCCGGGACGGATGAGGGCCGGGTCGAGGTCGTCCTTGCGGTTGGTGGCGCCGACGACCAGCACGTTGGCGGGCACCACGGCGGGCTTGCGCAGCTTGCCGCCATCAGGCAGGTAGCGGTTGACCAGGTCGATCCAGGACGAGGCGAACCGCTGCCCCCGCGTCGGGGTGTCGAACGACTGCAGCTGCACCAGCAACTCGTTGACGACGCCGGACACGCCCTCGGTCCCGCCGCTGCCGCCCATGCCGCGCCGGGTGGCCCCGATGGCGTCGATCTCCTCGATGAAGCCGATGGCGCCGCCCTCCTTGCGGGCGTGCTTGCGGAGCTGCTTGAAGAACGAGCGGATCTTGCGGTTGGTCTGGCCGTAGTACATCGACTGGAAGGCCGACGCCGAGACGAACAGGAAGGGGACGTTGGCCTCCTTGGCCATGGCCTTGGCCACGAAGGTCTTGCCCGTGCCCGGGGGCCCTTCGAACAGGATGCCACGGCGCGCCGATCCACCCATGGTGTCGCGGAACGTCTGGTGGGCGAGGAACAGGTTGATGGAGCGGACCACCTCGGCCTTGATGCCGTCGATGCCCACCAGGTCCTCGAGTCCGACTGCTGTCTCGCCGGGACGGATGAGGGTGTGAGGCGAGCGGCCGGCTCCGAGGAAAGGCGCGGCCATGACGGCCCCGAGCATCAGGACGATGAGGATGATGGGGAGTGCACCACCGAGCCAGTGGGGCAGGTGCACCGAGGGGAAGATGCCGTGCCCGGTCATCTTCCGGATCACGATCCAGCCGAGCGCGAGCGCGCTCACCGCCACCAGGCGGCGCAGGCGGGTGAGGCGGCGGCGCTCGCGGGTCCGGGCCACGTCGGCGCTGCCCAGGACGGAGTCGCCCACGATCCCGGCGACGGCGTCGTTGGCGTGGTTGGAGCCGGTGTCGGGACGCGCTGGGTTAGGGACCAAATCGGCCGGCCGACTCATGACCAAACTCCGTTCATCCCCCGTGGACGCTTCTAATAATCTAGACAATCCCACAGTCAGGTGACCTTGCGAAGTGACCAAAGTCACGAATTGCCGGAATTGACCGCCTTCGGGTCCGGGTCACGCACCCATTGGGGCAGGTAGACATCGCTCCCGTCGGGACGAGGGCGGGGGGTGAAGACGACCCGGACCGCCTCGCCGATCTCGATGGTGGCGGGATCGACGCCGTTGATGTCGCCGCCCGGCCCCGTGACCAGGTTGCCCACCATGCGCAGGCTGGGCTTCTCGGCCAGGGTGACCGTGATCACGGGGAACGGTGCGTACGGGGCGTAGGCAGGGAGCACCGGAGGATGCACCACCACGAAGGACCAGATCGTCCCCCGGCCCGAGACCGCCGGCCACGAGCGCTCGGTCGACTGGCAAGCCGGGCACATGACCCGGGGCGGGAACCGGAGCGCTCCGCAGGCGCCGCAGGCCTGGACCCGCAGTTCCCCCGCCGCTGTGCCCTCCCAGAAGCCGTCGGACTCCTCGTCGCCCAGGGGAAGGAGGAAGGCCTCGGCTGCCGCTGGTGCCGCCCCGGTCGTCATGGGCCCAGTCTCGCCCGCCCGGGAACCCCGGTGCCAGGGGGCCAGACACGGAGGATCACGTACGGAGGAGGACGGAGGACGGAGGACGTGTTTCAAAACTATCAATAGTTCTGTTTATAGTTCTAGAAGATGTCGCCGGTCGCTCTGTGGCACGCGGCGCTGGCGAGGACGACGGGCCGCCCGCAAGCACCGAGAGCGGGCTGGGGCTTTTGGCGGCGGGTGACGCGGCGGGGTTGAATGTGACGCGCCGTCAGATCCGCCGGCGCAGCCGACCAGGGAGCGCACATGGCCGAGACAACCACGCACGACGAGCACCAGCTCCTCATCGGGGGCAAGTGGATCGACGCGTCCGATGGGTCCTACGAGATCGTCAACCCCGCCACCGAGGCCGTGGTCGGACGTGCACCGAACGCCAGCGCGTCCGACGCCCTCGCCGCCGCCGCAGCGGCCAAGGAGGCCCAGCCCGGATGGGCGGCCTGGTCGGCCGAGGAGCGCGGCGCCCTCATGCGGGAGGCGGCGGCGGCCATCCGCGCCAAGTCCTCCGAGCTCCTCCCCTTGGTCATCGCCGAGACCGGTGCCACGGCGACGGTCGGCTCGCGCATGCAGGTCCCCGTGGCGGCGGACCGCTTCGAGCGCTACGCCCGCGACCCCCGCACCGTGCTGCAGACACCGCTGTTGCCCCAGCCCGCACAGGCGACGCCGTTGGCGCCGGGCGGGATCATCGGCGGCATGGTCAACCGCCAGCCGCTGGGCGTCGTCGCGTGCATCACGTCGTACAACTTCCCCATGGTGAACATGGCGGGCAAAGTGGCGCCGGCGCTGGCCGCCGGCAACACCGTCGTGGTGAAGCCGGCGCCCCAGGACCCGCTCGCCATCGTGGAGCTCGTGCGCATCCTCAACGACGTGGGGTTCCCACCCGGCGTGGTGAACCTGGTCAACGGCAACGGTCCGGCCTCCTCCGCCGCGCTGGTGGACTCCGACGAGGTGGACTGCGTCAGCTTCACGGGATCGACCCAGGTCGGGGTCACCATCGCCGAGAAGGCGGCGCGCACCATGAAGCGGACGCTGCTCGAGCTCGGCGGGAAGGGTGCCTGCGTGGTCTTCGACGACGCCGACGTGAAGGGGGCCGTCGGTTGCATCGGCTCGACGTGGTCGTTCCACTCGGGACAGATCTGCACCGCGCCCACCCGGGCCGTGGTGCACCGCAGCCTCTTCGACCAGGTCCGCGACGGGCTGGTGCAGATGGCCGGGTTCCTCAAGGTCGGCGATCCGACCGACACGGCCACCATCATCGGGCCGGTGATCTCGGCCGCGCAACGGGCGCGGATTGAGGCACACATCGAGACGGCGAGGGAGGACGGGGGCGAGGTCGTCCTCGGCGGCGAGCGACCGGCCGGGCTGCCCACGGGCTTCTACGTGGCGCCCACGCTCATCACCGGCGACAACACCATGCGGGTGGCGCGGGAGGAGATCTTCGGCCCGGTCATCACCATGATCCCCTTCGACGACGAGGAGGAGGGCATCGCCATCGCCAACGACACGGAGTTCGGTCTCTACGACTATGTGTTCTCCAAGGACGGCGCCCGCGCCCTGCGCGTGGCAAAGCGGCTCCAGGCGGGACATGTCGGCATCAACACGGCACAGCGCAACCACGACGCACCGTTCGGCGGCTTCAAGATGTCGGGCGTCGGGCGGGACGGGGGCGACTACGGCCTGCTGGCCTACACCGAGCCCCAGGCGATCATCTGGAGCTCGTAGGCGCCAGTCCCAGGTTCACACCGCGGTCCCGACGAAGCGCCCCGCGAACGACGCCATCGCACTCAGCACCTCGGCCGAGCGGCGCCAGGGCGACACGATGAGGCGGTCCACCCCGGCCGCCTCCCAGGCCACCACGTCGTCCTCGGTCGTGCACTCGCCGCCGACCGTGACCTCGAAGGGCAGGTCCAGCCGGCCCGCCTCCTGGCGGTGGACCCGGATGACGCCCACCTGATCCGCCGCCGTGTCGGGTGTGTGCGTCATGCCGATCCAGCCGTCGCCCAGCCGTCCGGCCCGGCGCAGGGCCTGTGCCGACTCCCCGCCGATGAGGACGGGTATGGGTCGCTGCACCGGCTTGGGCTCGAAGGCCACCTCGTCGAAGGGGAAGTGCGGCCCGTCGTTGGCGATTGTCTCCTCGGTCCACAGCCGGCGGCACACGACGATGGCCTCCTCCAGTCGGGCCGCCCGGGTGGCGGGATCGATGCCGAGCGCCTCCCACTCCGACCGCAGCCAGCCCGCGCCAGCCCCGATGACGGCGCGCCCGTCCGAGACCCAGTCCAAAGTGGCAAAGGCCCGCGCCGAAATGAACGGATGGCGCAGGCCCAACAGGTAGACGTAGGTGCCGAGCCGGAGTGAGGTCGTGCGGGCCGCCACGTAGGACAGCAGCGCGGCAGGATCGAAGAGCTGGGTCGTCGGGGGGATCGGCGGATGCTCTGCCCCGGCGCGGGGCGAGCCGGCCATAGCGAGCGGCAGGACGAGGTGCTCGGGCAGCCAGGCCGACTCGAAGCCGAGCCGATCGGCCGCCTCGGCGGCCTCGACCCAGAGGCGCGGGTGCATGCGCCCGAAGGTGACGGCGAACTTCACCCCGAAACCCCTGGCACGGCGGCCAAGCTACCGGGTGGCCCTGCGCCGCACACTCGTGCGGGCCCAGTGGGCTAAGAACGCGCCGTGGACACGTTCCCCCACACGCCGATGCCTGAGCACGGCCTCCCCCGCGGCGAGGTCATGCAGCGGCTGCTGGCCATGAAGCAGGACGACCAGGACTGGCGGGGCGGCCGCGTGTTCAGCCTCGTCTACTCCGCCGGCGACGACGTGCACGAGCTGCTGGCCGACGCGCTGTCGCTCTACAGCGCCGAGAACGGCCTCAACGTGCTGGCCTTTCCCAGCATCGGCACCATGCAGCACGACATCATCTGCAACACGGCCACGCTGCTCGGGGCTGACGACCCGGCCTCGGGCGGCGCCGTTGAGGGGTACCTCACCTCAGGCGGCACCGAGAGCCTGCTGCAGTCGGTCAAGACGGCGCGCGACGTCGGACGCGAGCGCGGCATCGCACGGCCGAGCGTCGTGGCGGGCGAGAGCGCGCACGCCGCCTTCACCAAGGCGGCGGACTACTTCGACGTCGACCTGATCCGGGTGCCGGTCGACGCGGACTTCCGCGTCAGCGCGAGCGCGCTGGCCGACGCCTGTACGGACGACACCATCATGGTCGTGGGCTCGGCCCCGACCTACCCCCAGGGCGTGATCGACCCCATCGCCGACATCGCGGCGCTCGCCATCGAGCGCGGCATCCTGTGCCACGTCGACGCGTGCATGGGCGGATTCCTCCTCCCCTTCCTGGTCGAGCTCGGGCGCGTCGGTGAGCCGTTCGACTTCCGGGTGCCCGGGGTGACGTCCATGTCAGCCGACGTGCACAAGTACGGCTACGCGTCGAAGGGCGTCTCGGTGATCCTGTACCGGACGCACGAGCTAGCCCGCAAGCAGCTCTTCGTGACCACCGACTGGCTCGGCGGCTTCTACGCCTCGACGGCGATGGCGGGGACGCGGCCGGCGGGGCCCATCGCCGCGGCCTGGGCGGCCCTGATGCACATCGGGCGGGCGGGCTACCTCGAGCTGACCCGCACGGCGCACGACGCGGCGCGCGAGCTGCGGGCCGGCATCGAGTCCGTCGATGCCCTCGAGGTGCGCGGCGACCCGCCGGCGACGGTCATGGCCTTCGGCGCCCGCGATCCGGACACCCTCGACATCTTCGCCGTGGGCGAGCGCCTGGGCGCCGAGGGCTGGTACCTCGACCGGCAGAACCGACCCGACTCGCTGCACGCCACCGTGCACGCCGGCAGCGCCGGCACCGTGCCCGCGCTCGTGGCCGACCTGCGCCGGGCCGTCCGCGACGTGGGGCCGACCCGCACAGAGCGGCGCGACACGACCTACGGCAAGAGCACCTAACCCGGTTCCATCGCCAACTCGTCGACGTAGCACCAGATCCAGTCCTCGCCGGGCTGGAAGGACTGGATGAGCGGATGACCCGACCGGTGGAAGTGCGCCGTGGCATGCCGGTTGGGCGACGAGTCGCAGCAGTTCACCTCGCCGCACGACAGGCACAGCCGCAGGTGGACCCATGTGCCCCCGACGGCCATGCAGGCGCCGCAGCCCTGCGGGGTCTGCGGCTCCACATCGGCGATCTGGTCCAGATGTGTGCACTCGGGCATGGCGAACCTCCTCTGTCTGGGTCCCTACGAGGTCGTCATGCCGCCGTCGACGGGCAGCGCGGCCCCGGTCACGCCACCGGAGTCCGGACCGCACAACCAGGCGATGAGGGCGGCGGGCTCCGCCGGCTCGAGCAGGCGCTCCACCAGCTGGTGCACGGCGAACTCCTCGGCGGACGCCAGTCCGTAGACGGCGGCCGACGCATTCAGCATCGGCCCACGCGTGGAACCGGGGCACACCGCGTTGGCGGTGATGCCGGTGCCGGCCAGGTCGGCGGCCAGCGACCGCACGAGCCCGATCACCGCGTGCTTCGACGCGCTGTAGCCGCTGAGGCGGGGCAGACCGAGCAGCCCCGCGGCCGATGCCACCGCCACGAAACGCCCGCGACGGGGCTCGGGTGCCTCGAGCAACGCCGGCACGGCCGCCGCGGCCAGGTTGCGCACACCGTTGACGTTGACGTCGAAGAGGACGTCCCACTGCGCGTCGTCCGCCTCCCACAGGGGTGGTCCGCCGCCGATGACGCCGGCCACGGCGGTGGCAGCCTGCACCCCCCCGAAGTGCCGGATCGCCTCGTCCACCGCGGCCCGCATGTCGGACCGGCTGCGGACGTCCCCGACCATCGTCCGCACGGCGGCGCCGTGGCGGGCGGCAACCTCCTCGAGGTCGGACTTGGCCGCGAGCGGGTAGTCGAGCGCCGGCTCGTCGGCACAGCGGTCCACCGCAACCACCTGCCAGCCGGCGGCCACCAGTGCGTCGACCGTCGCCGCGCCCATGCCTCGGGCCGCTCCCGTGACGACGGCAGCGGGGCTCACCGGTCGGACCAGCGCGACGCCACGGCGGACGCCAAGTCCGTCACGAGCGCGTCGAGGAGCGCCCGGCCTTCATCGGCGCTCGCACCCGCGGGATCACCCAGCACGCCGTTGGACGATACCGGCCTCACCCCTTCGGCGCGCAGACGGGGCAGCAGGGTGCCGAGGGGCTCCGTGCACCCAGCCTCGGCCAGCTCGAGCCGCACGGCTGCGGCGTCGATGGCCAGCATCAGCGATGTCTCCGTCCGTCCGGCGTGCGCGTCCCCACCCGGGGTGGCGGCGCGCCACACCAACACGTCATCCCCCTCGGCAGCGCAGCGCGCCTGCAGCAGAGACAGGGCCTCCTCGTTCCCTCCGTGCGTGCTGACGAGCGCGACCCCGGCGAACGAGCCGCGGGCGGAGCGCACCAGCTCGACGAGAAGGCCGGCCAGCGCCTCGTGGCCGATCAGGAGCGTGCCCGGGAAGCCGGCGTGCTCGCCGCTGGCTCCGTACGCGACCGCGGGTGCCACCGCGACGCCCGCCCGGCGGGCCGAAAGCCCCGCCGCCACCGCCACGGCGATGCGGGTGTCGGTGTCGAGCGGCAGATGGGGTCCGTGCTGTTCGAGCGAGCCCAGCGGCACCGCCAGGACGGTGCGCCCCCCGGTCGCCTCCACCTGGGGCCAGGTGGCGCCACCGAGATCCACGCTGCTCAGGCGCGGGCCGGCGAGCGGAAGCGGACTGGCGTGGGCACCGGGATCGGGGTCCCGTCCCGGCCGACCTTCGAATGGCCGAGAACCGAGTGCGGCCGCTCGCCCAGCGCCGCCAGGGCGGCCTCACCGTGGCCGTGCACGCACTCGGGATCCGGCCCGTCAAGCGGCAGGCCGGTGAAGAACTTGGCCGCCATGCACCCGCCCCGGCAGGCGTCGAACGAGCCACAGGACGCGCAGGCCCCCGCGCTCTGGGGCTCGCGCAGCGAGGTGAAGAGCGCGGACTCCCGCCAGACGGCAGGGAAGCCACCTGGGCCGCGCACGTTGCCGGCGAGGAATTGGCGGTCGATGACGAAGGGGCACGCGTAGACGTCGCCGACGGGGTCGATGAGGCAGACGACCCGGCCCGCCCCGCACAGGTTGAGCCCGTCGAGGGGCTCACCGAGGGCCGAGAGATGGAAGAAGGAGTCGCCCGTCAGCACGCCGGGGCGCTCCACCAGCCAGTGGTAGAGCATGCGCTGCTGCGCCGCCGTCGGGTGCAGGGCGTCCCAGGTGTCCACGGCCCGGCCCGAGGGGCGGAGGCGGGTCAGCCGCAGCTGCGCGCCGTAGCCGTCCGCGATGGCAGCGAGCGCATCGAGCTCGTCGACGTTCTGGCGGGTCACGACGACGCTGACCTTGAAGGAGCCGAAACCGGCCGCGGCGAGGTTGTCCATGGCGCGCCGTGCCGCGGCGAACGAGCCCTCGCCCCGAACGGCGTCGTTGCTGGCGGCGGTGGCGCCGTCGATGCTGATCTGCACGTCGAGGTAGTCGAGGGCGGCAAGCTGCTCGGCGCGGGGCGGCGTCAGCCTCGTCCCGTTGGTCGAGAACTTGACGCCCACCTTGCGCCCGACGGCGTAGGAGACCAGGTCGAAGAAGTCGGGGCGCAGCATCGGCTCGCCACCGCCGATGTTGACGTAGAAGACCTTCATGTCGACCATGTCGTCGACGATGTCGCGGGCCTCGTCCGGTGTGAGCTCGCCTGGGTCGCGGCGGCCCGAGGAGCTCAGGCAGTGCACGCAGGCGAGGTTGCAGGCGTAGGTCAGCTCCCAGGTCAGGCAGATCGGGGCATCGAGGCCCCGGGTGAACTGTTCCTTGAGCGGCAGTGGGGCGGGGTCAGCGGACATCGATCACCTCCGATGCAGCCAGCCGGGCGAGCGCCCGCTCGTAGGTGGTGCGCCGGTCCTCGGGAACGAGGGCCGTGATGGCCTCGGCCGCGCTCCGATACTCACCCAGCGACGACACCAGGTCGACCAGCAAGCGCGACTTGAGGAACACGAGCCGCCGGTTGCCGTAATGGTAGGCCAAGGCGCCGAATGCCTCGTCGCGCAGTGCCACCTGGGGGTTCAGGCGCCACGCACCCTCGACTGCGAACGGCGTCACCGGCGGCGGCGCCTCGGTCACGCTCAATAGACGCCGCACATCCCGTCGATGGAGACCTCTTCCACCAGGAGCTCGTCGAGGTCCTCCTCGGACAGCTCCTCGACGTCCTCGGTGTCCCGATCTTCAGCCAGCATCCCGACCTCCTCTGGGCAACGTCCCAGCCTATCCCCGGCCCCGGACTGCCAAGATTGGACGGTGCTCCACCCCGGCGCCGCCGCGCCTTCGGAACTGCGCCCCGCACCCCCTCGTGCATCGGCACCGCTCCCGGCCTCGTTCGTCCTGACCGAGGACCCCTCGACGATGGAGTTCGACGAGGGGACGGTGCTCCTGGGGGGCAGCCCTCTCCGCCTCTTCCGGATTTCGCCCCGGGCCCGGGATCTCGTGCAGAGATGGAGGTCGGGCGCTCCGGTCGGCGCGAGCAGGGCGGCACAGCTGCTGGCGCGGCGCCTGGTGTCAGCCGGGGCGTTCGCCCCGCGGCCGGGGGCCACTTCCCTCGGCTCCGGCGACGTCACGGTGGTCGTGCCGGTGCAGGACCGGCCGGCACAGCTCGAACGGCTGCTCGGCGTGCTCGGCGGCCTGGCGTGCGTCGTGGTCGACGACGCGTCGGCCGACGCCAAAGCCACCGAGGAGATCGCCGAGCGACACGGTGCCCGGTTCGTCGGCCTGGCGACCAACGCCGGCCCTTCGGTCGCCCGCAACGCGGGCCTGGCCGCCGCCGACAGCCCGCTGGTCGCTTTCGTGGACTCCGACTGCGTGCCGTCGGATGGGTGGCTCGTCCCGCTCCTCGGCCACTTCGACGACCCGCTCGTGGCCGCAGTGGCGCCCCGCATCGTCCACGCCACCCCGGCGGGGAGGGCGAGCTCGCTGTCCCGCTACGAGACGGTGCGCTCGTCGCTCGACCGGGGCCCCCGGGAGGGACTGGTGCGGCCGGGCAGCCCGATCCCCTTCGTGCCGAGCGCGGCCCTCGTCGTCCGGTCCGCCGTGGTGACCGGCCCCGACCTCTTCGATCCGGGCCTGCGCGGCGGTGAGGATGTCGACCTGGTGTGGCGCCTCGGGCAGGCCGGGTGGGACGTGCGCTACGTGCCCGCCGGCATCGTCGAGCACGGGGGGCCGGCGTCCCTCGGGTCCCTGTTGTCGCGCCAGGCCTTCTACGGGTCGTCCGCCGGGCCGCTGGCGCTCCGCCACGGCGACGCCGTGGCCCCACTCCACACCTCCGCGTGGTCGCTCGCGGTGTGGGTGCTGGCGCTGGCCCGCCGGCCGGTCCTGGCGTGGGCCACGCTGGCGGTGTCCGTCGGCATCCTCGCCAACCGCCTCGCGGGTCTCGTGCGCGACCCGGTGGCGGTGGCGATGCGCATCGCCGGGGGTGGCACGGCCCGCTCGGCCATGCCCTCACTGGGCAACCTGGCGCGTGCCTGGTCCCCCGCTCTGCTGCTCGGACTCGCCTTCCGCCGGACCCGGCGGACGGCCGCGCTCGCTTTGCTCATTCCCGCGCTGAGGGACTGGGCGGACAACCCCGAGGTGATGGACCCGGTGCGCTACACCGCCCTTCACATCGCCGACGACGCCGCGTACGGCGCCGGCGTCTGGGCCGGGTGCGCCCAGGCGCGCACGGTCGTGCCGCTGGTCCCGCGCGTCTCGTGGCGATCCCGGGTATGGTCGTCCCGCTCGCTGCGCACCACGCTGGCAGCCGGGCCGACCACCCCGCGCCAGGCGGGGCCAGCGCGGCTCGAGGACGACTGAGTTCGTGGTGGTGCCGGAGCGACCTCCCCTCGCTGTCCTCGTCAGCGGTGCGCCGGGCTCGGGAAAGTCCACGTTGGCGCAGGCCCTCGCCATCGGCCTGGACGTGCCCGTGCTGCACAAGGATCGGCTCGTCCACGGCATGTGGCGGACGCGAGGCCGTGCGATGGAACTGGGAGAGACCGGTGTCGAACCCTTCTACCGGACGATGGAGCTGTGGCTCGAACTCGGCGTGAGCTTCGTGGCCGAGCAGACGTTCTATCGGGGGGTGAGTGAGCCGGACGTCGCCAGGCGTCTCGCCCCCCGCTCCATGCTGGTGAACGTGCATTGTCGGAGCACGCACGCCGTCGAGCGGTTCGAGGGGAGGATGCGCGAGGACCCGCTCTGTGGCGAGAACCGGCTCCGCAAGCTGCTTCCCGTCGCCGAGAGGCTCCAGGAGCAGCTCTACGAGCCCCTCGCGCTGTCGTGCCCCGTGCTCGTGGTCAACACCGACGACGGCTACGCGCCGTCGCTGGAGGCCGTCGTCGGCCAGATCGACGCGCTCCACAGCCGGCCGGAGCTGCACGACCTCGACCGGCCGTTGTCGGGCGGACCGTAGGGCTACCCCTTGGCGTAGCGGAGCTGCCCGCTCTGGTACTCCCAGTCCGTCGAGTCCCAGAAGGCCACCGCACGGGAGTCGGACCCGACGACGATGGCGTGCATCCTCTGGGTCCCCAGCGCGGCGAGGCGGTGCTCCGCCTCACGAAGGAGACGCCCGCCCAGCCCGGAGCGACGATACGCGGGGGCCACCGCGAGCCGGTAGATGGATCCGCGCCAGCCGTCCCAGCCGGCGATGACCGAACCGACGATCTGCCCGGACGACTCAGCCACCACGAGCGCCCCGGGGTCGCGGTTCAGGAGGCCGGTCAGGGCGTCGGCCGTATCGGTAGAGGTCGGCGCCGCCGACCCTCGCCACAGGTCCAGCACCGAGGGGATGTCGCCCGGCACCGCGTCCCGAATGTCCGTGCTCATTCGGTCATGTTTCCGTGCTCATTTGGTCATGTTAGGGACGCGGCGGGTGTGCCACTCTGAGTCCGATGGCACGGCCGTCCGGGGCCGGGGCCCGTGGCGCATAGAGTCTCCCGGTCGCCGATGCACCTGCGAGAGCGGGACGGATGGGGCATCACGAGAGGGTCGCTATGGCTAACAAATGGTTCGAGACGGTCGCCGAGGCGCAGCGGAGGGCGAAGAAGCGCCTACCCAAGTCGGTGTACGGCGCGCTGATCGCCGGCTCCGAGCGTGGGATCACCGTCGAGGACAACGTCACCGCCTTCAGCGAGCTCGGCTTCGCCCCGCACGTGGCCGGCCTCGCCGAGAGCAGAGACCTGACCACCAAGGTCATGGGCCAGGAGGTCTCATTCCCGGTCCTCATCTCCCCCACCGGTGTCCAGGCCGTGCATCCCGAGGGTGAGGTGGCGGTGGCGCGGGCGGCCGCGGCGCGGGGCACCGCCATGGGCCTCAGCTCGTTCGCCAGCATGCCCGTCGAGGATGTGGTGGCGGCCTGCCCACAGACGTTCTTCCAGATCTACTGGATCGGCACCCGGGACCAGATCCTGGCGCGGATCGAGCGGGCGCGCGCCGCGGGTGCGGTGGGGCTCATCGCGACGCTGGACTGGTCCTTCTCGCAGGGACGGGACTGGGGCAGCCCGACCATCCCCGAGACGGTGAACCTCCGGGCCATGGCGCGCTTCGCTCCGGAGGCCCTGGCCAACCCGAGCTGGTTCCTGTCCTTCGCCAGGACCGGGAAGCGGCCGGACCTGACGACGCCCAACATGGTGGCCAAGGGACAACAGGGACCGACGTTCTTCGGCGCCTACGGCGAGTGGATGCAGACGCCGCCTCCGAGCTGGGACGACGTCGCCTGGTTGCGCGAGCAGTGGGGAGGCTCCTTCATGCTCAAGGGCGTGACCCGCGTCGACGACGCCAAGCGGGCCGTCGACGCGGGTGTCAGCGCCATTTCGGTGTCGAACCACGGCGGCAACAACCTCGACGGGACCCCGGCGACCATCCGGGCCCTGCCGTCGGTCGCCGAGGCCGTCGGCGACCAGGTCGAGGTCCTGCTCGACGGGGGCATCAGGCGCGGCAGTGACGTCGTCAAGGCCGTGGCGCTCGGCGCCAAGGCGGTCATGATCGGCCGCGCCTACCTGTGGGGCCTGGCGGCCAACGGCCAGGCCGGGGTGGAGAACGTGCTCGACATCCTGCGCAGCGGGGTCGAGTCCGCGCTCCTCGGGCTGGGGCACGCGTCCATCCACCAGCTGCATTCCGACGACCTGGTGATCCCCGAGGGGTTCAGCCGTCACCTCGGTACCTGACCGGGCCGCGGCGCTGCTTCGGCCCGGCGTCGACGCTCAGCTCAATTGTCGAACGCCACCACGCCGCGGATGATCGTCCCGGCCGCCTGGTCGTCGTAGCCCTGCTGGACCTGGTCGAGCGTGTACTCCTGGGTGATCAGCTCGTCGATCTTGAGCTCTCCCGCCTCGTAGAGGTTGAGCAGGTTGGGCACCTGCACCCGCGGGCTCTGTGACCCGAAGACCGTGCCGAGGACCGCCTGGTTGAACATGGCCAGGTTGAACAGGTTCAGCTGGACGTCCATCTGGTCGAACGGTGCGATGGCCGT
This sequence comes from uncultured Acidimicrobiaceae bacterium, assembly GCA_963824195.1. Lineage (GTDB taxonomy): Bacteria > Actinomycetota > Acidimicrobiia > Acidimicrobiales > RAAP-2 > Bog-473. The sequence goes on along the minus strand of CAWGOJ010000001.1, from coordinate 209,003 downwards.
CACCACGATGCGGGCGTCCTTGGAACCGCAGGCGCAGGCCGCTGCGATGAGGTCACCCTTCAGCACGCCCGGCGTCAGGATCACGACGTCAGCGTTGCGACCCATGGTGAGCTCGGGCAGCATCATCTGCGCATCGAGGAGGGAGGGTGCCGTGTGGGTGGCGCCGATCTCCTTGGCCCGCTCGAGCTTGAAGGGCACCGGGTCGACCGCAACGATGTGCCGTGCCCCCGCGATGCGGGCCCCCTGGATCGCACCCGAGCCGACTCCGCCGCAGCCGGCGACCACCACCGTCTCGCCCGGCTTGACCTTGCCGCGGTCGACGGCCGAGCCGAACCCGGTGGCGATGCCGCAGCTGATGAGCGCGGCGGCCTTCATGTTGTCCCAGGGGTTGATGCGCACCAGGGAGTTCTCATGAACCACCATCTCGTCGGCGAACGTGCCGAGCTGGGCCATCCGGTTCAGGTTCTCGCCGGCCAGGTGATAGCGGTAGGTGCCGTCGCTGATCATGCCGCCGGCCAGCGTCATCATCCCGAGGTCGCAGAGGTTCTGACGACCCGACGCACACCAATGGCAGGTCCCGCAGGAGGGGATGAAGGAAACGGCGACGTGGTCGCCCTCGGCCACCTGGGTCACGTTGTCACCGACCTCGGTCACGATGCCCGCCCCCTCGTGCCCGCCGACCACCGGGAACATGGACTTCACGCCCATCATCTCGAGCACCTCGGGTGTCTGGCTGATGTCGCCGGTGCGCAGGTGCTCGTCGGAGTGGCACATGCCCGACCAGACCATCTTCACCCGCACCTCGCGGTTGCCCGGAGGATCGATGTCGATCTCTTCCGTCTTCCAGGGCTCGTTGAGCCCGGTGCACACCGCCGCACGCGTCGTCGTCATTGGTCATCCCTCCCTGAGGCTGGCGCGAACCAGTTCGCGCCCTCAGTATCGCCCCCCGCCCGGTCGCCGACAAACGGCGCGCCCCGCCCCGCCGGCCGGTCGGGCGCCCGGGCCGGCGCTAGCCTGCGCGCGTGGCCGTCCCCGCCGAGTTCACCGAGGTCGCGGCCCGGGTGCGCAACTGGGGGCGATGGGGGCCCGACGACGAGGTCGGCACGCTGAACCTGGTCGACGACGAGGCCCGGCGCCGTGGGGCCGCATCGGTCGTGTCCGGCCGGGCCTTCGCCCTCGGGCTGCCCCTCTCGGAGGCCGAGGGGATCCAGCTGGGCTTCATCGAGGGCCGCGTCAACCCGACCCGCACCATGGTCCAGGTGAACCTTCCGGTCAACGCCGCCGAACCCGACTGGGTCTGCTTCAGCGAGGACGTCCTCACGCTGGCCACCCAGTGCGCCACCCACTGGGACGCCCTGGCCCACAGCAGCTACGGCGGCGTCATCTACAACGGTTACCCGGCGGTCAGCGTGACGGCGGACGGCGCCACCCGTTGTGGCATCCACCGCCTCACGACGGTGGTCAGCCGCGGCGTCCTGCTCGACGTGGCCCGCGCCCTCGGACGCGAGGTCCTCGAGCCGGGGCACCCCATCATGCCCGACGACCTCGACGCGGCCTGCGAGCTGGCCAACGTCACCGTCGAGCCGGGCGACATCCTGCTCGTGCGCACGGGTCAGATGGTGCATCTCGCCCCCGAACAGCGCGACCTGCTCGCCTACACGTTCCCGTCACCCGGGCTCACGATCGAGACGGCCCAGTGGTTCTGGGCCCGCGACGTGGCCGCGGTCGCCACCGACACGCTTCCCTTCGAGGTGATCCCCTGCCAGCGCGAGGACGCCTACCTCCCCGTCCATCTGCTGCACTTGGTGGAGATGGGCATGACCCAGGGCCAGAACTGGGTGCTCGATGCGCTCGCCGACGACTGCGCCGCCGACGGCCGCTACACGTTCCTGCTCGACGCCACCCCGCTGCCGCTGACCGAGGGGCTCGGCTCTCCCCTCAACCCGGTCGCTCTCAAGTAGCGCCGTTGCGCCGCCGCGCCGTGGCGCCGCCCAGCACCGGTCCGGTGCGCGGCCTCGTCGTCTCGCGCGGCGGGATCTCGGCAGGGGGCCCCGACCGGCCCGTGACGGCCCAGTGCAGCATGCGGGCCTGGGTGTCGATGAGATTGCGGGTCCTGATGCCCCAAAACTCGAAGCCGTAGCGGTGGGCCGACACGCTGGCGAACATGGCCACCAGCGTCCCGGCCACAGCCATCGGGTCGGCGCCCGCCGGCGAAGACGTCGCCGCACCCGGTCCTCCTTTGGGCGAGGGTGATGCGGTCGCGATCACCTGGGCCAGGGCCACGGTCACGGCGTTGAGCGCCCGCACCCGGATGCCGCGCAGCTGCGCATCACCTTCTTCGGTGGCCAGGTCGACGACGCGGAACACGGCGCGGTTGTCCTCCCAGTAGTTGAGGAACCCCCCGGTGACCGCCAGCGCGGTCTCCCAGCTCGCCCCTTCCGACCAGTCACCCCCGACCAGGTCGGCCAGCTGGGCGGCCTGGTCGACCATCCCCTCGGCCACCACCCGGATGGCCTGCTCCACGTTCCCGAAGTACTGGTAGAAGGTCGCCGGCGACGTCCTCGCCTGCCGCGCGATGTCGGTGACCTTGACCGACCGCCACGAGGTGGTCGTGAGGAGCTCCACGGTGGAATCCAGGAGCCGCTGGCGGGTCTGGCGCCCCCGCTCGCCGGGCACCCGCCCGTCGGTCGTCGCCACCTGCTCGGCGTACTCACCCAGGTCGACGATGGCGGCGTCAGGCTCGGGACTCCCTCCTGGCATGGCACGCCAGCGTAGTGGCCCGTTCCCGAAGACCCAGGTGGCGGTGCGGATACGCTGTCAGGATGCAGCAGACGGTGGCCCGCCCGCTCACCCGCGCGCAGCAGGCCCGGCGTCAGCGCGTCATCGATGCCGCCATGGCCCTCGGGCTCGAGGGCGGGTACGAGGCGGTGCAGATGCGGGACGTGGCTGCCCGCGCCGACGTCGCCATGGGCACGGTGTACCGCTACTTCACGAGCAAGGACCACCTCCTGGCGGCCACGCTCGTGCACTGGGTCGAGATGCTCGACGCCCGGATCGGGCAACACCCGCCCCGGGGGGCGCACCCAGCCGATCGCGTCCTCGAGGTCCTCGACCGTGCGCTGCGCGCCATGGGCCGCCAGCCCAAGCTGGTCGCCGCGGTCTTCACCTCCTTGTCCTCGCCCGACCCGGGCGCCGTCGGCTGCCAGCAGCAGATCACGCTGCTGATGGAGGGGATCATCTCGCGCGCCATGGGCGAGCCCGGCATCCCCGACATGTCGGACCGGGCCCGCATGATCGGCCATGTCTGGTACTCCGCTCTGGTCGGATGGATCAACGGGTGGTCCACCATCGCCCGGGTCTACGACGAGCTGGCGGTGTCGGTCCGGCTGCTGCTCCCCGACGAGCTCGTCGAGCGCCGCAACCCCGCCTGAGCCGACCCGAAGCAGCAGGCCACCCGCGCTAACGTCGCCCCGATGACCGCCGGCGCTCCCACCCGCGGCCTGCCCATTGAGTTCAGCGGCCTCAGCAAGCACTTCGGGCCCGTCCTCGCCGTCGACAACCTTTCCTTCACGGTCGAGCCGGGGCGGGTGACCGGCTTCCTCGGCCCCAACGGCTCGGGCAAGACGACGACCCTGCGCATGCTGCTCGGGCTCGTCCACCCTTCCGCCGGGACGGCCACCATCGGGGGTCGCAACTACTGGGAGCTCGAAAACCCGTCGGGCACCGTGGGCGCCGTGCTCGAGGCGACCAGCTTCCACCCGGCGCGCCGGGCCCGGACCCACCTGCGCATGGCGGCACGGGCCGGCGGCCACGACGACGCTCGGGCCGATGAGGTGCTCGAGCTGGTCGGGCTGACGGGGGATGCCAAGCGCAAAGTGGGCGGCTTCTCCATGGGCATGCGCCAGCGGCTCGAGCTGGCCACCGCGCTCATCGGCGATCCCGACGTCCTCATCCTCGACGAGCCGTCCAACGGCCTCGACCCCCAGGGCATCGCCTGGTTGCGGGACTTCATGCGTTACTTCGCCGGTGAGGGCCGCACCGTGCTCGTGTCCTCCCATCTCCTGGCCGAGATGGCGCAGACCATCGACGACGCGGTGATCGTCTCGTTCGGCCAGCTCAAGGCCCAGGGCACGCTCGAGCAGATCACCTCAGGGCTGACGGGCGTCGTGATGCGGGCCCGCACACCCGAGGCGGACCGGCTCTGCGCCGTGTTGACCCAGGCCGGCGTCGCCTTCCGTCGGCTCAGCCACGACGAAGTGGCCATGGACGGCGTCACGCCGGAGCAGGTCGGGCCCCTCCTGGCGTCGAACCAGATCGTCCTGTACGAGCTGACCCAGGAAGGCGCCGACCTCGAGTCCGTCTTCCTGTCCCTGACCGCCGGCCTCGGGTTCGGCGACGTGACGGCGCACGCGTGATCAACGCCATCCGGGCCGAGCTGATCAAGATGCGGTCCATGCCCGGGGTCTGGGTCTGCTTCGGCCTGGCCTTCCCCCTCACCGTCCTCGTGACCGTCGGCGTGCTCGCCGGCGCGGGCGGCTTCCCGGGCCACACCTTCTACTTCGTGCAGACGCTGCGCCAGCGGCGCGAGCTGCTCGGCGCGGGGTACTTCGGGATAGAGATCCTGGCCCCGATCGTCGGCGTGCTCTGCGTCACCGGCGAGTACCGCCACAAGACCATGACGACCACGCTCGTGCTGACGCCGGTGCGCACCCGGGTGCTGGCGGCCAAGGTGGGCGTGACCGCCCTGTGGTCCATCTTCATCGCGCTGCTCACGCTGGTCGCCGTCGCCGTCGTGGCCCTGCCCTGGAACGCCGCGCTGGGCGGCGTCACCTCCCAGGTGACGGACCAGGTCGGCGCCGTCGTGCCTGGGCTGCTGGTCTCGGCGGTCCTGCTGGGGCTGTTCGGACTCGGCTTCGGTACCCTCGTCAAGAACCAGGTGGCGGCGATCCTGCTCACCATCGGCGGGACGCTGATCCTCGAGGGGCTGCTGGTGGTGTTGGCCCGGGCCATCTTCCACTACAACCTGAACTGGCTGCCCAATGCAGCGGGTGCCGCGCTGGCCGGTGACATCGCCCGCGGCTTCGGCGGCGGGGGCGGCGGGGCGCGCGCGGGGCTCCATCTCCTCACCTGGTGGCAGGGCGGCCTCGTCATGCTGCTGTGGGGCCTCGTCCCCCTCACCATCGGCTACTTCACGACGTTCCGCCGCGACGTCACGTAGCCGCAGACGCCGTCAGCTGCGCAGCACCACTCCCGGGCGGGAGGCGAAGCCCTCTTCGGCCGGCGCGCCGTCGACCCTGATGGGCACCCCGTTCACCAGCGTGTGCGTCATCCCGACCGGCGCGTCCGCCGTGAGGCGCTCGCCGTCGGCCGGGAAGTCGCGCACCCGGCGCAGCGGGCCCGGCGCCACCGTCTCGGGGTCGAAGACGCACAGGTCGGCCGCCTTGCCCACCTCGACGGTCCCGCGGTCGGTCAAGCCGTAGACCCCGGCGGGCTCGCCGGTCAACTTGTGGATCGCCCGCTCCAGTGGCATGACGCCCCGGTCGCGCACCCAGTTCCCCAGCAGGTCGGTCGAGAAGCAGGCGTCACAGAGCTGCGAGACGTGGGCACCCGAGTCGGCCAGCCCGAGGAGGACGTTGTCCCGCGGCAGCAACCACGCGATGGCGTCGGGATCGTCGTTGGCCAGGACCGACCAGAAGCGCGACTCGAGGTCGTCATCGAGCGAGACGTCGAGCATGACGTCGAGTGGCGTGCAGCCCCGCTCCTCGGCCAGCACCGCCACCGGGTGGTCGGCCAGCTCGGGGTGCGTGCGGGATTCCGCCACCGAGATCGACGCCCAGTTGAGCGGGAAGCCGCCCGCCTTCCCGCTGACATCCTCCCAGGCCGTGGCGCGCCAGGCCGGGTCGCGGTAAGCAGCCACACGCTCCGCCTTCGACTTGCCCATCAGCGCGGCGAACGTGGGGCGCATGTTGAGGGTGAAGGGCTCCGAGAGGTTCATCTGGAACACCAACGGCCGGCACGACACCTGCGGCCAGACCTCGACGCCCTCGGCCCAGGCGGCGTCGTGCTCGGCGATCACCTTCTCGTGGTAGGGGTATCCCTTCACCGTGAGCAGGGCCGTCCAGGTGAACGGGCGCCCCACCTCGCGCTGGAGCCGGAACACCTCCTCGTTGGGGAACACCCCGCCCGGGAGCAACGCCACAACCCCGCGCCCGCACTGCTTGACGGGCTCGAGCAGCGCGCGCAGCTCGGCTAGGTCGGCCACCCGCGACGGCACCGGCCGTCCGCGGTCACCGTTGTGGGTCGGCGAGGCGCTCGAGGCGAAGCCCGCGGCGCCGCCTGCCATTGCATCGGCCACCACGGCCTGCATGAGGGCGATCTCGTCCTCGGTCGCGGCACGCTCGTACGCGTCCTCACCCATGACGTAGAGCCGCACCGCTGTGTGGCCGACGTAGCACGCGTAGTTGAGCGCGGTCCCCCGTGCGGCGACGGCGTCGAGGTATTGCGGGAACGTCTCGAATTCGCCCCAGGGCACGCCGACGGCGAGGGTATCGAAGCTCATGTCCTCGACGTGCTGGAGCGTGCGCGCCAGCAGCGCCACGCCGTCGGGGCGAATGGGGGCGATGGAGAATCCACAATTGCCCGCGATCACCGTCGTCACGCCGTGGGAGGAGGACGGTGTGAGGTCAGGGTCCCAGAACACCTGCGCGTCGTAGTGGGTGTGGATGTCGATGAAGCCCGGGGACACGACCTGGCCCTCCGCGTCGAGCACGCGCCGCCCCTCGAGCCCGCTGCCGATGCCGGTGATCCGGCCGCCGGTGACGCCCACGTCCGCCGGTACGCCCACCGCCCCCGTCCCGTCCACCACGGTGCCTCCCCGGATCACGATGTCGGCGCGCATGCACCAATCGTCGCAGCCCTGACCGCTCTCTGCACGCGCGAATTGCCGGCCTGCGCCTGGGGTCGGGTACGGTGGGCTCCAAGGCTCGGATTCTGTTCGGGTAGGGGCGAACAACGCGCCAGGTCGGTGCGGGACTGGAGTGTCGGATGGCGGTTCGGTTTTTCAGGTCGAAGGAAGCGCCCGAGCCCGAAGACGTCCTGCAGATCGCGGGCGCCATCGTGGCGCCCTCCGACGGCCCGTCCCCCGTCCAGCTCGTCGACGCCGGTCACGCCCCTCACGGCCTCGGGGTGGTGCGTGACCAGTACGCCCGGAAGATCCGCAAGACCCCGACCATCCGGATGGTCCCGAGCTCCATCATGGTGGAGGGCCGGCGCCTGCGCTTCGCCGTCTCGGACAACGTCGACGCGCACGGGCCCGACGGCCCCGGGTCCCCGCCCATCTGGGCCGTCAACATCCACGGCTACTTCGCCGGGGGCGGCATGTACTGGCGGGAGAGCGCCCGGCTGGCCGAGCAGCTGGGCTGGCGGGTCATCAACCCGAGCCTGCCCGGCTTCGGGGGCAGCGACCCGCTCGAGTGGCAGGACGTCTCGATGGAGAGCCTGGCCAACCAGGTGATGGCCATCGCGCACAAGGTCGATGCCGGTCCCCTCGTCCTGCTCGGCCACTCCATGGGTGGCGCCGTCGCCGTGCAGTTCGCCCACGACCACCCGCGGCGCACCCTCGGGGTGATTTACCGCGACGGGGTGAGCACGCCGGCGTGGAAGGAGCGCACCGGCATCCTCCCGACCCTCCTGGCTCCCATCCTCCCCGACGTGGCGCCAATGGTCGACATGCTCGCCGCCGTCGTCTTCGACCTCCCCGACCTTGCCATGGGTCGCATGTACTCGACCGTGCGCGCTGTGCTGCCCGACATGCGCCAGAACATCCGCACGCTGGGGCAGACCATGCCGGTGGGAAGCATGCTGATGTCGGTCGACCAGCGCAGCGAGGTGCGCCACCTGGTGGCCCAGCAGATCCCCATCCTGACCGAATGGGGGTGCTTCGACCGCATCACGCCGGGCCATGCGGCGCTGGAGTTCGCGGCGATCTCACGCTCGCCCGTGTTGTGGGTGCCGGGCGGGCACAGCTGGATGCTGGCCCGCCCCCAGGGCCAGGCCGACATCCTCACCCACCTCGTGCGGGGCCGCGAGTTCGTCGCCCAGCTGGAGAGCCGCTGGCGCCAGCTCACCCCGCGCGAGTTCACACTGCGCGCCGTTAACTGACGATCGCCGTGCGGGCGGCCCGCGTCTGCGCTCGCCCGCGCCGCGCTGAAGGTGCACGGTGATCAGCCGCGTGCTCGAGCCGCTGCTCTCCCTGCACGGGTGGGAGGCCTACGTGCTGGTGGGCGTGCTCGTCTTCGCCGAGGACGCCGTGATGCTCGGATTCGTGTTCCCCGGGGAGACGGCAGCGATTCTCGGCGGCGTCCTCGCCTCCAAGGGCGGCGTGAGCCTGGGCGGCATCCTCGCCGTCGTCGTCGTGTGTGCCATCGTCGGCGACTCTGTGGGCTACGCCATCGGTGATCGCTGGGGTCACCAGCTCTTGCGGCTCGGCCCCCTGCACAAGCGCGAGAAGGGCATCGACGCCGCGCTGGACCAGCTGAACCGCCGCGGAGCGATCGCCGTGTTCGTCGGCCGCTTCTCCGCCTTCCTGCGCGCCGTCGTGCCGGGCCTGGCCGGTATGTCCAAGATGCGCTACCGCATATTCCTGCCTGCCAACGCGCTGGGCGGTATCTGCTGGGGATTCCTCTATGTCCTGCTCGGCTACTTCGTGGGGGAGCGGGTCGAAAAGGCGACAGGGATCGCGTCCGACATCCTGCTCGGCCTCATCGTCGTCGTCATCGTCGTGCTCGTGGTGCGCCACCGGCGCAAGGAGAAGCGAGAGATCGAGGGACCCTCGGAGGCCGCCACGCCTGGGAGCGACGCAGCCGGCTGACCGTCGGGGTCAGGCCGGCGGGTCGAGGACGGAGCGATCCCCGGCGCGCAGACCGGCGAGCACGCGGGCGAACTCGCCCGCGGCGTCATCTCCCTGGGCGTCGGTGTCCATCCAGCGCACGATGGAGGGGTCGCTGCGGTCCAGGCCGAAGAGGCCGAAGCGCGGCTCGTAGGTGCCCCACTCGTAGTTGTCGACCAGCGACCAGTGCAGGTAGGCCCGCACGGGCACCCCGGCGGCCACCGCGTCGGCCACCGCCCCCAGGTGTTCGCGCACGTAGCGCGGCCGGTCCATACCGTCGTCCCGCGGCTCCGGGCGGCCGTCGCGCATCAGGGTCGACATGCCGTTCTCCACCACCCACAGGGGAAGGCCGGGGCGCAGGGCGGACTCGGTGGCGCACCAGGACCGCAGCCCAGCGGGGTGCGGCTCGACGTCCCACAGGGCCCGTCCGAAGGACCAGTCGCGGCCGCCAGCAGGCCGGCGGCGGCCCGGGACGCGGATGGCGTGGCTGGCCACGGGGTCATACCAGTCGAAGCCAACCGCGTCGAGGGTGCGGACACGGGTCGAGGCGTGCGCGGCGGCGACCGCGCGCCTCGGCGTGTTGCGGCGCGTGAGGCCGCGCAGGCGGGCCCAGGCGGAGCCCCGCCCCGGCTCGCGCTCGGATCCGTAGGGCGTCACTGCGGCGAAGAAACGGCGCAAGGCCGCCTCACCGGCGTGGCGCGGGGGGAAGGCGGCGTCGTGGACCGCCCGGCGCTCGTCGACGTAGCGGTCAACGTCGCTCGGGTCGACGCCGGCGTCGCGAAGCCCGAGCAGGTCGAGCAGCATCCGGTCGAGTTCGTAGACCGACGACGAGCTCGTGTTGATGGTCACCTCGGCCTCGCGCTGCACGCCGGTGACCGCGTCGGCTGCGAGCACGTGCGCGGCGAGCAGGTTGTCGAGGACGCAGAACGCGTCGGAGAGCGCCATGCGCCGGCCCGGCGGGCAGGCGCCCTCGATCCAGCCCATGAGCATCACGATGTTCGGCTCGTTGACCGTCACCCAGCGGCGGCAGTAGGGGGCGAGCGCCGGCACGACGCGGGCGACGTGGCGGGCGAAGACGTCGGGGGAGCCCGGGCGGAGCCAGAACTCCTCGCCCAGCCACCACGGGTGGGTGAAGTGGTGCAGCGTCACCATGGGCTCCATGCCCCGCGCCACGCAGAAGCCGAGGATCTCGGCGTAGCGCTCCAGCGCGGCGTCGTCGAACGCGCCGGGACGGGGCTCCAGGCGAGCCCACTCCACCGAGAGCCGGAACGCGTTGCAGCCGATGGCGGCGGCCCGGTCCAGTGCGTCGGCGGGGTGACGCCAGAAATCGCACGCCACCCCCGAGCGCGCCACCCGGCCGGTGGCCTCCCAGCCGGACCAGTTGTTGTGGGGCTCGCCCTCGCCGTTGAAACCGCCCTCGATCTGGTAGCCCGACGTCGCCACGCCGGCGGCGAAGCCCTCGCCGAGCAGGCTCATTCCGACGGAGGCCTCAGTGGGGCTGCGCGATCGAGCGCATGCGCGACAGGGCGGCCGACACGATGTCGACCTCGTCACGTGCCTGGCGCACCATGGAGCGCACCTGGGGCTCGGTGGCGTCACTCCCCGCCCGCAGCGCGGTCGCCTGCACGTCCCTGGCCGCGCCGATGACCTCGGCCACCTGGTGCCGCACCGCGTCGGCCCGCTCCGTGCCGCGCGGCAGCCGGTGCTCCAGCCGCAGCAACCCGTCGAGCTCCTCGGCCACCGACCGCAGCGAGTGGCACACCGACGGCAGCTCGGCCACCGGGGCGTCGTGGGAGTCGGCGTGGGCAACGGCGACCTCGGCATCCTCGACCGCGACCCACATGCGCCGGCGCACCCGGGCCGCCGTGCCCCGGCTGAGCTCCACGGGCGTGGCCCTCGACACGTAGCGCTCCCGGCCGGCCGAGACGACGGCAAGCGTGGCGAGGACGCCGCGGGTCGCGACGTGGCCCCTGACCAGGCGCCAGTGCCGGCGCACGTAGCTCCGCGCGATCACGAAGGCGACGGCGAGCCCGAGCGCGGCCACGAGCCCGGCGATCAGGAGGAATTCCACGACGTGGGCCACGAAGGTCACCCCCGGATCCTACGCGGCGGATCCCGGAATGGTCGGCGGTACCCTTGGTTGATGGAACCCGAGGCATCGGGCGGCACCGGGGGGGCGCCTCCCCCGCCCGGTCCGACGTGGCAGCCCGGGATCCCCTCCATCCGGGAGCACCTGCCCAGCCTCGTCTTCGGCGCCGCCCTGCCGATCGGCGTCTACTTCGTGGCGCGCCCCCACGTCAGCACCGACGCTACGGCCCTCATCGTCGCCGGCTGCTTCTCGGTGGGCTGGATCGTCCTGCAGTTCGTGCGCCAGCGCAAGGTCGACGTCGTCGGCGCCGTGGTGCTCCTCGGCTTCGCGGTCGGCGTCGTCAGCTCGACGCTGCTGGGCGGCAACGCGTACGTGCTCAAGGTCCGGGACGCCTTCTTCACCGCGCTCTTCGGCGTCGCGTGCATCGTCACTCTTTTTACCCACGACCGCCCCGCGCTGTTCTACGTGAGCCGTTACCTCTCCGCCGGGAACGACCCCGACAAGGTCTCCGCCTTCGACAGGCTGCACGAGCTGCCCGTTGGCCGCCACACGTTCCGCGTCCTCTCGGTGGTCTGGGGCATCGGGCTGGTCGTCGAGGCGTCGTGCCGCCTGACGCTGGCCGACATCATGCCCACGGGGACGTTCCTGGCCGTCTCGCCCTTCATCACGGCGAGCGTGATCGGCGGCCTGTTCGCCTTCACTGCGCTCTACAGCAGGCGGGTCCAGCGCGAGGCGGTCGCCCTCGGCTCGCGGCTGACACCCCGGCCGGCTCCCGAGAGCGACGACCCGCCCGAGATTCCCCTCCCCTGACGGGCGCCGGTAGCCTCGGCGCGCACGCCCACCGACGGCGGGGGCACCAGCGAAGGGAGCACCATGGCTGACGAAGTGCTGCGGGAAGGCCGCGGCAACGTGGAGATCCTCACTATCAACCGGCCCGAGGCCCGCAACGCCATCAACGGCGCCGTCAGTCAGGCCATGGCCGCCTTCATGGACGAGCTCGCCGAGGATCCCGACTGCTGGGTGGTCGTCATCACCGGGAGCGGCGACAAGGCGTTCAGCGCCGGTATGGACCTCAAGGCCTTCAGCAGCGGTGAGGGCGGCGACATCTTGGGCGCGAGCGGTGGCTTCGGCGGCCTCACCCAGCGCGACTTCCCCAAGCCGATCATCGCCGCCGTCAACGGCTCCGCCCTGGCGGGCGGCTTCGAGATCATGCTCTCGTGCGATCTCGTGGTCGCGGCCGAGCACGCCACCTTCGGGATACCCGAGGCCAAGCGCGGGCTGGTCGCCGGTGCCGGTGGACTGATCCGGATGCCCAAGCGGCTGCCCATGGCCGTGGCGCTCGAGCTCGCCATGACGGGCGACGCCATTGACGCCGAGCGGGCCTACGCACTCGGCCTCGTCAACAAGGTCGTGCCAGCCGACACGCTCCTGGCCGAGGCCGTCGCGCTGGCCGAGCGGATCGCCGCCAACGCGCCGCTGGCCGTGCGCTACTCGAAGAGCGTGATGAAGCGCGCCGCCGAGGTGCCCGAGTCCGAGGGATGGGCCATCAACACCGAGGCGGTCCGCGTCGTGTTCTCCTCGGCCGACGCCATGGAGGGCCCCATTGCCTTTGCCGAGAAGCGCCCGCCCCGGTGGCAGGGCAAGTAGCGCGGTGCTCGCCCCGGCGCTCGAGACCGTCCGCCTGACCCTCCATGTCCTCGCCGCCACCGTGTGGGTGGGCGGCCAGATCGTGCTGATGGGCCTCGTCGGGCCGGCCCGCGGGATGGGGGGCGACGCCACCAAGACGCTGGCGCGGGCCTTCGCCCGCATGGCCTGGCCCGCCTATGGGGTCCTGCTCGTGACGGGTGTCTGGAACGTCACGGCGGTCCACTACTCCTCCCAGGACTCGGCCTGGAAGGCGGTGCTCATGGCCAAGATCGTCGTGGTGATCCTGGCCGGTGTTGCCGTTGGCCTGCACCAGCGGGCCACTACCAAGGGTCAGCTCGCCCTCTGGGGCTCGGTAGGTGGCGTGGCCAGCGTGGCCGCACTGGTCATGGGCATCCTCCTGGCCGGGTGACTCCGAATAGAGATGTGACGCAACCGTCGAGTGCGGGTACCCCGTGCGTGGAATGGGTCTAACCTTGGACCCAGCCCACTCCCACGTGGACCCGGGTGAAGGAGAACCTCATGCTCGCTGACCTTTTCGGCCCCGACCTGCTGATCGTGGCCATCATCCTCGTCGTGCTGCTCTTCGGCGGTGCCGCCATCCCGAAGCTGGCCCGCAACCTCGGCTCGGCCAAGAACCAGTTCGAGAAGGGGATGGAGGAGGGCAAGGCGGAGGGCGACGCCAAGACGAACGGCGCCTCGGCCGCGGCGGACGCGCCAGCCCCGACATCGCCGGCCGAGGAGAAGTCCCAGGGCGCCTGACGCGCCCACCCGCGACACCGACGTCGCCGAGAGGGTCCGGGCCATCCAAGGGGGTTCATGCCATCTGACGTCCTGTCCGTCGCCGACCGCCTCTGGAACGGCGAGATCTCGACGGCGACCTTCCACCCCGTCGACCACATGGGTGGCTTCGTCGAGATCACCGACGGCGTCGGCTTCTGCCCCTCGTTCGCCAACGTGTCGGCGTTCGCCACCGAAGACGGCCTCCTCCTCGTCGACACCGGCAGCGCGCCCCTGGCCAAGGTCGTCCACGACGACATCCGGACCTGGAGCCCGGCCCGCCTGAACACCGCCGTCTACTCCCACGGGCACATCGACCACGTCTTCGGCGTGCCCGTCTGGGAGGCGGAGGCGGAGGCCGAGGGCTGGGCTGCACCCGAGGTCATCGCGCACCACGCCCTGCCGGCCCGTTTCGACCGCTACATCTTCACGGCCGGCTACAACACCATCATCAACCGGCGGCAGTTCGGATTCACCGACCTCAACTGGCCCACCGAGTACCGCTACCCGGACCGGACCTACCACGACGCCCTGGAGGTCAGCGTCGGCGGCGTCGACTTCTCGCTGCGCCACGAGAAGGGCGAAACCGACGACCACACCATCACCTGGCAGGCGGACCGGCGCGTGCTCTGCTGCGGCGACCTCTTCATCTGGGCCTCGCCCAATGCCGGGAACCCGCAGAAGGTGCAGCGCTACCCGAGGGAGTGGGCGGCGGCCCTCCGCCGCATGCTGGCGCTGGAGGCCGAGTTCCTCCTGCCCGGGCACGGCTTCCCCCTCATCGGGGCCGACCGGGTCCGCCAGGCCCTCACCGACACGGCGGACCTGCTCGACTCCCTGGTCGACCAGACGCTCGCCGTCATGAACGCCGGTGGCCGGCTCGACGACGCCATCCACGGCGTCCGCCCCCCGGCCGAGCTCGAGGCGCGGCCCTACCTGCGACCTGTCTACGACGAGCCCGAGTTCATCGTCCACACGGTCTGGCGCCAGTACGGCGGCTGGTGGGACGGCAACCCGGCCACGCTCAAGCCCGCCCCCGAGCGCGCCCTGTCGGCCGAGCTCGCCGCGCTCGCCGGCGGGCCGGCGGCGCTGGCCGACCGCGCCCTGGAGCTCCTGGCGGTGGCGCGGGACGCGCCCGAGTCCGAGTCCGAGCAGGCCGAGGGGGCGCTGCGCGTCGCCGGCCACCTGGCCGAGCACGCCTGGCTGGCCGCCCCGGGCGACGAAGGCATCGGGCGGGCGCGCCAGGAGGTGTTCGCGGCCCGGGCCGCCCGGGCCACCTCCACCATGGCGCGGGGCGTGTTCGCCTGGGCCGCCAACGAGTCCGTGGCGCCCCCGCACCCCCATCCGCGCTGACGCCGCCGGCGGCACCCCGCTGTGCTGCCGATTAGAGGTTTTTTTGCGGGGTTCGATAGTGTCAGCGCCGTGGACTCGTCGCTGACCGGCCCCCCACCCGACACGCCCGAAACCCCAGCTCGCGGTCGTAAGGGTCCACGGCGGCTGGCCGCCGGGTTGGTGGCCCTCGGCGCCCTCCTCCTCACCGGGTGCCAGCTCCCCACCTTCGGCGCCTACAAGGGCGCCACCACCCAGGCCCGCTCGACCTTCCACCTCTGGCAGGGCTTCTTCATCGCCGGCCTGATCGTGGGCGGGTTCGTCCTGATCCTCATCCTGTGGGCCATCTTCCGCTACCGGCGCCGCTCCGACGAGATGCCGGTGCAGACCCAGTACCACACGGTGACCGAGATCGTCTACACCGTGGTGCCGATCCTGATCGTGCTCGGGCTGTTCGTGGCCACCGTCCTGGTGGAGAACAAGGTCACCGCCGTGGAGCCGGACCCGGCCACCGCACTCCACGTCTACGCGTTCCAGTGGGGCTGGGAGTTCGAGTACCCCAATGGCGTCAAGGTCATCGGCCAGACCACCGACGCCCCGACCATGGTGGTCCCGACGGGCCAGACGGTGCGGATCTACCTCCGCTCCTACGACGTGCTGCACGGCTTCTACGTGCCCCAGTTCAACTTCAGCCGCTACGCCAGCCCGGGGTACTGGACCAGCTTCGACCTCAACGTGCTGCACAACGGCGTCTACCGGGGCCAGTGCACCCAGCTGTGCGGCCTCTACCACTCGTTGATGTTCTTCAACGTCCGCTCGGTGTCGCCGTCGGCCTACACGACCTGGCTGCGCGTCACGGATGCCTACCAGCGGGCTCATCCGAGCTCCATCGGCCAGCTCCCGGCCGACCTGCACGCCAACCAGAACGGGTCCGTGCCCAGCTACTCGGGCAATACGGGGAACTCCGGCAACTCGGGCAGCGGGAACACCGGCAACTCAGGAGGTGCGCTCTACGGTGACTGACGTCATCGCTCCACCCGTCGAGGCTCCACCCGTCGAGACACACGAGCCGACGGAGCTCCACCTCCCGCCCCAGGTGCCCGGCGACGGGCACGGGCCCCAGGGCGGCGGCCATGAGGACCACGGCCCGACCGGCATCCTCAAGTGGCTGACCTCGACCGACCACAAGGTCATCGGGCTGAGCTACATGATCACGTCGATCGTGATCTTCTACATCTCGGGGATCATGGCGCTGATCATGCGGCTTCAGCTCACCTCGCCGCACTCGTCGCTGCTCAGCTTCGCGCAGTTCAACGCGCTGTTCACCATGCACGGCAGCCTGATGCTGTACCTCTTCGCCGGGCCCTTCGCTTTCGGCGGCCTGGCCAACTTCATCGTGCCGCTGCAGGTCGGCGCGCCCGACATGGCCTTCCCCCGCCTCAACGCGCTGAGCTACTGGCTCTACCTGAGCGGCTCCATCACCATGATCATGGGCTTCTTCGTCGCCGGTGGCGCCGCCCAGTTCGGCTGGGTGGCCTACGCGCCGCTCTCCAGTGCGACCAGTTCGCCCGGGTCGGGACCCGACCTGTGGCTGATGGGGATCGCCCTCACCGGGTTCTCGGCCATCTTCACCGGCGTCAACCTGTGCGGGACCATCTTCTACCTGCGCGCGCCGGGCATGACCATGTTCCGCATGCCGATCTTCACCTGGAACATGCTGGTCACCGGGATCCTGATCCTGATCGCCTTCCCCGTTCTCACCGCCGCCGTGGTGATGCTTTTCGCCGACCGCCACTTCGGCACCCACATCTACACGGCGGTCGGCTGCCATCTGGTGAACGGCTTGCCCATGCGATCGTGCGGCTCACCGCTGTTGTGGCAGAACCTCTTCTGGTTCTTCGGCCATCCCGAGGTCTACATCCTGGCCCTGCCCTTCTTCGGCATCGTGACCGATGTGCTCCCCGTCTTCTCACGCAAGCCGGTCTTCGGCTACAAGGGCATGGTCTTCGCCACCATGGCCATCGCGGCCCTCTCCACCGGTGTGTGGGCGCACCACATGTTCACCACCGGTGCCGTGCTGCTGCCGTTCTTCTCCTTCCTGAGCCTCCTCATCGCCGTGCCGACCGGCATCAAGTTCTTCAACTGGATCGGCACCATGTGGCACGGACAACTCACGTTCGCCACACCGATGCTCTTCTGTCTCGGCTTCCTCTTCGCCTTCCTCATGGGTGGGGTGACCGGCATCATGCTGGCGTCGCCCCCGATCGACTTCGCCACCCACGACACCTACTTCGTGGTGGCCCACTTCCACCAGGTCCTCTTCGGGACCGCCGTCTTCGCCGGCTTCGCCGGCGTCTACTACTGGTACCCCAAGA
Organism: uncultured Acidimicrobiaceae bacterium; assembly: GCA_963824195.1. Lineage (GTDB taxonomy): Bacteria > Actinomycetota > Acidimicrobiia > Acidimicrobiales > RAAP-2 > Bog-473. The sequence goes on along the minus strand of CAWGOJ010000001.1, from coordinate 191,902 downwards.
TGTTCGGCCGCATGTTGCGCGAGAGCCTGGGCAAGTGGCACTTCTGGCTGATGTTCATCGGCTTCTGGGTCACCTTCATGCCCCAGTACGTGCTCGGGCTGCTGGGCATGCCGCGCCGGGTGGCCAGCTACCCGTCCAACCTCGGTTGGCAGAGCTACAACATCGTCTCGACCGTGGGGGCCTTCCTGATCGCCGCGGGATTCGCCTTCCTGCTGGTCAACTTCGTGGTCTCGTGGCGCAACCCGATCCCGGCCGGGGACAACCCCTGGGACGGCCACACGCTCGAGTGGGCCACCACCTCGCCGCCGCCGCACCACAACTTCACGCACCTGCCGCCGATCCGCTCGGAGCGGCCGACCTGGGACTACAACCACCCCGACGCATTGACGGTGCCCCACGGCAAGGGCGCCCACAACGGGCACGCCAACGGGAAGGTGAAGGAAACGGTATGAGGGTCTCGGCGGTCTTCCTCTTGTTCCTCGGGGCCTTCTTCGGGATCATCGGCCTCGTCTACTGGTTCTGGGGCTACGAGGACGGGGGCGGCGTGATGCTGCTGGGCGCCACGTTGCTCGGCTTCCTGCCCGGCCTCTACTACTTCTTCTGGTACCGGCGCTTCCACGGCCACAAGTACTTCTTCTGGGGCAGGATCCACGCCGCCGGCGAGCGCCCCTCCGACCGCGAGGACGCGAGCATCGCCGAAGGGGCGGGGAACGTCGACTCGTTCCCCGGCTCCTCCATCTGGCCCTTCGTCCTCGGCATGGGCGCGTTCATGACCGTGCTGGCGCTCGTCTTCGGCGTGTGGCTCATGTTCATCGGCGTGCCGCTGATCCTGACCGCGCTCACCGGCGTCACCGCCGAGAGCCGGCGCGGGGGCAACGTCTGACGCTGTTCAGGCCACCGGTAGCCTGACCCGGTGGCAGCGGCGAGCACGGAGTCCCCGGAGGGGCACGTCCTCTCGCGCGCGCTCGTCGCACTCATCGCGGTCGCCACCGGCGCCGTGGTGGCCAACTTGTACTACGCGCAACCCGTACTGCATCAGGTGGCGCGCAGTTTCCACAGCGGCCCGGGACCGACCTCCTCGATCATCACCGCCACCCAGATCGGCTACGCCGCGGGGCTCCTGTTGATCGTCCCGCTGGGTGACCTCCACCCGCGCCGTGCGCTGGTGACCCGGCTCTTCCTCGTTTCGACCGTTGCGCTGGTCGGCTGCGCCCTGGCGCCCAACCTGTGGCTCTTCGGCCTCGCCTCGGTCGCCGTCGGCGCGGCCTCGGTCGCCGGCCAGGTCATGATCCCCTTCGCCGCCGACCTGGCACCAGAGGAGCGCCGGGGCCGCGTCGTGGCCCGCATCATGACGGGATTGCTCATGGGCATCCTGCTGGCCCGCACGGTGTCGGGGCTGGTGGCCCAGGTAGCGGGATGGCGCGCCATCTACTGGTTCTCGGCCGCGCTCATGGTGGTCTTTGCGTCCGTGCTGTGGCGGGCGCTGCCCGCCGAAGGCCCGCGCCCGCACCGCAGCTACGCCGAACTGGTCGGCGGGTCGCTCCGACTGCTCGTCACCGAACCCGTGCTCAGGCGGCGGGCGTGGCACGGCGCCTGCGCCTTCGCTGCCTTCAGCGTGCTGTGGACCACGCTCGCCTTCCTGCTCTCGGGGAGCCCCTACCGCTACTCCAATGCAGTGATCGGGCTGTTCGGCCTGGTGGGGGCCGGCGGGATCGCGGCGGCCAACTTGGCCGGCAAGCTGGCCGACTCCGCCCGGGCCACCGCCACCACCGTCGGCACCGGGGTGCTCCTGGCGGGCTCGTTCGCGCTGCTCTGGGCCGGCCGCACCTCGCTGGCGGCGCTCATCATCGGCATCGTCGTGCTCGACATCGGCACCCAGGGCATGCAGATCACGAACCAGGCGGTGATCTACGCGCTGCGCCCCGATGCCCGGAGCCGCATCAACAGCGCGTACATGGTCTGCTACTTCCTCGGCGGGGCCGTTGGCTCCGTCAGTGCCGGGGCCCTCTACGGCACCCACGGCTGGGCGGGGGTGTGCCTGCTCGGCGCCGGCTTCGGCATGCTCACGCTGGCCATGTCGGCCTACGACCGGGTGCGACCCGCGGCGACCCGCGCCGAAGCGGCCGTCGCGACGTCCTGACCGGGCGGCCGTGCTTCAGCGCTCGACGATCTCGAGCCCGTTCCCGTCCTGATCGCGAAAGGCGAACATCGGTGGAACGCCGGGCCAGCGGAGCAGCGCGATCGACACGGTCACCCCCGGCAGCGCCATCTCGATCCAGCGGCTGCCGCCTCGCATCGGGACGTCGAGGCCGCGGCGGTGTTGGTCCGTGACATCTTCGTCTCCTCTCGGTTGAAGCTCCGGTCTGTTCAGGCGTACATGATCGAACCCGGCGTGGTGAGCAGCTCGCCCGTCTCCAGCCAGGTCTTGAGGCCCGAGAGGACCATCGGCCAGCCGCCGAAGATCTGCGCGTTCGCGCCCTCGCGCAGCTGGTCGTGGGTCAGGGTGAGATGGCACGAGTCGCCCACCTGCTCGATCTCCCAGGTGACCCGCGAGAACCCCTCGGCCCGCACGTCGTCATCCCAGAGGGCCGCCATGGTGTGCACGAGCCGCCGCGGCGGGTCCACCTCGAGCACCTCTCCCTCGCCGAGGTGGACGTCGTGCTTGGCCACGTCGACGCTGATCGGCGAGCCCACCTTCCAGTCCGAGTTGACCGCGGCGCCGAAGTTGTACTTGGCCCGGATCTCGGGGTCGACGATCGCCTCCCACAGGCGCTCGGGTGTGGTCTTGATGAAGATCTCGTACACCTTTTCCATTGGCCTCTCCAATCTCTCCTTGATCTCACTGAGCCCTGCCACCCAGGGCTCCGAGTACTTGCTGACCCAGCGGTCGTGGATGAGCCGGATCGGCACCGGGTTGAGGAAGTGGAGCTTCTCGCGGCCCCGCTTCCTCGTGACGACCAGGCCGGCCTCCTCGAGCTGCTTGAGGTGCTTCATGACGCCAAAGCGCGACATGGAGAACCTCTCCTCCAACATGCCCAGGGTCTGGCCGTCCTCCCGGAAGAGCTCGTCGAGCAGGTCCCGCCGGGTGGGGTCCGCCAGTGCCTTGAACACCTCGTCCACTCCCGTACAATATGTGACCTTTTAGTCACATGTCAACCGTCGCAGGGCACGCCGTCCCCCGTTGGCTACCATACGGATGGACAGTTGGAAATACTTGTGTATAGCCCACGACGGAGAGAGGCGGCACCCGTGGCCACAGCCATACGGATGGAAGGGCTCACCAAGCGCTACGGCGACGTCGTGGCCCTCGACCATCTCGACCTCGAGGTCGCCCGGGGCGAGGTGGTCGGCTACCTGGGCCCGAACGGAGCGGGCAAGACCACCACGATCCGGTTGCTGCTGGGGCTCAGCCGCCCGACCGAGGGGCGCGGGGAGATCTTCGGGCTCGACTGCCAGCTCCAGCCGGTCGAGGTCCACCGGCGCCTCGCCTTCGTCCCCGGTGAGGCGAACCTGTGGCCGTCGCTGACCGGGGGCGAGACCCTGGCGCTGCTCGGGCGGGTCCACGGACACGTGGACGAGGCCTACCGGGACGAACTGATCGATCGGTTCGACCTCGACCCGACCAAGAAGGTACGGGCATATTCCATGGGGAACCGCCAGAAGATCATCCTCGTCGCCGCGCTGATGGTCCGGCCCGACCTGCTCGTCCTCGACGAGCCGACCAACGGCCTCGACCCGTTGATGGAGCAGGCCTTCCGCCACTGCATCGGCGAGGCGCGTGGCCGCGGTCAGACGGTGTTCCTGTCCTCGCACATCCTGAGTGAGGTCGAGGCGCTCTGCGACCGGGTCGGGATCCTGCGCGAGGGCCGCCTGGTGGAGATCGGCACGCTGGCCGAGATGCGCCACCTGAGCGCGCTCAGCGTGGAGGCGACCTTCGACGGTGCCGTCCCGCATCTCTCGGGCGTGCCTGGTGTGAGCTCGGTGGAGACGAACGGTCGCGTGGTCCGCTGCCAGGTCCGTGGCTCCATTCAGCCCCTCCTGAGGGCCCTGGCCGACGCCGACGTCACCGAGCTCGTCAGCCGCGAGCCCTCCCTCGAGGAACTGTTCCTCGCCCTCTACGGCGGGGGCGGCGGGGAGGGCCATGCACGCTGAGCTCGCCGTGGCACCCCCGGTCGCCACCCCGGTCCGAGCCGAGCGGTCCCCCGGCACCGTGGTCGCCCGCCTGAGCGCCCGCCGAGCCGCCCGCTCCGGGGCCGTCTGGGGCCTGATCTTCGGCCTCACCATCGCTTCGTCGGAAGTCAGCTACACGAGGATCTACACGACGCGGGCGGAGCGCGACGCGCTGGCTGCCGCCTACGGCTCCAACAAGGCGACGAGCGCGCTGTTCGGGCCGGCCCCGCAGCTCCAGACGGTGGGCGGCTTCACCGTCTTCAAGATCTCCATGACGCTCATGATTCTCGGCGCCGTGTGGGGGCTGCTGACGAGCACGAGGCTCCTGCGTGGCGAGGAGGACAGCCGTCGCTGGGATCTGCTGCTCACGGGCCAGACGACACGGAGAAGCGCCACCGCCCAGGCCTTGGCGGGCCTCGGTACCGGGGCCGGCACGCTGTGGCTGCTCACCGCGGTCATCGCCGTCCTCTCCGGGCGGGGATCGAAGGTGGGCATCGCGGCGGGGCCCTCGCTCTACCTGGCCCTGGCCCTGGTGACGACCGCGGTCATGTTCCTGGCCGTCGGGACCCTGACCAGCCAGCTCGCGGAGACCCGCCGCCAGGCCGCCTCCTACGCAGCCATCTTCCTCGGGGTCAGCTACGCGCTGCGGATGATCGCCGACGCGGGGGTGGGCCTGCACGCCCTCATCTGGGCGTCCCCCCTCGGCTGGGTGGAGGAACTCCAACCGGTCACCGCGCCCCAACCCCTCGCCCTGCTGCCGATCATCGCCCTCACGGCGGTGCTCGCTGCCGTTGCGGTCCATCTCGCCGGCATCCGTGACGTCGGCGCGGGCATCGTGGCCGGCCGGTCGCACTCCCACCCGCGCCTCGCGCTGCTCTCCGGGCCCACCGGGTTGGCGATCCGGCTGCTGCGCGCCACCGTCATCGCCTGGTGGGTGGCGATCGCCGCTGCCGCGCTGCTCTACGGGCTCATCGCCAAGTCCGCCGGCGCCACGATCTCGGGGTCATCGGTCCGAGAGGTGTTCGCCAAGCTCGGCGCGCCCGGGACCGGCACCGACGCGGTGCTGGGTGTGTGCTTCCTCGTGCTGGCCGTCCTGGTCGCCTTCGTCGGCGCCGGTCAGATCACCGCTGCATGCGCGGAGGAGTCCGGGGGGAGGCTCGACCACATGCTGGTCCGCCCGGTCTCCCGTGCGTCGTGGCTCTCGGGACGGCTCGTGGTGGCGGTGACCGTGCTGGTGCTCAGTGGCGTCGGCGCGGGGGTCTTCGCGTGGCTGGGAGCCGCCAGCCAGCACTCCAGCGTGGGATTCACGACGCTGCTCGGGGCGGGTGTGAACCTCGTCCCCCCGGCGATCGCCATCCTCGGCATCGGCGTCCTTGCGTTCGGGATCCGACCCCGGACCACCTCCGTGGTCGTCTACGGGTTGCTCGGCTGGTCGTTCCTCGTCGTCATCGTCGGCGGCATCGGCGCGGCCAACCACTGGGTCCTCGACACGTCGGTCTTCCACCACATGGCCTCGGCTCCGGCCGTGTCACCGGACTGGGAGGCGAACGGGATCATGACCGGCATCGGCGTGGCGAGCGCGCTCGTCGGAGGGCTGGCGTTCTGGAGACGGGACCTGCAGGGAGAATGACGACGCACCGCGGGGATCCACCCGCCCCCGCGCTGCGCCCGATCGGAGAGGCGGGCCTGGCCTTCGAGGACCTCACGGCGCGTGCGCGCATCCGCGAGGCGGCCCTGGTGCACTTCGCCGAGGAGGGGTACGAGCGCGCGACCATCAGGGGGATCGCCCGGACGGCAGGTGTCTCACCCGGCCTGCTCCGGCACCACTACGGATCGAAGGACGCGCTGCGCAGGGCGTGTGACGACTACGTGTTCGAGTCGCTGCGCCGGCTCAACACGCAGATCCTCGCCGACCCGGGCAGCGTCGCCGGCACGCGGCAGGCTTCGAAGCGGTTCGGGCGCTACGTCGCCCGGTCTCTGGCCGACGGATCGGCCACGGCGGGACCGATCTTCGACGAGATGGTGACCATGACCGAGGTCTGGCTCGCTCGCGCCGACGACGCCCGGTCCGACCCGCCGACCGTCGACCGCAGGGTCCGGGCCGCACTGGTCACCGCCATGGCCGCGGGCATCTCGTTGCTCCACGAGCACGTGTCGCGCGCCCTCGGCACCGACATGTTCGAGGCCGAGGGCGATCGCCTGCTGACCCTGGCGCTGCTCGACATCTACGCCCACCCTCTGCTCGACAAGGAGACGGCCGCCTCGGCCGGGGCGGGGCTCGGCGAGCCCGAGCGGTAGCGCCGCCTCACCTCGGTGTGGCGGTACGGCGCGGCCGCCGACCGAGCCACTGGAGCCCCGCCTGGGCCTCCGACTGAGAGGGCTCCCATTGCGCGCAGCGATTGCGACCCGCCCGTTTGGCGATGTAGAGCGCCTCGTCGGCCCGCCGGAGCAGGTCCTCGGGTCGGTCGGCGGAGCCCAACCACCCGCTCACACCCAGGCTGGCCGTCACCAGTTCAGAACCGGTCGCCGCCTGCATCGCGTCCCTCAACCGGGTCGCCACCTCCAGCGCCTCGTCCTGGTCCGTCTCGTGGAGCAGCATCGCGAACTCGTCACCGCCCAGACGACCGACGACATCGGTTGCCCGGGCCGCCTGGGACAACACGGTGGCCAGCGACCGCAGGGCACGGTCCCCGGAGTGATGGCCACCGGAGTCGTTGAGCGTCTTGAGGTTGTCCAAGTCCGCCACGATGAGGCTGAACGTCGTGCGGTGGCGCCGGGCCAGCCTCGATTCGTGGTCGAGCCGTTCGTGGAACGCCCGGCGGCTGAGGCATCCGGTGAGCGCATCGAGGTTCGCCGCGTCCATCAGATGGTCCATGAGCCGGTCGCGGTTGTGCGCCGCCGCGGCGGTGATGAGGCCGGCGATGACCATGGCCACGGCCAGGAACGCCGTGGCTGACCAGCTGGGGTCCGGCGTCAGGATGCCGACCACCAGGGCCGTTACCAGACCAAACGCACCGAGGAGCGAGACCGTCCCCGCCGAGTAGGCCAGCCCGGCGAAGAGCATCGGAAGGACGAGGAAGTACGAGATCGGGCTGCGCACACCACCGTCGAGCACCGCTCCAAGCGCGATGAAGGCGAACGTGGACGCGGCCCACGAGGTGAAGAACGCCTTCGACCACCGCGTGGACACCAGCCGCAGCCCCAGCCAGCGGAAGGGCCCGGCGGAGGCGGCCAGGCTGAGGCTTCCGAGGGCGACCAGCACCTGCCGGTGAGGGCCGGGCGTGGCCAGGGCGTAGAGCACGACAGCGAAGGCCCCCATGCTGTAGGTCAGGACGCCGATGTGGACATAGCTCCGCCAGAAGGTGGCCAGGTCGGCCGACGTGTCCTGTGCTGGAGGTTGGCGCATACCGGATTCCCGGCTTCTCCCGTCTCTCGCACTCGTGGTATCGGCAGGACTGAAACCGGGATTGAGCCCTCGTTGGCGACGCCTGAGAGCCCGGCGCCCGCCCTCAGGCCGAACCGGCGCGCGGCCGGCGACGCCAGGTGTCGATGCAACCAGGCGAGCAGAACAGCACGACCGAACCCCGGACGTCGTGCGCGATCTCCTCGGCCGTGTCGTGCGTCAGGGGCAGGCCGCAAATGGGGTCGAGAGAGCTGTCGAGCCCGCCGTGGGCCATCTGGATGGAGGATGCCGGCACCGGCCGCTCGACGCCACGGAGCGAGATGTGGGTCTCCGACACGGCGAGCCCCCAGCTTGGCAGGTGCTCCATGACCGAGGGCGCGGCCAAGGCCTCGCCGGCGGGAGCCAGGTCGCACAGCCGCGCCGCCACGTTCACGCAGTGACCGATGTAGTCGTCACCCTCCATCAGGATCACCTCACCCGCGTTCACGCCCGAGCGGATGGCGACGGTCTCGACCGGCCCCGAGACCACGCCGACGACGTAGTGCAGCTCCAGGACCGTCTCGAGCAGCGGGCGGGTGTCGACGCACACCAGCATGACGCCGTCGCCCAGCCACTTGGCGATCCGGACGCCGCGGCGCGCGCAGATGTCACGCAGCAGCACGCGGAACGCCGTCAGCACGTCGACCGCGCGCTCGTCCCCCTCGAGCTCCGTCAGCGCGGTGAACCCCGACACGTCGACGAAGGCGAAGCTGCGATGGACCCGCACGTCCCGATGGTGCCATGCCGCCTGTCTCCCGTCCCAATCGGGCAGCCCCGCACAAGGGGCTATCCCTGGTGGCAGATGGCCGGGACCCAGGAACGGCGGGCGTCGAGGCGTCTCCTGCCCCACTAGGCCTTTCGGGCTGGTCCCGGAGGCCCTGTGTAGGTCCTTTGACCCATGGCGGCCGCCACCACGTCTCCGTACCGTTCGACGACATCGACCGAGCGGATTCAGCGAGGTACGGAGCCTTGTCGCGAAGGTCAGAGACTCCCCCGATGAGATACCGGGTGAAGTAGCACGGCGTCCATGGCTAGACACGAGCGTGCAGAATCGTCCCTCTTGCTCTGCACCCCTCGCCGCCTGCCCCGTCTCGCCGGAACGGGGCCCATCGGCACTCTTGTCACCAGCGGGCAGGATGGAGTGATGCCTGGAGCGAATGACGACGTCCGTGCCGCCCTCGTTCGCCAGTGGGAGTTGATCGCTGGTCACGTCGCCGGAGTCGAGCTGTCAGAGCCGAGCCGCATTGCGGATTGGACTAATCGAGAAGTCCTCGCCCATCTGTACGCGCAGGTCCGTCTGGCGGCTCGGTTCCTTCAATCCGGGAGCGGGCGCCTCCCCTCCATGGGGCTGTCGGAGAACCTGAGGGGGACCAAGTCCTTCAGCGAGATGATCGACGCGTCTGCCCGTCAAGGCGCAGCGTCGAACAAGGTTGACCTACGGATACCCCTGGTCCAGGTTCGCTCGCTGGTGCTCACAGCGGATCTCAATTCCACCATCGTGACCCTTCAAGGCTCGATCCAGGTATCGGACTACCTCGTCACCAGATGCGTTGAAGCAGTTGTACACGGAGGTGACTTGGTCCAACCCGTAGCTCCAGATCCGAGGGCGCAAGCCATTGCCGCAGAGGCGCTCATGGAAGCCCTATCCCTGTCAGCGCCCCACCTCGTGAACGAAGCGAGAGCTCTTCCCGCTGAAGAGTGGATCGACGTCGCGACCGGTAGAGCGTCAGCCTCAGGTCCTCTGGCGGCCGCCACTCCGGTGATGACCTGAGAAACAGGGGTCCGCAGTGCCCCGTTCACCGGGCCGGTGGCACAGCAGCTGTCGGTATCGCTGAATATCCTCGAAGTCAGAGTAACGAATCACAAATGGACGACGCGACGGATGTCGTCGAGCGACAGTTCGGCGGTTTCGTGGCCGCCGCACTGGTCGCAATCTCGCGTATGCCTCCAGGACCGGACCTGACGGCTGTGAGCCGCGTTCAAATAGAGGGTAAAGGTTTCAGTCCGCGGATCAAGATGGAGATCCGCGTAGTGGCGCCACTCCGTGGTCACTGGCCGACCGGCGACTTCTACATCCTTCAGGATGCGACAGAACTGTTTCTGCTCTCTGTCGAAGATCCATGTGCTGTGACACGATTCCAAGATGATGGTGTCCACGACATAAGGATGGCCTCACGCGCTGTATCTCGGCCTTGAAGACCCTGGAAACCGGCTGAGGAGCTCGTTGCAATTGGATGACGGACCGACGCCGCGCTGCCCACTCGGCCTAGCCGAACCCGGATGCTCTCCAAGGGCAGTCCACTCACCCTGGGCATCGGGGGGGGTGCGCCGGGACGCCGCCGCCCTACGATGACGCCATGGCGTCCGGGCGCGCCGCCAGGAGGGGCAGCTGAGGTGGGACAACTCGACGGCAAGGTGGTGCTGCTCAGCGGCGGCGCCTCCGACATCGGCCGGGCCACGGCCCTCCGGCTGGGCGAAGAGGGTGCCTCGGTGGTGGTGGGCGACGTGGCGCCCGAGGGCGTGGAGTCGGTGGCCAAGGAGGTCGCTGCCGCGGGAGGGCGGGCGGTCGGCGTGCGCTGCGACGTGCGCAGCGAGACATCCGTCGCCGCATTCGTCGAGCGTGCCGTTGCGGAGTTCGGGGGCGTCGACTGCATCGACCACAACGCGGCGTGGAGCCATCCCCGCCTCGACACCGACGCCGTGGGCGTCGACCTCGGCGTATGGGACCGTGTGATCGAGACCACGACGCGTGGTGCGTTGCTCCTGGCGCGCGCCGCCATCCCCGTCATGGCGGCGCGCGGGGGCGGATCGATCGTCACCATCTCGTCGGGGACGAGCACCATCGGCGAGTCGACCAGGGTGGCGTATGGGGTGTCCAAGGCCGCCTTGAACCAGCTGACCCGTCACCTGGCCGTCCGCTACGGCCGCGACGGCATCCGGGCCAACGCCATCGCCCCCGGCTTCATCCTGACCGCCACGGCGGAGACCCTGGTGCCGGCCGACGTCCAGCGTCGACTGGCCGAGGCCAACCCGACCCGCCGCCTCGGCACCCCCGACGACATCGCCAGGGTCGTCGTGTTCCTCTGCAGCGACGCCGCGGCCTACGTGAACGGTCAGGTGCTCCACGTCGACGGCGGGCATCAGATCGCCGGGGTGATGTAGGTGCCGGGGTCCGGCTCAGCGAGGGTCGCACTCGTCACCGGGGCCAGCCGCGGCATCGGGCGCTGCGCCGCGGTCGCCCTGGCGCGGCGCGGCTTCGACGTGGTCATCACGGCTCGCACCGTGCACGAGGGCGACGGCCGCGCCCACCCGTCGAGCGCGCTGGTGCGTGACGACCCGCTGCCCATCGCGGGGAGTCTGGACTCCACCGCGGCGGAGATCGAAGGGCTGGGCCGGGCCTGCCTGGCGGTGCCGATGGACCTCATGGACCGGTTGGCGGTCGAGCGGGTGGCCGCGGTGGCGCTGGCGGAGCTGGGCCGGGTCGACGTGCTGGTCAACAATGCCATCTACCAGGGACCCGGCACGATGGACCGTATCTTGGACCTTCCCCTGGAGCTGGCCGAGCGCTGCCTCGTCGGCGACTACCTCCACCCGCTCCTGCTGACCCAGCTCCTGCTGCCCCAGATGCTCGAGCGCGGGCAGGGGCGCCTGGTCAACATGCTCTCCGAGGCCGCCTTCACGACGCCGCCGGCACCGGCTGGCGCCGGCGGGTGGGGCGTCGCCTACGCGGCCGCCAAAGCGGCGTTCCACCGCGTCACCGACATGTGCCACGTGGAGTTCGCCACGCGGGGCGTCTGGGCCTTCTCCATCGCGCCCGGCCTGACGCTCACCGAGTCCATGCGGGCGTCGGGCATGGACCGGGTGCTCGTGGGGGCCGGCCACGTGCCCGCACCGCCCGAGGTGGCCGGCGAGGTGGCCGCCTGGCTGGGTGACGACCTCGATGCTGGCCGCTATGCGGGGCAGATGGTGTCGTCGCGCTCGCTGTGCAAGGAGCTCGGTCTCGTGGCGGGCTGGCCCCCGCCCAAGCCCGCCTAGCGCTCCCGCGCCCGGGGCAGCCCCATCGGGTTGGGGTAGGGCATCAGCCCGGAGGCGGCGACGTCGGCGGCACAGGCCGACAGCGCGCCGTGGAGATCCGCGAGCGCCCCGTCGCTCAGCGCGGCGTAGGCGGGCTCGGCCAGGCGGTCGGTGAGATCCTCGACCTCCCCGTGCACGGTGCGCCCGGCGTCCGTCGCGCGCCCGTCCGCGTGCAGCAGCCCGCGGGCCGCGAGTCCCTCCGTGCCGGCCTGCCACTCCCCCTCGCTCCAGCCACGGTTGTCCCGCAGCACCTCGGCAGGGATCGCCTTCGTGCCCGCCGCCAGCAGATGGGCCTCCATACCGCCCACGCCGTGGACGAGGAGCGCGGCGGTGTGCCCGTCGCCGCGGTGCTCGCGCAGCGTCGTGCAGGCCTGCCACGCCTCGCCCAGCCCGGCCGTGCCCAGGGCGGGTGCGATGACAGGCCACAGGGACCGGTTGGCGCCGGCCATGACCCGCCCCGCCCCGTCGCAACCCTCGGCGGCGTGACGCAGCAGGGGCAGAGAGGCCACGAGACCGGAACGGGCCTCGACCCCACAGACCTCGTTGAGCGACTCCGCAGCCGCGATCGCCCGCACCCGGCACAGCGTCTCGGGCGACACGACGTCCCAGCACCCCGGGACGGCCCTGGCAACCATGCCCGGGTGGAAGTTGTAGAACGCGGCCGCCACCGGACCGGGGCCGACGCGCCCGAGCGGGGCGGCCCGGGCCGCGAAGTAGCCCGACCAGAAGCCCCGTAGGCCCGCCTCACGCAGCGCGGTGCGGCACCCGGGGGCGAAGTAGGTGACGGCGTGGACGGTTTCGAGTGCGACCCACAGGTCGCGGGCGGTGACCCGGGCCGACCGCTTGGTCAGCGGGTGACCTGGCGCACACCCGTGGGCGAGCTCTCCGGCTCACGGGTGCCGCCGTTGCTCAGTGGCTCGATGTCGATGCGCACCGGCACCGGCTCGGGATCGAGCTCGGTGTGCATGTCGTCGGGGCGGGGTGGCGTCGGCACGGTGGTGTACTCGCCCTGGACGGAGCGCTGCACGATGACGGGCCGCTTGCGCTTCCCGATGCCGTGCACGCCCTGCATCTCCCGGCACAGCTGGTAGGTGACCAGTCCGGCGACGATCGGGACCACGAACACCGCGATGCGGAAGAACCACAGCACCTCATTGAGCGAGATGTGGAAGAAGTTGGCCAGGACGTCGGTCGAGCTCGCCGCGAAGAGCGTGAACAAGAGGGCGAACATGGCCGCGCCCGCAGCCGTGCGCTTGGGTCTGTCCCGAGGTCGGTCGAGCAGGTTGTGCAACTCGTCGTCCCCTGTCACCTTGCGCTCGAGCGCGGGCCACATGAGGGCGATGGTGAAGATGAGGCCCGGGAACACCACGGCAGGGAGGAGGACTTCGAAGGGGATGGTGTGCCCCCACCCGGCGAACTCCCATGACGGCATGATGCGCAGGGCGCCGTCGAGCCAGCCCATGTACCAGTCGGGCTGCACGGCGTAGGAGATCTTCGACGCGTCGTAGGACCCGAATTGCCAGATCGGGTTGATCTGGACGAAGGCCCCGAGCAGCGCCGTCGCCGCCGTCACCATGAAGAGGAACCCGGTGGTCTTGGCCATGAAGGTCGGGAACATGGGCGAGCCGACCACGTTGTGCTCGGTGCGGCCCTCGCCGGCGAACTGCGTGTGCTTCTGGCGGACCAGCAGCCCAAGATGCACCGAGATCAGCCCCAACAGGACGAGCGGGATGATCAGCACGTGGATGATGAAGAAGCGGGGGATGATGATGCCTGTGCCCGGGAACTGCCCACCCCACAGGAACGTGACGAGGTAGCTGCCGACGAACGGGATCGACTCGGCGATGGAGTAGCCGATGCGCAGCCCGGTGCCCGAGATCAGGTCGTCCGGCAGCGAGTAGCCGATGAAGCCCTCGAAGATGGCCAGGATCAGCATGGTGGTGCCGATGAGCCAGTTCAGCTCGCGCGGCTTGCGGAACGCGCCGGTGAAGAAGATGCGGGCCATGTGCACGATGATGGAGCCGGTGAAGATGTCGGCGCCCCAGTGGTGCATCTGGCGGACGAGCAGCCCGCCGCGCACGTCGAAGGAGATGTTGACGGTCGACTTGAAGGCCTCCGAGACCCACTGGCCGTCCAGCGGCCGGTAGCTGCCGTGGTAGATGACCTGCTGGGTCGAGGGCACGAAGTAGAGCGACAGGAAGATCCCCGTGGCCAGCAGGACGACGAACGAGTAGAGCGAGATCTCGCCCAGCATGAAGGACCAGTGGTCCGGGAAGATCTTGTCGAGGAAGACGCGGCCGCCCTTGGCCACCCCGAGCCGATCGTCCAGCTCGTCGACGACCCTGCCGACCTGACCGAAGGGGCCCATGGCCTGCTTGGCGCTGCGCTTCGTCTTGGCCGCGGTGGCGCTCATGTGGTCCGCTCGTAGAAGCCGGGACCGACGGCCTGGTCATAGGGCGCCATGGCGATGAGATAGCCCTGCTCGTTGTAGCCGAGGTGCATCTGGGGCAGGGGCCGCGGTGCCGGTCCGAACTGGGGCACCGCGCCGTTGCGGACGTTGAACATTGACTGGTGGCACGGGCACACGAGCAGCTCGAGTTCCTGCTCGTAGAGGCCGACCGGGCAACCGAGGTGGGTGCACAGCTTGGAGTAGGCGACGTACCCGTCGGGGGTCCAGTCCTCGCGTCCGGGCATGGTGGGGGGAACGAGAGGCTGGTCCGACACCCTGATCAGCACGGTCTGGTCGACCGCCTGTCCCCGGTCGGTGATGAACCCGGTCTGCGGGTTGACCGTTCCCTGGGGGTAGACCGTCATGATGCCGCCCACCACCAGGGTGTCCTTGCGCACCGGCCGGCCGCTGGAGTCGACCAGGACCGTCCCCTTGCGCCAGTCGGTCACGTCGAGGCTGTCGCCGGGCAGCGGGCCGAGGGAGCGCAGGAGAGGGAACACGGCGACGATGCCGAAGATGCCGGCGCCGAGGGCGAACAGGCCACCCAGCATCTTGCGGCGCTTGACGACGACGGCGGAGCGCTCGACGAGGGCGGCCGCCATGGAGTCCCGCTCTTCTGAGGTGGAGGCCAGCGTGTGCCGCTCCTCGACGAAGGGACCCTGCGGCATCAGGTACTTGCCCCAGGCCGTGAGTCCGAAGCCGAGGAGGAAGAGACCGACGCCGATTGCGCCGCCGAGCTCCCACGGCCTCCAGTTCTGCCAGTAGGCGGCACCGAACAGGGCCAAGAACACGATGGCGAGCAGGAAGATGGCTGCGATGATCTTCTCGACCCGCTCCGGGTGCTTCGCGGCGTCGCCCATGTGGGGGTCGCTCAGTGCGGCGACGGGCATGGGCACCCGGGTGCGGGAGGGCGGGCGGTCCTCGTCGCTCACGAGCGCTCTCCGATCCAGAAGCAGATGAGGGCGAGGCCGCCCACACCGATCAGCAGGGCGACGAAACCCTCCGCCACCGGCCCGACACCGCCCAGCCCGACGCCGCCGGGGTTGTCCGGGTGCTGCAGCCGCCCGGTCACGTACGAGACGATGTCGGCCACCTGCTGGTCGGTCAGGTTGCCCGAGAAACGGGGCATGTTGGCCGGGCCGGTTCGCATGGCCTCGGCGACCTGCTGGGCCGTCACGGAGCGGTTCTGCATCGTCGGGGCGTTGGTGCCGAAGGCCAGGGCGTCACCCGAGCCCGTGATGGTGTGGCAGGCGGCGCAGTTGAGGGAGAAGAGGTCCTGGCCCGCCGACTGGTCGGCGGTCGCCAAGTGCGGGTACGGCACGGCGGGGACTGCCGGGTCGAGCGAGTTGACCCAGGCGGCCAGCTCGAGCGCCTGCAGCGGCGTCAGCCGGGTCGCGCGGCGCTCGGCCTCGACCGCCTTCACGTCGGCGGCCGGCATGCGGCCCGTGCTCACCCAGAAGTCGACCGTGGCCGCGCCGACCCCCTGCAGGTTCGGGCCGATGGTGGCCGTTCCGTCGGGACCGACGCCGTTGGCGTCGTTGCCGTGGCAGCTCGAGCACGTCTGCGCGAACAGGAGTTGCCCGGCCGAGATGAGCGACTGCGGTGGGTTGGTGTACGTGATGTAGCGGCTGCCGTAGGAGACGAGGTGGCCGTTCAGACAGAAGCGGTTGCTGCTGTTGAACGGGTTGCCGGCGTTGCGCGTCGTCCCGGTGACGCCCTTGATGTTGAGGGTGCCGCACGCCCGCGTGGTCACGTGCTTGTTCGGGATCGACGGCACCTGAGCGGCGTCCGCATGCCCACTGGCGCCGGCGTCCGCTCCGGGGATGAACATCGCGAACGAGGCCATGAAGGCGACGACCAGGAGGCCGGCTGGCAACAGGAACTGGGTGCGGAATCTTCCCCTGAGTGGTGTGCGCACGCCTCGCATGCCTACTTGAGGAGGAACAGGCAACTGTAGAGCCCGACCCAGACGATGTCGACGAAGTGCCAGTAGTACGAGACCCCCTGAATCGCCGAGAGCTCACCGGGGTCGCCCCCGATGTCGCCGCGCATGCGACCCAGCAGGAAGACCATGGCGACCAGGCCGATGAAGACGTGGAGGCCGTGGAGGCCCGACATGATGTAGAAGAGCGACCCGTACGAGTTCGTGTACCAGCGAGTGGGGCTGAACAGCCACTCGTAGGCCTGGTTCCCCAAGAAGGCCACTCCGAGGATGATCGTGCACACGATCCAGATGCGGGCCGACTTCCGCCGGCGCCACTCAGACTGGTAGACGGCGCGCTGCATGGTGAAGCTCGACGACACGAGCACGAGGGTGAAGATGCCCGCCCGCAGGGTGTCGAGCGAGGTGCCGGCGGGAGGCCACGGTCCGACGGTGTTGGCCCGGATGGTGAAGAACGCCGCGAAGAGCCCGCTGAAGAACATGAGCTCGGAGCCGAGCCAGATCATGACGCCGATGGCCAGCATCGGAGGCCGGTCGTGAACGATCTTTCCCTGTGGCACGGGGATCTCCGCCGAGACAGCCTGGGTCACAGCGCAATTTCTAGTCCACCAGGTGCTCGATGCGCCAACTAACAGGTCGCGGCCTCGTACGCCCCGGGGCGCCGCAGAACTCCCAGGTCAGCGCAGTTCGACCGGGAGCGGGTCGGCGTGGACAACCGCCAGCCGCTTCGTCGGTCTCGTGAGGGCGACGTAGAGGGTCCGCAGCCCCCGTGTGGTTGCCACCGGCGGGCCCTCGCCGGCCGGCTCGTCGCCCACCGCGGCGACCAGCGACGGCTCCACCACGATCACCGAGTCGAACTCGAGGCCGTTCGTCTCGTCGGCCGGCAGCACGACCAGCCCGGCGGCCAGGCCGTCGCCCGCCGGGTCGCGCGGGTCGACGGGGTCGAGGCCCGCGTCGGCCAGTGCCCGCGTCAGCTCGGGGAGCATGACGGCGGGCCCCAGCACGGCCACCCGCCCCGGGGACGCCACAGCCATCTCCTCGCGTGCGACATCAGCCACCGTGGCGGCCAACCCGACCCGGCTGGTCGGGACGATCCGCGGCGTGGAGCCCGCCTGGCGGACCGGGCGCGGCGGAGCGATGGACGGCGCCGCCACGGCGAGGACCCGAGAGGCCAGCGCCACGACCTCCGACGGGGTGCGGTAGCTCACGGTCAGCTCCACCAGCCGGACCGGGCGCTGCGGGCTGAGATGGCGCGTGACGTCGTCCCACTCCTGCGGGGCCCACGGCCCGGTCGCCTGCGCAATGTCGCCCACGACCGTCATGGAGCCCGAGAGGGAGCGGCGCGCCAGCATGCGCAGCTGCATCGGGGAGAGATCCTGCACCTCGTCGACCACGATGTGGCCGAAAGAGCGGACTTCGTCGTCCGAGCCGCTCACCGGGCTCGTCACCGGGGCCGGCGAGGTCGCCAGACCCTGGGGCCAGAACGCGACGTCCTGCGACGACGCCTCCTCGGTCCTCTGGGCGCGGGCGCGGTTGGTCCTCCCGCCGCGGCGCGGGCCGAGCAAGGTGCGGGCCTCGTCGATCAGGGCGGTGTCGGCCACCGTCCAGTGCACCGCATCGAGCGAGGCGCTGCGCGGCCTGTACAGCCGCTGCACCTCCGTCGTGCCGAGGATTCCCTTGCCCGCCGCAGCCAGCAGCGGCCCGGCGCCGAGCAGGTCGTGGAGGAACTCGTGCGGCGAGAGACGGGGCCACATCCGATCGAGCGCCTCGGCCACCTCGGGCACCCGGCGCAACCGCTGCGCCAGGTCGTTCTGCTCCTCCTGGGTCGGCACGTCGTTCACCATGTCGGTCCCGCCGCGGCTCAGCCTGGACCGGTACTCGTCGGAGAGGGCGCGCAACACCTGCGCCTCGACGAAGCGCCGGCGTGCGTTGTGGGTGCCGGGTCGGCGGCGCGCCATGGCGACGATGTCCTGGGTCGTCCGGGCGCGGAGCCGCAGCACGCCCGCGCCGAACGGGACTTCGACGTCGCGGCGGAGGGGCCGCTGGCGGGTGCGTACGGCCCGAGCCAGCACCTTGACCATCCGCACGTCGCCCTTCAGCTTGGCGACGGCGGCGGCGTCGACGCCCCGCACGCGCACCTCGGACACCAAGCCGGCCACCGTCGACAGGCTCACCCCCGTCTCCCCGAGCGAGGGGAGCACCTGCTCGATGTAGCGCAGGAACAGCGGGTTGGGCCCGACGACGAGCACACCCTGCCGCTCCAGCGGGAAGCGGTGGGTGTAGAGCAGGTACGCCGCGCGGTGCAGCGCCACGGCCGTCTTGCCCGTCCCCGGGCCGCCCTGGACGACGAGGACACCGGCCAACGGCGAGCGGATGATCTCGTCCTGCTCGCGCTGGATGGTACCGATGATGTCGCCCATGTGGCCGGTCCGGGCCTGGCTGAGCGCCGAGAGCAGCGCGCCCGGACCGCCCAGGACCATCCCGTCGGACACGAGGCGCTCACCGCTGCCGTCTCCGTCCGGGCCGCTCCCTTCACCCGGGGCCGTGATGGTGGCCGCCGCGCCGTCCGGGTCGACGAAGTACTCGTCCTCCAACCCGAGCACGGACCGGCCCCGCACGGCCAGGTGGCGGCGACGCGCCAGCCCCTGCGGGTCGAGACCCGTCGCCCGGTAGAACGGCTCAGCCACCGGGGCGCGCCAGTCGACCACCAAAGGCTCGTGGTCCGGGCCCGAGACGGCCAGGCGGCCGATGTGGAAGGACTCGCCCAGTGCCAAGCCTCCGTCGACGCCATCCGCGTCCGGCTCGGGCAGTCGGTCGATGCGTCCGAAGTACAGGGCCTGGTCCCCGATGTCGAGCTGCTCCAGGCGGGCCAGGCTGGTGCGCACGACGATGTCGCGCTCGGTCCGCGACTGGAAGGTGCCTCCCCGTCCGAGGTCCAAGACGCCCTGCAACATCTGGCGCGCCTCACCCCGCATGAACTCCAACCCGTCGTACGCACGGTTGAGGAACTCCTGCTCATCCTGCAGATCGGGATGTTCGGGCACCTCTCCCCTTTCTCCCCGGCCCGCGGGGAAACGGTTCAGTCTAGACGCCGCGTGTCGCCGGGGCGGCCGGGGTGGCGACGCCTACGATGAGCCGGACCGAAAGGATTGCCATGCTCATCTCGACCATGAACGACGTGCCCGGCTACAAGGTGACCTCGGTCCTCGGGGAGGTCTTCGGCCTGACGGTCCGCTCGCGCAACGTCGGCTCCCAGTTCGGCGCGGCCTTCAAGTCGCTGGCCGGGGGCGAGCTCAAGGGCATGACTAAGAACCTGCAGCTCAGCCGGGAAGACGTCGTCAACCGAATGGTGACCGAGGCCGAGGCCCGTGGTGGCAACGCCGTACTCGCCATGCGGTTCGACACCTCGGAGATGGGCGGCAACTGGACGGAGATCTGCGCCTACGGCACGGCCGTCGTCATAGAGCCCCTCGGGTGAGCCCGCCGGCAGATGCCCGCACGGACCTCGTGCGCGCCTGCTTGCGGGAGCCGGTCACCCGGACGCCGGTGTGGTTCATGCGCCAGGCCGGGCGATCCCTTCCCGAGTACCGGGCGGCGCGGGGCGAGGGCTCCATCCTGTCGGCCATCGCCGATGCCCCGCTCTCCGCCGAGCTGACGCTGCAGCCGGTGCGCCGCTACGGCGTCGACGCCGCGATCCTGTTCTCTGACATCGTCGTGCCGCTGCACGCCATCGGCTTCGGTGTCGAGGTGGAGCCGGGCCGGGGGCCCGTGGTGGCCGAGCCGTTCCGCGGCGATGCCGACCTCGCCCGCCTACGACCGTTCGAGCCCGAGACCGACGCGCCCTACGTCGCCGAGACGGCGCGCCTCGTGGCGCGGGAGCTGGCGGGATCGGGGGTCGCCCTGATCGGGTTCGCCGGTGCACCGTTCACTGTGGCCAGTTACATCGTCGAAGGCGGCCCGTCGCGCACCTTCGCCAGGGTGAAGGCGCTCATGCACGGTGCGCCGGCACTGTGGGAGCAGCTCACGGAGCGGCTGGCTGCCATGGCGGTGGCCTCCTTGCGCGCCCAGGTCGAGGCCGGTGCGCAGGCGGTGCAGCTCTTCGACAGCTGGGCCGGGTCGCTCTCGCCGGACGAGTACGCGCGCTTCGCTCTGCCCGCGACCCGCGCCGTACTCGAGGGAATCGCGGACCTCGGCGTGCCCACCATCCTGTTCGGCGTCGGCACCGGGGAGCTGCTCGGATTGATGGCCACCGCGGGTTCCGACGTGGTGGGCGTCGACTGGCGCGTCGCGCTCGACGAGGCACGCCGGCGCGTCGGCGCGGGCCATGCGCTGCAGGGCAATCTCGATCCGGCGCTGTGCCTCGCACCCTGGCCCGTCGTCGAGGAGGCCACGCGCGTCGTGCTTGCCCGCGCCGCCAACGGGACCGGCACCGGGCACGTCTTCAACCTCGGCCACGGAGTCCTGCCCGAGTCCGACCCGGCCATCCTCGCCGCGGTCGTCGACCTGGTGCACGCGGAGACAGCGCGCGCGTGACCTCCGGCGTCCTGTTGATGGCGCACGGCACGCCGGCGAACGCTGAGGAGATCCTCCCCTTCTACACGCGCATCCGGCGCGGCCGCCCGCCCGAGCCTGAGCAGCTCGCCGAGCTCGAGGGCCGGTACCGCGCCATCGGCGGCGTGTCGCCGCTGGCCGAACGCACCCGGGCCCAGGTCGACGCCGTGCGGGCCGAGCTGGAGGCCCGCTCCCCTGGGCGGTACGTGGTGGTGTTCGGCGCCAAGCACACCGACCCGCTCATTGAGGACGCCGCCACCGCGCTGGCGTCCGCCGGCCTGGAACAGGTCGTCGGCCTTGTCCTCACGCCCCACGCGTCCTCCATGGGCTCGCAGGAATACCTGGACCGTGCCGCCGCGGCGCTCGTGGGCACGCGCTTCGTCGCCGTCGGCCCGTGGTACGCCGAGCCGGCGTTCGTCGCCCTCCTCGCGGCACGCGTGAGGGCCGCGCTCGGCACGTTGCCAGGCCGCCGCCGGGTGATCTTCACCGCGCACTCGCTCCCCGAGCGCATCCGGCAGGCCGGCGACACCTACCCCGAGCAGCTCGCCGAGTCCGCCCGGCTGGTCGGCGAGGCGGCCGGGCTGGAAGAGTGGCTCGTGGCGTGGCAGAGCGCGGGGCGGACCCCCGATCCGTGGCTCGGCCCCGACGTACGCGACGAGGTGCGGCGCCTGGCCGCCGACGGCACGACCGATGCCGTCGTCGTGTGCCCGATCGGCTTCGTGGCGGACCACCTCGAGGTGCTCTACGACCTCGACGTGGAAGTGGCGGCCGTCGCGTCGGAGTGCGGGATCGGCTTCGCGCGCACCGCCTCGCTCAACGACGACCCCGCGTTCGTCTCCGTGCTGGCCGACGTCATCACCGCGGCCGATGAGGCGCCCTGAGGTGGCGCCAGCGCGGGTGGTCGTCGTCGGCGGAGGCATCAGCGGTCTGACCGCGGCCTGGGAGCTGACCGGCGGCGCCGAGCGCCGCTCTGACGCGCCCGGGGTCGTGGTGCTCGAGTCGTCGTCCCGCCTCGGCGGCGCGCTACGCAGCGACGACTTCGGTGGGCGCGCCGTCGACATGGGCCCCGACGGGTTCCTCGGCCGACGGCCCGAGGCCGTCGACCTGTGCCACGAGCTCGGGCTCGCGGGCATGCTCGTCCCGATCGCCGGGCGGGGCGCGTCGGTGTGGGCCCGGGGACGCCTGCGCGCGTTGCCCGAGGGGCTCGCGCTCGGCATACCGACCCGGTTCTGGCCCACCGCCCGCGCCGGTGTGCTCGGGTTCCGGGGCCAACTCGGCCTCGCCCGCGACGCCGTCCTGCCTCGGCCCGACGTCCGCGGCCCGATCGGCGACCGCTCCATCGGGCCGCTGGTGGCGCGCAAGCTCGGGCAACGGGTCGTCGACACGCTGGTCGACCCCCTCATCGGCGGCATCCACGCCGGCTCGGTCGACGACATGTCAGCCGCCGCGGTCTTCCCGCCGCTCCTGGCGGCGGCCCAGCGCCGAGGCGGCCTCATGCGGGCCTTGCGAGCCGAGGTCCCCGCACCGGACCCCGAGGGGCCGCCGCTGTTCTGGTCCCTCGACGGCGGCATGGCCTCGTTGGTACGGACGCTGGTGGCGAACCTCGGGGAACGGGGGGTCGACATCCGGCTCTCGGCGCCGGCCGACCGGCTCGAGCGGTCGGGGGCCGGCTGGACCGTGTGGTCCGGTGGCCGGGCGACCGAGGCGGACGCGGTGGTGCTGGCCGCCCCCGCCCCGGCGACAGGCGCCCTGCTGCAACCCCACGACGATGAGGCGGCCGGACTGCTGCACACGATCGAGTACGCCTCCGTCGTCATCGTGACGTTCCGCGTCGGCGCCGACGACGTCCCCACGTCGCTCTACGGCACGGGGTTCCTCGTGCCGCGCCGCAGCCCGCACAAGGGTCGCGACCCGTGGGCGGTCACGGCCTGCACCTTCCTGGACCGCAAGTGGCCACACCTGGCCCGCGATGACGAGGTGCTGCTGCGCGCCTCGGTCGGCCGCATCGACGACGCCCGCCCGGGTGGATGGAGCGACGACGAGGCCATCGACCGGGCCTGGGAGGAGCTGGGCGCGCTGATGGGCGTGACCGGTCGGCCCCGGGACGCAGTCGTCGTGCGCTGCACCGACGCGCTCCCGCAGTACCGCGTGCACCACCTGCTGCGCACGGCCGGCGTGGAGGCCGCCGTGGCGCGCCTCGGTGGGGTGGCGGTGGCCGGCGCCGCCTACCACGGGGTCGGCATCCCGGCCTGTATCGCGAGCGGCCGGGCGGCGGCGCGCGCCCTCTTGTGAACGGCCTGCCGCGCCGGGGCCGCGTGGCCGCCCCCTCGGTCGCGGCCGGTGTCCTCCTCGCGCTGTCGCTCCCGCCCTTCGGATGGTGGCCCCTCGGCCTGCTCGGAGCCGGACTGCTCTATTGGCGCCTGGCCGGCCTGGCGTTGCGCACCCGGGTGTGGTCCGGATGGCTGGCCGGGCTGGGCTGCTACGTCATCGGGCTGGCCTGGGCCCGCGCCTTCAACTGGTACGGCGCGGCGGTGCTCATCGTGGTCGAGGCACTCTTCTTCGCGGCAGCCGCGGCCCTCACACCACCGGTGCGGGGGCGCGCCCCGGCCTTCGTGGCTGCGTGCACGCTGGCCGAGGCATTACGCCTGACCTGGCCGTTCGGCGGGCTGCCCCTGGGCGGGGTGTTCCTGGGGCAGGCGCACGGCCCCCTGGTCGAGCTGGCGCGCCTCGGCGGCCCGCTCCTGATCACAGCCGGGGTCTGGGCCGGCGGGGTGGCCATCGCCACGCTCGCCTCGTCACTCTGGGCCCGGCGTCGCCGGGCCGGCGGGCCCTCCCTCGTCGGCGTGGCCGTCGTGACGGGTGGCATCGTTGCGCTGGCGGTCGCGGGCACCCTGGCCCCCGACGGCGGCGCCCCCGTCCGCACGCTGCGCGTGGCCATGGTCCAGGGCGGCGGACAGCGGGGGCTGAGCAAGGAGCAGGTGTCGCCCACCACGGTCTTCGAGGCGCAGGTCGCAGCGACCTCCAGGGTCACCTCCACCCACCCCAGGCCCGAGCTGGTGCTGTGGCCGGAGGACGTCGTGGCGCTCGACCGCCCGCTGGCCGGCTCACCCGAGGCCGCGCTGCTCAGCAGGCTCGCCGAGGAGCTCGGGACGACGCTCGTCGTCGGGGTCACCGAACCGGCGTCGGCAACCGCCTTCCGCAACGAGATCGTCGCCTGGGACCCGAGCGGGCACATCGTGAGCATGTTCGAGAAGGTGCACCGGGTCCCGTTCGGTGAGTACGTGCCCTACCGCTCCTTCTTCTCGCACCTGGCCGATCTCTCGGGTGTGCCGACCGACGCCGTCCCGGGGCACGGAACCGGGCTCATGCGCACGCCGGCCGGGCCGCTCGGCCTCCTGGTGTCCTTCGAGGTCTTCTACGCCGGACGCAGTCACTCGTCGGTGCGCGCCGGCGCCGAGCTGCTCGCCGTCCCCACCAACACGTCCTCCTACAGCACGGCGCAGGTACCGGCACAGGAGATCTCGGCGGCGGTGGTGCAGGCCGTGGAGACGGGCCGCGACCTGGTCCAGGCCGCACCGACGGGCTACAGCACCGTCGTGACCGACCGCGGGGTCGTGGTCGAGCGCAGCATCCTGGGCAGGCGCCAGGTGCTCGTGGCCACCGTCGCTCTCCGGCGCGGCATGACCCCCTACGACCAGTGGGGCGACCTCCCGGTGCTGATCCTCTCGGCGGTGGCGCTCGGCGCCGGCTGGGCCCGCCAGCTGCGTCAGTCGTAGTACCCGGAGTGGATGTACACGCAGGGGACCCCGGCCGCCACGTACATGGCGTGGTTTGACGGGTCGTCCTCGAAGGCGAGCCGGAGGTCGAACCCTTGGGCCCGCAGGTCCTGCACGACCGCCTCCTTGAATTCCGTGACCTGGGCGTAGTCCCCTCGGGAGCGCATGACGAGGAGGTCCCATCGCAGTCCGTACCGCTTGAGCCAGGCCAGCGTCTGCGGCTGGACGCGCTGGGGCCGGCCCGTGAGCAGGATCACGGCGAGCGAGGGGTCGAGCAGCTCGAGCAGCCGGGCGACCTCCTCGATCACGGGGTCGTCACCGCACGCCTCGAAGAAGGACGCCCAGTTCCGCTGTCCCCGCTCAATGAAGTGCTGACGGCCGGCGGCGTCGGAGAGCACCCCGTCGATGTCGAAGATCACGGCCGGCCCGCGCGGGAGCGATGCGCCGTCTCCGACACGCCAGGTCCAATTCATCCGGTCGCTCTCAGGCTGGGTCTGGGGCACGAAAGTCCAGCTTAACGGTGCGCTCTCCTCCTTGAGGAGGAACGATTCCCCCAAATTGGGGAGGGGTCGGACGCTCCGAAGGTGTCACGATGGTCCCTGCATGAGTGGTGAGGTCGACACGGTAGCCAGGATCCCGGACACAGAGCCCGGGACCGACCACACCATCCGCGTCGCCCTGGGCCGGCGGGTCGAGGTGATCGGTGACCTGCTGCTCCCGCCCGAGCCCACCGACAGCTCGAGGGCCGCCTGCCGTGACATCGCCCGCCGGCTCGAGGAATGGCAGGGGCCGGGCATCGTCATCCTCTGTGGCCGCCTGGTGGCGCCGGGCTGCCAGGGCGAGGTGGGACCCGTCGGCGTGCTGGGCGCCCACCCGGACTTGACCGACGCGCTGACGCGCGTTCGCCGCGCGGGCCGATTCGCAGGTCGTCGTCGTCATGGCCGGCCCCGAGCGGGACCCCGAGCTGGTGCGGGACCTCGAGCGCTGCGGGCTGGAGGTGCGCGACGCCGTCGACCTGGCGTGTGAGACCGGGGCCGGCACGCGCACCGTCTTGGTGCGCGCCGGGACCATGCGGCCCGACGCCAACCCGCCGATCGACGCCGTCCCCTCCGAGGACCGACCGTGGCTGGCCGGCATGGAGCGGCTCGACGACCCGCGGCTGGCCCGGCGCTTCGTCACTTCCAGGTTGTTGTACCGCCGGCTGCGCCGCTACCTCTGGGCGCCGCCGCTCGTGCTCGCCGCCATCGCGCTGCTGTTGCGCGTGGACTTCGTGATCGACGGCCTCGGCCGTGTCTTCCGCTCGCCGCGCCAGCAGAACGCGCTGCAGCGGGCGTACGACGCCACGTGGTTCTCCCGTTTCATCGTCACGGTCGTCATCGCTGTGCTGCTGCTGGCAGTCCTCGCCCTCGTCGTCGCCGTCACGTCGCGCGGCATCTGGCGGGCGCTCGGCGGCGACGGCCTCCCGGCACCGTGGGCCGGCGGCGTGTCGGGGACGCGTCCGATCGCGCACGCCCAGCTCCAGATCGACGGCGAGGACGCCCTGGACGTCACTCGCACCGCCGTCGAGGCCGGCGCATCGGGCGTCATCGCCGGCGGGGCGCTCGTGCCCGAGCTCACCCACCTCGACACCGGATTCTTCGCCTGCCCCGGAGCCACCTCGGAGGTTGTCCACGAGCACCGCGGGCGGCTGGGGCTGCCGCCGACGTTCCTGCACCACCGCCAGGAGTCGACCCTCGAGATCGAGACCGGCGCGGACCTCCACGTCCGCCTCATCCTGGCGGAGGCCGACCTGCCGATGGCCACCATGGGCGAGCGGTTGGTGACCTCCGACATCGTCATCAAGGGCCGCTCGAAGGCCGCAGAGGTGCACGCCGAGCTGGCGGCCGGGTGGCCGAGCGGGGCCTCGTGGCCCCCCGCGCCCGAGGTGGCGGCGGACCGTATCCGGGTGCGCCGCATCCGTCGTGTCGCCGCCGTCTCCCTCTTCGTGGCGGGCGCCATCGACCTGCTCTCCTCGGTGACGACCCCGCTGCGGGCGCACCTGCACCTGATCGCGCAGTACCTGCCGATTGCCGTCGTCCAGGCCGCGGGGGCATTGACGGCCATCGCCGGCATCGGCATGATCATGCTCTCCCGCGGCATTCTGAGGGGACAGCGGCGCTCGTGGCTGGTGGCGGTCGCCCTGCTCGTCGCCTCGCTCGCGCTGCACCTCGTCCACGCCGCCGACGTCATCACCCTGCTCGTCTGCGCCGGCGTGCTCACACTGCTGATCGTCCAGCGCGAGCGCTTCCGGGCCCAGACCGAGCCGGCCACCCTCGTCACCGCCTTCGTCATCCTCGCCGTCGGCGGACTGCTCGCCACCCTCGGCGGGTTCATCGCGGTGGAGGTCGCCGGGCGCGTGCACCACCACCCGCTGCCCGGCTGGCCCGATGTGCTGCTGGGGTCCGCCGAGCGGCTCGTCGGGGTGGACTGGGTGGCGTTCCCACCCAACATCGACCGCTACGTCTCCATCAGCCTTCTGGCTGTC
Organism: uncultured Acidimicrobiaceae bacterium; assembly: GCA_963824195.1. Classification (GTDB taxonomy): domain Bacteria; phylum Actinomycetota; class Acidimicrobiia; order Acidimicrobiales; family RAAP-2; genus Bog-473. The sequence continues at coordinate 164,974 of CAWGOJ010000001.1, read as the reverse complement.
GGCATCAGCCTGATCGTGGTGGCCCTGTACCTCCTCACCCGGCCGGTCGTCGACCGGCGGCTGTCCTCGGGACGTGCCTCGGTCGGCCGCCGGGCCGCCGAGCTGCGAGCCCGCGACATCGTGCGCCGGCACGGCACCGGGACGCTCGACTACTTCGCGCTGCGTGACGACAAGCAGTGGTTCTTCCACCGCGATTCACTTGTCGCCTACGCCGTCTTCGGCGGTGTCTGCCTCGTCTCGCCCGATCCCATCGGCCCGTTCTCCGAGCGCGCTCACGTGTGGGACTCGTTCCGCCGCTACGTCGACCGCAACGGGTGGGGCCTCGGCGTCATGGGCGCGGGCGAGGAATGGCTCCCGACGTACCAGGCATCGGGCATGCGCTTCCTCTACATCGGGGACGAGGCCGTCGTGGACCCGCGGGAGTTCTCGCTCGAGGGCGGGAAGATGAAGGGGCTACGCCAGGCGGTCAACCGGGTGGCGCGCTACGGCTACACCGTGCGCTTCCTCGACCCGGCGCGCCTGAACCCGGCGGATGCCGCCTGCATGGCGGAGCTGATGGCCAAGAGCCGCCGCGGGGAGCAGGAACGGGGCTTTTCCATGATGCTGGGCCGGCTGTTCGATCCCCGCGACACGGGCCTGCTGCTGACACTCGTCGAGGGCCCCGACGGGACGCCGGTGGCCATGTGCCAGTTCGTCCCCTCACCGGCCATCGGCGGGTACTCGCTCGATCTGATGCGCCGTGACCCGGGCGACCACCCGAACGGCCTGCTGGACTTCGCCCTGTGCTCCACCATCACCCACCTCAAGGAGATGGGGATGAAGGGGCTCAGCCTCAACTTCGCCGCCATGCGCTCCATCCTCGAGGGCGACAGTAGCGATGGCGTGACCCAGCGCGTGGAGCGGTGGGCCCTACGACGCCTGTCGGGGGTCCTGCAGATAGAGACGCTGTGGCGGTTCAACGCCAAGTACGAGCCGCGGTGGCTCCCCCGCTACATCGTCTTCGACTCGGCCGAGCAATTCGTGCCGGTGGCCGTCCAGATCATGCGGGCCGAGTCGCTGACCGAGGTGCCGGTCATCGGGCGCCTGCTGACCACGGGGGTCGCCAAACGGTCCGGACCGGCCGTCCCCGAGGAGGTCCTCGCCGCCATGGGGCAGGAGGGGAACGGCGCGGCGGACGAACGCGAGGCCGAGACGACGGGCCCGCGGCCGTGACCGAGAGCCTTTGCCCGCGCTGCGGGCACCCGGGCGTGCACGAGCCCCGCAGCGACGGCGGGCCCTGCGAGGATTGTGACCGGTGCTGGGTCGAGCAGCAGCGGCACGAACGCCCGCCGCACCACTCCGGAGTACGGTGACGCGCGTGACGCTCGTCATGACCCGGGCCGAGCGCGAGGAGTTCCTCGCCGGCGTGCACGTAGGGGTCCTCAGTGTCGACGATCCGGGTCACGGGCCCCTCACCGTGCCGATCTGGTACGCGTACCGCCCGGGGGGCACAGTCGACGTCGTCACCGGCGGGCAGAGCATCAAGGCGCGCCGCTTGCGCGCGGCAGGCCGCTTCTCGCTGTGTGCGCAGGACGAGACGCCGCCCTACAGCTACGTCAGCGTGGAAGGACCCATCACCTCGAGCGGCGACACCGTGAGCGCCGACGAGCGCCGAGCGATGGCCTACCGCTATCTCGGTCCCGAGTTCGGCGACCTTTACCTGGCCGCCACCGAAGAGGATGCCGCCGAGAGTGTCGTGTTCCGCATGGCGCCGGAGCGCTGGCTGACGACGGACTTCACCAAGCAGTTCGGGTAGACCCCAGCGGACGGCCTGCCCATCGGGACCGCCTAGGACCCGAGCCTGGCCCGCCAGACCTCCTCACATGACCACTGTCGGGCCCACTCCTCGGTGACGAAGGGATACGGGGTGCCCGCACCCTCGGCCGGTCGGAGTTCGAGGAGCTCGAGGATCTCGAAGTCATTGGCTCGGAGCAGACGGATCCAGTCGCCGTGGCTCAGGTGGAATTCGGTCACCTCCGGGTCGGACCAGTCGAAGCGGTGCATGCCGAACTGCGGCCGCAACAACCGGGTCCCGGCCGGCACGCCGTCCTCCTCGGGGACGCACAGCATCAGCAGCGAACTGTTCCCCAGAAAGACGAGCTCGCCCCCGGGCCGCAGGACGCGGGCTGCCTCGGGCACCCACCGGTACGGGTCGGCCCAGATGGCCGCGCCGTACTCGCTCACCGCCAAGTCGAAGGACCCGTCCCGGAACGGCAGCTCCTCGGCCGGAGCGCGCACCAGCGGAAACTGCCGTCCGAACTCTCGCTGCATCTCCGCTGCAATTTGCAGCTGGCTCGGCGCGGGGTCGACCGCGACGGGCCGCGCGCCGCCTTGCGCCAGCCAGCACGAGATGTACGCCGTCCCGCACCCGAGCTCGATGGCGCGGAGGCCGTCCACGTCCGCCGGCAGGAGGCGCAGCTCGGCCTCGGGGATGCCGAAGATGCCCCACCGTGGCTCGACGGCCCAGTTGCGCCGTCCGGTTGCACGCTGCTGCTCGGCCTGCGTCGCCCAGTCGGCGACATTGGCGGCCAGGTAGTCGAGCGGGCGAGGCTCCATCGAGGCGAATATAGGGTCCGACGTCAGGGACAGGGAGGATCGACCGTGAGTCAAGCCACACCCGTCGCAGCGAGGCACGACCTGGCGGCCACCGCAGCAGAGCGCCGGGAGACGGGCCGGCAGTCCCGGGTCCTGGCGCCCCGCGCCGGCATCGGGGATTGGGACGAGCGGGTCCGCGGCCACGACGCCGTGGAGACGATCATGGCGCAGAACGCCATCCGGCTCCCCGAGCTGGTGCCGCTCCGCCACCAGCGCATGGCGCTCTCCCCGTGGAACTACTACCGGGGTGCCGCCGCCGTCATGGCGGCCGACCTGGCCTCGCGGCCGCACAGTCGGCTTGAGGTCCAACTCTGCGGGGACGCCCACGTCTTGAACTTCGGTCTGTGGGCCACACCGGAACGCCAACTCAACTTCGATCTGCGCGACTTCGACGAGACACTGCCCGGGCCCTTCGAGTGGGACGTGGCGCGCCTGGCAGCCAGCCTGGTCGTCGCCGCCGAGCAGAACTCCGTCAAACCGGCACGGGCCGACGCGGCGGTGACTGCGGCGGTCGACGCCTACCGGGCGCGGATGCGGCGCTACGCCACGCTGCCTATTCTCGACATCTGGTACGAGGGCATGCGGTTCGACCGCTTCATCGACTACTTCGAACCCGCCGACCGCGGCCAGGTGAAGGTGCAGTTTGAGAAGGGCAAGCAGAAGCGGACGAGTCGCGGTGCCTTCACCAAGTTGACCACGGAGCGGCGCGGACGGGCACGTATCACGCCAGAGCCCCCGCTGCGCGTCACGCTCGACGACGGGGAGCAACAGGACATCGTCGACCACCTCATCGCCGGCTACCGGCTGACGCTCCAGGAGGACCGCCGGAAGCTGTTCGACCGCTTCATCCTCGTTGACATGGTCCGCCAGGTGGTGGGGGTGGGCAGCGTCGGCATGGTGGTGTACCTCGCGTTGTTCGAGGGGAGCGCCACGGGCGACCCGCTCTTCCTGCAGTTCAAGCAGGCCGGCCCCTCCGTCTATGAGGGCCACACGTACCCGAGCGGGCACGACAACCATGGCGCCCGGGTGATCGCCGGCAAGCGGATGGTCCAGAGCGCCACCGACATCTTCGTCGGTTGGGGCTCCCTGGGCGACCGCGACTTCTACGTGCGCCAGTACCGCGACATGAAGCTGATCCCGACCACCGACCTGATCGCGCCGGTCCTCGTCCAGTTCGCCACGGCATGTGGGAGCTCGCTGGCCCGGGCGCACGCCCGCTCCGGCGACCCGGCTGCCATCGACGCCTACATGGGAAAGAGCGACGAGTTCACCCGGGCCATGAGGAGGTTCGCCCGCCGCTACGCGTGCCAGAACGAGCGGGACCATGCGCAGCTCGTCGCCGCCATCCGGCGCGGCAAGGTGGAAGGCGTGCCCGAGTAGCTGCCTACTTGGGCAGGAACAGCAGCGTGGCGTGGTTGGCGAAGTCGATGAGCGGCTGGGGCCAGACGCCGAAGAGGACGGTGACGCCCGTGCACAGTGCGATGGCCAGGCCGGTGAGCGCCGGCACCGGCACCTTCTCGGGACCCTCTGCCGTCTCGTCCCCGGTCTCCTCGTCGGCGAGCAGGATCTGCTCGTTGAGGGTGGTCACCGCGCTCGTCGCCGACGCCGGTGTCGCCCACTCGAGCCCACCGCCGGAACCGTTGCCGTTGCCGTTGCCGTCGCCGTCGCCGCCGCCCGTGGCCGCCTGGATCAGGCCGCCGCCGACCATGCCCCCCTGGAGCACCGGCTCGGCCGAGCCGGCCGTCCCGCCCTCGGGCTCGCCCTGCCCGCCCCCGGCGTACATCAGCACGGCGACGCGGAGGTAGAAGTAGGCCGCCACGACCGCTGTGACCATGGCAATCACGCCCAGGGGCACGTCGCCCACGTCGACGACGGCGAAGACCACCTGCACCTTGGCCCACAGGCCGGTGGTGAACGGCGCACCCGCCTGGGCCAGCAGCAGCACCGCCAGCGCCAGGGCCAGCACCGGCTGGCGGCCCGCCAGCCCGCGGTAGCGGGCCAGATCGTGGTCGCCGTCGCCCTCCCGGCCGAGCACGGTGACGATGGCGAAGCTCCCGATGGCCATGAACATGTAGACGAACAGGTAGTAGAGCGACGCGCTGGCCCCCCGCGCCGTGTCGGCCACGACGCCCAGCAGGATGAAGCCCGCGTGGTTGATGGACGAGTAGGCCAGCATCCGCTTCACGTCGCGCTGGCGCAGCGCCACGAAGGCGCCGAGGACGAGGGACAGCACCGCCAGCCCGTAGACGATCGGGCGCCAGTCCGTGGACACCACGCCGAAGGACGAGAAGAGCACCCGCAGCATGGCGGCGAACGCGCCCGCCTTCGCCACGGCAGCCATGAAGCCGGTCACCGGCGACGGCGCCCCCTGGTACACGTCGGGCGTCCACATGTGGAACGGCACCGCCGCCACCTTGAAGGCGAAGCCCACCAGCATCAGCGAGAGGCCAGCGAGGAGAAGGCCGTTGCTCAGCACCACGTTCTTCGACAGGAAGTCGGAGATCTGGGTCAGGTTCGTCGAGCCGGTCGCCCCGTAGGTCAGCGCAATGCCGTAGACGAAGATGGCCGACGAGAAGCCGCCCAGGATGAAGTACTTGAGCGCGGCCTCTCCCGACGCCGCCCGGCGGTAGTTGAAGGCGGTCAGCACGTACAGCGCGATGGAGAGGATCTCGAGACCCAGGAAGACAATGATGAGGTCGTTCGCCATCCCCATCAACATGGCGCCCGAGGCGGAGACCATGGCCAGCACGTGGAACTCCGCGCCGTGCACGCCCTCCCGACGCAGGTAGCCGTCCGCCACCAGCGCGCTGAGCAGCATGGCGATGGCGACCAGCATGGTGACCAGGACGCTGAAGCCGTCCATCACGACCGCCTGGGCCACGTAGGTGTGCGGCCCGTGCTCCTGCACGTCGGACCACTGCCACAGCGCCACGCCCAGGGCGCCGCCGGAGATGATCACGGTCGCAATGGTGCTGACGCGCACCCGTAGGGGCTTGCGCACGAGCGAGGCCACGCCGAGCAGCACGACGGCGCCGCCGATCATGATGATGGGCGGGAGGATGGAGAGCCACCGGATCGGGGGCATGGCGATGGTGTTCGACGCGGCGTGACTCGCGGCGAGGAGCGGTGCGATCACTTCACTCCCTCCACGCCCCTGACGGCCACCGAGGGTTGGTAGTGGCCGGTGCTGGACTCGACGTGCGCGATGAGCTGGTTCACCGAGGGGTTGATGCGGTCGAGCACCGGCTTGGGGTAGACGCCCAGGAAGACGATGAGGATGATGAGCGGCGCCACCACGAGCTTCTCCAGCAGGGCCAGGTCACGGGTCTTTTCGTCGGCCTCCCGCGGCGCGCCGTGGAAGACCTGCTGGTAGGCCCAGAGCAGGTAGATGGCGGCCACGATCACCCCGAGCACGGCGACCACGGCCCACCAGCGGTGGGTGATGAAGGTGCCCGAGAGGACCAGGAACTCGCTGACGAACCCGTTGAGGCCTGGGCACGCCGATGGAGGCCATCATGGCCACGGTGAACACGCCGGCCAGGACGGGTGCCGCCTTTTGCAGCCCGCGTAGCTCTCCCGCCTGCCAGGTGCCCCGCCGCTGGTAGATGAAGCCGATCAGGATGAACAGCGTGCCGACGATGAGGCCGTGGTTGACCATGAGGAGCACACCACCGGCGAGGCCCTGCGTGCTCAGTGCGATGGCCCCGAGCGCGATGAAGCCGATCTGCGCCAGGGACGAGTAGGTCACGAGCCGCTTCATGTCGCGCTGGGCGCAGGCGACGATGGCCCCGTAGATGATGCCGATGACGGCCAGGGTGAGGAGCCATGGCGCGAGCGTCCGCGTCGCCTGGGGGAACAGGCTCAGGTCGAAGCGGATGATCCCGTAGGTGCCCAGCTTGGCCAGGACTCCCGAGAGCAGGACCGAGCCCTCCTCAGGCGCCTCCGTGTAGGCGTCGGGGGACCAGGTGTGCAGCGGGAAGAGGGGCGCCTTGACTGCGAAGGCCGCCGTGAAGGCCAGGAAGAGCAGGATCCCCGTCGTCGACGACAGGTGGGTCTGCATGAGCGGCCCGAGCGAGAACGTCAGGTAGTGGTACTGCGACTGGTGGATGAAGGCCAGGGTCAGGATCCCGACGAGCAGGAAGGCCGAGCCGAGGAACGTGTAGAGGAAGAACTTGATCGCCGCGTAGGCCCGCCGCTGGTGGCCCCACCCCGCGATGATGAAGTAGGCGGGCACGAGTGTCAGCTCGAACATGAAGAAGAAGACGATGAGGTCGAGGGAGAGGAAGCTCCCCATCACGGCGGCCTCGAGGAGGAGGATCCAGGCGAAGTAGGCCCGGGTGTTCTCCCGGTTGCGCCCGAGGATGATGGTAAGCGGGAACAGCAGCGCGGTGAGCAGCACCAGGAAGATGGAGATGCCGTCGACGCCGAGGTACCAGTGCACCCCCAGGCTGTCGCCCGTGTAGTCGTGGTTCGAGACGAGCTGGAACCCCCCGTCGTGCACCTTCATGGCCACCATGGCCGCGACGGCGATGACCCCTGTCACCAGGGACACGATGAGGGCCAGGGCGTACACCGCGTCGCGGTGGGGGTCCTTGTAGAGGCCGAGCAGGCCGAGCGCCAGCGCGCCCGCCGCGGGCAGCAGGATGAGCAGGGTCAAGAAGGGGACGGTGTGCATCAGCCCCACCACGTCCGGCTCAGCATGAAGGCGATGATCAGCGCCATCCCGATGGCGATCCCCAGCGCGTAGTTGCGGGCGTAGCCCGTCTGCAGCTTGCGCGCCGCCGTGCCCGTGGCCTTGGCCAGGTGGGCGCTGCCGTTGACGGCGCCGTCAATGACGCGGGCGTCCACCACCCAGGCGAAGAAGGTGGCGAGCCGCTGGCTCGGCCGTCCGATGATCGTGTCGTAGAAGTCGTCCCAGTACCAGACGCGCTGGAGGAAAGCCGGCTCCAGCGCCGGCTTGTCGACCTCCGAGCCGCGCCACAGCCAGACGGCCACGATCACGCCGACCAGGGCCGCCGCGATGTCGGTGAGGGCCAGGGCCCATTCGGACGTCGCGCTGAGGTTGTCGTTGTAGAGCGTGCCGCTGAATACGGGGGTCAGCCAGCTCTCGAGGTTGTGGGTGTGGACCCAGGGCAGGTCGAGCACGCCGCCGAAGAAAGCGAAGAAGGCCAGCACCACGAGGGGCAGGCGCATGACCCAGGGCGACTCGTGCGGCGCGTGCAGCGCCGGCTCCCCGTGCGGGCCCGGCTTGTCGAAGCGGGGCTCGCCTCCGAAGGCGAGGACCTCCAACCGGCTCATGTAGTAGGCGGTGAGGACGGCCGTCACCAGACCGATGACCCAGAGCACCTTGTAGTGGGCGAAGACGTTGTCGAGCACGTCGCCCTTGGCCCAGAAGCCTGAGAGCGGCGGGATGCCCGCGATGGCGAGGAAGCCGATGGTGAACGTGACGGTCGTCCACTTCATGTAGCGGCGCAGCGCGCCCATGCGCTTGAGGTCCTGCTCGTCCTCGAGCCCGTGGATGACCGAGCCCGCTCCGAGGAAGAGCAGCCCCTTGAAGAAGGCGTGCATGACCATGAGGAAGATGGCCGCGATGTAGGCGCCGGTGCCGACGGCCAGCACCATGTAGCCGATCTGGGACACGGTCGAGAAGGCCAGCACCTTCTTGATGTCCTGCTGCGCGCACGCGATGGTGGCCGCCACGAAGGCTGTCACGGCGCCGATGGACGCGATCACCTCCATGCCCGGGGTGGTCAGGTGCAGCAGCGGGTTCATCCGGCACAGGAGGTACACCCCTGCCGTGACCATGGTGGCGGCGTGAATGAGGGCCGACACCGGTGTGGGGCCCTCCATGGCGTCGGGCAGCCAGTTGAACAGCGGGATCTGGGCCGACTTCCCGGTAGCGGCCAGGAAGAGGAGCAGCACCGCCGCGGTGGCCGTGCCGCCGCCCAGGTGCGACAGCTGCCCGAAGATGCCGCCGCCCGGCCCGCTCTCGTACTGCAGGGTGCCCGTCTTCTCGAAGATCAGGAAGATGGCGAGCAGGAACCCGGCGTCACCGATGCGGTTGTAGATGAAGGCCTTCTTGCCCGCCGAGGCCGCGGACTCGCGCTGGAACCAGAAGGCCACCAGCCAGTACGAGCAGACGCCCACGCCCTCCCAGCCCACGAAGGTGAGGAGCAGGTTGTCCCCCAGCACCAGGAGGAGCATGGAGAACACGAACAGGTTGAGGTAGATGAAGAATTTCGAGTAGTCCCGGTCGCCTTTCATGTACCCGATGGAGTACAGGTGGATGAGCGCGCTGACCCCGGTGACGAACATGCACATCGTCATGGACAGCGGGTCCACCAGAGTGCCGACGGGCACCGACAGCCCGCCCGAACTGAACCAGGTGAAGTAGTTGTGGACCACGACCCGATGGTCGCCCGGCAGGTGGATGAGGCCGGCCAGGACGATGCAGGCCACGACGAATGCGCCGCCCACCGCGACCGTCCCGACCCACCCGGCCACCGGGTCGCCGATGCGCCGGCCGAAGGCGACCAGGAAGAGGAAGCCCGCGAGAGGCAGCAGCAGCATGAGGTACGCGACGTTGACCACCGGTCAGCCCTTGAGCGAGTCCAGGTCGTCCGCCACGGTGGTGGCCCGGCGGCGGAAGTTGGTGACCACGATGCCGAGGCCGACGACGACCTCGGCCGCGGCGACCACGAGCACGAAGAACACGACGGCCTGGCCGCCGATGTCGTGAAGCATGCGGGCGAAGGTGACGAAGGTGAGGTTGGCCGCGTTGAGCATCAGCTCGATGCACATGAACATGATCAGCACGTTGCGCCGCACCATCAGGCCGATGGCGCCGATGGTGAAGACGATGGCGGCCAGGCCGAGGTACCAGGCTCCCGAGAGGCTCATGCGGAGAGCTCGCTCCCGGTGGTGTCCTCCTGCTCGGCGTGCACGGTCGGTGGGCGGCGGGCCAGCACGACGGCGCCGACCACGGCAATGACGAGCAGAGCGGCCGTGGCCTCGAACGCGAACAGGTAGGTGGTGAAGAGCTGCTTGCCCAACTGGGCCGGCTCGCCCGCGGGCGAGTTGAGGCCGGCCACGTGCCCCTCAATGGGCCCAACGACCTGCTGGGCGCCGGTGACCCAGTGGGCGGTGGCCGCCATGGCCAGCACGCCGCCCAGGGTGATCGCCGAGAAGACGAAGGCCAGGGGGCGCTGCCCGATGAGCGGCTCGACATTGATGTCCTCGGCGCGGTCGACGCCCAGGAACATGATCACGAACAGGAAGAGGACGACGATGGCGCCGGCGTAGACGATGATCTGCACAGCGGCCAGGAAGTCCGCCTCCTGCTCGATGAAGAGCACGGCGACGCCGAAGAGGGTCATCACGAGGCTCAGCGCCGCGTGCACGGGGTTGCGCGAGGTCACGACCCCGACCGCGCCCACCAGGATGACCGCCGCCGCGGCGGCGAAGACCAGGATGTCAGGCCAGGTGGGGCGCGTCGAAGCCAGCAGCAGGGTGGCGTGGACCATCGGTCAGTCGCTCCCCTCGGTTTCGAACCCGGTCCCGCCATCGACCGCGCCGACCCGCGCCGTCCCGCCCGTCTTGGCTTCCGCCTTGGCCGCCTTGCGGGCCGACCGGAGGTCCTTCATGCGGCCCCGCATGGCCTCCATCTTCTTCTTGTTCCGCTCGGCCCCCTCTTTGGCCCGCCAGACCCGCCCCTGCATGCCGCGGTGCGCCAGCGGGATGTCCTCGTCGAGCAGGTGGGCCTCGAGCACCTCGCGCAGCGGCTTGGTCCCCGTGGCCTCGTCGTCACGCCGGCCCGACTGCCCGCCCTCGGGCGCCCGCACGCCGTAGCCGAGCTCACCGGACCACTGGACCTCGCCCTCGTAGGCGGCGCTGCCCGAGGGGGAGGTGGCGCGCATCCACCCGGACGTCATCAGGTCGTCGCCCTCGCGCCAGTCCTCCCACGGGAGCTTCTTCGGCGTGCCGTCGTCGTTCACCAGCAGCTCGTTCTTGGTGTAGATGGCGTCGGAGCGGTTGGTGAAGGAGAACTCGAAGAGCTTGGACTCGGTGATGGCCTCGGTCGGGCACGCCTCCACGCACATGTCGCAGTGGATGCAGCGCAGGAAGTTGATCTCGTACACGTAGCCGTAGCGCTCACCGGGCGACACCGGGTGGTCGGGCGGGTTGTCCAGCCCGCGCACGTAGATGCAGTCGGCCGGGCACACCCCGGCGCACAGCTCACAACCGATGCACTTCTCCATGCCGTCCTCGTAGCGGTTGAGGACGTGGCGCCCGTGCTGGCGCGGGAACTTGGGCTTCTTCTCCTCCGGGTACTGGGTCGTGACCCGCGGCCGGGTCAGGTGCTGGAAGGTCAGCTTGAACCCGCCCAGGAAGGAGAGCTGGTCCTTCATCTCGTCGCCCACGCCCATTACGCACCTCCTCCCGGACCCGGCTCCACCGGGGTCAGCCGGGAAGCGCGCGTCACCCTGCTGCCGATGACCGGAATGATGACGTCCTCCTCGCTGCGGCCGTTGCCGAGCTGGTTGGCCCGCATCAGCAGCACCGAGGCCAGGATCACCACCGGCACCAGGATCAGCCCCCCCCAGCCCCAGGTGACGATGGCCGCGACCAGGAGCAGCCAGCCGAGCGTCATCGGGATGAGTCGCTTCCAGCCCAGGTCCATGAGCTGGTCGTAGCGAAGGCGCGGCAGGGCGGCGCGGAACCAGACGTAGATGAAGCAGAACGCCACCGTCTTGAGCAGGAAGTAGATGATCGGCATGTAGATGGTGGCCCCGGGGATGTGGAAGATGTAGCCGTTGGGCCCGCCGAAGAACAGCGTCACGACGATGGCTGACATCGTGATGGTGTTCATGAACTCGGCCAGGAAGAAGAGGCCGAAGCGGATGGAGGAGTACTCGGTGTGGAAGCCGCCGACCAGCTCCTGCTCGGCCTCGGTCAGGTCGAAGGGCGGGCGGGTCAGCTCCGCCGTGATGGCGATCATGAAGAAGATGAAGGGCAGGAAGCCGAGCCGGATCAGGTTCCAGTTCCAGAACCCGTTGGACTGGGAGAACACGATGGCCCGGGTGGAGAGCGAGTGGCTGACGAGGACCACCATGACGGTGGTCATGCCGAGCGCGGCCTCGTAGGAGATCACCTGGGCCGACGCCCGCACCGAGCCGAGCAGCGGGTACTTCGAACCCGAGGACCAGCCGGCCAGCATGACGCCGTAGACCGCGATGCCCGACATGGCGAGCACGAGCAGGATGCCCATGGGCGGGTCGGCCACCTGCAGCTCGAAGGTGTGGCTGCCGATGGTGATGATGCCGCCGACGGGGACGACGGCGAAGATCAGCACGGCGGGGATGACCGACAGGTAGGGCGCCAGCTTGAAGACGAAGGTGTCGGCCCGGTCCGGCAGCAGGTCCTCCTTGAACACGAGCTTGGTCCCGTCGGCCAGCGTCTGCAGCAGCCCCCACGGTCCGGCGCGGTTCGGCCCCACGCGGCTCTGCATGTCCGAGATCACCTTGCGCTCGAACCAGATCATCATCGCGGTCGCGACCAGCAGCGCGACGAAGGCCACCAGGACCTTGATGATGGTGATGAGCCAGACCTGCCAGTTGAGGCCGAGGTAGTAGAGCGGGTCACCGTTCCCGTTGTTGGCGCGGTGCGTCAGCAGGGTCGGGCCCACGTTGGTCGCGTGGGTGGTGGCGGCGAGCAGCGTCGCGATCACACCGATTCCAGTCGCACGTCGGTCACGATCTGGCGGCTGTCGATGAGCGTCGCCGCGGCGTTGCCGGGCACACTCTCGCCACCGGGGACGTTGAAGTCGATGGCGACGACGCCCCTGGGCACGCCCTCGTCCGCCTCGGCGGCCAGGATCAGCTCGCCCCGGGCCGAGCGGACCTTCACGCGGTCGCCGGTGACCGCGCCCAGGCGGTCGAGGTCGTAGGGATTGGCCCGGGCCACCAGCGTGGGCACGAGCGGCGTGAGGGAGGGCGACCCCGTCACAGAGCTGCCGGCGTCGTACAGGCGGCGGCCCGCCACCAGGCGCAGGGTGTAGTTGTCGGCCTTGGGGACATGCAGCGGCTCGGTGCCTCCGGTCCCGGTCCACGAGAGCAGGGGTGGCGGGCTGCCCAGCGCGGCGGTTCGCGCCACGGCCGGGAGGCTGGCGCCGGTACCCACGCGCGGGGGCGCCCCCTGGCGCTCCACGGACTCGACGCCGGGCAGCGCCATGGGGTCGATCGGCACCACATCGGTGTGGTGGTCCGTGTCACGGGCCAGCGGCACGAGGATCCCGTCGTGGGCGACGTCGGAGTGCAGGACCTCCTGGGTCAGCCCGGCGTAGGCCGGCGCGGCCAGCGCCAGCTCCTCGACGAGGTCGTTGTCGCTCAGCGCGCCGAGGTCGCCACCGAGAGCGACGGCCAGCTCGGCCGCGATCATCCAGTCCGGCCAGGCGAACCCCGGCGCGGAGATCTTCGGTCCGAGCCGGCTCACGCGGCCCTCGATGTTGGTCGTCGTGCCGGGCCGCTCGTGGGACACCGCACACGGCAGCACGACGTCGGCGTGCGTGTCGACCGACTCGGACGGATGGCCCGTCACCGCGACCACGAAGTGCCCGGCCGACAGCGCCTTCTCGGCCACGGCGCGGTCGGGGAAGTCACTCAGCGGGTCCGCGCCGAGCAGCACGAGCGCCTGCACCCCGGGGCCGTCGTCGAGCTCGCCTGCCATGGAGGCGAGGATGTCGGCAGTCGAGAGCCCGCTGCCCGCGGGCACGGAGCCCCAGGCCGCAGTGAAGCGCTCCCGGCCCGCATCGAGCCCGACCCGGCCCGGCAGGATGCCCGGGGCGAGGCCCATGTCGAGCGCCCCGAACACGTTGCCCCGGCGCAGCGCGGGCAGGAAGGTGGCCTTGGGCAGCGCGGCGGCCAGGGTGCGCACCGCCTCGGCCACCACCTCGCCCGACTCGGCGTAGGAAGGACGGCCGACGACGATCACCACGCCCTCGCCACCGGGATGGCCGGCGAGCAGGCGGCGGGCCGCCTCCAGCGCGCCAGGCGCCGCCGCGGCGCCTTCGTGGTGGGAGCCGAGCGCCGTCGCCGCCGACGCGTCGCCGGTCACTGCCTTGGCCAGCAGCGGTGCCTCACCCGGGCGGGTGCGCAGGCTCGCCGCCGCCAGTGGGGTGAGCGAGGTGGGCGTCGGGCTGATCTCGATGAGTGCGGTCGCTCCGCCGACCACGGTCTCGCGCAAGCGCAGGAACAGGACGGGGAGCTCCTCGCGCAGGTCGCCGGCGAGCGTCACCAGCACCGGCGCCAGGCAGGCGTCGTCGATGGTGGCCCGGGGCAGCCCGAGCACGAGATCGGCGGGGAGGCCGTCGCCGAGCTGTGCGTCGACCGAGTCGGTACCGACGACACCCTTGGCCAGCTTGGCCCAGGCGTAGGCGGACTCGTTGGTGAGGCGGGCCCCGCCGATGACCGCCACGGCACCGGGCCCGCCGGCCTCCTTGGCGGCGGCGATGCCGGCTGCGGCGGCCGCCAGGGCCTCGCCCCAGCTGACCGGAACGAGCTCGCCCTCCTTGCGCACGCGGGGCTCGACGAGTCGCCCGTGCTCGAAGCGGCCCGTCTCACGCGCCTCGCCCAGGAACTGGCCGCGGCTCACGCGGAGGCTCACCACCTGGGAGGCGGTGGCGGGCGCCACGTCGACGGCCTCGTCGGCCAGCTCGGTGGGCAGCGGACCGGCGTCGACCTCGTCGCCGTTGACCGACTCGTAGGCGAAGCGGCCCTTGTCGCACAGCCAGCCGTGGTTGACGGGTTCGGAGTCGATGCCGAGCAGCCGGGTCAGCCGGTTCTGCGACGACTGGACGGCGACCCGGCATCCCACCGAGCAGACGGTGCAGGTGGACTCGACCTGATCGAGGTCCCAGGGGCGGGCGGTGAAGCGGTACGGCGTCGCGGTGAGCGCGCCGACCGGGCAGATCTGCACGGTGTTGCCGCTGAAGTAGGAGGAGAACGGCTCGGTCGGGAAGGTCGCTACCTCGACCGCCTCCCCGCGGCCCGCGAAGTCGATCTGCGCCTCGCCCGCCACCTCCGACGCGAAGCGCGTGCAGCGGGCGCACTGGATGCAGCGCTCTCGGTCGAGCAGCACGAGGTCGGAGATCGCGATGGGCTTCTCGAAGTGCCGCTTCTCCTCAATGAAGCGGCTCTCCCCCGGCCCGTAGGCGAGCGTCTGGTCCTGCAGGGGGCACTCGCCGCCCTTGTCGCACACGGGGCAGTCGAGCGGGTGGTTGGCCAACAGGAACTCGAGCACGCCGTCCTGGGCCTTCTTCACCCGGTCGTTGGCAGTGTCGACCACCATGCCGTCGGCGACCGGGACGAAGCAGGCCGGCGTCAGCGTGGCGCCGCGCGGGCCCTCGACGTCGACCAAGCACATGCGGCACATGCCGACCGGCTCCATGCGCGGGTGGTAGCAGAAGCGCGGGATGTAGGTCCCGGCCCGCTCGGCCGCCGCGATGAGCAACTCGCCCACCTTCGCCGTCACCTCGCGCCCGTCGAGGGTGAAGGTGAGCTCCCCCGCCTCCTGGGATGTCACGCGCTGGTCGGACTTCGCCGAGTTAGTCAAAGGGACACCCCCCTTCCTTCACGTGGACGAGGAACTCGTCGCGGAACATCCGGATGCCCGACGCGATGGACGAGGGGATGGAAGGGCCGAGCACACAGATGGTGGTCTGCTGTGGCGGCCAGGCCACGCCGGGGGAGATGTTGTCGCAGAGGTCCATGAGGAGGTCCAGATCTTCCTCGCGCCCGGCGCCGTTCTCAATTCGGTACATGATGCGCTCCAGCCAGCCCGCGCCCTCGCGGCACGGCGTGCACTGGCCGCACGACTCGCGGGAGAAGAACTTCGTGATACGCCAGGCGGCCCGCACCATGCAGGTGGCCGAGTCCATGACGACGACGGAGCCGGAACCGAGCATGGAGCCGGCATCGCCCACCTCGTCCTGGCCCAGCGGCAGGTCCGCCTGGTCCGGCCCGAACCACGGGGCGGAGACGCCGCCGGGGATGAACGCCTTGAGCGTGTTGGAGCCCCTGATGCCCCCGCCGAGCACCGGCGCGTAGATCAGGTCGCGGAAGGTCGTCTTCACCATCTCGAGCTCGTAGTTGCCCGGCTTGCGCACGTGGCCTGCTAGCGCGAACAGCCGCGTCCCCGTCGAGCGGCCCGCCCCGAGGGCGGCGAAGGCGGCGCCGCCGTTGTTGATGATCCAGGGGATGTTGGCCATCGTCTCGACGTTGTTGACCACCGTGGGCTCGCCGTAGAGGCCGATGGCGGCCGGGAAGTAGGGCGGCTTGATCCGGGGGAAGCCTCGCTTGCCCTCGAGAGACTCGAGGAGCGCCGTCTCCTCGCCGCAGATGTAGGCGCCGGCGCCGGGGTGGACGACCACGTCGATCGAGAAGCCAGATCCGAAGATGTCGGCCCCCACCGCGCCGTGCGCGTAGGCCTCGTTCAGCGCCGCCTGCAGGCGCTCCAGCCCGAGGGCGAACTCGCCCCGCAGGTAGATGAAGGCCTGGCTCACCTGCAGCGCATAGGCCGAGATCAGCACGCCCTCGAGGATCTCGTGCGGGTCGCGCTCAATGAGCATGTGGTCCTTGAAGGTGGCCGGCTCGGACTCGTCGCCGTTGATCACCAGGTAGGTCACTGGGTTCTCGCGCAACATCGACCACTTGCGCCCGGCCGGGAAGCCGGCGCCCCCGCGGCCGAGAAGACTCGCCGCGTCCACCTCGGCCGCCACCGCCTCGGGCGCCATGGAGAGCGCCTTGCGCAGGCCCGTGTACCCGCCCGTGGCCAGGTAGCGCTCCAGCGTGTGGGAGTCCTCGTAGCCGAGGCGCGAGGTGATGATCTTGGGGGCGTCCGTGATCGCCATCAGGCCTTCTTCTCCCCGCCGGCCGCCGCGGCGACGCGGGCGGCCTTCGCCTCGGCCGCCTTCGCCCGCTCGGCCACGATGGCAGCCCTGTCGGCCACCAGGCCGACGCTGCGCCGCACCCGCACGAGGGTGCCGTGCGGGGGCACGGTCCCGGACAGCGCGCCGGAGCGCAGGTCGTCCAGCAGGGCGTCGAAGCTCTCGGGGGTCTGCGCGCCGATGTAGCGGTGGTTGACCTGCACGCAGGGCGTGCGGTCACAGTCGGCGAGGCACTCGGACTCCTCGAGGGTGAACATCCCGTCGGTCGTGGTGCCCCCGGCACGGACGCCGAGGGAAGACTCCGCGTGCTCGAGCAGCTCGAGGGCGCCACCGAGCATGCAGGCGATGTTGGTACACACCGACACCACGTAGGTGCCGACAGGCTCCGTGTGCAGCATGTCGTAGAAGGTGGCGGTGCCCTGCACCTCGGCCGCGGTGACGCCGCACAGCTCGGCGATCTCCTGCACCGCCTCGGGGCGCAGCCAGCCATCCTGCTCCTGGGCCAGGTGACACAGCGGGATCAGCGCCGAGCGCGGCTGCGGATAGAGCGCCACGAGCTCCTTGGCGCGCTCGCGGACGTCCGCGTTGAGATGGCTCACCGGTCCACCTCGCCCATGACGGGGTCCACCGACGAGATCACGGCCACGGCGTCGGCCATGAGGCCACCGCGCAGCAGCAGCGGCAGCGCCTGCAGGTTCACGAAGCTCGGCCCCCGGATGTGCATGCGGTAGGGCTTCGACGTCCCGTCCGAGACCATGTAGCAGCCGAGCTCGCCCCGGGGCGACTCGATCGCCATGTAGACCTCGCCCTCGGGGACCCGGAAGCCCTCGGTGAAGATCTTGAAGTGGTGGATCAGCGCCTCCATGCTCTCGTCGATGCGGGCGCGCGGCGGCGGCGTGACCTTGCGGTCCTGGACCCGGTAGTCGCCGGGCGGCATCATCTCGACGATCTGGCGGATCATCTTGATCGACTCACGGATCTCGTTGAGGCGTACGGAGTAGCGGTCGAAGTTGTCGCCGTAGCTGCCGACGATGACGTCGAAGTCCAGCTTGTCGTAGGCCAGGTATGGCATGGTCCGCCGCAGGTCCCAGGGCACGCCGGTCGAGCGCAGGATCGGGCCGGTGACGGAGAGTGCCAGCGCCTCCTCGGCCGAGATGTTGCCCACCGCCTCGGTGCGCTCACGGAAGATGGGCTGGCCGGTCAGGAGCTCGTCGTACTCGTAGGTGCGGGCGAGGATCGTCTCGCAGATGATCTCGACGTCGTCCTGCCAGCCGTCGGGCAGGTCCGCCGCCACGCCCCCGGGGCGGATGTAGTTGTTGTTCATGCGCAGACCCGTCGTCTTCTCGAAGAAGGTGAGGACCATCTCGCGCTCGCGGAAGCCGTAGATCATCATGGACGTGGAGCCGAGGTCCATGCCGTTGGTGGCCATCCACATCAGGTGCGACGACACCCGGTTGAGCTCGGCCATCAGCATGCGGATCCAGATGGCGCGCGGCGGAAGCTCCACGTCGAGCAGGGCCTCGGTGGCCAGCGAGAACACCAGCTCGTTGTGCAGGGGCGACAGGTAGTCCATGCGGGTCACGTTGGTGGAGCCCTGGACGTAGGTGAGCTCCTCCCCCGTCTTCTCCATGCCGGTGTGCAGGTAGCCGATAATCGGCTTGGTGCGCAGCACCGTCTCCCCGTCGAGCTCGAGCATGAGCCGCAGCACGCCGTGGGTCGAGGGGTGCTGGGGCCCCATGTTGATGATCATCGTCTGGTCGTCTCGGCGCTCGATGTCGATGTCGCCCGGGTCCACGTAGCCGCCCTCGGGCAGGCGCAGCACCGCGCCGACCTCGCTGCGGAGCTCGCCGGCGGTCGTCGTGCCGCGGGGTGCCAACTCCTGGGCCCCCTCGGACGTCTCGGCCACGAAGACCCGCTCCTCGGCCTGCCGGTGGGCGGCCTCGGTCTCCTCGAGCCCCAGGTTCTCGGCCTTGGACTCAGCGTCCGGGCCGATCTCCTCGTCGTCGTCGTGCTCGTGCTCCTCATCGCGGCCCGGGCGCTTCCTTGAACTGCACGGGCACCCGCCCCACGCCGTAGTCCTTGCGCAGCGGGTGGCCCTCCCAGTCCTCGGGCATGAGGATGCGGGTCATGTCGGGGTGACCGGTGAAAAGGATGCCGACCATGTCGTAGGCCTCGCGCTCCATGGCGTCGGCCCCCGGGTACACGTCGACGATGCTGTCGACCGTCGGATCGGACTCGGGCACCTGCACCCTGATGCGCACGCGCTGGCGCATGGAGAGCGAGAGCAGGTTGACGACCACCTCGAAGCGCTCCGGCAGTACGCCCTCGGGCAGCGACCGGCCCGGATGAGTCAGGTAGTCGACGCCGCACACATCGGCGCACGTCTCGAAGCCGGCGTCGCGAAAGGCGGCCACCATCGACTTGTAGGTGTCGCGGTGGGGAAAGGCGAGCTGGTCCACCAGGCGGTCCGGCAGCCGCGGTACCTCGGGGAGGACACCCGCGGGCGGCGCCGCCGGGGCGGCGGTCGGGGTGCTCTCGCTCACCGCGGTGTAGCCACCCGCACGGCGTCGGGTACGGTCGGGACCCAGCCTCCGGTCGCCTGCTCGCCGACAGGGATGGACGTTCCCGGGCGCCGCGTGATCTCGCCGGTGCGGATCTTCTCGTGCAGCGTGAGGATGGCGTGCAAGAGCGTCTCGGGCGACGGGGGGCAGCCAGGTGCGTAGACGTCGACCGGGACGACCTGGTCGACCCCTTGCACGATGGCGTAGTTGTTGAACATCCCGCCGGTCGAGGCGCACACGCCCATGGAGATGACCCACTTGGGCTCCATCATCTGGTCGTAGACCTGGCGCAGGACGGGCGCCATCTTCTGCGAGACCCGGCCCGCCACCACCATCAGGTCGGCCTGGCGCGGCGAGGCCCGGAACACCTCCATCCCGAGCCGGCTGATGTCGTAGTCGGCGGCGCCGACCGACATCATCTCAATGGCGCAGCAAGCCAGCCCGAACGTGGCTGGCCACACGCTGTTGCGCCGGGCCCACTTGACCAGGTCCTCCATGCGACCGGTCAGGAAGTTGTGCTGTAGATCCTCGAGCCCCATCCGTCAGGCCGCCTCGCCGGAGGTCGGGCGCGCCCCGCTGATGCGCGTGATGGTCGACTCCGAGGTGCGGCTGGGCATGCCCGACTGCAGCGTCTTGGGCGGGCCCCATGTCAGGGCGCCGTTGGAGATGAGGTACACGAACGACACGAAGACGACGGCGGCAAAGACGATCACCTCGATGAGGCCGAACGTCGCGATCTGATGGAACACCACCGCCCAGGGGTAGAGGAACACGATCTCGATGTCGAAGATGATGAAGATCATGGAAACCAGGTAGAAGCGCACCGGGAAGCGCTGCGGCGGCTCGACGTTGGGCACGATGCCGCACTCGTAGGGCGCGAGCTTGGCCACCGTGGGCTTCTTCCTCGGCGCGAGCAGCGCCGAGGAGACCAAGGAGAAGGCGGTAAAGGCGAGGCCGAGCAGCCCCAGGATGAGGATCGGGAGGTACTGGTCCACTGTGTTCCGTTTCTACCATGCGGCCCGTTCGCCAGGCACATCCGCGGCGCTGGTCAGAGGCCCTGGCGGCAGACGTACGATGCCTTCGTGACGGCTCCCGACGCGACCCCCCCGCCACGCCCCCCGAAGAAGGCGGCGAGGATCACGAAGGCCCCGGCCAAGAAGCAGGCGGCGGCCAAGAAGACGCAGGCCAGGAAGACCCCCGCCAAGAAGGCTCCGGCCGAGAAGGCTCCGGCCAAGAAGGTTCCGGCCAGGAAGACCCCCGCCAAGAAGGCTCCGGCCAAGAAGGCTCCGGCCGCAACCCGGACAGCCACCGGCGTAACACCGAGGCGCACGGCGGAGCGCGTGCACGACGTGGTGGTCGTCGGCGCCGGGCCGTCGGGGTCCTCGTGCGGCTACTGGCTGGCCGACGCCGGCTGGGACGTGGTGGTGGTGGAGAAGAAGGAGTTCCCGCGGGAGAAGACCTGCGGCGACGGGCTGACGCCCAGGGCCGTGCGCCAGCTGGCCGACATGGGCCTCGAGGCCGAGCTCGCCGGCGCGCACCGCTTCACCGGGCTGCGGGCCTACGGGTTCGGCCACTCCATTGAGATGCAGTGGCCCGAGCACCCCAACTTCCCGTCCTACGGCTATACCATCACCCGCCACGACCTCGACGGGCTCGTGGCGGCCGGCGCCGCCCGGGCCGGGGCCACGCTCCTGCAGGGGACCGAGGTGGTGGCGCCCATCATCGACGAGGGTGCGGCCACGGTCGGGGTCCTACCCACACTGGCCGGCGTCACCGTAAAGGAGAAGGCGGGCGGGGGTACCCGGGCCATCAAGGCTCGATATGTGGTGGTCGCCGACGGGTCGAACTCCCGCATCGGCCGCATGCTCGGCACGTCGAGACGGCGCGACCTGCCAATGGGCATGGCCCTGCGCGGCTACTACACCTCGGAGCGCCACGACGACCCGTTCATTGAGTCGCACCTCGACATCCGCGACGCGGAGGGGGACGTGGTGCCCGGCTACGGCTGGATCTTTCCCATGGGCGACGGCCGGGTCAACGTCGGTGTCGGCCTGCTGTCGACCGACCAGCGTTGGAAGGGCATCAACACGAGCCAACTGATGGACGCCTTCGTGAGCTACGCCCCTGTGTCATGGGGGCTGAGCCCGGAGACGAGCCTCGGCCCGCCGACCGGCGGCAAGCTGCCCATGGGGCTGTCGGTCGGGCCGCGGGCCGGTGCCAACGTGCTCATCGCCGGCGATGCAGGCGGCGTCATCAACCCGTTCAACGGGGAGGGAATCGCCTACGGCTACGAGACGGGGCGCCTGGCCGCCGCTTCGCTCGGCCACGCGCTGACCGGGGAGGGTGCCGAAGCACTGGCGGACTACGAGCGCGAGCTGACCGCCGCCTACGGGCCGTACTACAAGGTGGCCCGGGCCTTCGTCCACCTCATTTCGCATCCCGAGGCGATGCGACTCTGCGTCGGTCTCGGCATGCGCTCGGAGCTGTTGATGAACACGTTGCTGCGCATCATGGCCAACCTGATGCGGCCCGATGCGGCCGGACCAGCCGAGCTCGGCTACCGGGCCATGGAGCTGGTGTCACGCCTCCTCCCCGACAACAACGGCCTCGAGAGCCCCGCGGCCTGACCTCAGGCGAAGAGCTGCACCGAGCCACCCGCCACCCGCGCCAGCCACGCCGCCTCTTCACCCTCGAAGCCCTCAGCGAGCCGCGCCGCGGCGGCGATGCGGACCCAGGCATCGAGCGTGTCGTTGTCGAGGCCGCGCCGTTCCCGGCCGATCCGGCGCACCGCACGCAGGAAGGTGACCACCGGTTCGGTGGAGTGCCGCCCCCACAAGACCAGCGTGCGGGCCAGGTCGGCCGCTGGCGGCCCGGCCGCCACCGTGAGCCAGTCGATGACCACCCATCCCCCCGGGCCGACCAGCACGTTCTCGGGGTGGAAGTCGTAGTGGCAGACGCCATGTCCGCCGTCATCGAGCGCGGCGAGCAGCCCCAGGAGCTCGCCGCGCAGTGCGACATCGGCCACGATCGCCTCGATCTCGCCCCGGAGGCGGGGCACCAGGTCGGGCAGGCCCTCCACCACGATCGCGTTGAACTCCAGCTGCAGTGCGGCAAAGCGATCGGCCAGCGCCTCGGCCTCGTCCACGCTCGATGCGGCCAGGACCTGCAGGAGGGAGGGCCCGGCGACGCGGTCAAGGATCACGCCGCTGCGCCCGTCCACGGTGACGGTGCCGCGCGGGCGGGCGACCGGTAGACCGGCGTCGGCCAGGTCCGAGAGCACAGCCGCCTCGAATACGGAGAGGCCGTTCCAGTTGGGCCGGTCGAGCTTGAGCACTGCGCCCTCGCCGTAGGCGAAGACCTCGGCGGTGCGCCCCTCGGCCAACAGCTGCAGCATCGTCAGCGCTGCAACCGAACGCGCAACGCCGCAGCCTCCGCCTCCAGCAGCGTCGGCTCGATGGCGGGGGTGATGTCGACGTGGAACGCCTCCGTCTCGAGCGGAAACCCGGCCCTTGCGTCCTGGCGCGGACGCGGCACCAGGTGCACGTGGAGATGGGGCACGCCGTTTCCCAGACTCAGCCAGTTCATTTTTGCCGGCTGGTACTGCTCCTCCACGGCCTCCGCGACACGGGCGACATCGGACCAGAAGCCGGCCGCCTCGTCGGCCGACAGCTCCGTGGGCTCGGCGACGTGCCGACCATTCCAGATGACATAGGCATAACCGGGTCGAACCGGATACCGGCCGATGTAACCGTCGGCCCACTCGCCCCCGTAAACCCTCAGCCCGTGGGGCGTCTCGTCGGCACCACCGCCGCACATCGGGCACCCCTCGCCGCGGCGCAGAGCAGCAAAGTTGGCGGGCCATCGATAGTCGGACATCTCGCTCCAGTCTGCCAATGGTCAACGCCGGTTGGCGCCTGAAGGCCGGTACGCACTCCTACCCTGGGCTCCTGCGGTTGCCCATGTCCGCCGGGCCGGCACGTTCCCGCAGGCGGACAGCGGCGCAGGGGTGCGTGTCGCTCCCGCTCTCGGACCTCGATTCGGTGCTGCGGTGGCTCAACCCAGCGCTGCGCCCCGTCATCGTGATGGGCCCGATGACGTCATCCGGTCGTTCTGAGCATGCAGTTCGACCGCAGCGGCTCCGGGGAGTACCCGCGAGAACTATCCACGAGTCCGTTTATAGATTTCACAAAGTCCCCCGGGAGGTCCGGATCTCACGTCGTCCGGTTCACAGTGTCGTCGTGGAGCAGCAGTAGTCGAGCACCAGGCGGTCCACTGCGACACCGGCACCGTGTTCGGTGGCCGCGGCTACGCGGTCCCCTCCCGCCACCGTCCGCCTACCCGGACATGACGTGGGAGCCCAAGGAGTCCTTCGGCGCCGGCGCCCGCCACTTCGCCTCCCACGCGCCGGGCGCTGGCGCTCTACATGACCTCGGCTGCCACCTCCGCCGCAGCATCGGCCGCCGCCTCGACGACCCGGGACAGCACACGCTCGTCGTGGGCCATGCCGGGGAACATCACCTCGTAGGGGCCGGGGGCGAGCGCCACACCGCGCCGGAGCATGGCGTGGAAGAAGGGGCCGTAGGTCCCGTTGCCCACCAGGGCACGGGCGCCCTCGTAGTCCGATGGCGGCGCGATCGGCCCCGTGGCCGCGGGGGCCACGAACAGCCCGACCAACGGCCCCACCGCCGGCGTCGTGATGGCCAGGCCGCCCGACGCCACGGCCGCCTCGAGATCCTTGGCGAACGAGGCGGCCCGGGCGGCCAGCGCCTCGTAGTCTCCCGGGCCTACCTGGCCCAGCACGGCCAGGCCCGCCGCAGTGGCCAGCGGGTTCCCCGACAGCGTGCCCGCCTGGTACACCGGGCCGCCGGGCGCCAGCTCGGCCATCAGGTCGCGGCGGCCGGCGAAGGCCCCCACGGGCAACCCTCCGCCGATGACCTTGCCGAAGCACCAGAGGTCCGGTGCCACGCCGGACCAGCCGGTGGCCCCGTCCGTGCCGAGGCGGAAGCCGGTGATCACCTCGTCGAAGATCAGCAGGGCGCCGGACGCGTCGCAGCCGGCCCGCAGCCCCTCGAGGAATCCCGGCAGCGGCGCGACGAGGTTCATGTTCGCCGCCACCGGCTCGACGATGACGCAGGCCACGCGCTCGTCCAGGGCGGGCACCACGTTGTAGGGGACGACCTCGGTCTCGGCCACCGCGCCGGCCGAGACGCCGACCGAGCCCGGGAGGCCGAGCATGGCCACCCCGCTCCCCCCGCCGGCCAACAGCCCGTCGGAGTGCCCGTGGTAGCACCCGTCGAACTTCACGACGCGGTCGCGTCGCGTGGCGCCGCGGGCCAGGCGCACCGCGCTCATGGCGGCCTCGGTGCCCGAGGAGACGAGCCGCACCTGCTCGCAGCCGGGCACCCGCTCGCAGATGGCCTCGGCCAGAAGGACTTCGCCCGGCGTCGGTGCGCCGAACGTGGTGCCCCGCGCCGCCGCCGCCGAGACAGCCTCGGTGACCGCGGGGTGGGCGTGGCCGAGCAGGACCGCGCCGTAAGACTGGACGAGGTCCACGTAGCGGGTCCCCTCGGCGTCGACCACGTACGGCCCCTCGCCCGAAACGACCGTGTACGGCGTGCCACCGACCGAGACGAAGGAGCGCACCGGCGAGTCCACCCCGCCCGGGATCACGCGCCGGGCGCGGGCGAACCACTCGGCGTTCGACGCCGGCGGGACCGCGTCAGCCACCGAGCGCCTCGGCCACCTCTGCGGCAAAGTAGGTGAGGATGAAGTCGGCCCCCGCCCGCTTGAGGACGGTGAGCTGCTCCAGGGCCACGGCGGGCCCGTCGATCCACCCGGCCGCCGCCGCGGCCTTGACCATCGCAAACTCGCCGCTCACGTGGTAGGCCGCCAGCGGCACGCGCACCAGGCCGCGGGCCGCGGCCAGCACGTCGAGGGAGGTCATGGCGGGCTTGACCATGATCATGTCGGCACCCTCGGCCACATCCTGTGCGATCTCGGCCAGTGCCTCGCGCCCGTTGCGCGGGTCCTGCTGGTACGCCCTGCGGTCACCGCCGCCGGTGATGGTGACGTCGACCGCGTCGCGGAACGGGCCGTAGAGCGCCGAGGCGTACTTGGCGGCGTACGCCAGGACGCCGACCCGCTGGTGCCCGGCTCCGTCGAGCGCGGCGCGGATGGCGGCCACCTGGCCATCCATCATGCCGCTCGGCGCGACGACGTCGGCCCCCGCCGCGGCCTGCGCCAAGGCGATGCGCTGGTAGAGCTCGAGCGTTTCGTCGTTGAGCACCTCGCCCGAGGGGCCGAGGACGCCACAGTGCCCGTGGTCGGTGTATTCGTCGAGGCAGAGGTCGGCCATCACGACGAGCTCGTCGCCCACCGCGTCGCGCACGGCGCGCAGGGCCAGCTGCACAACGCCCTCGGGGTCGTAGGCCCCGCTCCCCCCGGCGTCCTTGTGTTCCGGGACCCCGAAGAGGATGAGCCCAGGGATGCCGAGCGTGACGAGCCGCTTGGCCTCGAGCACCAGCGAGTCCACCGTGTGCTGGACCTGGCCCGGCATGGACGCGATGGGGGTCGGCACCTCCGTGCCCTCCCGCACGAACAGCGGCGCGACCAGGTCGTCGACGCCGAGGCGCGCCTCGGCGACCAGGCGCCGGAGCGCCGGGGTACGGCGCAGCCGGCGGAACCGGCGGGCCGGGAAGTCACCCGTGGCGGGCACGGGTGAAGTGGCCTGGGTCATGGCCTCCCAGCCTACGAGCCGCCGCCACCCCCGGGGCCGAAGTAGTTGACCAGCTCGGCGACGATGCCGTCGCCCGACGCACCCCAGGCCTCATGCACCCCGGCCAGGCCGGCCGAACGGGCCGCCTCGGCCGTCGTCGGCCCGATGCACACCACGTGCGCGGGCACGGGCAGCGGTGCACCGTCCGGGGTGCGCAGCGCCAGGAAAGCCTGCAGGGAGGAGGTCGCGGTGAGCGTCAGCGCGTCGGCCGCCGTGACGCGGGCGAGCAGCTCGGGTTCGGGGGTGGACAGGGCCACGGTGCGGTAGGCCTCCACGCGCTGCACGTCCCAGCCCTTGTGACCGAGACCCTCCGCAATGGTGTCCGGCGCCCCGTCGGCACACGGAAAGAGGACGTCCCGGTCCGTGCCCTCCGCGTCGGGGAACTCCTCGACCAGGCCGCGCGCGCTGTGCTCGGCCGGCACAAGGTCCGGTTCAACGCCCGCCATCCGCAGCGCGTCGGCGGTGGCGGGCCCGACCGCGGCGACGAGCACCGGAGCCAGTGCCCGGGCGTCGCGCAGCGCGGCCATGAAGCGGTCCACCGCGTTGACCGACGTCAGCACCACCCAGCGCCGGTCTCGCACCCCGGCGGCCGCGGCCCGCAGCGCGGCCCCGCCGTCGGACGGGTCGGCCTGGCGGGTCAGCGGGAGCTCCAGCACGGTCGCCCCGGCCCGCTCGAGCGCGTCGACCAGGCCGCGGGCGCGCTGGCCCGATCGGGTCACCACCACCGTGCGACCCGCCAGAGGACCGCCCGTCGATTTCGCCGGCGCCTGCGCGCCGAGCGCCGCCACCGCGCCGACGACGATGACCGCCGGCGCCTCCAGGTCGACCCCGGCCAGGCCGGCCAGCGTCGTGCGCACCATCCGCTCCGACGGCGTCGTGCCGCGCTCAATCACCGCGACCGGCGTGTCGGGCGCCCTCCCGCCCGCAACCAGCGCGTCGGAGATGGCGCCCCGGGTGGTCATGCCCATCAGGATGACCAGCGTCCCGCCCACCCGGGCCAGCACCTCCCAGTCGGGGCCGGCGCCCGGCTCCCCCATCCGTCCCGTCACCACCGTGACCGACGAGGCCAGCCCGCGCTGGGTGACCGGGATGCCGACGGCGGCGGGGACGCCGAAGGCTGACGTGACGCCGGGCACCACCTCGCAGGGGATCCCCGCCTGCGCCAGCGCGTCCCTCTCCTCGCCGCCTCGGCCGAAGAGGAACGGGTCACCGCCCTTCAGGCGAACGACCACGGCGGAGCTCCGGCCGTGCTCGACCAGCAGGCGCGCGATCTCCTCCTGCCGCGCGCCCCCGACCTCGTCGGGGTCCTTGCCCACGTCGATCAGGGTTGCGTCCGGGTGCACCAGGTCGAGCACCGCCGGGCTGACGAGGCGGTCGTGCAGGACGACGTCGGCCCGCGCCAGGAGCTTCGCAGCGCTGCGGGTGAGGAGCCCAGGGTCGCCGGGACCCGCCCCGACCAGGTAGACGGTCACGGCGCCGCGCCGGGCGGGACGCGGCCGAAGTCTTCGATCGCCGACCCGCCACCCTCGAGCAGCGCCCGGGCCAGCTCGGTGCCCACGGCCTCCGGGTCGTCCCCCTGGAGCGCCATGCGGATGACCGTGCGCCCGTCGCCGCTCGCCATCAGCCCCGACACCCGGAGCGAGGCGCTGCCCCCGGCGCCGGTGGCAGCGGCCTCGGCGCCGAGGACGACGGCCTCGGCGAAGGCCCCGACGGGCACGGTGCAGCTCCCGCCCAGCGCGGCCAGCACGGCCCGCTCCGCCCGCAGCGCACGGTGGCTGGGCTCGTGGTCGATGGCGCCGAGCAGCCGACGCGTGCCCTCGTCGCCGGCCCGGCACTGCACGGCGATGGCACCCTGCCCGGCCTGGGGCAGGACGTCGACCGGGTCGAGCACGTCGCTCAGCCGGGCCTCCCAGCCCAGGCGCTCCAGGGCGGCGACGGCGACCACCACCGCCGAGACGCTCCCGTCCTCGCCGACGGCCAGGCGCCGCGCCATGTTGCCCCGCAGCTGCGTGAACACGAGGTCGGGCCGGAGGTAGGCCAGCTGGGCCCGGCGCCGGGCCGAGCCCGTGGCGACGAGCCCGCCCGCCGGGAGGTCCGCCAGCGTGCAGCCGACGAGGCCGTCACGGGGGTCCGCCCGCGCCGGTACCGCCCCTAGCACGAGATGGTCACCCATGTTGGAGGTCATGTCCTTGGCCGAGTGCACGGCGGCGTCCGCCCGCCCGCCGGAGACGGCCGCTTCGACCTCGGCGACGAAGACCCCCTGGCCCCCGATCTGGTCGAGGGGCGACGAGGCGTCCTGGTCTCCCCGCGTGCGGACGACGACGGGTTCGACCTGGACGCCGGGGTCGGCGCGGCGCAGGAGCTCGGAGACGATCTCGGTCTGGCGCAGCGCCAGCGGGGAGCCGCGGGTGGCCAGGCGGATGGTTCCCATGGCGGTGACTATCCCATGGCGGCGACTACAGGTCGAAGAGGATGCGCAGCGCCTCGACGAGCCGCTCGCCGCGTGGCGTGCCGGCGGTGTCCTTCAGGAGCATGGTGGGCTCATGCAGCATCTTGGCCAGCGCGGCGCGGGTCGCGGCGTCCACGTGCTCCCACTCCTCCTGGCTCAGGTCGGCCAGTTGGGCCCGGTGCCGCTCGAGCTCGGCGACGCGTAGCGACTCGAGGCGCGACCGGAGCGACGCGATCACCGGCGCGGCGCCGCGCTGGCGGCTGGCGGTGCGGAAGCGCTCCACCTCCGCCGCGATGATGTGCCGCGCCGCCACCGATTCCTCCTGCCGGTCGCCGAGCGCACGCGCCACGGAGGCGCTCAGCGTGTCCATATCGAGCAACGTGATGCCGTCGAACCCGGCCACCTCGGGGTCCACGTTGCGCGGGACCCCGAGGTCGATCACGAGTAGGGGTCCGGTCACCGTCGCGAAGTCCTGCACCCCCAGCACGTGCGACTCCGCCGCCACGGCGCTCAGAACCACGTCGGCGTCCGCCAGCTCGCCGGCGACGTGCTCGAGCGGCACCGCCCGCATCTCGAACGGCCCGCCGGCGGACTCGTGCACGAGATCCCTGGCCCGCTTCACCGAGCGGTTGGCCACCACCACGCGCTGGGGCGCCTCGGGCGGCGCGATGTCCGACAGGGCTCGGCACACGCCGAGGCCCATGTCGCCGGCGCCGACCACCACCACCCGCGCGCCGCGCAGGCCCGCCTGGTCCGTGCCGCGGGCGACCGTCACCGCCGCGTACGCGAACGACGTCGTGCCCTTGCTGATGCCCGTCTCGGTGCGTACCCGCTTACCCGTCTGCAGCGCGTGCCGGAAGAGCGCCGAGAGCACCGGGCCGCTCGTGCTCTCCTCCTGCGCCCGTTCGAAGGCGTGCCTGACCTGGCCGACGACCTCGGTCTCCCCCGTGACCACGGACTCGAGGCCCGACGTCACCGAGAAGAGGTGGGACGTGACGTCGTCGTCGAAGCGGATGCTGGCGTGGGCCGAGAGCTCCTCCACCGACACGCCCGAGTGCTCGGAGAGCACGTCGTAGATTTCCGCCACCGCGTCGTGGAAGCGGTCCACCACCGCGTAAACCTCGGTGCGCAGGCAGGTCGAGAGCACCACCGTCTCCTGGACGTTGCGGCACTGACGCAGTTCACTCAGCGCCTTGTGCAGGTCGGCCTCGGTGACGGCGACCGCCTCGAGAAGAGGCAGCGGGGCCTGCGTGTGCTGGAGCCCTACGACGACGACGGACACTCGGTTCCCTCCTGGGTCGGCTCACAATTGTGCCGGTCCCGCCCCACAGCCTGCCAGTCAGCGGCCGCGGGGGGAACCCCTCGGCGGCCCTCAGTCCAGGTCGGAGCGCGCCGAGAGTCCTACGGCGCGCATGAGGGGGCCCCGCTCACCCCCGTTGGGTCCGACGCGGCCCAGCTCCTCGTCGCGGGCCCGGTAAAAGCCCAGGACCTGCAGCTCAATGGACAGATCGACGTAGCGCAGGTGCACGGTGGGCGGGACGTTGAGCACGCGCGGCGCGAAGTTGAGCAGCGAGGTCACCCCGGCCCGCACGAGCAGGTCGGCTACTCCCTGGGCGGCCCAGCCCGGCGTCGTGATCACACCGATGTCGGGCCGCTCCGCGCCGCGCAGCGTGGCGATCTCGTCCATGTGGCGCACCCTCATGCCCCGGATCTCCTCACCCACCACGGCCGGGTCCACGTCGAAGAGCGAGGTCACCTCGCAGCCGCGCGAGGCGAACCCGGCAGAGTTCGTGAGGGCCCGACCCAGGTTCCCGATGCCGACGACGGCCACCGACCAGTTCGAGTCGACACCAAGGGCGCGGTCGATCTGCGAAATGAGGAACCCAGGGTCGTAGCCCGAGCCCCGGGTGCCGAACGAGCCCAGCAGCGAGAGGTCCTTGCGCACCTTGGCCGCGTTCATGCGCGCCAGATCGGCCAGCTGCTCCGAGGAGACGGTCCGGGCGCCGGCGCGCACCAGTTCGGCCAGGATTCGCTGGTACACGGGCAGGCGCAGCACTGTGGCCTCGGGGATCCGCTTCGCCGGCGCAGGCGGCACAGCCTGCGCATCGGGCGCGGAGGATGTCGGTACGTCCGCCTGCTCGTCGCTCACTGCGTCGGATGGTACCGAGGTGGCTCCCGACCGCACCAAACCGGGCGGCGTGCGCCCGCGGGTCACCAGGCCAGGACGAGGAGCTCCCCCGCGGCGACGTTCAGCCAGCTCGCCGCCGACGCCTCGCCGGCCACCACGGCCAAATGCCCGTTGGCGTCGACCAACAGACCGAACTCACCCTGCCCCAGGTCGCCGAAGGCGTCGACGCAGCGCAGCCGGACGCCGTCGGGGACGAGCGACTGCGGCAACCCGTCGAGGTACTCACGGCCCGACTCGATTCGGGCCGCCAGTTCGATGCTCCCCACCGACGGGATCCCCGCCACGCGCGCGTCCGCCACGGTCGCCGCCAGCTGGAGGTTGCCGAAGTGGTCCACCCAGGTGACCTCGGCGCGCAGACAGGTCCGGCCGTCGTGCAGCCGGCCCTGCTCGACGACACCGCCGGCGAGGCGCACCAGCGACGCCGGGTCCACCGACTCCCCCAGCTCCTCGAGCGGCACGCCGGCGCACAGCGCCGCCGCCGCCGGCGCGAAGAGGTCACGCCCGTCGAAGGTGGGGCCGCGATCGGGGGGCGGATCGGCGCGGCGCAGGGCCACCACACCGGTGATCGGTGCCTCGCCGGCAGCCTCCGCCGCCGCCACGAGCAGGCCGTTGTCGGGCCCGACGAAGCACAGCGTCCCGCCGGCCTCCGGCCGCGCCACTTCCATGCAGATGCCGCGGCGTGCCGTGCCGACCCCGGGGTCGACCACGCCGAGCACGACGCCGGCGCCGAGATGCGGCACGACACGAACGAGGGCGTGGCTCCCGGCGCGGACGTCGAAGGGCGGGACGTGGTGCGTGAGGTCGATGACTGTCGTCCCGGGGGCACGCCGCTGAATCACGGCGTGGACCACGCCGACGAACTCGTCCTGCGTCCCGAAGTCCGAGAGGAAGAAGACGGTCCGGTCGGGTTCGCGCGGCACGGGGCTCGGTCCCTCAGCGCTGCATGTTGCGTGAGCGTTCCGTGGCGGCCGCCACCGCCTCCATGAAGGCCGAGCGCACCGCCCGGGCCTCCAGCGTCCGGATGCCGGCCGCCGTGGTGCCCGCCGGTGAGGTCACCATCGCGCGCAACACCTCGGGGTCACTCCCGGTCTCCTTGAGCAGGGTGGCCGATCCCAGCATCGTCTCGACGACGAGCGTCCGGCTGACCTCGCGGGTCAGGCCCATTTGGACCCCCGCCTCCATCAGCGCCTCGGCCACCAGGAACAGGTACGCCGGGCCCGATCCCGAGAGCCCTGTGACGGCATCGAGCAGGCGCTCGGGCAGGCGGACGACCGTCCCGACGGCCGACAGCACGTCCTGTGCCCAGGCCAGGTCGTGGGACGTGGCGAAGGACCCGCCCGAGATGGCCGTCACCCCGGCCCCGACCAGGGCGGGCGTGTTGGGCATGGCGCGGACCACGGCGGGCTCCCCCCCAGGGCGGCCTCCAGGCGCTGGCACGGGACGCCCGCCACGATGGAGAGGAGCCGGGTCACCCCGGTCACGCCGAGGGCACGGCACGCTCCCTCGGCTGCGTCGGGCTTGACGGCGAGCACCGCGCCACAGAGCCGCTCGCCCGCGTCGTCCAGCAGCCCGGGCTCGGGGGCGGCGACGGTGCGCAGCCTCGGGTGTTCCGCCGCCAGCTCGTCCCGGCGCTCGGCGAGGGGCTCAATGACCGTCAGATCGCCGGCGCCCGCCCATCCGGAGCGGAGCAGGCCGCCCAGCAGGGCGCCTCCCATCTTCCCGCCGCCGACGATGAGCAGGCTCGACACCCGCGCGACGATACCGAGCGCGGCCGCCGGCCGCTGTCCCTACGAGCGCCGGAGTCGGCGCCGATAGGTCGAGGGGTGGGCCATCGTCATGGCCGTCGGGAAGTGGTCGTCGGTGTAGAGGACCGACGATCCGGCGATGCGGTCCAGTTCGTCGTCGTCGACCAGCCGCGCCGGCACCCTGCCCACCAGGTACACCGCGTCCTCGGGGCCGAGGGCGAACGACATCCCGAAGAGGTGGGCGTTGCGGCGCAAGAGGTACGCGTACACGTCGGCCTGGTTGGTCTCGGGGGCGGGCATGAACTGGGCCTCGAAGTGCAGCGTGCGCTGCTTGAGGGTGAACCAGACGGTGATGAAGTCCTTCTCGTCGCCCTTGAAGCGGAGATACCAGCGGTGCGACGCGGTGCGGTCGGTGACGTCCTGTCGCTCGGCCGCCACGAGGAACCCCCCGGCGGCCAGCTCGCGTTCGACCCAGGCGTCGATGCAGGCCACCGCGGCGGCCATCTCCTCCTCCTCGGGGAGGTCGACGATCGGCAACTGTCGGTCTCGGGGCTCCGGCCCGGCGCGTTCAGCCGCACTCGACGAGGCGGCCGGATGCCAGCTCGTCGTGCAGCTCCACCAGCGTCCGGGCGGCGGCCCGCCAGGTATAGCGGCGGGCCCGCAACACCGAGGCGGTGCTGAAGCGTTCGGCCGCCAACGGCTCGTCGAAGACCCGCCGCACGGCGGCGGCGTAGGCGATCGGGTCGGCGGCGTCCACCAGGAAGCCCGTGTGGCCGTGGTCGACCAGCGTGGTCAGCCCGCCGACGGCCGAGGCCACGACCGGGGTCCCGCAGGCGGCCGCCTCCAACGCCACAAGGCCGAAGGACTCGGACCGGCTCGGGACGACGCAGACGTCGGCCGCCCGGTAGTACGACGAGAGCAGCTCGTGGGGCTGGGGGTCGATGAAGTGGACGTGCTCGCGCACCCCACGCGCGTCGGCCACGTCGTAGAGGCGCTGGAACGACTTCTCGCCATGGGGCCCGCTCGGCCCGCCCACGACCACGAGGCGGTAGGGCTCGCGCCCGGTCTCGAGCAGCTCGGCCAGCGTCTCGATGGCCACATCGGCGCACTTGAGCGGCTGGATCCGCCCGACGAAGAGCAGGAGCCGTCCGTCGACCGGCAGGCCGAGGGCACGGCGCGCCTGGGGCCGGTGGCCCGGGCCGAAGAACGCGTGGTCGACGCCGGGGGGCACGATGCGGATCCGGCCGGGATCGCCGCCGTAGAGCAACGCGATCTGGTCGGCCTCGACCGTGCACGACGCCAGCACCGCGTCCGAGCAGTTGATGACGGACGCCTCGGCCTCGGCCCGGCGGTGAGGCATGTCGGCTTCGACCTCCTCGGGCATCGACTCGGCCTTGACGCGGTCGAGGGTGTGGAACGTGCACACGAGCGGGAGGTTGAGCTCGTGCTTGATCACGTGGCCCGACAGCCCCGACAGCCAGTAGTTGGCGTGCACCGAGGTGTAGGGCAGCCCGCCGCCCGGGTCGGTGCCGGACGCCGGAGCGGCGGCCATCCGCTCGAGGACCCGGGCCGTGAACTCCTCGACCACGCCGGGCAGGGACTCCTTGGGCACCTCATGGAACGGGCCGGCCTGCACATGGTGGACGCGCAACCCGGGCTCGACGTCGACGACTTCGGGGAGGCCGTCCGACCAGGCTCGCGTGAAGACGTCGCAGGTGACGCCGGAGCGGGCCAGCGCGGCGGTCAGCTCGCGTACGTACACGTTCATGCCGCCGCCGTCGCCCGTACCCGGCTGGGCCAGGGGCGAGGTGTGCAGGGACAGGACGGCGAGCCGGCGCATGACGATCAGAGCCTACCGGCGGTCGGGAAATCCCCTCCGGCATGCGCCGGTGGGCCTCCTCAGGCGGTGGCGACCCGCCCTGCCGGCCCCGGCGGCTCCATCGCGGCGGGCGGGGCGGCGGCATCGCTGCGGTGCACTGGGCCCTGCCCCCCGTGCTCGTCCTCGTAATCGCGCCGGAACGAGAGGTAGATGCGCACGAGGGCCTGCTTCTGCTCCTCGCTGATCGTCTGGTCGGCCAGGATGGCCCGGGTGAGATCGGGCGAGCCGACGGGCGCCTCGAGGATCCCGGCCTGCACGTAGAGCGTCTCGGCGGAGATGCGCAGCGCCTTGGCGATCTGCTGGAGGATCTCGGCCGAGGGCCGGCGCAGGCCCCGCTCAATCTGGCTCAGGTACGGGTTGGAGATCCCGGCCAGCTCGGACAGGCGCCGCAGTGACAGCCGGGCCGTACCCCGCTGCTCACGGATGAAGGACCCGAGCTCGCGCCAGCGGTCCTTCGGGTCGGTGCTCACTCCTGCAAGCGTACCGCTTGCCCGGGTTGCTCCGGGGTTGCCCCGTGAGCCGTCCGCGCCCTGCTCGCGTGGTGGTTGGATCACCGGTTGGAATGCCGCCCCCTTCGGGTATGGTCCAGCACACACCACCCCCACGACCACGACTGAGGAGCCCGCAATGGCCGACTACAGCCTCCCCGATCTGCCCTACGACTACGCCGCGCTGGAGCCCCACGTGTCCGGCCAGATCATGGAGCTCCACCACGACAAGCACCACGCCGCCTACGTCACCGGTGCCAACCAGACGCTCGAGAAGCTGGCCGGTGCCCGCGACAAGGACGACTTCGGCGCCATCGTCGGGCTCGAGAAGACCCTGGCGTTCCACATCTCGGGCCACGTCCTGCACTCCATCTTCTGGAAGAACCTCAGCCCCGACGGCGGCGACAAGCCTGACGGCGCGCTCGGCCTCCGCCATCGACGAGAACTTCGGTTCCTTCGACAAGTTCAAGGCGCACCTGACCCAGGCCACCTCCACGATCCAGGGCTCGGGCTGGGGCGCACTCGCCTACGAGCCCCTCGCCGGGCGCCTCATCATCGAGCAGGTCTACGACCACCAGGGCAACGTCGGCAACGGCTCGGTCCCCCTCCTCGTCTTCGATGCCTGGGAGCACGCCTTCTACCTGCAGTACAAGAACGTGAAGGCCGACTTCTTCGCCGCGCTGTGGAACATCGTCAACTGGTCCGACGTGGCGGCCCGACTCGACGCGGCCAAGGGGCTCAAGGTCGCCGGCTGACGGCCGGCCCGCACGGGCCGAGCCGGTGCTGAGCTAACCGAGCGCCAGGTGTTGCTCGCACAGGCACCGGGTGGGGTCCGCCTCCAGGTGAGCGTCCAGGATCGGGACGCCGCAGGTCTCACACGATCCGTAGGTGCCCTCGCTCAGGCGCTCCAGGGCCCGGTCCACCCCGTCGAGGACGGCCGCGGACCGGGCGAGCTCGGACTCGTAACGCTCCTCCACGAGAGGGCAGGGTAGCGCCCGGCGGCGGCCGAGACTGGTTAGGGGTTGCGGCCCAGGGGAACAACTACTGCAACCGGTATGGAAAGCTGCCCGTGCCGCCGGGACCGCCACTCGCGCCAGCAGCAGCGAACAACGGGCCCGTCCCGGACACCGCCGGTCGCCCGCACTCCCTAGTGTGACGGCGTGACATCGGAGCCCGCCGTCGCGCCGCTCGTCGGCGCCCACGTACCGGTGCCCTGCCTCGATGGTGTGGAGCGGCCCTACCGCGACCTCGACTGTGCCGCCTCGACGCCGGCGTTGCAGTCGGTGGCGGACAAGGTCGGCGAGTTCCTGCCGTGGTACTCCAGCGTGCACCGCGGCGCGGGCTACAAGTCGCGACGCGCCACCGCCGCCTACGAGGCCGCCCGCGACAGCGTGCACCGCTTCGCCCGCCGGCCGGCGGGCGGGGATGACGTGGTGGTGCTGGTGCGCAACACCACTGAGGCGATCAACCACCTCGCCTACCGCCTCCGCCTCGGCCCCGACGACGTGGTGGCCACGACGGTTGTCGAGCACCACGCCAACCTGCTGCCCTGGGCCCGGGTGGCGGCGCGGCGCTGGGTCGAGTGCGGTGCCGACGGCACCTTCGGCACCGAGCACGTGGTCAGGGTCCTCGACGACGGGCGGCCCCCGGCGCTGTTGGCCATGACGGGCGCCTCCAACGTGACCGGGTGGCTGCCCCCGGTCGAGGAGATCTGCGCGGCGGCGCACGAGCGGGGCATCCCGGTTCTCCTCGACGCGGCCCAGCTCGCACCCCACCGGCCGCTGCCGGCGGGGCCCGACTTCGTCGCCTTCAGCGGGCACAAGCTCTACGCGCCCTTCGGCGCTGGCGCGCTCATCGGCCCTCGGCACACGTTCGAGACCGGGGACCCGTTCCTGGCCGGTGGCGGCGCCGTCGACCTGGTCGACCTCGACGAAGTCATCTGGACCGAGCCTCCCGAGCGCGAGGAGGCCGGCTCCCCCAACGTCGTCGGTGCCGTCGCGTTCGGCACCGCGATGGACGAGCTGGAGCGGATCGGCTGGGACCAGATCCGCTCCCACGAGGACGCCCTGTCGTCCCGCCTGCACGACGGGCTGCGCGCCACCGAGGGCGTCCACGTGCTCGGGCCGCGCGGCCCTGCGGGCTCCGACGACGAGGGTCTCGCCGTGGCGGCCTTCACCGTGGACGGGATGCACCACGCACTGGTGGCGGCCCGGTTGAGCGCCGAGTTCGGGGTCGGCGTACGGCACGGCTGCTTCTGCGCGCACCCCTACCTGATCCGGCTGCTCGGCGTCGGCAGCGAGGGCATGGCGCGGGCCCGGGCCGCTGTGCGCCGCGGCGAGCGGGGCGCCATTCCCGGCGCGGTGCGGGCCAGCTGCGGCCTCGGCACCTCGGGCGACGACGTCGACGCGCTCCTGGACGCGCTGCGCGCGCTGGCGGCCGGCCTCCCGGCCCCAGTGGCCTACGTGCAGGACGACCTGACCGGCGACTTCTGGCCCGAAGGCGACGCCAGCGGCTGGGGCGGAGCGGACCGCCCGGCCGGGGCCGCCTGCGCGCGGGGCTGAGCGCGCGGTGAGGCGCCGGTGGGGCGTGACGGTCGCGCTGGTGGTCGCGGTCCCGGTGCTGGCCGCCTGCACGCGTCCGGTGGGCAGCGCGACCGTGCACGACGTGGCATGGGTGACGACAGGTGCGTCGGTGACCCTGCCCGGCACGGATGTGACGCCGGTGCGCCTGCCCAGACGCCACATTCAGGCCAAGGTGGCCGTCGGCAGCCTCCCCTCGGCGCTGGCGTACACGGCCGGCGGCCGCGGGCTGCTCGTCGTCACCCAGGGGGACGACACGCTGCACGAGATCGACCCGGCGACCCACGGCGTGGTGGACTCGGCCGGCGTCGGGGTGGAGCCCGACGCGGTGGCCGTCGCACCGGGCGGGACCCGGGGCAGGGGCATTGCGCTCGTGGCGAACCTGGACTCGGACAACGTCACCCCGGTCGACCTCGGCACCTGGCGGGCCGGCCCGCCGATCCCTGTGGGCACCGAGCCGGTTGCCATCGCGGTCTACACGGCGGCGTCGGGCGCGGCCACCGCGTTCGTGGCCGACTTCGGCAGCAACGCGGTGACGCCGATCGACCTCTCGACGATGCAGGCCGGCGCGGCCATCCCGGTAGGGCCGGGGCCGCAGACGATCGCGGTGGCGTCGTCCGAGGTGCTCGTGGGCAACTTCGGCAACCGATCGCTGACGCCGATCAACGCAGTCACGTTGGCACCGGGCGGTGCCGTCGCGCTGCCCCTCAACCCGACCGGCATCGCGGTGCTGCCGTCGGGCACCACCGCGTACGTGTGCGGTGGTGCGGGCGTCGTGCCGGTCACGACCATCGGGTTCGCCGTCGGCGCACAGATCGGCCTGCCCGGCGTCGCCCAGGGGATCGCCTTGACCCCCGACGGCACGACGGCGTGGGTGACACAGCAGGCCGGTTCCCTGGTGCCGGTGACGCTGGCCACCGGCAAGGTCGGCACGCCGATCCACCTCGGGGGGCACCCCTCCGCCATCGTCATCGGCGCCGGGTAGACCGCCCCGCCCCGCCGTGGCGATGGTCTCTCAGGCGCTGTAGACCGCCCGGGCCCTGAAGCGGAGCGGGCGCTCGGTCAGCTCCTCCATGTAGTGGGCGGCCCACCCCGCCACCCGGGCGACCGCGAAGATCGTGCGCCCCGTGTCGGGCGGCATACCGGTCCCCCAGCTCAGCGCGGCCAGAGCCAGGTCGCAGTTGGCCAGCGGGACGTCGTGCGCCGCGGCAAGCGCCATCACCTCGCGCACGATGGCGCGGCGCTCCTCGCTGAGCAGCGGCTCGGCCAGCGCGAGGAGTGCGGCGAAGCGGGGATCGCCGCTCTTGTAGACCGCGTGCCCGAAGCCGGGGAGACGCCCGTGCTCGCGCAGGACGTCGTTGAGGGCCCGCGGCACGCCGTCGCGTTCGGCCACGACCAGCAGTTCGTAAGCCTGTTGGCTGGCCCCCCCATGCAGCGGCCCGGCGAGCGTGGCCAGCCCGGCGAGGAGCGCGTCGTAGGGATCGGAGCGCACGGACGCCGCCACGCGCACCGCCATCGTCGAGGTGGCGAGCTCGTGGTCCGCCATGAGGACGAGGGCGGCGTTCACGGCGGCCGCCGGCACCTCGGCGTCGGAGGCGGTGAGGCGCGCCGCGAGGCGTGCCGCGATGGAGGTGCCGACGTGGCCGCCTGCCGGGGCGAGCCCGACCACGTCGGTCAGCGCGGCGGCGGCACGGCGGGCGGCGCGGGTGACGGCGACGGGACGCAGGTCGGACCGCAGCGGGTCGGTGGCTCCGCACAGCACGATGGCCCAGCGCATGCGGTCCAACGTCTGGGTGAGCGGGCACGCGCCGAGGTCGGGGGCCGACCAGTGGCCGCCATCGTCGGACTGCCACAGGAGGTCGGCCACCTCCTCGAAGCTCGACCCCAGCGCCAGCTCGGTGGCCAGGCGGCCGCGGTAGATGGGACCGAGCTCCTGGTCCAGCTGGGTCACGCCCGTCGTGATGGTGGCCAGCCGCGTCGCCGTCTGGCGCCCGCCCCGGCTGCGCGCCGCCAGGCCCTCGATGTCGGCCAGGTCGAAGAGGCTCCCCCGGCGGGTCGGGTCTCGGTGTGACTCGAGGAGGCCGCGGCTGACGTACGCGTACAGGGTCGGCACCTTGACGCCGAGGCGCCGGGCCGCCTCGTCGGTGGTGAGCATCCTCTCCATTCCGGTGAGCGTACATTGACTTGATCAACATTTACAGACCCAGGTGGGAGAGGCATAGTGGGAGGCATGGAAACCATCGTGCGCGACCTCATGACCTCCCCCGCGGTGACCTGTGCCGCGGACGACACCCTGGCGGCGGCGGCCCTGGTGATGCAGGGAGCCGACACCGGGTCGGTCGTCGTGACCGACGACGGCAAGGTGGTGGGCATCCTCACCGAGCGCGACCTTCTTCGGGCGGCGGCCGGTGGCGGCGATCCCGGTCGCGAGCAGGTGCGGCTCTGGATGACCTCCCGGCCCGACGTGCTCGGTCCCGAGGAGCGGGTCGACGCGGCGTGGGCCAGCCTGACCTCGCACCACTACCGCCACCTGCCGGTGGTGGAGGGTCAGCGGTGCGTGGGCGTCGTCTCGCTGCGCGACCTCATGGGCGTCGCCCGCATCCGGCCCGCGACCGAGACGAGCGGCGACGTGCCGGCCGGCCTCGAGGGCGTGGTGGTCGCCGAGACGACCATCGGCGACGTGCGCGGCCAGGAGGGCTTCTTCCACTACCGCCAGTACTCGGCCGTCGACCTCGCCGGGGCGCGCTCGCTCGAGGACGTTTGGCACCTGCTGTTCCGGGGTGAGCTGCCCGATGCGGCGGCCTCGGCCGCCTTCGGCGACGAGGTGCGGCGGCGGCGCACCATGCCGCCGGGGCTCAGCACCCTGCTGCCGGCGCTGTCGCTCCGGGGGGCACCGCTCGACATGCTGCGCACAGCGGTGTCCGTCCTCGGGGCGGAGCTGGGCTGGCGCCCCACGCACGACATCAGCGCCGACGAGCTGTACGAGCAGGCCGTCGGGATGTGCGCGGTGGTGCCGACGATCCTGGCCGCCGCGCACCGCCTGCGGACCGGGAACGAGCCCGTCGAGCCGAGAGACGACCTGGGCTTCGCCGCCAATTACCTCTACATGCTGACGGGCGAGGAGCCGAGCGCGCTGCACGCCCGGGCCATTGAGCAGTACATGATCCTCACCATCGACCACGGCTTCAACGCGTCGACGTTCACGGCGCGCGTGGTGACGTCGACGGGGGCGGACCTCGGTGCGGCCATCGTGGCCGCCATCGGGGCGCTGTCGGGGCCGCTGCACGGCGGGGCCCCGAGCCGCGCGCTCGACATGCTCGACGCCATCGGCACGCCCGAGCGGGCCGACGCCTACATCCGCGCTGCCGTCGAGCACGGCGAACGCATCATGGGCTTCGGCCATCGCGTCTACAAGACCGATGACCCGCGCTCGCTGCTCCTGCGCTCGGTCACCGAGCGTCTCGGAGGCCCCCTGGTCGAGTTCTCGCAGTCCGTCGAGCGCACGACGGTCGACGTGCTGGCCGAGCTGAAGCCCGGTCGCCAGCTCTACACCAACGTCGAGTTCTACGCCGGTGTGGTCATGCACACGTGCGGCATCCCGCGTGAGATGTTCACGCCGACCTTCGCCGCGGGGCGCACCATCGGGTGGAGCACCCACGTCATGGAGCAGGCCTCGCACAACCGCCTCATCCGACCCGCCGCCCGCTACGTCGGGCCACCCCCGCCCCAGCCGGTGCCGCCGGCCGGGGGCTGACCCCGAGGGGCCCAGGGAGCTGTTCGGGCCCGCCCTGTCAGGTCCCGGCAAAACCCGACTAAAATCGTCAGGGTTATCCGGTTCACGGCAAGGAGCAGGTCATGGGCAACGCCACTCCGATCACCCCCAGCAGGGTGCACTCGCTCTTTTCGTTCCCCAACCCGGTCAACGAGGTCTCGGCGCGCCTGGTGGCCGCCGGCGTCGTGGTGATGTGCGTCCTGACCATCGCCTTCGATCTCAAGTGGGCCACCGTGGTCATCGCCTACGGCTTCGTGGCCCGGGTGCTGACGGGCCCCACGCTGAGCCCGCTCGGGCAGCTGGTCACGCGGGTGATCACGCCGCGGCTCCGGATCCCCGAGCGCCCCGTGGCGGGGCCGCCCAAGCGCTTCGCCCAGGGCATCGGCGTCGCCTTCTCGGTGACCGCACTCCTGCTTACGGGCCTGGGTTACTGGACCGCCGCCGAGGTCATGCTCGGCCTTCTGGCGACCGCCGCGTTCCTCGAGTCCGCCCTCGGCCTGTGCCTGGGGTGCAAGACATTCGGCGTCCTCATGCGCACCGGCGTCGTGCCCGAAGAGGTCTGCGAGCGCTGCAACAACATCTGGGGCGCGGCGGCCTGAGCCTCCCGACCTAGCTGTCGTAGATGAGGACGCCGCGGATGTTCTTGCCGTCCCGCATGTCCTGGTAGCCCTGGTTGACGTCCCCCAGCTTGTACGTGTTCGTGATCATGGAGTCCAGGTCGAGCTGCCCGTCTCGGTAGAGCTTGAGCAGTTTGGGGATGTCGGACCGGATGTTGGCCGAGCCGAAAATGCTGCCGACGACCTGCTTCTCCAGCAGGGTCAGGAACATCAGGTTCATCGTGACCGACGACTCGAGTGCAGGGTGGATGTTGGTCACCACGACCCTCCCGCGCTTGGCGGTGATGCCGAGGATCGACTCCATCATCGCCCCGGAACCGACGCCCATGGCGCAGATGACCTTGTCACACATGTGGCCCCAGGTCTCCTGCTCAATGAGCGCGAACGCCTCGTCGACCGACGCCGCCACATGCGTCGCCCCGAAGGAGGGGGCGAGGGTCCGCTTCAGCTCGACGGGGTCGATGGCGAAGATCATCTCGGCGCCGGCCAGGCGGGCCCCTTGCACGGCCGAGGCGCCGATACCGCCGATGCCGATCACGGCCACGTTGTCGCCGGGGCGCACGTCCGCGGCGTACACGGAGGAGCCCCAGCCGGTGGTCACACCGCAGCCCACGAGGCAGGCCTTGTCGAGCGGGATGTCGTCGAGGATCTTCACGCACGACGCCTGGTTGACCACCGTGTAAGGGGCGAACGTGCCCAGACACAACAGGGTGGCCACGTCCTGGCCCCGTGCGTGGTGGCGGACGGTGCCGTCCATCTGGTGGCCCGACATGAGCTCGGCGCCGGTGTCGCAGAGGTTGGAGTGCCCCGTGGCGCACGGGGGGCACTGTCCACAGGCGGCGATGAAGCCGAAGACCACGTGGTCGCCCGGCGCCAGGCCGGTGACTCCCGGGCCGACCTCCTCCACGACACCGGCACCCTCGTGGCCCCCGACGATAGGCAGGGGGGCGATGAGGTCGCCGGTGACGAGGTGCTCGTCGGAGTGGCACATGCCCGACGCGGCGAGCTTCACGAGCACCTCGCCCTCTTTGGGCGGGTCGAGCTCGATCGGCTCGACGCTCCAGTCGGTGTGGGTTTGCCACAGGATGGCGGCTTCGGTTTCCACGGTCCCTCCCAGGGTGTGACGCGACGACGCGCTTCGTACGCTACCGCCACTGTCGGGGTCCCGTCCCACCCGCTCGCACCGACGCCCCCGGCGGCGGATCCACTCCGCAGGCTCCCTTGGGGACGGGTCCGCTGTCACTAGGCTCGGCTCATGGGGCAGGGCGACATACCGACGTCACGGGGCGGACCACTACGACGGCGTCGGGAGAAGCGCCAGCTTGAACAACTTGCAGACGAATCCGATCGGGAGATCACGCCCGGAGCGGACAAGACTCACGTCAGAGTCCTCGAGGACCAAGCCGCCGCGGAGAAGCCGAAGCCCGTGGTGGAGCACGAGCCGCCCGATCGGCCGGCTGATCCCTTTCCGGCAGTTCGCACGGGCTTCCACGTTCGAGCGGTGCCGATCGACCAGCCCTTCGAAGAGTGAGAGGGGAACGATGTCCCCCCGGCGCGGCCCGGGGAACGAGAGCCGGCCCCACGAAGGCATCGCGGCGCGGCGCGCTCACGTCACGGCTTCCGGGCGCTCCTTCCCCTTCGGCTTCTTCTGTCGGGAGAACTTGCCGATGAGCCGGTAGGCGCGCTTCTGGCGAACGGCACTCCTCCGGAGCGGATCGTCCGGGTCCAGGTGCTCGATCGCACCGGCGACGACCTCGTCGAACATCCTCGAGGCCTCCTTTGGCCGCTTGAGCGCCACCAATTCCGACGCGATGGCCCACTTCTGGTACAGGAGCGTCCTCTGGTCCAGCCCGTTGCGCTCCAGGCCGGCCAGCGCTTCGGTGAACACGCTGAGGGCCATCTCGTGGTTGCCGAGGTTGCGATGCGTCTGGGCCAGGTCGACGAGGGCCCGGTAGGTGTCGGCGTTCTCGGGACCCTTGACCCTCCTCGTCGATTCGAGGATGCGCACCCGGAGAGGGAACTCGTCCCCGTAGCGACCGAGCTTTCGGAGACTGATGGCGAGATTGATCGCCGCCCGTACCGAGAGATCGCTCTCGGGCCCGTTCTGCCGGTCCGAGGCTTCGAGGACGTCCTCCCAAAGGTGCCTCGCCGCGTCGTTCTCACCGAGACGATCGAGAACGATGGCCAAACTGAACTCGGTGTGGGTGAGACGGGCCTCGTCCGTGTCGTCGGAGCGATTCTGGACTGAGATCGAGGCCCTCAGGAGGGCTTCCGACTCGCGATACTCGCCGAGGTCACGCAAGGCGTTCGCCAGCTGCGTCATCGCCCGGAGCGTCCATGGATCCGAATCTCCGTAGAGCTCTCGCCGCGCGTCGAGGATCGCCCGGGCCTCTTCCACATCCACTGCCGGTGCCTGCTCACCGCTCATCCGGTGTCGACGTTACCGGCAGGGCAGGCGCGTGCCGCTGCCTACCCCCAGCCCAGATCCCTCAGTCGCTTCTCGTCGATGCCGAAGTGATGACCGACTTCGTGGATCACCGTCTTGCGCACCAGCGCCACTACGTCCTGGCTGCTGTGTGACGCGTTGCAGATCGTCGCCATGAAGATCGTGATCCGGTCCGGCATGGAGGCCGAGTAGTTCCCCCGACTGGTGAGGGGGACCCCCTCGTACAGACCGAACAACCCTCCGGGCGGGCTGGTGTCGTCGACGAGGACCGCCACGTTCTCCATGGCTCTCCGGAGCTCCGCCGGTATCTCGTCGAGCGCATCGGCCACGAGTTCCTCGAACTGCTCGACCGACATCGTGATCACTTCCGTGATCATGCCAACGATGGGACGGCCGGGACCGCCACCCCTGTTCCGACGGGGGCGCTCACAAAGCCTCGGTGTGGTTCGTGGCCCGGCTGACCCCCGAGTTGTCCCACATGCCTCCCTCCCAGATGTCGATCCGGCGATGCGGCGTCCCTTTGGAGCCGCTGCACGATCGCCTCCGTTGCCGGCTTGATGACCCGGTCTGAGATCTCGTCAGCCTGGGGCTCGGCGTGCGCGGGAGTCTCGTCGGGAGTGGGAGAGTTGCTCAGAGTGGTGTTCCTGTCGGCGCCTTCTCGTCAAGTGGTCGGCGAGTGGGCGAGCGCCGGGGAACTGCCGGTCGTGTCCGCCGGCTCGATGACCGTCCCGCACGTCCCCCG
This sequence comes from uncultured Acidimicrobiaceae bacterium, assembly GCA_963824195.1. Lineage (GTDB taxonomy): Bacteria > Actinomycetota > Acidimicrobiia > Acidimicrobiales > RAAP-2 > Bog-473. The sequence goes on along the minus strand of CAWGOJ010000001.1, from coordinate 120,157 downwards.
CACAAGCTCGGCCGCTTGGTCGAGGCGACCGATCATTGCGGGATTCCCCGTGGCTTCCACGAACCGGCATGCCGCTTCGATCTTCGGCCCCATCGACCCTTCGGGGAAGGAAAGGGAGCGCAGGGCGGCGGTGGTCGTGTGACCGATGGGACGGACCGCCTCCGTGCCGAAACCTGTCTCGACGTTGGCCACGTCGGTCAGGATCACCAGGGCATCAGCATGGAGGTCCTGGGCCAGCAACGACGCGCCCAGGTCCTTGTCGATGACGGCCTCGGCGCCCCGCAGATCGCCGCTGTCCGCTCGGATCACCGGGATGCCTCCGCCACCGGCGCAGATGACGATGGCGCTGGCCGCGAGCAGCAGGCGGATGGCCGGGAGCTCGAGCAACTTCAGCGGTTCGGGCGAGGCCACCACCCTCCGCCAGGAGGTCCCATCGGGCCTCACCTGCCAGCCCCGCAACGCCGCCAGCCGGTGTGCCTCCGCTTCGGAATAGACCGGGCCGACGAACTTGGTCGGATGCGCGAAGGCCGGATCATCGGCCGCCACCTCGGTTTGGCAGATCAGGCTGACGGCCTCGCGACCCGGAAGGGCATTCTTGATCGCCTGCAAGAAGAAGTAACCGATCATTCCCTGTGTCTGCGCACCGAGCACGTCAAGTGGGTAGGGAGACGGGAGGTCGGGATCGAGGGCGCTCTCGTTGGCCAGCAGGCCCACTTGCGGCCCGTTCCCATGAGTGATCACCAGGTCATGGTCACGGGCCAGGGGGGCCAGGGAATCGACAGCAACCTTCACGTGGTTCTCCTGGATCTCAGCCATCGGCGTCTCTCCCCGCTCGAGCAGGGCGTTGCCGCCCACGGCGATCACCAGGCGCATGTCAGTCGCCGGCCGTGGCCACCATGGCAGCCTTGATCGTGTGCAGGCGATTTTCGGCCTGGTCGAAGACGATCGAGGCCGCGGACTCGAAGACCTCCTCGGTGACTTCCAGCGCCGAAAGACCCCACTTCTCGAAGATGGTCTCGCCCACCTCGGTCTGGCGGTTGTGCAACGCGGGAAGACAGTGCAGGAATTTCACGTCCAGGTTTCTCGTCGCCGAGACAAGCTCGCTGTTGACCTGGTAGGGGAGGAGCTCTTTGATCCGCTCTCCCCATGCCTCTTCCGGCTCCCCCATGGAGAGCCAGACGTCGGTATAGAGGAAGTCCACCTCCAAGACCGCCTTGTGCACATCGTCGGTGACCATGAGGCGTGCCCCCGAGGTCGCCGCGAGCTGCTCCGCGATGTCACGAATTTCCGTCGACGGCCACAGTGCCTCGGGAGCGGCCAAGCGGACGTCCATCCCCAGCAGTGCGCCGGTCACGAGCAAAGAGTTCGCCGTGTTGTTCCGCGCGTCACCGAGATAGCAGTACGCGAGTTCGTTGAGCGGGCGCGTCGAGTGGTCCCGCATCGTGAGCACGTCGGCCAGCATCTGAGTCGGGTGCCACTGATCGGTGAGCCCATTCCAGACCGGAACGCCGGCGAAGCGGGCCAGGATCTCGACGTTCTCGTGTGCGGAGCCACGGTACTCGATCCCGTCGAACATCCGCCCGAGCACTCGGGCCGTGTCCTTCATCGACTCCTTGTGGCCGATATGGGTCTCCTCGGGCCCCAAGTACGTGACGTGCGCGCCCTGATCGTGCGCGCCGACCTCAAAGGCAGATCGGGTGCGCGTGGAGGTCTTCTCGAAGATGAGGGCGATGTTGCGACCGATCAGCCTCTGCGCCTCGGTCCCGGAGCGCTTGTCCACGCGCAATGTGGCGGCAAGGTCGAGGAGGTAGGTGAACTCCTCCTTGGTGAAGTCCATCTCCTTGAGGAAGCTGCGACCCCGTAGGTCCACTGTCATTTCCGTTCCCCCAACCTACGCACTGCGCTCAATGGGGCAGGTCATGCAGCGCGGGCCACCGCGGCCGCGGCCGAGCTCACCCCCGGCGATCGTGACAACCTCGATGCCGTGCTTGCGCAACATGGTGTTGGTCGCCACATTGCGGTCGTAGCCGAAGACCACGCCCGGTGCGACCGCCAGGTAGTTGGTTCCGTCGTCCCACTGCTCGCGCTCGGCCGCTCGGATGTCCTCGTCGGTGGTCAGCACAGTGATCTCCGGAACTTCGAGGATCCCGGCCAGGGTGTCCCAGAGGCTGTGATTCCGTGAGATCTTCAGGTGGGCTGGCTGCTCGCCCTCCGAAATGGTCCAACTGCGCAGGTGCCGGTCGAAGTAGGGGTAGAGCACGAAAGTGCCGGTGTCGACCATCGACATCACGGTGTCGAGATGCATGAAGGCATGGCTATGGGGCAACTCGATTGCGACCACCGTGGTGGCCTGCTTGGCGCCGAAAAGCGCATGGGCGACCGTCTCGACGGCCATGGGCGTGGTGCGCTCACCCATGCCGATGAGGATGGCCCCGTGACCGATCACATGGACGTCGCCCCCCTCGATGGTGGCCGGCTGGTAGTTGCGGTCCTCGTCGCCGTAGTAGGTCACGAAATCGGCGGAGGCGAAGAGCGGGTGGAAGCGGTAGATGGCCCGCGTGTGCAGCGTCTCGCGCTGACGGGCCGGCTTGGCCATCGGGTTGATGGTGACTCCGCCATACATCCAGCATGAGTTGTCCCGCTGGAACAAGTGGTTGGGCAGCGGGGTGAGGATGAAGTCGTCGGCCTTGAGCATGTCCCACTTGAGGCTGTGGGCCCGGAGCGGATGCAAATCGGCCTTGAGGATCCCGCCGACCAGGAACTCCGCCAATGCCGTGCCGTCAAGGTCCTCGAAGAGGCGGCGGACCGGATCGACCAGGGAGGGGCCGAGGATCTCGGGCGTGCAGACCCGGTCGAGGACAAACTCACGTCCCTCGGGAAGCTCGAGGGTCTCGCTCAGGAGCTGACCGTAGTAGTGCACCTGGACCCCTTTGTCCCGCAGGGCTTCGGCGAAGGCGTCATGCTGCTCCTTCGCCTTGGCGGCCCACATGACGTCGTCGAAGAGCAGCTCGCCGATGTTGTCGGGGGTCAACCGGGACAGCTCGAGCCCGGGTCGGTGGACGATGGCCTGGTGGAGCTGGCCGATCTCTGAGTCGACGTGGAACGTCACTGCGTGGTCTCCCTTGGGTGGTGTCATGACTGCGGCTGGGTCGTCAGGTTGACCTTGGCCAGCTCGACGGTGGCTTCCTCCGGCGGGAGGTCCGTCGGCTCACTCGCCTCACCCAGGCGTTGCCGGCGGGCGTTCAAGAAGGCGTAGAGGATGAGACCGGCCAGGATCACCACCAGAGCTTGGTAGACGACCTGGTAGCCCGAGGCGAACGTCACCCACATGGAGAAGAGGACACTGGCGCCCGCCACGAGCAAGTCACGGGCCAGCGCCCAGCCGTTCACCCGCCGGCGGCGGGAGACCAGGTAGGTGAGCTGGGCAATGGCCGACATGAAGTACGGAATGGCCACGGTGACGACCGTGAGGTCCACCAGATAGGTGAAGACGGTCAGCCCCGAGGTCGTGGTGTAGCGCCACAGCATCAGCAACGACGGCAGTGCGGTACCGACCAAGATGCCGAACCAGGCGGTGCCCTTGCGGTCGGTCCAAGCGAAGGGTCGCGGGAACATGTCGTCCTGGGCAATGGCACGGGACGTCTCGGTGACGATCAGTGTCCAGCCGTTGAGGGCTCCGATGCCCGAGATCACTGCGATGGCGGCGATGAACTTCCCGGCCCAAGCTTCATGGGGGAAGATCGACTGGAAGGCGTTGACGAACGGCGAGCCGGTGTTCACCAGTGTGTGGTGGGACACCAGCCCCATGACCGCCGCGGTGACCAACACGTAGAGGACGGCGCTCAGCGCCGTGCCGATCATTGAGGCGCGCATGACGTTGATCCGGGGATTCTTCACCCGCTTGGCCGTGACCGCTGCCGCCTCGACCCCGATGAAGGAGAAGAGCGCCACGCCGGCAGCGATGCCGATGCCCGAGTAGAGGCTCCCACCCGAGGCGTTGAAGGGACCGAAGTGGGCACTCTCGACGAAGAACCAGCCGACGATGCCGACGAACAGCAGGGGAAGGAACTTCAGGACAACGGTGATATTCTGGAACCACGCCATTTGGCGGATACCGACCAGGTTGATGATGGCCGGCACCCACAACCCCACCATGGCGATGCCGAAATTCTCCATGCCCGATGGGTGGGTGAAACCGAACAGGGCGTCGACGTAGAACACCCATGACGAGACGATGGCGGCGTTGCCGGCCCAGGATTGGATCCAGTAGCACCACCCCACCAGGTACCCGGCGAAGTCCCCGAACTCATGGCGTGAGTAGGCGTACAACCCGCCGTCGCTGTTGGGCACGCGCTTGGTGAGCTGTCCGAACAGCACGGCGAGCAACATCGCACCCACGGCGATGACACCCAACACGATGACGCCCATGGTTCCCGCACCGGCGATCACGGCGGGCATGGTGAACACGCCCGTCCCGACGATGCTGCCGATGACGAGGCCGGTAGCCGACGTCAGCCCCAGCGCATGGACTTTTTCCTTGTTCCGCTGCGACAGTGGTGGCAATCCGGCGGGCGATGATCCCCCAGCCTCCAACTCAACGCTCTTGATCGACATGGGGTTTCATCTCCATTCCAACAAGTCCCGGCGTGCTCGGGCATGACCTGTTTCTCCGACCCTTTCCAGGCTGCAGGGTGAGGCGGAGATCAGCCAGGGTCCAAAGACCCCAACCGGGGAGCGGAGCCGCCGCGACCCCTCATGGCCGGCTCGCCTCGGTGACGGGAACACGCCCAGGGGGAGCGTTGGGTGACCGGCGTCTTACCTCTGTGTCCGTTGGTCGACGTGCGGTGTCGGGGACGGCTCTGCCTTCTGAGGGTGCACACGTGGGTTGGCAAAGTGCACGAAACGCGAGACTCGGCGCCGCATCCGCCGCTCCAACCGTTCGACATGGGTAGAAGGTCTCCGCGGCGTTTGCGCGTGCGGGGTCCGGTAGAAGCGGGTCTTCGCCAGCTCGACGAGCAGCAGGTAGACCACGACCATTCCGAACAGCAACAGGAAGAACGTCGTCGGCAGCGGCGTGAATCCCAGCAGATGAGCGAGTCCGGTGTAGGGCAGCACGGCTCCGACGAGGGCCGCGCCGGTTGGCACGACCAGCATCGGCCAGCTGGGCCGGCTCTTGAAGAACGGGACCCTTCGGGTCCGGATCACATAGATGACCAAGGTCTGCGTTGCGATCGACTCCACGAACCAGCCCGTTCTGAACTCGACGTGACCGGCATGGAGTACGGAGAGCATCACCCAGAAGGTCAGGAAGTCGAAGATGGAGCTGACGGGACCGAAGACCGACATGAAGCGACGGATGAACTTCATGTCCCACGCCGCTGGGCGGGCCAGCGCCTCGGGATCAACGCGGTCGGTCGGGATCACCAGCTGTCCTGTGTTGTAGAGCAGATTGTTCAGCAGGATCTGTGAGGGCAGCATGGGGAGAAACGTCAGAAAGACGGACGCGCCAGCCGCGCTGAACATGTTTCCGAAGTTCGACGACGTGGCCATGAGGACATACTTCATGGTGTTGTTGAAGATGCGGCGGCCCTCCATGACGCCCTCGGCCAGCACGCCGAGGTCCTTGTCGAGCAGCACCACGTCAGCAGCGTCTTTGGCCACGTCGGTTCCGGAGTCCACCGAGATGCCGACATCGGCGTGATGCAAGGCCACCGCGTCATTGACCCCGTCTCCGAGGAACGCCACGTCCTTTCCGGTGCGACGGGCCACTTTGATGATCCGAGACTTCTGATCAGGGCCGATCCGGGCGAAGACGGTCGTGGTCAGGATCGCGGTTTCCAGATGGTCGTCATCGAGAGCCTCGACCTCCTCGCCGGTCAGCACTCCGGCGCACTCGACGCCGATGTCCGAGCACACCTTGGCCGCGACCAAACCGTTGTCCCCGGTGATGATCTTCACGTCCACCCCAAGTCGCTCGAGCTGGGCGATGGATGCGCCGGCATCGGGCTTCGGCCGGTCGGCGAACGTCAAGAAGCCCGCCAACTCCAGTGCATGCTCGTCTGCTGCCGTCAGCGCACTCGTGCCCTCGACCGGGCGGCTGGCGACGGCGACCACCCGAGCCCCTTGGGAGAAGAGCGCCTCCAACGCCGACCGGGCGTCGTCGGGGACACCGATACACCGGTCGAGGACCACCTCCGGAGCGCCCTTCGTGATCACGAGCGGCTTCCCATCCGGTCCATCGACCAGCACCGAGGCCAATTGCCGCTCGTGGTCGAACGGGAGGACGCCCCTTCGAACGTAGCGGGAGGACTCGACGGCGATGTCCCCTCCCAGTACGGCTCCGGGAGCCGACCAGAGGGCCTGGTCCAGCGCATTCCCTCCCACCGGGCCACGTTCTGTGACCGCTGCCTCGTTGCAGACGAGCCCGAGCAACAGGGGACGATTGCTCTCCTGGCCGGCCGGATCGAGACCCCGTTGGTATGTGATCAGACCCTCGGTGAGGGTGCCCGTCTTGTCGGTGAAGAGGATCTCGATGTTGCCGAGATCCTCGATGGCCACCAGCCGCTTGACGAGCACCTTCTTCGCTGCCAGCGCCTTCGATCCCGACGAGAGGCTGACCGTGACGATGGCCGGCATCATCTCGGGTGCGATGCCGACGGCTATTGCGAGGGAGAAGAGCAATGCCTCTATGAGTGGCCGGGAGAGCGCCACGTTGACGATGAAGATGAACGCAGTCAGTACGGCTGCCACCCCGAACAGGAAGCGCGAGAAACGTGACAGGCCCACCTCGAAGGCGGTCTGGCCTTGACGTTCGGACAACCCGGCCGCGATCTGTCCGAAGGCGGTGCGAGCACCTGTCTGGACGACGACGCCGGTGGCCGATCCCTCGTGAACGATCGTTCCCATGAAGGCACATCCCGGCTGGTCCTGCGGCACGCGCCCGGTGACGGCCGCCACGGCTTTGACCACCGGCATCGACTCCCCGGTCAGGATGCCTTCGTCGCACTCGCACTCGTCGACGTTGAGCAGGCGAAGGTCGGCTGGTACCAGGGCCCCGATGCGGAGCGTTACCACGTCACCCGGTACAAGGTTCGTCACGGGTACCCGACACATCTGGCCATTCCTGCGGACCTCGGCCTCTTGTCGGATCTGGGCGCGGAGAGAGGCCATGGCTATCTCCGCCCGGTACTCGTTGAAGAAGCCCAGGCCAATACTGAGGAAGACGATCACGGCGATGATCACGGCGTTGGTGCCGCCTCCTGTGAGCCCCGAGATCAGAGCGGCTCCAAGGAGGAGGAGGAGGATCGGGTTCCGAATCTGACGAAGGAGGACCGTCGTGGCGCGCACCCGATGAACGCCGAGCGCATTTGACCCGAATCGGAGAAGCCGCTCCTCCACCTCGTCGGATGTCAGCCCCTCCGGGCGGCTCCCAAGGGCCGAGAGGACCTCGTCCGTCGACAGCCCTGCGGCTCTGTCGAGATCCAACTCCTCGGAGGGAGAGCGAGCAACCACCGCCATTTTGTCAGCGTGGACGCTGTATCCTCCCGGCACTAGGGCCATGGGTCCACATGACCGATCGAGAATGGCAAGGTGCCCTGGGCGTACCGCGGCGCCATTCCGCCGATCTGGCCGAGCGACCCGCAACTGTCGGACCCGGCATTGCACCTCGTTGTGGACCTCGCTCGACGGGCGACGACCCTTGACCCGATGTCCGTCTCGGATCCGCTAGCCGATACCCTAAGCGGAGTGCTCTCTCCGGATACGGCGCAGGCAGGCGCGTGTCATGAGGCGACCTCCGCCGAGCCGAATGGGCCGCGCCCGGCGGAGTCTGCGCTGGAACACCGTCCCCTCAGCCGGAACCAGGTCGACCGGATCCTCGCCCCGTCAGCCGTCACAGCGACGCATGACGAAAAGGGGCGTGACGGCCGGTGACAACGCTGCGAGACGCCGAAACGGGCACCATGTCCAAAGGTCCCACGAGGGCCCACTGGTGGATCCTGGTGGTCATCGCCGGAGCACAGCTGATGGTGGTGCTCGATTCGACGATCATGATCATCGCCCTGCCCTCGGCCCAGCACTCCCTGGGTTTCTCCAACACCGATCGCCAGTGGGTCGTGACGGCCTACACGCTTGCCTTCGGCGGGTTCCTGTTGCTCGGCGGACGCATCAGCGACATGTTCGGGCCCAAGCGAACCCTGATGACCGGGGTCGTGGGTTTCGCCCTGGCGTCGGCCGTCGGCGGCGCGGCCCAGACCACCCTCATGTTGATAGGCGCCCGTGGCCTGCAGGGGCTCTTCGGCGCCCTGCTGGCTCCGTCGGTGCTCTCGATCCTTACATCGACCTTCAGCAAGCCTCATGAGCGAGGCCGGGCGTTCGGGATCTACGCCACCATTGCCATCGCGGGCTCCGCCTTCGGGCTTATCCTCGGCGGTTTCCTGACCCAGTACGTCGACTGGCGCTGGTGCCTGTACGTGAACCTACCCATTGCCGGGTTGGTGGCCTTCGGCGCATTCACCATGATCCCGGATCGCAAGGGCACGCCCGGTGTCCGACTTGACGTGCTGGGCGTCTTCCTCGGCTGCGGTGGCCTGGTGGCCCTCGTCTACGGGCTGGGTCAGGCGGGTGCCGACGGGTGGGCCTCCTCCGACGTCATCGCCCCCCTCCTTGCCGCGGTCGCGCTCTTGAGTTCCTTCGTCTTCTGGCAGAGCAAAGGGCCGAACCCTCTCCTCCCACTCCGCATCGTGAAGAACCGCAACCGAGCCGGGTCCTACCTGACGATCATGCTGGCGGTCACCGGGATGTTCGGCACCTTCCTCTTCCTCACCTACCTCCTCCAGACCGTCGACCACTACTCACCGCTCAAGACGGGGTTGGCCTTCCTACCCCTGGTGGCGCTCAACGCGTTCGCGGCCACCCAGATCGCCAGCCGTCTCATGCCCCGCGTGCCGACACGCATGCTGGTCGTGCCCGGCCTACTGCTGGCCGCACTCGGCGTCGCGCTCTTCACGAGGCTGACTCCCGATGCCTCCTATGTGACGCATGTGCTGCCGACCGAGCTTCTGTTGGGCCTCGGGTTGGGGATTGCGATCGTTCCCTGCATCAGCACGGCGACCCAGAACGCCGATCCGAGCGACGTCGGAGTGACGTCGGCCATGACGAACACCTCCCAGCAGATCGGGGCCTCCATCGGGACGGCCCTGCTGAACACGATCGCCGCCACGGCGACGGCGTCCTACCTGGTGTCACACAGGCGAATCGGAGACGAGATCGCCAGGGCCACCGTGCACGGGTACGCGACGGCCAGCGCCTGGGCGGCCGGGATCTTCGTGTTCGCTGCCCTTGTCGCCGGGCTCCTCATCAACGTTCATCCCGGTCGGCAGCGTGCGCCGGCACAGGACGTCGCGCCGTCACTCGATCTCGGTGCGGAGGGCGCCGTCCCCTGAGCCGGTCCGGATCCCGCTGAGCATTGCCACTCTTCGGGGGCATCCTCCTCTGGGCGGATTGTCGGTGACCTTCGGACCGGCCGGGAGGGCCTACATGCAATAGCTAGGGATGTCGGCGTGCGTGGTCCGTCCCGCGTGGACGACTACATCTACGGGTTTCGAGCCCTCACCCTCATGGGTGGCAACGGTGTAGTTCCCGGCAGGCACCTCGAAGCGGTAGCCGTGCGCACCCGCCACAGACTGCTGGGCCACCGCCCTAGTTCCTCGGGTCAGATACACCGTCACCGAGATCTTGCTGTACCCGCCCGGGGTGATTGCGACGCCGATGCACGGTTGAGCGACCCCGGTGATCACGCCGTCAGTTGTGCTCTGCGCACCTTTGGGGGAAGTCTGGCTGCAGCCTGTCAGGACGAGGGCTGCCAGGCACACGACTCGTGAAACCGCTCTCCTGACCGCTCCAGATCGCATGGACACTCTCTAACCGCGTCATTATCAACTTGGACTGGGCTATCACGTCTTGACTCTCAGGGAGGCGAACTGGTTCATCTCGGCCTCTAGGTGGATCTCCAACCCGGCGGCCCCTTAGCCCAGGTCACGACATTTCAAGAAGGTCAAGCGTCGCTGAGTCGCGATCGCGGTTGCTGCGCGTCGGGATCGCTGCTAAAGAAAGCCTCGCACCAGGGATGCATCGATGGGGAGCGTCGGGGAACGGGAGAGCAGGGATCCGATGGGTGTTTTCCGTGCAAGAAGCCTGCGGGGAATCCTGGCTGGGTCGCTGCTATTCGGGGCATCGCTCTCGCCCTCGCCATGACAGCACTCGGCGCTGGAGTGCTCGCAGGACGGAGCGCAGCGGCCTCGGCGCCGGCGGGTGTCAGCTCCTACGACATCTTCGGCGTGAGTTGCCCGACCGGGTCAACCAACGAGACCGTCTGCATCGCCCCGGCCGAAGCGCTCAGCGGCGACGACTCGGGCGCGCCTCCCGTGCTCATCCAAGACACGAACGGCCATTGGACACCGACATTCGGACCGAGCCCGCCGGAGGAACTACCTGATGTCAGGGTCGTTGATCTGGCCGGACCCGGACCGCGGGAGCCGACATGAACGACCACAGCCGGTTATTGATCCTCGGTGGTGTGGTGGTCGTGCTGGTGCCGTTCGTGCTGATAGGCATCGGTATCGCGAGTGACTACCGGGCCGCTCACCCGAACAGGCCGTACGAGCCGCACCACGCACGCAATATCGTCCTCGGCTTTGCCGTGGTCGCTGTGGCCAGCGTGGTGTTCGCTCGGCTTTCGCATCATTCGCAGGCACCGACGCTGGCTCCTGTGCGCGCCGAAAGCGCGACCGGGGTGCCGTTCGTGCCAGTGCCCACGTCCGTGGTGGTGGCGGCTCCGCGCGCGGCGTCCTCTGGCGCGTCTGCGGCAACCTCGCCCAGGTCGACCACCACCACGTTGGCGGTGCCTGGTTCTGGCCTCATCACAGCGTTTTTGAGTGCGCTCGTCAAGGGCACGACGGTCACGACCGCTCCGACGGTTCCGCGTGCCACCGTGGTGGTCACGACCACCGCGCCACCGACGACGACAGCGACGACGACAGCGACGACGAAGAACGAAGAGGCCACGACGACCACGACCCGCGGTGCCACGACGACGACACGGACAACGCTGCCGCGGTCAACGACGACGACACCCAGGCCGCTACCGACGACAACCACTGTTGCGACAACAACGACGACCGTGCCTGCAACAACGACGACCGCGTGCCTGCAACGACGACAACAGCCACAACGGTGCCGGTGACCACGACGTCAGTCAGCGTCGGTCCGGATTGGGTCCTGATTTCAGGTCACAACTCGGCGCGGATGGCGCCAGGTATTGGCATTCAGATGCCACACCCAAAGGTCGCCACTACAGGCGTGCGCCGGAGGACTGGACCCCATAACCGACCGGGCTGGACGCGCCGCTGCCCTGAGCTCACTGCGAGGCCAGAATGGCTGCCACATCCGCGACTGGGTCGTGCATCACCGGGCCCGTGACGCCGACCTCGGCTCGGACGATGGTGCCGACGAAGGGAAACGGTGCCTCGTAGTCCCCTCCGACCGCTGGGCCCCACTCGTAGCCGCATGTGAGTCCTATACCGACCTCGTTGAAAGCGACGGGGGTGAACCGCTCCACCTCGGCCTCCCCCACCTGGCGACCGTCCACGAACAACGCCGCCCGACCCCCGGCACCCTCCTCCTTGTCGAACCGGAACTCGAGATGGTGCCGACCCGGTGCGAGCACGGTGTCGGAGGCGACCTCGTACAGCCGGAGCCCGTGCAGGTTGTGGATGTAGCGCAGCCGACCCTCGTGTACGTGCAAGGACCATCCGCCCAGCGCGCAGCCGAGCGCGAGCAGGGTGCCTGACGGAACGACGCCGTCCGGGATCTCGGCGGTCACCGACATCGCGTGCGACCGGTTGCGGACGTCCACCGCCACCCATTCCGGCACCGGGGCACCGCCCTGGAAGTAGCGGTACGTTTGTTGGTGACGGCGTCGGTCGTGCTTGTGGACAACCGCCTCGAGCACCCGGTTGTCGAGTGGGAGGACGTCGTTGCGCCTCGCCTCCTCCCACCACAGGGCCACCAGCTCGGCAACCTTCTCCGGGTATTCAGAGGCAAGGTCGTGCGCCTCCGATACGTCCTCCGCCACGTGGTACAGCTCCCAGACGTCGTCGTCGAAGGGCGCGCTCGCCCGCAGGCCGTCGTCATAGAGCGGACCTACGGGATGGAAGGTCACCGCCTTCCAACCGTCGTGGTAGAGGGCACGCGACCCGAGCATCTCGAAGTGCTGGGTGAGGTGCCGGTCGGCCTCTTGCTGCCCGCGGTCCCCGAGCGCGTAGGCGAAGCTGGTGCCATCGAGATGCGACTGGGCTATCCCGTCGATCTCGGTGGGCGGGTCTACACCGACCAACTCGAGCACAGTCGGGAAGACGTCGATCGCGTGGGCATACTGTCGGCGGACCACACCGGTGGCGGACCGCATACGAGAGGGCACCCGGACGATGCAAGGGTCGGCGACACCCCCCTCGTGAACCTCGCGCTTCCAGCGCTTAAACGGTGTGTTCCCCGCCATGGTCCATCCCCAGGGGTAGTTGTTGTGGCTCAGCGGCCCGCCGATCTCGTCGATTCGTCGATGCATCTCACCTACGCTGGCGCCCTCGAAGTTCGACAGGCGACCCTCGTTGATGGTGCCCTCCTTGCCACCCTCGGAGCTGGCGCCGTTGTCAGAGACGACGATCACCACGGTGTCGTCAGCGTCGCCGAGGTCGGCGATGAAGTCGAGGACGCGTCCGATCTGCTGGTCCGTGTAAGACAGGTAGGCGGCGAAGCACTCCATGAAGCGCTCGGCCAGCGCCCGCTGCCGGTCCTCGAGGCTGTCCCAGCTCGGGACCCAAGGTGGGCGCGGCGAGAGCTCCGCCGCCTCGGGGACGATTCCGAGCACGCGCTGCCGCTCAAAAGTCTGGTCGCGCCAACGATCCCATCCCTGTGCAAACCGGCCCTCGTAGTGCCGAATCCACTCAGCGGGCGCGTGGTGGGGCGAGTGGCACGCCCCGGTGGCGAAGTAGAGGAAGAAGGGCATTTCGGCATCGACAGCTCGAAGGTCCCCGAGGAAATCGATGGCGCGATCGGCAAGGTCGGCACTCAAGTGGTACCCATCCTCCATAGCGCGCGGAGGCCGGACACTGTGATTGTCGTGGTAGAGCGCGGGCACGAACTGGTGCGTCTCTCCGCCGTGGAACCCGTACCAGCGGTCGAACCCGCGTGTGAGTGGCCACGTGAGGCGCGAGGCGGCCATATTGGTCTCGTCCTCCGGGCTCAGGTGCCATTTCCCGACGGCATAGGTGGCGTACCCGTTCGCCCTGAGGATCTCGGAGAGGAAGCCGTTCTCCCGGGGTGGCCTGCCCCAATACCCCGGGAAGCCGATCGCCAGGTCGGCGACGCGGCCCATACCGCTGCGGTGGTGGTTGCGGCCCGTGAGGAGGCAAGCCCGAGTCGGAGAGCACAACGCCGTGGTGTGGAAGTTCGTGAGCCGGACTCCCTCGGCGGCCACTGCGTCGATCACCGGAGTCTCGATGTCGGACCCGTAGCAGCCGAGCTGTGCGAATCCCACGTCGTCGAGTACGACCAGCACGACGTTGGGCGCGTCTTCAGGAGGAGTGGTGACGGGAGGCCACCAGGGCTCCGATGTGCGCCAGTCGTCGCCGATCCTTCCCTCGAACACGGTTTTTGCCATGACCAACACCCCCAAGACTCTCGGATGTGACGAGCATTGCACCAACCGCCGACTGAATCTGGCCCAAGGCTGCGCCTATGACATTCAGCTGCGCGCCCGGACGTCCCGCGGGGTCATGAGGAGCCGCCACATTCTGGTGGGCCGCCCGGGTCTCGATCCCGGCACCTTGGGATTAAAAGTCGGGGGCGCACCATCCATTGGGTGTCATCGCTTCCAAATGGCCTGTTCACGTTCGGTGACCCGTCCAGCCAAATGGAGCGGATACGGCGGTGTCTGCCCATTTCAGTAGCAGATCAGTAGCAACTCATCCTGCCGTTCCTCCGTTCCCGACGTGCCTGATTCTCGGTCATTCGAGTGTCAGCCACATTGGCGTGCTCGGGGCTTTCCCCCTGGGACCAGGGACGGATTGACCGTCTCATCGGTGATCCTCTATCGCGCTCTTCTCGCCGTTGGACTGTGGACTCGCATCCACGCCGAGAGCATGCGATCGCGAGGCGCCGTCACTTGATGGTCATGGCCTTGGCAGACGATCAAGACACTCGGCGGTATGAGCGTCGACGATCTCGAGCAGAAGTGGATGTGCGCCCAACGGAGGCCCCACGGCATACGCCACGCCGGGATGACGAGAGGCTGACTGTGCCACAAGCGCTGGGATATCGCGCTTCAGGTGCATTCCGGGCCATAAGAACAATGGCAAGATCACTAGCATGGTCGCGCCTGCGGCCACGCACGAGTCGAACGCCGCGCTGATTGAGGGTTGTGCGAACTCCATATGAGCGGGTTCGACGATCTCGTAGCGACTGTGTTCGTGCCAGATCGCAACGAAGCGCTCATGACGGAGGTTTGCATCTGCGCTACGCGATCCATGGTCAACGATGATGATGCCGATACCGTCATTGTCATCGGTCGGATTGTCCTCAGATGGGGCAATGATCCGGCTCACCGGCATGGGCGATGTCGTGCGGCCGACCGCTCCGATGCCGCTGTTGGTGCTCATGTCCATCTCCTTCAGGTCGTCAGGGACATCCGTGTCATTTCCCGACGCCCGGCCCTGCGGCAGTCCCGACCTCCGCTGCTTTCGGGTTGCCTCGTCGTGGGACGAGCTGGCGGGCGGCTCAAGACCAACCGATGCTCAAGTCCCCCAACTGCCCGTTCGGCAAGGCCAAGGAAACCGGGGGCCTGCAGGGGATCGCCGATGCGAAGCGGTCCGGGAAAGTTGATTCCGGGCGTCGTACTTCACCTCTGTAGTCCCCCCTCGACGACCTCATTAATTTAGCACTAAACTCGTTTTCGTGTTCACTCGACCCGATGCGGCGCCCACCCACCGGGCCGAAACCCACACCGAGCGAGGTACAGGAGACCCCCAGCCCGGCCCGCTGGCGAGGGCGCTCGACTACCTGCCTTGGACAAGACCCCACGACGGACACGAGGAAGAAGGCCGCCGGTTGTGGGACTGGGGCGCCCCGCGCACCGGCTTCGGGAACGATTGATGCCGAGCGACGGGTCGGTGGCACTTGTCGTCTTCACCCGTGACCTCCGCGTCGCCGACAACCCCGCGCTTACCCGAGCGACACGGGCGTCGAAGGTAGTCTGCGCCTTCATCCACGACGACGCAATGTCTCAGGCGAGAATTCGCTACCTCAACTGGATCCAGCTCCAAAGCTGGCTTCTTGTGGTGGGCCGCCAGTTGCGACCACCTCATTAATTTAGCACTAAACTCGTTCTCGTGTTCACTCGCCCCGATGCGGCGCTCACCCGCCGAGCCGAAAGCCACGCCGAGCGAGGTACAGGAGACCCCCAGCCCGGCCCACTGGCGAGGGCGCTCGACTACCTGCCTTGGACAAGACCCCACGACGGACACGAGGAAGAAGGCCGCCGATTGTGGGACTGGTGCGCCCCGCGCACCGGGTTCCGGAGCGATTGATGGCGACCGACGGGTCCGTGGCACTTGTCGTCTTCACCCGTGACCTCCGCGTCGCCGACAACCCCGCGCTTACCCGAGCGACACGGGCGTCGAAGGTGGTCTGCGCCTTCATCCATGACGACGCATTGCGGTTGGGCCGGCCGATGCACCCGCTTCGCGCCTGGTTCCTTTCGGAGTGTCTCGCGGACCTTGACGCCTCCCTTCGGCGGCTGGGATCTCGGCTCGAGGTGCGAGAAGGCAACTGGGTAGACGAGGTCCTCGGGCTCGCCGCACAGAGCGGTGCGCGGTCGATCCACCTGAGCGACGACGTGACGCCGTATGCCCAACGACGGTTTGCCCGTCTCGAGGCGGCGGTGGGACAGACCGTCGAGGTGTGCCGGAGCCCTGGCCTCACGATCTTGCCCCCGGGGGTCCTCACGCCGGCTGGCGGCGACCACTACCGCGTCTTCACACCCTTCTACCGGCGATGGCTCACCACCCCGCGCCGGCAGCTCCTGCCCCCACCCACCTCGCTCCCGACGGTTGACAGCACCAACCCGAGACCCAGGTCCCGGTCCGTAAAGACTCTCCCCACGCCGCCACTCCCGCCCGGCGTGGGCCCCGGGGGCGAGCACGCCGCCGCGACACGGCTTGCGACCTGGGCTGCTGAAGGGATCACCCGCTACGGCGAGCACCGGGACGACCTCGCCGAGCCTGCGAACTCCGGGCTCTCGCGGGACTTGCACTTCGGCTGTCTCTCCCCGCTCCAGGTCGAGGCTGTTATCGACGGTCTGCCAGGGGCGGGGCCGTTCCTGCGGCAATTGTGTTGGCGTGACTTTTACCTCCAGATCCTCGCGGCGCGACCCGAAGCAGCGTGGTCCGACTACGTCGAACGGGGACGTCGGTCCCGTAAGGACCCAGTGAGATTGGAGGCATGGCGCAGGGGCCTCACCGGCGTGCCAATCGTCGACGCAGCGATGCGGCAGCTGGCGCTCGAAGGTTTCCTTCCGAACCGCGCCCGAATGATCGCAGCGTCGTTCCTCACCCGAAACCTCGGGCTCGACTGGCGCGACGGCGCTCGACACTTCCTCGAACACCTCGTCGACGCGGACGTCGCACTCAACAATTTGAACTGGCAATGGATGGCCGGACGCGGTACGGGCGCGAACCCCCACCGGGTACTCAGCCCCACGCGCCAGGGGCACCGGTTCGATCCGGACGGCACCTACGTCCGCCGGCACGTGCCGGAGCTCCTCGGACTCGACTCGGCCTGGGTCCACGAACCGTGGCGCCTCGGGCGACGCGAGCTCGCCCGACTCGGGTACCGGGCGCCCATCGTGCCACCCGGTGAGGTAGTGGCGTGAACGCCGAGCGGTTCGTCGGCCGGTCCGACGCAGATTTCCCCGCGAGCCTTCGCTTGCCGCCATCGAAGGAAGTGGCGCGGTGAGCATCGAGTACTCGAGCTCGATCAACCATCCGATCGAGAACGTCTTCGCGTGGCACGGTCGGCCTGGAGCTTTCCAGCGCCTGGCCCCGCCCTGGCAGCCAGCGCGTCTCATCGAGGAAGCCGGGTCACTCGCAGATGGGAGCTCGGTGATCCGCCTGCCAGGCGGGATCCGCTGGATCGCGCAACACCGTGACTACGACCCGCCGCACCGCTTCACCGACGACCTCGTCTCTCTCCCACTGCCGTGGCACCACGTCCACTCGTTTGCGCCAGACGGCCCAACCCGCACGGTCATCACGGACACGGTCACGACTCCAGTTCCCGCTTCGCTCCTTCGGACGATGTTGGCATACCGGCACACTCAGCTACGCGACGATCTCGACGTCCAGTCCGATCTCCAGGACCGCGATCCAACACAACGAACAGTCGCGGTGACCGGATCATCCGGGCTCGTTGGCACTCTCATGGGGAGAGTGCTAATAATTCAAGTGTCACCGCCAGAAATGGCGGGCGCAGGAGCTGAGCACATGCGCACGTAGGAGGTGATTGGTCATGGCTCTTGTACGAAGTGACCCGTTCCGAGATGTCGACCGTCTTTTCCAGCAGCTCTGGACCGCACAGCAGAATGGCTCTCGGTCCATGGCGATGCCGATGGACGCCTTCAGGAAGGACGACTCCTTCCTGTTGAGGTTGGATCTCCCGGGGGTCAAGCCCGAGTCGGTGGAACTGACTGTGGAGGACAATGTCCTCACGATCAAGGCTGAGCGGCCCGCACCGCCTCAGGCGGAGGGCATCGAGTCGGTCATCGCCGAACGGCCCTACGGCTCGTTCAGCCGTCAGGTGGTGCTGGGATCGAACCTCGACACCGAGCACATCCAGGCGGATTACGAGGCCGGGGTGCTCACTGTGGTCATCCCCGTGGCAGAAAAGGCAAAGCCCCGTCGGATCGAGGTAACAACTCGTTCGGACCAGCAGCAGATCACGGCTGCCTAATCCCGGCCCCCCGGGGGTGGCGTATCAAACCTCCGGGGGGCAGTCGGGTAGAAGGCCGGTCGTATCCGACATCCCGGCTGTACCGGTGGTGCTGCAATCTTCTGGGTGGACCCAAGCTCAGTGACTGGGACGGGTGGCTGAAGATACTGCTGTTGAGTTTGAAGAGGTGGTGATCCCTGCGTGAACTGATCGTCGGCCCTTGGCATCAAGAGCAGCCGCATCAGGGGAGGCGTCACAGATGTTCATCGCCTCGTCATCCGAAACGAGGGGGCAGGCACTCTTCTTCGTTGGGGAACAGCACAAGGGAGGGAGTGGCGATGGTGGACTCATTTGGTGTCACATCTCGGGACATCAAAGGCGGTCGGGTGTTCGCCTTGAGGGGGGAACTCGACATCAGCAATGCAGACGGTCTTGTCGAGCAGATCACTGGACCCGCCGGCTTCTTCATTGTTGTTGACCTATCGGAGCTGACTTTTGCTGACTCCTCGGGGCTGGGCGCCATTCTCACTGCGAGATGGAGAGTGATCAGAGATGGGGGGATGCTGGTCCTGTCTCGGCCCCGGCGGAACGTACAGACACTGCTTGAAATGATGGGCATCGACGAGTTAGTCACCGATTGGGACCCCGAATGGGAGGAACCGTCCGTCGCTAGAATTTTTACCTGAAGGCGAACCGAAGCAGACCAACCGCCTCTCATAGCTGAGGGCTAGGCCCATAAGCGCCGAACTACCCGCGGCCCCGATGACGAACGAGGGCAAGCGTGCGCAGTGGGTTGACCGATGAGCGACTCCGAGTCAGGTTTTTTCAACTCACGTCGGTCCCGATGGTAGTCGGCGTTACCTGCAGCCGGCGGTCTTCGATCCGTGGGCTCGGGACTTGCTGGCCCTCGTACAGCTGACCTTCTTCGAGGTGGGTTCGCATCCGGCGAGTGAGCGCTTACGGTCAAACGACCCGGCTCAGCTGGTACTCGACCGGATCGGATGTCTCCATTCGTGGACGTTGTCCGAGAGGTCTGAAATGTGTCCGACTGGCCGCTGAGTAGTCCGGTGGAGGGCGGGCTTGAGGATCCGGTTGGACGCGGTCGGGTGGATTCTCGCCGAGGGAGCCGAGCTCTCCATAGGTGTCGAGCTTTCGGCAGCCGGGAGTATGGGGCCACTCAGGTGCAGCCGCCGACGTCGGGGAGTCGGCTGAGCTGATCGATCGCCTCATGTGCTTCGCGTAGGCCCCCTGGTGTTGTCCCCAGCCCTCATCGCGCGGCACTCCCACCGCTCAGTGTGCAATGGCAGTCCGAGCCGTCGATGCCGGTGACGATCCGGCGCGTGCGTCACGCATCACTCACGTCAAGCCGGGATCCGTCGCCATGACGGCTTCGCCGCTCACGAACGGTTCGACACCCCACGCGCTTGGTTTGCGCGCTCTCGCGGATCACACAGATGCGATAGAGGGAGAGTTACCCTTTGGGAGCAATTCTCTTAGAAGGTGACCCGAGTTGATCGCACCATCGAGGAGCACAGGCGAGTATATCCGGGCTCCCGCCGACAACATGAATCTTGGGGACGAAATGTCCCCGCGAGCAATCGCTGGTCTCCAACCGGAGCGAGGCATCAATGCCATCTGAGGATTCGAGCCCGGCTTCTGGAGGCACGTCGTCCAGATGGGCGCGGATTGTCCGATGGGCAGACCTAAGAGTCGTTCCGTTGCGCACAATCCTGGTGACGGTTGCAATTGTCGTCGCGGTCTATCTGGCGGGCCAACTCCTCTACCGCCTCCGCGACGTCGTGCTGCTCGTGGTGGTCGGATCGTTCGTGGCACTCGTCCTAAACCCTGCGGTCGTGGCCTTGCAACGGTGGAGGATACGGCGTCGGGGTACTGCCGTCGCCATCGTGACGATCTTCTCCCTACTCATCTTCGGAGCTCTGGCCTTCGCGTTCGGCTACCCCCTGGTCAATAGCCTCACCCATTTTGCGAATGCGCTGCCTGTCTATGTGGACAAGGCGCAACACGGGAAGGGCTGGATCGGTCATCTTGTTCGCAAGTACCACGTTGAAGCCTGGGTGCAGAAGAACTCACCCAAGATCGTCAGCTTCGCGGAGAGCCTGGGCAAACCGGCCTTGGCCCTGGGCAAGGGCGCGTTTGCGATCCTGGCTGAGCTGGCGGCGACCTTTGCGTTCGTCATCTTGCTCCTCGTCGAGGCTCCGAAGATCCGCGCCGGTCTTCTGGGCATAATGGCCCCCGAACGGGCAGCCAGATACTCAACAATCGGCGGCAAAGTGAGCGCATCGATCTCCGGGTTCGTGTTAGGGGACTTCCTCACTTCTCTGATCGCGGGCACGGTGATCTTCGTCACCCTCGCCATCCTCGGTGTGCCCTACGCCCTCCTTTTCGGGCTCTGGGTTGCCCTCGTCGACTTCCTTCCGCAAATCGGTGGGGCGCTGGCCGGCATCCCGACAGTGCTCTTCGCCCTTGGGCATTCGTTCACCGCAGGGGTAGCCACGCTCGTCGTCTTCCTCGTCTATACGTTCTTGGAGAACCATTTCTTGAACCCGGTCGTCATGGCTCGGACCGTCAAGATCAATCCACTCGTCGTCTTCGCGGCCGTTCTTGTCGGTGCGGATATCGGGAATTGGTTGGGCGGCCTGTTCGGCGGTTTCGTGGCCGTACTCCTCGCGGTCCCGATTGCCGCCTCGATCCAGGTGGTGATCGTCGAGATCTGGAGGGCGACGGCGCCGGACGGCATCATCGAAAATGGCCAACCACCGATCGCCGTGCCTCCCGAAACGCAGTCACCATGATCCCGGTGGACACAATGGACGGAGCCGGCCGGATTCCGGCCAACCTGGATGCCTTGGTTGCACTTCGTCATCATCGGAAGCCGCCAGAAGTGGTCCGGAGCGCCGTCGCGACCGCCTCGCACCGACCTCGTGCCCCGACGAATGCCTGCTTGCGATCAACGTGCCGGCTCAGCTGGCACTCGACCGGATCGGATCGCGTCCAAGAAGGACTCGTAATCCCGGGCGTTCTGGTCGGTGTATGACACAGCGAACGCGGCCAGGCTGTCGTCGAATGCCGAGCTCTTTCCCATGTAGCCGGCGAGGAGGGCCGGCTGGCCGGCTCGGGCATGAGCACGCGCCAGTGCGGCGCCGCAGAGACGCCCATAAAGCGCCAGGCCGTCGGGGCTGGCGTCGTCGAGCGCTACCGACCCCTTCATGTCACGCAGCTGGCGGACGTAGGTGTCGAATCCGCCGGCGCGGGCCCAACCCAGGAACACATCGCTGGCCGCCTGCATGATGCGCTGGCCGACCACGACCCGCTTGCCCTGGTTGGAGTACCGGGAGCGGCCGGCGTAGGACGCGAGAACCGAGGGCTGGGCTTCTTTGACCTGAAGGAACAGGGGATCGAGGTCCGCCTTGCCGGCCAGCAGCACGACGAAGCAGCGGGTGCCGACACTTCCGACTCCGACCACCTTCAGGGCGGCGTCGACAAACTCATAGCGATCCAGCAAGAGGTCGCGGTCGGGATTGAGGGTTGCCAGATAGGCCTTCACGAAGCCTTGCGCCTGTTCGAGTTGGGCGTCGGTGAGGCGAACCACCACCGGCGGATCCTCCACGATCACCCGGCGGCCGCCGCGCACCGTTGTGAGCTTGGACAGCGCTTTCAGGCTGGTTCGCTGGCGGGCCTTTGCCGCGGTCTGTTCGACACGGGAACGAGCCGGCTTGTCGGGAGCGGCGGCGATAATCGACTCGACGTCCAGACGGGAGTGCCACACCTCGAACGCGGAAAGCTGCGCCATCTTCGCCATCTCGGCCCGATACTCCGCGGCGCAGCCCTGGACCGCGGCCCTGCCGTCGGCATCGGAGAGCGCGGCCGTCCTGGCCGCCACCACCAAGCTGGCCGCCAGCCGCTTGACGTCCCACTCCCACGGTCCCGGCTGGGTCTCGTCGAAGTCGTTCAGATCGAAGACCTGGGTGCGCTCGGGCGTGGCGAAGGTGCCGAAGTTGTGAAGATGCGCGTCGCCGCAGATCTGCAACTGAATGCCCGTGGACGGTGTCCGGCTCAGATCGGCGGCCATGACTGCCGGGGAGCCTCGGTAGTAGGAGAACGGCGACGCCATCATCCGGCCGTTCCGGACAGGAACCAGCTCGGGCAGCCGTTTGGCGTTGGACAGGGACAGGATCTCGAGCGGATCAGGACGGTCGGGGGACGCCGTCCATTGGCCGTGACCGCGGCGGGGAACCCGAGCGCGCAACGCTCGCCCGGCTTCGAGCATCTCCGCTCGAGTCCTCGGCGTGGCGTTGGGAGGGCTCATGGGACGTGCATCACCAGGGCTCGGTGGCGGGCAGCGGCAGCCGGGCCAGGCGTCTGGCCTTGGTGGTTGGGAGACCGAGCAGGCGGAGGCAGGCCTCGGCGAGCTCGTCGACCGCGCTCTCCTCGACCCGTTCGGGCTGCCGCTGGTGTAGGCGCAGCAACCCGATGAGGCCGCCCGCCACGGCGCTGAGAGCGACCTCGGGGTCAGCCACGCTGAACTGACCCGCAGCTTGCCCGGCCTGGATGTCACGCAGGGCGCGGGGCGCCAGGCCCCCCGATGCGTCGAGGAGGTCGAGGCCGGCGCCGGTGATGAACCGGGCCACTTCGGGATGGGTCCAGCTGAGGCAGGCGGACAGCCGCAGCGATATCGAGAAGACCTCCGCCGGGTCGGTGATGCCGGCGGCTGCCCCGTCGATCATGCGACCCCAGCGCTCGAGGACCTCGCTCGACGCGGTCTCGAACAGCTGATCCTTGCTCTCGAAGTGGTTGTAGAACGACCCGAAGCCGACGTCGGCTTCCTCGGTGATTTCTTGGATGCTGGCCCGTTCCCCGCGCCCTTCGGCGATCAATCGGACCGCCGCGTCGATCAATGCTTGCCGGGTCCGGGCCTTGCGCCGGTCCAGCCGGGTCGGGCCCTCCTTTGTGCTCGCGGATACCGAGCTCATATCAGTCTCCTTCTTTCCTCTTTCGACGTCGTAGACGGGTTTCACCCCGGCGGATCCGCTCGGTCGAAGCTCGAGCGGATCGCGCCCGGGTGGAAATCCCGATCACTTCTGAGGGATCACTACATAACTGACGTTAGTTGGTCGCGCTGCCGCGGCTGCTCTTCGACCAACGAGTCCGCTGTGCGGTGGGCCCGGCGCAGGTCGATGCCCTGCACAAGCGCCCAGAACCCGTAGACCAGGTTAAACAGGCCGAACAGCAAGGCTAAGGTGACCGCGCCGACGCCGGGACGGGCAAAGAGGACGATCCCGAAGGCGATCGAGATCAGCCCACTCACGAAGAAGAGGGCGCGGGTTCCGGCTGACTCGCCGACTTCGAAGCCGGCGTAGATCTCGACCAGACCGGCCACCATTGCCCACGCGCCCACGAGCAACACCAGCACCAGCGCGGTTGGCCCAGGCCAGGCCAGGGCGATCACCCCGGCGCCGACGTCGACCAGACCGAGCAGCAGATGACCCATCACGGGACCGGCCGTTTCGCTGCTGAAGGCCTTCACGGCCTCCGTGCCGGCGGCGATGAACGCGTAGATAGCGAACAGAATGACCAGTGCCAATACGGTGATCCCAGGCCACGCCAGCGCGACGATGCCGACGGCGACAGCCAGAAGTCCCCGGACTATGAGGGACGTACTCAATGACTTCAACATGACAGCTCCTTTCGGTGGTTTGGTAGCTGTGGAGACCAGTTATTGTTACGGTACCACAGAACTGATGGTAGATTACAGAATCGATGATAGAGTGTCAAGGTCCAACCGACGTCGCGAGAGGGAGAGGCGAGATGACGGATTCAGCCAACACCGGGCCGGTGCACCCGGCCCTCATCGTGAACCCGAGGTCAGGCGGCGGAAAGGCCCAGCGCTACGACCTCGTCGGTCGGTGCCGCTCCCGCGGGATCGAGCCGGTCGTGATGAAGGAGGGCGACGACCTGGCGTCACTGGCCGCCGCCGCGGTGTCGTCGGGCGCCGACGTGATCGGCATGGCCGGCGGCGATGGTTCTCAAGCGATCGTGGCCGCCGTCGCCTCCAGGCACGACATCCCGTACGTCTGCATACCGGCCGGCACACGCAACCACTTCGCCCTGGACATCGGTCTGGACCGGGAAGACGTGATCGGTGCCCTCGACGCTTTCCACCACGGTTCTGAGCGCCGCATCGACTTGGCCCAGGTCAACGGTCGGGTCTTCGTGAACAACGCGTCGATCGGCTTCTACGGCACGGTCGTCCAGTCGCCGGAGTACCGCGACGCCAAGCTGCGCACGGTCATCGAAATGCTTCCCGACCTGCTCGGCCCCGGCGCGACGCCGTTCGACCTGCGCTTCAGCGACCCGGACGGAGCAGAATACGAGAGCGCTCAGCTCGTCTTGGTGTCCAACAACCGTTACCAGCTCGACCCGCTCGCCGCTCAGGGCACCCGGGGGACGATGGACGGAGGGAAGCTCGGCGTTGTAGTGGTGCCCGACGGACCGCCGTTGGGCCGCCCGCGGGAATGGACAACCGTTCGCTTCGAGATCGATTCCGCCGCCACGATCGACGTTGGATTGGACGGCGAGGCCGTCAGGCTCAAGCCACCGCTCCAATTCGAGTCCCTCCCGGCAGCCCTGCGCATCCGGACTCCAGCCGGCCGGCGCCATCCCGGGGCACCGGTGAGTAGGACTTTGCGGGCACGCCACAGAGGCTGATGTGCTGTTCCCCGTTTTGGAGTATCTGTGACCGGTGACGTCGGCTCCGATGCCCCGGGCGCCCGCTTCGGCCGACTCCAGCATGGCTAGTCGACGGAAGACCCAGCCAAGCCGCAGGAGCATCGTCACGCGTATCGCCGCGCTCCTCGTCACGGGCCTGGCCCTCTACGTCGTACTTCCGAGCCTTTCGGCCGTGCTCGGAGCATGGCCGAAGTTGGCCACGTTGAGCGCTGTGTGGCTCGTTCTCGCCTTATTGTTCGAATGCGGGAGCTTTGTTTGCAACTTTGCGATCCAACGGATCGTCCTGCGAACCCGTGGTTGGTTCGCCGTGATCACGGCGGGACTCGCGGGCAACACCGTCACCAACACACTTCCGGGTGGCGCCGCTGCGGGCGCGGCGGTCCAGTACCGGATGCTGGCAACCGCCGGAGTGAACTCCGATGCCGCGGCGGGAGGGCTCGCAGCGTCTTCGCTCCTCGGAGTGGGCGGTCTGCTCATGCTCCCGATCCTCACGCTCCCCACCGTCCTGGGCGACTCCGGACTCAACCACACCTTGGTCAGCGCCGCTTTCATCGGGGTCGCCGCGTTTGTGGTGTACATGGGACTGGGCGCCGTGCTCCTTGAAACGGACCGACCGCTGCGGGCGTTGGGGAGGGCCGCCCAATGGATCTGGAACAAGGTCCGCCGTCCGCATCCTCCGCTGGCGGGACTCGAGAATCGCTTGCTGCAGCAACGCAACGAGATTCGGGCGGCCCTGGGAAGGGAATGGAGGCAGATCTTCCTGCTCGTCGTGGGGCGTCTCGGCCTCGACTATCTCTGCCTTCTTGCAGCCCTGCGCGCGACCGGCAGCCAGCCCCGCATCTGGCTCGTCCTCCTCGCATACTCGGCGGCCGGGATCATCGCCCTGTTCCCGGTAACTCCCGGCGGCCTGGGAATCGTCGAGGCCAGCCTGAGCGGCCTCCTCGTACTCGCCGGCGTCAACGGACGCAGCGCCGTGGTGGCCACGTTGGCCTACCGGTTGGCGCAGTACTGGCTCCCGACGGTCGCCGGCGCCGTCGCCTACGGAGTGTTCCACCGGCGCTACGGGACCACCACCTAGAGGAACGATCGACATTTGATACCGACGTCGGTGACCTCCGCTCCACGTCTGGTGTTCGACTGGCGGATGAGAAGACGAACGCAGAATCGTTCAGCGACACACCGCACGCAGCCGCGCGGTGGCAGCAGCGGTATCGATGGCGCTTGAGCTCGTTTATCGACCCGTGTCAAGGGCGATCCGACGAGAGGCGTGCGTCTTGGTGTTCTTCTCGACGAGTTCCGATCCCCGGCCCTCGAGTAGGGAACGGGCTATGAGCACTGTCCTCTCGCCAAAGTCGACGTCGGACCATCGCAGCGCTCATAGCTCGCCCCGGCGAGCGCCCATTGAGGGCATGGGCACTTGAAGGTCGTCGCCAGTAAGCGTTCGCTGGCCTGGCATTTTGAGGGTGGGCCGCCCGGGTCTCGATCCCGGCACCTTGGGCTAAATGGCGGGCCGGCCGTCTACTGGGTCCACCACTTCTGTCGATGCTGATCAGATCAGGAGGGTTGTCCACGCAGTGAACCCAGATCTGGAGTTGTCCGGGCCTTTCAGTAGCAACGCAATAGCAAAGTGGCCGACTCCATGTGGTCTGGGTGACGGGGGCCATCGCGCTCTAGTCCGCCGCCACTCGCGATTTCTCGTCAAACCGGCTCTCTCGCAAGTAGGGAGATCCCCGCAAGATGAACCAGCGAGCGATGGGGCTCACAGCTCGGATCCAGGGCCGGGCCACTCGCGTCTGGTGGCGCACCTCCTCAATGATGTCGGCGAAGGAGTGGTGCTGGTAGTCGAGTAGCTGTTGTGCATCGGTGCTGTCGATCCAGTCGCACGGCCACGCCCTTGGGGTGAACGCCCTATCGGGCAACGTGCCCACGCCCATCGCGTCAAGCATGCCTTCGAGAAAGTCTCGGTAAGTCACCTGGCAGGACGGGCCCCCGCCCACCAGTACGACCCGGCCCCACACTTGGTCGCAGGTGACGGCACGCGCCAGGGCAAGTCCAGCATCCTTGGAATGGATGACTTCAAAGCGATTGGCCAGTGGGAGCTCGAACATGATGGGTGACGGCGAACGGAACCCAATAATCGGCACATCGGCAAGCCGCACGATCGACCAGGCGAGGCCGGAACTCTGCACCAAATCCTCGCACTGGAGTTTGTGGGCCGTATAAGTGTCCGTGGCGACCACCGGATCACTCACCCGTCTTGGAGGCGGCTTGTCCTGGGTGCGTCCGAAGAGATCGAAGGTGGAAACGAACAGCACTCTTGCCGGCGGGGAGAGCTTGGCCGCGGCCTCAAGCACGTGACGAGTACCTCCGACGTTGACCTGTTCTGAGAGCGTGGGATCGATGTCAGTGAGCGGAGGGATCACAAAGGCCAAGTGGACCACGACGTCACATCCGGACGAGGCGCGCTCCACAACTAAACGGTCCCTGATGTCTCCCCAGAGGATCTCGATGCCGAAGCGTCCCGAGTACTGCCGCGCTCGCCGACGATTGCGCCGGTTGTCGACGTCGAGGGCCCTGACCCGGTGGCCCTGGTCGGCCATGGCATCGAGGGCGCTTTGTCCGACGTTGCCGAAGGCTCCCGTGAGCAAGATGTTCACTTCTCCCGCCCCTTCGGCACCAGATAGCCGCTCATGGCCTTCGGAAAGCGGACCCCGTCGCGGCCTGGAGCGTGTTGAGCCGGAAACCTAACCCGTAGGGCACAGCCCGAACGTAGCTCGCGGAACTCTGCTGGGAGGTCCACAAGCACTCGGCAACCTAGTTCCGCCGATGCTGCTCGGCCCTCCTGAGCTGACCCAATAGCTGGGTGACGGCACTCACGGCTCCTGAATAACCAGATGTGCCCTGGAGCCCTTCCGTGATCCGATCACTCAGGCCTGGTTCGCACTCGTCCGCGATGGTCTTGACGCGAGAGGTGGACCCGTCGATCTCCCGCCTCAGCTCGGAGTATCTCGGGTCGTCCAAGTAGCTGGAGCCCGGGTCCCAAATGGCGTCAAGTGCGGTGACTAAGGCAAGGAACCGCTCGACTGTGGGGATGGCGAGCTCGTCGTTGATCGGCATCGTCAGATATAGCGGTCGCAGTAGGAACACGGCTGGCGCTCCCGCCGGCGTCTCTTGGCTGTCTTTCGCGCCATGTTCAAGAGGCTACCCTTCGCACCTCGGTTGCCGTCGTCCAGTCCGCTCAAAAGCCCGGTGATGGACTCGTCCGCCAGGGCGAACAGACTTCTGACGCACCGGGCAGCCCGGCGCAGAGCACCTAGAGAAGGGGCCAGCAACAGGTGGCAGATGCCAAACGACGCCAACCAGAACGCGTGGTCGACGGCCTTGGTCAATTCTGTCTCTTATCCGGTGGGTCTGGTGGGCCGCCCGGGTCTCGATCCCGGCACCTTGGGATTAAAAGTCCCCTGCTCTTCCGGATGAGCTAGCGGCCCGCGACTGCAAGTTAATTGACGTCAGGGCTCCCGGGAGAAGAACCCGATGGCAGCCCGATCGCTGAGCCGACCCCGGAGAGGGCCGGCATGACCGGCCCCCATGTCTCCTCGAGCCATTTCGACGGCTCGGGTCCCGTAGAGCGGACCACGATGGCATGCGCGCCCGCGGCAGCGAGCGCCTCCACCTCGCGCATGATGGTGTCGCGGTCGGCGTCCTCGGCTACAGCGATGAGCGCCGTCACCTCGATCTCCTCCGGGTTGCGGCCGACCTCGTGGCAGTGGCGTCGCAGCACGTCCACCTTGTGGGCGACGGTGGCGGAGTCGCCGATGAAATTGCAGGCATCGGCATACTTCGCCACGACCCGAAGCGTCTTGCGCTCACCGCCACCACCGATCAGGACCCGTGGTCGTGGCGAGCTGACCGGTCGGGGGGAGCACAGCGTCTCGGCCAACTGGTAGTGCGTGCCCTCGTAGGGGCCGTTGTCGTCGCTCCACATCTGGAAGCAGATCTGGAGCGTCTCCTCGAGCCGCTCGTACCGCTCACTGAGCGGCGGGAAAGGAACACCCAGTCCTCGGTGCTCCCGCTCGTACCATGCCGCACCGAGTCCCAGCTCCGCCCGCCCACCCGAGAGCACGTCCAGCGTGGTGACCGTCTTGGCGAGCAACCCCGGATGGCGATACGTCACCCCACCCACGAGGAGCCGGAAGCGCAGGCGCTCCGTCTTGGCGGCGGCGAAGGAGAGGGCGGTGTACCCCTCGAGCATCGGCTCCTCGGCCGGCCACAGCATCTCCATCTGGAACCAGTGGTCCATCACCGACAGCGTGCGCACCCCGATTGCCTCCGCCGTCCGGGCCAACGATGCGAATGTGGCCCCGATGGCCTCGGGGCCCCCGGGCCAGGTGAAACGCGGCACATGGATGTCGAGTTGCATGTCGTCCTCCCGATCTCTTCTGGGGAGGGTACCCCGCACGGTGCGGAGCGCGACTGGGCCGCTGCCCTGAGCGGAGACTGTGCTGTCGGCCGGGCATGCCGTCGCTGTCATACACCCGCGCCTGCACCGCCGCCGGGCTCGGCATCGGGGCATTCATGGGGCTGGCCCGCTACGTCTACTACGGAAAGGTCGTGCAGGGCCGTGTCGGGCAACTGCTGGCGCCTGGCCGCCGCGTCAAGGTGCCGCCACCGCCCCAGTAGGTCCGCGACACAAGCGGCGGCCCGGTGCTGCAACCTACGATTCACCGGATGGACATGTCGGTACCGGAGATCGCTGGGATGTCGGACCCCGTGCTGCGGAACCTTTGGATCACGCAGCGCTACCACGAGTTCGCCGTGCAGCTCCGAGATGCCGGAGCCGGGGAGGATGCCACCTGGTGCGCGTTCGCCGTTTGGGCCTCGAAGACGGCTGGCGCGACAATACGCGGCGACGTCCTCCCCGCGAAGGCTAAGCAGCTTGTGACCGACAACGGCGACGCCCTGGAGGTGCTGCAGCGGTTCAACCACGGCGTGACCGGCTGGGCTTGGAAGCACCTCACCCACAACCACATCGGTCAGGTGGTCGAGGGCGTCACAGGCGATGTCTCCAAGCAGATCGCTGATGGCAACGTCCTGGTGTTCGCCGAGCTCGCACCTCTCTTCACGGCGCTAATCGAAGCGCACCGTTCATCGCCGGGCACCCCTCGGGAGCTCGCGGCCCTCCTCGCCCCATCCCTGGCGCCGCTCGCCTCCGATCAGGATGGCGTCGCCGTCGTCGCTGCGTTCGAGGCCTACGGACAGGCGCTGTTCGATCTGACCGCTCGGCCCGCGCTGATCCTCCGGGCCAACACGCTGGCGGTCGCGCACGAGCAACGGCGCCTCCAGCCCGCGATCTCGGCGGCGCTCGATGCCGCCATCAGCGACACCCTCAAGAAGGTGATCGAGGCGGACATCGTCGGGCACCTGCCCACGGCCGAGGTCCGGCACGTGCTCGATGGCCTGACGGGCGACGTGTGCAAGATCCTCGACGCGGCCTGGGACACAGCGCTCACCGAGGCCATCATGCAGCTGGCAACGGCGAGCGAGACACTCGACCTCCGCCGGGACGTGCCCCCGCTCTCCGGCGGGATGTTCCCCCCGGAGCTGAGTGACCTCTCAGGGACCGCGGCCGAGTCGGCGGTGGCGCAATGGGACCGGACCCGAGGGACCGGGACGCCCTCGGGCGCGCGTGACTGGGCGGTACTGGAGGATCGGATGAATTTCATCGTGAACCTGTTCCGCTCCCGCCAGCGCGACGCCAGCCTGTTCAGCCCCCCGTTCTCGGACGCCCAGCTGGCCGTCTTGGCGCAAGGTCAGCTGCCACCTGGGCCGCTGTAGGGAGGGATGTTCCAGCGTGCCGCCAACGAGGTGGGCACCTGGAAGGCCGGTCGGCCGCCATAGCGCTCCGCCCTGACCGCCAGCGACAGCATCCCAAACCCGATCCTCTCGGAGAGGCCCCGGAGCAGGTGGCGGTGCAACTCCTCCAGGGACAGTCGCCGAGTCACGTCGGCCAGCGGCCCGAAGAGCACCCGCGTCCAGTCCGCCTTCGGGACGCCCAAGATGTCGGCGGCATCGTTCCCGACGTAGTAGCGCACGGTCGACGCCGGCAGCCCGCGCAGCCCGGGCGGGATCAACCGGGTCACCTGGTCCAGAAGAGCCGCCATGAGGTCGCGTCCGGCGTCGCTCGGGCCGAACTGCCGCTGCCGCACGATCGGCATCAACACGGACGTGTGGGCCCGCGTCAGCGGGAGCAGGTCCGGCCGCACGCCGAGGTAGTGACCGATGAGCGACCAGGTGTGGAGATACGCGTCCGCGTCCTGCTCGGTGTAGACGATCCCGGTGCGGTCGAAGACCTCGAACACGATCTCGGTGAACGTGAGGAGGGTCTCGAGCAGATCCTCCTGGTTGATGGGCGTTCCCCACGCCGGGTCCCAATGCACTCGCGGGTCGTTCTGGATCAGCCACCGGACCGCGGCGTGCATGAGCCGGACGTGACGAACGTCCGAGTAGCCGCGTGCACCGAACTCGAGGCCACCCGTCTCCATGACGTCGAGATGGAACTGAGCCGTCTCGTTCAGCCTGCGCTTGGCGTCGGTCTCGAGCCGGGCCGTCAGACCGAGGACCTGGACGCCTCGCCAGCAGGCATATGCCGACGGGAGTGCGGCCGCGTAGAGGGCAGTGAACACGTGCGACCCCCAGCGGGCGAAGCACTCCTGGCCGGCGGCAACGAGCTCGGGGTCAACCCACGCGGGCGGGTCGTCCTTGCCCTCCAAGAAAGCGGCCAGCGCGGGGTCGGACACTTCGTGCTGCTGGACCACCAGCGCTCGGAAGGCGGACGTGGCGTCGGCGGTCCCTGCGAAGAGGCCGGCCACGACTTCGTCCGCGGCGGGATCAGCCTGCGTGCGGAGGCTGTCGAGGTAGTCGTCGCTCCAGTCGGTCACGCTCACGTGGCTCCCACCACCTTTCGGGCTTCGTCGAGGCTCCGGCTCGGGCCTCCGGCTGCGATCTCCGCAGCACATGTACCAAGCTCCGCTCGCATCCGCTCGGGCGCGCCTTCGTGGCGCGCCCAGTCCGTCAGCGCGCGCAACTCGAGCATCTTGGCTCCCTGATCCCTGGCGATCGCCACCGCCTCCAGGTAGTCGCGCTCCGCCTGTTCCACTCGACCGACGCCGCTGAGTCGGCCGGCTCTCACGCGGAGGATCTCGGCCTCGCAGAACCGCTCACCGGTGGCGCGGCATGTCTCGAGTGCCTCCGTGAGAAGGGCGAGCGCCCGGCTCGTGTCCATCCGTGGGTCGTCGGCCAGGAGCATCTGGAAGTAGGGTCGAAGCAGCGGGCCGGGCACCTCGGGCTCCTCGATCCCCTCTCCCGCCCACCACTGGAGCGATCGGGCCCACTGCCGCCACTGCCTCGTGCTCACCTCGTCGGCCACGTGCAGCGCCTCTCCGGCCAACTTGATCACGACTTCCCGCTCGCCGTCGAGCTGCGCCATGATGGCCGATGTCACCGCAGCCACCGCTTGCGCCTGCGGCACCTGTCGCTCGGTTGTGGTGCGGAGCACGTCGTCGGCGATCAGCCATGCTTCCGCGGTGTCTCCGCACAGCCAGCACGCGAGGGCGCTGGCGATCCGCGGCGCCGCCAGCGCCAACAGCTCAACCGATCGCATGGGCGGAAGATCACTCAGGCTGGCATCGAGCGGCAAACCGCTCGATGCGTACGACGCCCGGAGCTGCGCGAGGCCTTGGCGGAGCATGCCCTGCCAGATCCGCGTCGTAGCCTCATAGGTCGCGATCAGCTGAAGGGTCCACTCGTCGCCCAGGGCCTCCGCCTCGCTCCGCGCCTCGGCCAGGATCCTGTTGATGGTCGAGTACTCCGCGTTGGCCTGCCACCACGGCACGAGCACCATGTAGTTGCGCAGCAGTATCGCCCGGTCGTTCAGGCGGCGCGCCAACTCCTCCACCCGCCGGGACTCCTCGAGAGCCTCCGGTGCGCTCTGGTCGACCGCGGTCAGGCACATCACGAGACGGCTGCGCGATTTCAGCTCGGTGGGCTCCCGCTCCTCTTCGGGCAGTCGGGCCACCAGTGCGAGTACCTCCCGCTCGTGGCCCGCGGCCTCCCGGAACCGGGCGTTCTGCCGCGCCGTGTGCGCCGCCTGCTTCCACAGGGGCACCGCCTCGAAGGCCCTTCCTGCCGCCCCGAGGTGGTAGGCCGCGATCTCGGGCTGGACCTCGGCGCGACCCGACATGACCAGCATCTCGCCCACGGCGCCGTGCACACGGACCCGATCGGCCCTCAACACCGAGCGGTAGGAGACCTCGTGGAAGAGGGCGTGACGAAACTGCATCTCGTCCGCTCTCGTCGCCGGCTCGATGATGGCGTGCTCCAGCAATCGGTGCAGTTCGGCATCGAGGTCTTCTTCTTCGAGCCCCGTCGCCGCCACCAACACCGGCCGTTCGAAGGATCGCCCGATGACGGCGGCAGCCTGGGCCACTCGCTTCGCCCCACCCACACGATCCAGACGTGCCGTGATCACCTCGGAGAGCGTCGTGGGCATGGCGGCGCCGACAACCTCCGATCCGTCGGTGAGCCCGCGCGCGAGCTCTTCGAGGAAGAGCGGGACCCCGTCCGCGCGCTGCACCAGCGCGTCGCGGAGCTCCGGCTGCAACTGCGCCGCCTCGGGCAACTGCTCGAGCAATCCCCACGCCTCATCGCTGCTCAGCCTGTCCAGGGTCAGCTGCGCGTCGGAACGGACGTGCGGGTCGTCCGCGATCTCGGGCCGGGCGCTCATCACCACGAGGACGCGTGGGATCCCGCGGGCGATCACGTGCACCGCTTCCAGGGTGCTCGGGTCCGCCCAGTGCGCATCCTCCACCACCAGCAGGAGCGGCCCAGAGCGTGCCTGGTCCTGAACCCACGCGGCGGCCTCCGTCGGTGTCGCGGGGACCTCGCCCATGACCTCGCCGAAGGGCTGTAGCGGGCTCAACGAGCCGCGCCGGCTGCAATAGATGGTGGCGACAGTGTGCCCTTGCGCAGCCAGCTCGGAGCTGAACTCGAGGAGGAACCGCGACTTTCCGATGCCGGGCTCTCCCAGCACCAGAGCGAGCCGACCGGTCCCGCTCTCCACGTGACCCCAATGCTCCAGCAACCAGACCGAGGCCTCGGGCCGGGGGACGAAGGCCGTCAGCGGCCGGGCCTCGAGTCGGTGGCGCGCGCCGCTCCGTTGCACGACACGGAAGGCCGGCACGGGATGCCCGAAGCCCTTCAGCGTCAGGGAGCCGAGTGATTCCAGCTCGAAGAAGCCGGCAACGAGATTCGCCGTGTCGCCGCTCACGACGATCTGACCCGGCTCGCCCGCCGCCTGAAGACGAGCCGCCATGTTCGGAACCTGGCCCCAGACGTCGGGAAGGCGCTCCTGTCCGCCGGCTGTCACGGGCGCCACCAGCACCTCGCCGGTGTGGACGCCCGCACGCGCCTGCAGATCGCTGATCCCCAGCTCGGGCGGGAGCTCGCTGCCGAGCCGCACGATCCGCTCCACGACGGCGATCCCCGCCGACAGAGCGTCCCGGCTCGCCGACTCCTGCGCCTCGGGATAGCCGAAGTAGGCGATCGCGCCGTCGCCCTGGAACTGCGCGATCACCCCGCCGTGCGCCGTCACGATGTCGGCCACCAGGTGCTGGTACCCGTTCAACACCTCGTGCCAGTCCTCGGGGTCCAGGGTGGACGCCAGGTCGGTCGAGCCGACGAGGTCCGTGAACATCACCGTCAACTGGCGCCGCTCCGTGGCGTCGGACGGGCCAGTCACCGGGCGGCCCCCCTCTCGGAGCGCAGCAACCGGCCGCCTCGCCCCAACCCGAGTTGTCGCACCCTGCCAATCTACGTCTGCCCAGGCCCGGGGCGATAGTCCCGAACAGGGGTGATCGGGCCAAGAGCCTCACGGTCCCCGTCCGGGCCAAACGGTGTCCCTAGGCTGCCCCCATGCATCCGAGGACTCACAGGCTCGCAAGGGTATTCGTGGTCGCGATCACCTCGGCACCGATCGTGCTCGGCCTGTTGGCGAGCAGCGCCTCGGCGCAGGACACCACGACCACGACGTCGGTGCCCGCCACCACGACTACGACCGTTCCGGCCACGACGACGACGGCGCCGACGACGACAACGACCGTTCCGGCCACGACCACGACCGTTCCGGCCACGACCACGACACGGGTGCGCCCGTCCACGACCACGACGCACCCGTCGACGACCACCACCACGGCGGCGGCAACGACGTCGTCGAGCTCGACAGCGTGGGGCTGGGTTCTCCTGGCCGTGGTCATCGTGCTGGCGGCGGTCCTGGTGGCCCTGCTGATCGCCCGCACCCGCCGGCAGGGGCGTGAGGCCGACTGGCAGCGCTCTGTGGGGCCCGCCGTGGCGGCCGCCGAGCTCGCCCGTGACCTCGTCCTGTCCCAGACCGACGCGGACGACCAGCAGCGCCGGGCCAGCGTCGGCGTGCAGGTCGACGAGGCCGTCACGGGCCTCGAGCGGGCCGCGGCCACTGCCCCCGACGAGGCGAGCAACGGGCTGACCACGCGCGCCGCGGAGAGCCTGCGCGGCCTCGCGTTCGCGGTCGAGGCCGACCACCTCATGCGCTCCGGGGGCGAGCACCCGACGGGCGAGCAGCTGGCCTCCGCCGACGCGGCCCGCCGGAACCGCGCCGCCGAACTGGCCGCCGCGCTCGAGCAGTTGAAGGCGGCGATCACCCCGCCCCGGTAGCGGGCACCGGTAGCCCTCGGCCCGGTAGCCCTGGCTTCGGAACCACTCTGCGACAATCCTGTCGCGAAAGTTCGACGCGTCTAACGCACCATGGTTGACTCTGCTCCATGGTGATCCAGGCGCGAGTCCGCGGCGCCGGGCTGTCCCTGTCCGTCACCGAGCACGGCGAGCGTGGTCGGCCCACGATTGTGCTCGTCCACGGCTTCCCCGATACGAGCGCCGTCTGGGGCCCCTTGGCCGACCGCCTCGCCTCGGACCTGCACGTCGTCTCGTACGACGTGCGAGGTGCCGGACGGTCCGACACTCCGACGGGCAGGGCCGGCTACGCGCTGGCCGTTCTCATTGAAGATCTCGCCGCCGTGGTCGATCAGACCAGCCCGGACGCGCCGGTCCACCTCGTCGCCCATGACTGGGGTTCGATTCAGGGATGGGAGGCCGTCACCTCGGAGGGCTTGGCGGAACGTTTCGCCAGCTTCACCTCCATTTCGGGACCCCCGCTGGACCATGCCGCACTGTGGCTACGGCGTCACAGCTCTCTCAGTCCGCATGATCTCCGGCAGGTGCTCAGCCAGGCGCTGCACTCCTGGTACATCGCGTACTTCCGGCTTCCACTGCTGCCCGAGCTGATGACTCGCAGCAGCCGGGCCGCCAACCTGTGGGCCGCCGCGTTGCACAGGATCGAGCACGCCCAGACCGACGGGCACTGGCCGGCCCCTACGTTCGGCACGGACTTCTCCCACGGTGTGGAGCTCTACCGGGCCAACGTCTACGGCCGGCGCCGACCGGTTGCCGGACACACCGACGTGCCGGTACAGCTGATCGTCCCCATGCGGGACCGGTACGTGACCCCGGCGCTGCTCGATGGACTGGAGGAGTGGACGTCGCTCATGTGGCGCCGGCCCGTGGACGCCGGGCACTGGGTCATTCGGAGCAACCCTGACGGGGTCGCGGTGTGGGTACGGGAGGTCGTCGCCTTCGTCGAAGACGGCGTCGAGTCGGTAGGTCTGCACTCGTACCGGATGGGACCTACTCCGACCGCAACATGAGTGCCGTCGGCGTGCGCGCCGCGTTCCGGGCGGGCACGGCCGCGACCACGTTGGCGAGCACCAACGTGCCGAGCGCGACCAAGATGACCGACACCACCGAGACCGTCGGATACGGAACGGCGTAGATCTGGCGCGCGAAGAGGTCCCACAGCCACCGGCCTGTGACAAGGCCGAGCGGGATCCCCACCACCATCCCGACGACGGCGGCCACGGTCGCCTGCCACGCCACGGCGGCGGCCAACTGTCGCCGGACGAATCCGATGGTCTTGAGCAAGGCCAGGTCGCGGCGGCGCTGGCGCACCGAGGCGAGCAGAGTCAGCGCGAGCGCGACGATGGCCCCCAGCGCCAGGCCTGAGACCAGGAAGGTCGGCGTGAGCCCGATCGTCTTGTAGTTGACGATCTCGGCCGGGCGCTGCACGCCCTGGACCGCGAGCTGGTTGCCCCCTGGCCCGCCCTCCGCAGCGGCGTAGACCTTGTTGGCCGCCCCCGCGATGTGCCGCAGGCTGGCCAGGGCCGCGACCGATGGCGCACCCTGGCGGATCCGGACGAGCGCCAGATTCGGCCCGTCCAGCGCGGGATCGGGGCCACTGTTGATAGCCGCGTCGAACCGCTTGGGGAACATCTGGAAGGAGAAATACGCACCGCTCCCCATTGAAGTGTGGTCGGAGACCGTGCTGGCGAACCCGATGGCGGGGAACGTCGCCGTGCCGACGATCAGCAGCCGCGTGGGCGGAAGGTAGATCGGCGCGTCCGCCGGCGCTCCATAGGTCACGGTGACGTGCTGACCCAGATGCTTGTGCAGCTGCGCCATCGTGGCTGCACCCAGGACGATCTGCTTCGCCGCGTCGACACCATGGCCGCTCAGAATGGGCGGCACGACGTCCGCGCCGACGTCTTCCACGAGGAATGGCACGTCCTGACCGTCGATCTCGACGCTGTTGAACGAGGCGCCGCTGTAGGCAGCGACGTACCGGTCGTGCTTCAGCAAGGAGAAGGCGACGTGCGGCACGTTGCCACTGCCCGCTCCGACCGGGTTGAGAATGTACGTCCAGTTCCACCCGTACAGCGCCGGGCTGGACACCAGAGTCTGGAGGCTGTTCCCGAAGGTCAGCGTCGTCACCACGAGCGCGACGGCGAGAACGGAGCCCAGCAGCGCCGAGCGTACCGGCACGGCGCTGCGGCCCTCGCCCGGTTCCAGGGCCATGCGCGCCCCCACGACGCCGGGGGCCGGCAACCCCGCCCGCGCCAGCGACGCCACGACCCGTGCGCCCGATGTCGACCGGATGCGGGGACGGAGTGCGGTGCGGTGCGGCGCCGTTGCATACGCCAGCAGCGCCGCTGTCGTGCTGAGCAGCACGACCAGGGCCACCGCGCCGAAGCCGAGAACCGTCCAGTCGAAGGAGAACCCTCCGGATGGGTACACGGGGCGCACAGGTCCGAGCGGCGCCAGCGGTGACAATGCGACGGCAACGGCAACGGCCAGCAACGATCCGATCAGGATCGACACCTCCATGCCGATGAGATGGTCGAACATGGTATCCGAGGGTCCGGCGCCGAGGGCCCGGAGGATCTGGAGGTCTCCGCCGTCGGTCCGGAACCGGCGCGAGATCAACTGGGCCGCGATCAGAAGCGCCGCCAGGAGCGACACGGCGCCGAACACGCCGAGTGCGATGGAGATCGGCTTCAGCGAGCGATCCGCTTTGTCCACGACCGGCGACAACGCATGGTCCGTTGAGATGACCCCGGGCGGGATGAGCGCCGCGACCGCGCGCTCGACGGCCGGCACCGTGGCGACACCACCTTTCGTCTGGATCCCGAAAATGAGGGCGCCGGAGAACTGCTCCCCCTTCCGAGCGAGCACCTCCCGGGTGAACGCCGGCGACAGCGGGATCAGCGTGGGCAGTGTGTCGACGTCGTCTTCCACGATCTCCGAGTTCAACGTCGCCAGCCCGACCAACTTCAGATTGGCGCGCAGCGCCGGCGGCACGGCGCTCGTCCCGAAGCCAGGTAGGTTCTGCTGGGCGTCCGAGTAGAACCCGTACGGGATCACCTGGCCGACGTGGAACCCGAATTGCTTGGCGACCAGCGGTGCCATCACGATCTGATCGGGCCGGTCCGGGGACGCCATGTGGCCCGCGGTGACCGCGACACGGTCCTGCGTGAAGAGCAGGCCGTTGACGCTGGCCACGGGATACGCCTCGCCCATGACGCGGAGCCTCGGCGACCCATCGGCGGTCAGCGGCGCGCCGGTCAATTCGAACGCAGCCGCCACGTGGCGCACGCCGGGAAGCCGGGCGATCGCCGTGGTGAGGGCAGGGTCGTAGTCGGGGTTCGCCGCGCTCACACCCCCGCCGTAGACGGACACGGTGAGGTCTGACGGGTTCGTCGAGGCCAGAAAGGTGGAGAAGGACGACTGCGTGCGTCGGGCCGCCGCCAGGCTGCCCAGGCCGAGGCCGCCGATGAGGGCGACCAGGACGATCAGGGAGACGTAGCTGCCCCAGCGGTGCCGGAACGTGGCCCTCGTTCGGTACCGCGCGACGGCGAGCCGCTGCTCGATCACGGTTCCGATTCTCCCGCGACGGCCTCCCTCACCGGTATGCAGTCTGGACAAGCGGCCGGGACCCACCAAGGGTGCCACCTCGCCACGCCGAGGGGTGCCAGCACCACGGCCCCCGTACCTGCGACCAGGGCACATCGGCCCGGCGCGCTACCGTACGCTTGGCATGGCGACCATCCGGGTGGCACTGGCGGAGGACAACGCTCTCCTCAGGGAGGGCATCTCGCGCATCATCGACGGCGAGTCGGACTTCGAGCTGGTCGGCCGGGCGGCCGACCTGCCACAGCTCCTGGAGCTCATAGAGGAAGCGTCCCCGCAGGTCGTCGTCACCGACATCCGCATGCCGCCCACCGGGACCGACGAGGGGATCCAGGCCGCCTCGTGGCTGCGGGAGCACAAACCCGACGTGGGCGTCGTGGTCCTCAGCCAGTACAAGACGCCCTCCTACGCGCTGGCGCTCCTGGAAACCGGGTCAGCCGGGCGGGGCTACCTGCTGAAGGAGCAGGTCGCCGGAGCCGACGAGCTCGCGCAAGCCATCCGTACCGTCGCCCAGGGCGGCTCCGTGATCGACCCGCAGATCGTTGACGAGCTCATCGAGGCCAAGTCGTCGCGCCGGAAGTCCGACCTCTCGTGGCTGACCCCCAGGGAGTCCGAGATCCTCGGCGAAATGGCGAAGGGGAAGAGCAACGCGGCCATCGCGTCCTCCCTGCAGGTGTCCGAGCGGGCGGTCGAGAAGCACACCAACTCGATCTTCTCCAAGCTGGGCCTGACCGAGGAGCGCGACGTCAACCGGCGTGTCAAGGCGGTCCTCGTCTATCTGAGCGACCCCGGGGGAGGGTGACACCACCACTCGGAAATACGTGCCACCACCACGGTCGCCACGACCGTCCCCGTGCGAGAATGGTCACATGAGCGAGCGGCTCCCCGTCCTCATCGTCGACGACCAGGCGCCGTTTCGGGCCGCCATGAAGGCCGTGCTCAAGCGGGCCAGCGAGTTCGAGCTGGTGGGCGAGGCCGCGAACGGGAACGAGGCGGTCTCCCTCGCAGAAGAGCTCAACCCCGCCCTGGTCCTCATGGACATCAACATGCCCGAGATGAACGGGATCGAGGCCACCCGCACATTGGTGTCCCGCCATCCCGACGTCGTGGTGATCCTCTGCTCGACCTATGACGCCGGTGACCTGCCACCCGAGGTGGCCACCAGTGGAGCACGCGCCTACCTCAACAAGGAAAACCTTGGCGCGGACACCCTCCGCCGGTTGTGGGAGGCGCGCGACGCGCAGGAGTTCGTCTCGGCCT
This sequence comes from uncultured Acidimicrobiaceae bacterium, assembly GCA_963824195.1. Lineage (GTDB taxonomy): Bacteria > Actinomycetota > Acidimicrobiia > Acidimicrobiales > RAAP-2 > Bog-473. The sequence continues at coordinate 79,723 of CAWGOJ010000001.1, read as the reverse complement.
GACCTGTCTGTCCCTAGACCAGGGGCACCGAGCCCCGTACCTGCGATCCCTTTCCTATTTCGGAGTCCCAGCGCACGGTGCCGCCGATTGCACCCAACCGGTCAGCCATGTTGACGTACCCGTGGCCACGCTGGGCCTTCTCCGGGTCGAACCCCGGTCCGTTGTCGGAGACGGTGAAGAGCAATCCACCGGACTCCTCCCAGAGCCGGACCTCGACCCGTGCGTCGGGCGCGTGCTTCGCGGCATTCTGCAGCGCCTCGAGACAGCAGAAGTAGACGGCTGCCTCCGTCTCGGAGGAGTAGCGGCCGATCCCGTCGGCCACGATGTCGACGGGGAGAGGATTCCGGTTCGCCGCGGCCCGGAGCGCTTCGACCAGTCCGCTGTCGACCAGCAGCGGCGGATAGATCCCGTGCGCAAGCTCCCTGAGCTCTTGGATGGTCTCTTGGACCTCGCCCGCCAGCTGCTCGAGCATCTCCAGGCCGGCTTCCTGGTCATCGACGATGATGTCCCTGGCCAGGCGCAGGTTCACCGCGAGCGCGACGAGGTGCTGCTGCGCTCCGTCGTGGAGGTTGCGCTCGACGCGACGGCGCTCCGCGTCTCCGCTGGCCACGATCCTCGCCCGTGACTCACGCAGCGCGTCGGCCTGCTTGCGCACCTCGTCGAGCGTGGTCTGCAGCGCCGTGTCGAGTTGCGAGTTGTGCAGTGCGAGCCCGACCTGGCGCGCCAGGTCGGTGAGCACGCGGTCGTCGTCCTCGGAGAATGAGCTCGCCATCGCCGTCCGCTCGACGACGATGAGCCCGAGCAGCTCGCCGGCATGACTGACCGGCGCGACGCGGATCTGCTCGCTCTGGCGACCCTTGAGCAGGGCCGGTAGCCAGACGGAGGCCCATGCCGTCCCCGACACGCCCGCCCTGGTCACGACCGGACGCTCCCTCGGTGACACGACCAGAGATGCCGGGCCCAGATCGGGCACCGACGCCGTGCGCTCCAGCACTTCGCCGGTTCCGGTGTAGACCTCGGCGCTGGTCAGGCTCATGGTCTTGCGGAGCGACTCCGCGAGTTGCAGGAGCAACTCGTCCATCGGGATGGCCCGGGTGAGCCTGCTCCCGAAGGTCCGCAGGACCTCGTCGGGCGCCTCCCTCGACCCGTAGACGAACCGCGTGGCCGAATCGACGAACCGCTCGCGCACCGGGACGAAGATCAGCGCGGCCACGCCGGAGGCGAATATGGCGAGCGCCAAGGCCTCCTTGTCACCGGTCGTCTTGGGTGCGTGTCCGAGCCCTAGGACCACGACGAGGTAGATCGCCGACACCACGACGACGAACCCGAACACCGCCAACACCTGGACCAGCCCCCGGCTCCCGTGCGGACCCAACCTCGTGCTCTCGCCGGCGAGGAACCCGAGCGGGACCAGTACCGTTGCGCCGGCCGTGACGGCGCCCAGGGCACCGGGCCAGCCCACCAGCAGGTGCAGCACCGTCGCGACCAACGCGAGCGTCGCGGCCAGTGTCACCCCGATGCCGAACCACTCCATCCGCTCTCGGTGGTATCCGATGGACGTGATGTAGCGGACCCGCATCGGGGCGATCGCCAACACGCCGGCGACGGCCCAGCTGATGGCACTGTCCACCACTGTGAAGGGCTGGTGGTTCACGACCAGCCCGATCCCGACGCCGAGCGCGGCGATATAGGCGATGACGGCTGTGCTACGACGGAACGGCTCGTGCAGACGGCCATCGGGCAACGCGAGAAGGAAGTGGAACGAGATCGCTGTGACCATGACGGCGGCGATGGTTGCGACGTCGCGGGCGCTGCTCGACGCGTGCAGCGTCTCCGCCTGGCGGCCCGCCGTGAGCGCGATCATCGCGACGAAGGCGTCCACCGCGACAACGAGGTGGAAGGGGGACACCTTGGCACCGACACGGTCACGCGCGTGCGTGTCGACGAATCCGACGAGCGCCCAGACGACCGTTACCCCGAAGGCCACGGCGTTGACCGGCGCGATCCCGCCGGGCACCGTAATCCGCAACCCGATGACGACGCCGGCGATCGTGAGCCCCAGGATCAGCACCTGGAGCAGCCTGAACGAACCGAACGCGGTCGTCGTCGGCGCCGGTGCGGTCACGGCCGGCCTGTCGGCAGCCTCGAGCTTCATCTCACCTCTGACCGTCACCGGAGGCGTCCCGTCAGGACTGCACAGCCACGGGGATGTCGGCGTCCTCCTCGACGGCGATCCTCCCGTCCCGCATACGGACGATCCGGTCAGCCGCCGACGCAACGCCGGCATCGTGGGTCACGAGCACGATCGTCTGCCCTCCGGTGTGCAGGCGGCTGAGGAGCTCAATGACCTCCTGCCCGCCCTCGGAGTCCAGGGCACCAGTCGGCTCGTCGGCCAGCAGCAAGGTCGGCTCGTTGGCGAGGGCGCGCGCAATGGCGAGCCGCTGGCGCTGGCCGCCCGAGAGCATGCCGGGCACCGTTCCGGCCTTGTCGCCGATCCCCAGGAGGTCGAGCAGGTCGCGGGCGCGGGTCTCGGCCATCTTCCGCTTCCGGCCGGCGATGACGGCTGGCAGGGCGACGTTCTCGAGCACGGTCATGCCCTCGAGGAGGTTGAAGAACTGGAACACGATGCCGATGTGGCGCCGGCGCAGCTGCGACAGCTCGTCCTCGGTCCTCCCGGTGACCAGCTCGCCCGCCACCGTGATGGTGCCCTCGTCGGCGACGTCGAGCCCGGCGATCAGGTTGAGAAGCGTCGACTTGCCACACCCCGACGGGCCCATAAGCGCCACGAAGTCGCCTGAGGGGACGATCAGGTTGGCTCCCCGCAGCGCCCGTACCGGCACGTTCTCCGCTTCGAATGTCTTGCGCACTTTGTCTACGACCAAGGCGTCCATTGTCATCCCTCTTTCGTTGCGCGGTCAGAGAATCCGCACGCTCCGTCCACCAGTCTGTATGCGATCACGGGGGTCTCGCGTCCCTTCACCAGTTGGGCTGGCAGGGCCACCGTCTCGCGAGGTGTGCGCCAGGCGTCCACGGTCCCCTGGGAGACCACCGTCTCACCCGCCTCGGCCAACTGCTGGAGTCGTTGGGACATGTTCACCGTGTCCCCGACCAGCGTGTACTCCAGCCGCTCCTCCGAGCCCAAGAGGGCTGCCGCCGCCTCGCCGGTCGACAGGCCAAGACCGAGCCCGAAAGGCGGCAGGCCCTCCTTTTCCCATCGACGATTGATTTCGAGCTGCTTCTCGTGCATCGCGAAGGCCGCGAGCACGGCCCTGTCCGCGTGGTCCTCCTGCTCGAAGGGCGCACCGAAGACGGCCATCACTGCGTCCCCCACGAACTGCATCACCGTGCCATTCTCGCCCAGGATCGCATCGTTCATGGCGGCCCGGTGCACGTTGAGCTGCCCCGCCAGCTGGCTCGGATCTGCGTGCTCGGCGATGGTGGAGTACGAGCGGATGTCGCTCATGAGCACCGTGCAGACGACGCGTTCGGTCTCGCCGATGTGACGGCCATCGCGCCGCAGCTTTTCCGCCAAGCCTCCGGGCAGGAGGCGAGAGAGCGTCTCCCCCTGTTCCTCGCGGTCGACGATTGCCTTGTGGAGCAGGCGCAGTCGTTGCAGTGCGCCATCCGTACCGGCGGACACCCCTTCGGCCAGCTTCACGAACACCGCCTCGACCTCGGCGTCGACCGCCTCGGGCGGGAGCCGCCTGCTCGCCGCGATGGCCTTGATGGGCTTGCCCTCGGCCACCATGCCCAGGAGCTCCTCCTCGGCGGGCGTCAGACCACCGTTCGACGTCACCGGTCGGACGAGCGCATCGACGATGGCGGGATCGAGGGCGTTGCCCCCGGAAGCGACGGCGCGGATCGCATCGACGAGCTGGTCGCCCTGTGCGATGTGGTCCTTCAGGAGGTACCCGTAGCCGGCCGAGCCTTCGGCGAGGAGCGAGACGGCATACTCCGGATCGTCGTACTGCGAGAGGATGACTACGCCTGTGCCCGGGTGCCGCTTGCGTACCTCTTTGGCCGCGTCGATGCCCTCGCGGTTGAAGTCAGGCGGCATCCGGATGTCGGTGACCAGGACCTGGGGCTCGAGTGCTGCGGCGCCCTCGACGACCTCGTCGTAGTCGGCGGCGACCCCCACGATCCGCAGGTCCTTGTGCCGCTCAATCAGCGCCCGGACCCCTTCCCGGACGATGAGGTTGTCGTCGGCCAGGAGCACCGAGATCGTCGTCGTCCCCACTGTGTCGTCTGCCATTGCATGTAGTTGTCCCACACTCGAGCGCTGGCGTACAGGTGGGGACCTTCCCGGCAACGGTGGTGCTAGGCACACCTCCGGATGCCTGTTGGCACACTCGTCAACAGGGGTCCGCCGGTAGAGGCTGGACTCATGACGACACAAACGCTGATCCGCCACGAGGGGCTCGTCACCTCGCTGTCGTGGATCCCCACCGAGGCGATCGAGGGCGCGCAGCGCCTGGCCTTCGACTCGGGGATCACGCACTATGACCCGCCCCCACCCGCCGAGGACATGGATGTCGAGAAGCTCCGGGAGGAGGACCGGTTCCGTTTCGCCAACGAGCTCCGAGCCTTCATCACGGTCGAGGACGGGCACATCGTCGACTGCGGCTACCTGGGCGGGGGGCTCATGGGATCGACCCTCGTGAACCTGGGCGCGGTGAAGCACCGCTTCCAGGCCGTGCAGCTGCCCGACATCCAACGCGAGGTCGAGCGCGGCGACGGGTGGGTCCGCTTCGTCCAGACGTGCGGAGGCCGCACCGGAGTCCCCGCCCCCCGGCGCGTGCGCCGGCGACCGTTCATCCAGTGGCAGGCGCCGCTGGTGTGGACCACGCTGTCGCTGACGCTGTACGCGGACGGGCGGACGGAGCACGCGCTCACCGGCGCCAGCCGGTTCCCGCGGCACTGGGTCTACGGCGGGGACAACCGCCTTTCCCACAAGTCCGGACTGACCGACTTCAAGGACTGGTACCGCAAGTCGTTCGGCAAGCACAGTCCGTGGGGTGACGAGGACTCCGAGGCCTTGGTGGCCGCAGTGGAGACCGCACTCGAGACGGCGCTGTCGGCGCAGCTGATGCAAGGTGGCGGCAAGCGCCGCATCGAGCGGTTCCCGGCCGACACGATCCTCTTCAAGGAGGGAGAGCCGGGTACTGAAGTCCTTCTCATCCTCGACGGTATCGTGCGGGTCGAGCGGGGCGGGGAGCGACTGGCCGAGTACGGGCCCGGCGCGCTGCTCGGGGAACGAGCCCACCTCGAAGGCGGCGTTCGCACCTCGAGCAACATCGCGGTGACTCCCTGCCGTGTCGCCCTGTTCGAGGCCGACCTCATCGACCGCTCGCATCTCGAGGAGCTGTCCTCGGGGCACCGCCGCGAGGACGACGCGCGAGACTGAGCCGGTGCGCGTCAGCTTCTGCGGGGTCAGGGGGTCGACGCCCGCACCGGGACCCGAGTTCGTCCGCTACGGCGGGCACACGTCTTGTGTCGCGCTCTCCCACGACGGCGACGAGCATCGGCCGACGCTGCTGCTCGACGGCGGAACCGGACTGCGGCGGCTGCCTGAATTCCTCGGTGATCGCCCGTTCCGGGGCACCATGCTCCTGACACACCTGCACTGGGACCACGTGCAGGGACTGCCGTTCTTTCCCAGCGGCGATCATGAGGGTTCGCGGGTGACGCTGCTCCTGCCGGGAGAGGACGAGCACACCGATGCCGAGGCGCTGCTGGCCCGTATGATGTCGCCGCCCTTCTTCCCTATCGGCCCGCATCAGCTACGCGGCGACTGGCACTTCGGTCTCGTGCCCAGCGGCACCTTCGACGCCGAAGGATTCACCGTTGTGGCAATGGATGTGCCCCACAAGGGCGGCCATACCGTGGGGTTCCGGGTCAGCGACGGCCGTTCGTCGGTTGCCTACATCCCCGACCATTGCCCGACTGCGCTCGGCGACGGGCCTCAGGGGGTCGGGGTGTACCACGAGGCAGTACTCGAACTGGCGCGTGACGTCGACCTACTGATCCACGACTCCCACCTCCGGGCCGAGGAGGTGGCCGAGGAAGCGTTCTTCGGGCACGCCGCGGCGGAGTACGCGGTGGGGCTCGCCAACCTCGCCGGTGCCCGCCGTGTCGCGCTGTTCCACCATCGGCCCGAACGCACCGATACGGAGGTGGATCGCACTGTGCGCCGCTTCGCGGAGAGCCCCGTGCCGGTCACCGGTGCCGCGGAGGGGACGACGCTGGCGCTGTGATGGACCCGTGAGGAACGCGGACGCGGTCGTCGTCGGTGCCGGGCCCAACGGCCTCGTCGCCGCCCTCGACGCTCGCCCGCGCCGGCCTGGCGGTCGACGTCTACGAGGCGGCCGACGAGCCGGGAGGGGGCTGCCGCACCGCGGAGCTGACCGTGGCCGGCTTCCGTCATGACATCTGCTCTGCGGTGCACCCGCTCCTCTTGGCCTCTCCCGCCTTCGCGGACATCGACCTCTCCGCCCATGGCGTCCGGCTGCTGACTCCGTCCGTCGCCTTCGCCCATCCCCTCGACGGCGGGCGTGCCGTGTGCGTGGGATCAAGTGTCGACGAGGTGGCCGCGTCGCTCGGCGTCGATGGAGCGTCCTACGCACGCGTCTTCTCGCCGCTCGTCCGGGACGTGGACAAGATCCTCCCCGCCTTCTTGGGCTCCATGCGGACGGTGCCCGCCCACCCCCTTGCGGCCGGCGAGTTCGGGCTGCGGGGACTCAGCTCCGCCCGACGCATGGCGAACGGGTTCGAGACCGAGGAGGCACGGGCCCTCGTTGCCGGCACGGCGGCGCACTCCATGCTCCCGCTGACGGCTCCCCTCTCGGGCGTCTTCCCCCGGCTCTTCACGGCGCTGGCCCACCGCTTCGGCTGGCCGGTCGTCGAGGGTGGGAGCGCGGCCATCGTCGACGCGCTGGTCGCCGAGCTCACCTCACTCGGCGCGCACATCGAGACGGGCCGCCTGGTCAAGGGGCTGGACGAGCTGCCGCCTGCCGGGGCCGTCGTGCTCGACGTCACCCCGCGCCAACTTCTGGAGATGGCGGGCGACGCGATACCGCGCCGCTACGGAAGGGCCCTGGCGCGCTACCGCTACGGGCCGGGCGTCTGCAAGGTCGACTGGGCGCTCGACGGACCGGTGCCGTGGGCCGCGGAGGGCTGCCGGCGGGCGGTGACCGTGCACGTGGGCGGCACCTTCGAGGAGATCGCGCGGGGGGAGGCCGACGTGAACGCCGGCCGGCACCCCGATCGCCCGTACTGCCTGGTGACGCAGCCATGCGTCGTCGACGCGCACCGGGCCCCGGCGGGCCGGCACACACTGTGGGCCTACTGCCACGTCCCCAACGGCTCCCAGGTGGACATGACCGAGAGGATCGAGGAACAGATCGAGCGGTTCGCACCGGGCTTTCGCGACCTGGTCCTTGGTCGCTCGACCTTCACCGCCGTGGAAGAGGAGGAGCACAACCCGAGCTACGTCGGCGGGGACATCAACGCGGGCGCGGCCACCCTCCGCCAGATGGTCTTCCGGCCCACGGTGCAATGGAACCCATACCGCACCGCCCTCAAGGGCGTCTACCTCTGCTCGGCCGCCACCCCGCCGGGCGGCGGCGTCCACGGGATGTGCGGGCTCGGCGCCGCCCGCGCCGCCCTGCACGACCTCGGCCATCACGGAGCCCGGACCCGGGGTCCGTGATGGGGCGCACCATGTCGTTCGCCTGGTACAGGCTCCGAACGACCCTCGGGTCGGAGCTCTCCTACTTCATCACCGTGATCCTGCTGGTGGGCGCGCTGGGCGGCCTCTCCATGGGCGCCGTCGCCGCGGCCCGCAGCACCGAATCCTCCTTCTCCGACCTCGTGGCGAGTTCGCACGTCCCCGACCTCTTCGTCCTGGACGGGGTGATCAACCCGGCCATCGGGCTCGACTCGGCCTACAACACCGTGCTGCTGCGCAAGCTGGCACATCTGCAGCACGTCGAACGAGTCGCGGACGATGTGGAGCTCAACGTGGGCCCACTCACCCCCAAGGGCCGACCGCTGCCGGCCAGCAATGGCATCCCGGGAGACGCCAGCGTCAACGGGTTGTACTTCACCGAGGATCCCGTGGCCATCACGCAGGGACGGATGGCCGACCCGCACAAGGCCGGCGAGTTCGTCCTCGATGCGGCCACCGCCAAGGCATTCGGTTATCACCTGGGGGAGGAGATTTCCGTCGGGTGGCTGACCAATGCGCAGGCGAACTCGGGGAATCTCGCGCTGAACTCGACCATCCCCGCCGACCAACGTGCGCGGGTGAAGCTGGTCGGCATCGCAGGGCCGCAGGCGACCAATTTGTTCGAGGACCAGGACGAGGCACAGGGCCAGTCCATCGAGTTGTTCACGCCGGCGCTGACCGACAAACTGCTCGCCTGCTGCAGCAACACCATGCTGACCGCGCTGACGCTGCAGGACGGCAACCAGTATCTCTCCGCGGTGGAGACAGAGATCAAGGGCGTGCTGCCCAAGGGTCTCCCCTTCGTCTACGTCCAGGTCGAGGATCGCGTCGCCATCGCCAACGACACCTTGCGGCCCGAGGCCATCGCGCTCGCCGTCTTCGGCGGTATCGCCGGCATCGCCGCCCTCCTCATCGCCGGGCAGGTGGTCAGCCGCCGGATCCGGCTCAGAGCCGCCGACCTCGACATCATTCGGGCCCTCGGGGCAAGCCCCTCCATGACCTTCTGCGACGACCTGATCGGCACGCTCGGCGCCGTGGCGGTCGGCTCCCTCCTGGCCGGGCTGGTGGCCCTCGGCCTCTCGCCGCTGGCCCCGCTGGGGCCGGTGCGGCCCTTCCTGCGCGTCGAGGTGCACGCAGACTGGGCAGTGATCGGTCTCGGCGTGGCCGGCCTCTTACTGTCGCTCGCGGCGATCGCGGCCTTGGCTTCGTGGCGAGCACTACCGGGCAGAGCACGCCTCGGTGGCCAACGAACCTCCTCGTCACGCGTAACGACTGCGGCGGCGCGCGCCGGACTGCCGCCGCCGGCGATCACCGGGGTGCGATTCGCCCTCGAGCCGGGGGTGGGCAGAAGCGCCGTCCCCGTGCGGTCGGCCATCCTTGGCGCCATCCTCGCCGTCACCGTCGTCGTGGCCACGGTCACATTCGGGTCGAGTCTCAACACCTTGGTCAGCCACCCGGCGCTCTACGGCTGGAACTGGACCTACGACATGGACGGTGGAGGTGGGCTCGGCGACGTCCCCGGACAGGCTGCGGCCAAGCTTCTCGACGCAGACCCCCTCGTCGAGAGTTGGAGTGGCGTCAACTACTCGACCCTGCAGCTCGACGGCGTGAACGTGCCGGTGATGGGAGCCACACTCCGTGCACCCGTGGCACCTCCTCTTCTCAGCGGGCACGGCCTCGAAGCCCGCGATCAGGTGGTTCTGGGCGCCGGCACGCTCCGCCAGCTGCACAAGCGGGTCGGGGACACGGTCGAGGAGCGGGCACCCAACGGCGCACCGGTCAGGCTGACGATCGTCGGCACCGCGACGCTGCCGCCCATCGGTGTCACCGGGTCGTCACATCTCGAGATGGGAACCGGCGCAATACTCTCCTACCAGCTCATCCCGCCCGCGGCGCGCAACCTCTTCGAGGTCACACCGGGTCCCAACGCGATCCTGATCCGCACGAAGGGAGGAGCGAGCCCGGCGGCACTGCGTTCCATCCAGGCCATCGGGCGCAAACTGGACATCGCAATCAACGGCGGCTCGGTGCTGCCTGTCCAGCGGCCGGCCCAGATCATCAACTACGGATCGCTGGGTACCACGCCGCTGCTCCTGGGCGCGGCGCTCGCGGCCGGTGCCGTCAGCGCCCTCGGCATCACGCTGGTCACATCGGTCCGGCGAAGACGGCGCGATCTGGCGATCCTCAAGACGCTCGGCTTCACCGGACGTCAGTTGGCGACCGCCGTGTCCGTGCAGGCCGGGGTCGCCGCCGTCATCGGTTGCGCCATCGGTATCCCGGCCGGGATCGCGCTGGGTCGCGCGCTCTGGGACCTGTTCGCCGGTCAGATCAGCGCCGTCCCCTACCCCACTGTCCCGGTCGGGACCATCGTGGCGATCGGGCTCCTGGCCATCGCACTTGCGGTCGTAGTCGCCACCATTCCCGGCCGTGTCGCAGCGAGGACGGCCACGTCACAGCTCCTCCGCGCGGAATAGCAGCCGGCCGTCGCAGCCCTCAGTCGGCGAACCGCTCGACCAGCACCTCTCCCACGCGCCGCACCGTGTCCGGTGTGCCGGTGGGCACATTGAAGACGAAGTACTCCACCCCGGCGGCCGCCAGCTCCTCGACCCGCGCCACCAGTTCGTCGGCTGTGCCCACGTCGGAGCCCGTGGGCTCCTCGCCCGTGACCTGGCGCAGGAAGTCCTTCGTCGTCGCCGTCTCCTCCTCGCTGGCGGTCAGCACGAGCGTGCTCAGCCGGCTGACCGTGACCTCGGACGGGTCCCGCCCCACCGCCGCGCAGTGCCCCTGCAGCACCTCGACCTTGTGGGCGATGGTGGCGGGGTCGCCGGTGATGTTGCACATGTCGGCATAGCGCGCCACAAGGCGGAGCGTCCGCTTCTCCCCTCCGCCGCCCACAAGTATCGCCGGGCCGCCCGGCTGGACGGGTGGCGGGACGTTGCGCGCCTCGTGGATCCGGTAATAACGACCCTCGAAGCTCGGCGCCTCTTCCCTGAACATGGCCCGGCAGATCTGCAGCGCCTCCTCCAGGCGGTCGAGCCGCTCGCCCGCCGGCGGGAACTCGAAGCCCAGGCCCTCGTGCTCGACGTCATACCAGGCCGCGCCGATGCCGAGGATGGCCCGGCCCGCGCTGATCACGTCGAGCGTCGTGACGATCTTGGCCAGATGCGCCGGGTTGCGGTACGTGACCCCGGTGACCATGGTCCCCAGCCGGACCCTCGACGTCCTGGCCGCCAGCGCGCCGAGCAGCGTGTAGGAGTCGAGCATGGGCTGGCTCGGGCCTCCGAGCGGTGGCAGTTGGAAGAAGTGGTCCATCACCCACACCGAGTCGAAGCCGGCGTCCTCGGCGGCGGTTGCCATGGCCACGACGCCGTCGAAGAGCGCGCCGGGTGAATCGCCGACGATGAAGTTCGGGATCTGGAGTCCAAAGCGCATGCAGCCGAACCTAGCGGTGCGCCGGGTGCTCCGTGCGGGAGGATCACCACCCCGTGCGTCGGCGCAGCCAGGCCAGGGCCACCTCGCCCTGGGCGGCCTGGAACGGTCGGAGCGTCGGCAGCCCGGGCGGCGCCGGCTCGAGCGAGTGCGCCACGAAGAACCCCGAGATGGCGGCGAGGAGGACGGTGACGACGTCGGGATGGATCTGCCGCGAGGGCTCGTGCCGGACCAGCAGCTCCTCGGGCGAGGGCCCGCCCTCCAGCACCACCGAAGGCGCCCAGCCGATCACGTCGAACGCGGGGTTGCCTACGGCGCCGTGAGGCCAGTCCACGAAGACTACGCCGCCTCCGTGGAGCAGCACGTTGTCGGAGCGTACGTCGCCGTGGACGAGCGTCGAGCCCGCGCAGGCCTCGGGCCACCCCGCCTCGAGCTCGGCCAGCTGCGCCAGGTGGGCGGCCGCCCACCGGTCTAGCGCCGACGGGGCTCCGGCCGCGGCGAGCGTGCTCCACCCGCCGAAGAGCTTCCGGGCATAGACGGCCAGGGGCTCCAGGGACGGCGCCGGGCTCGGCGTCAGCTCCTCGTGCATGGCGGAGAGACCAGCGATGACCGTCTCGAGCTCGCCGGGCTCCCACGGATGCCGGGGCGGGCGACCGTCGATGGCCTCGAAGGCGAGGGCCACCCATTCGCCGTCGTCGTACGTGCCGAGCAGGCGCGGGAAGAGACGGGACCGGGGCAACGCCGTCGAGACCACGGCCTCGCGGCGGTGCAGTGCGGGCGAGTCGGGGTTCAGCTCGGCGCCGACCGCCTTGACGAAGATGTCCCGCTCCGTGCACTCGAGCACCGCCGTCGCTCCCGGTGAGAACCCGCCCGTGAGGTCGCGCACGGCCCCGGGCGGGCCCCCGCCCACACCCGCCGCCCACACCCGCACCGGCTCCGGAACCCGGGCCCAGGGCAGGTGGACGCCGGCCGCCGGAGCGGTGGGTGGGGTCACGAGGCGGCGGCCCCGGCGGCTGCGAGCGCCTCGGTGATGCTCTCGACCAGGCGCCGCGCCGACTCGGCGCTGAGCTCGACGGCGACGCGCGCGCCCGGCCCGAGCGACGGATCGGTGAAGTCGATGTTGAGCGTGTGGTCGAACGGCGCATGGAACGGATGGTCGAAGTAGACCTGGGCCGAGGTGACGGAGAACCAGCCCGGCGCGCCTTTGGCGCTGCCGGCGATGTCGGTGGGGACGGTGAGGTAGGAGCACATGGTCAGTCCCCCGCCAGGTAGCGCCCGTACCACTCGAAGATGCGCTGCCAGCCGTCGACGGCCGCCTCGGGCCGGTACGCCGGGCGGTCCACGGAGAAGAACGCGTGACCGGCGCCGTCATAGCGGTGGAACTCGTACGTCTTGCCGGCCGCCTTCAGCGCCGCCTCCAGCTCGTCCACCTGCTCGGGGCTGGGGAACTGGTCCTCATTGCCGAAGAGGCCGAGTAGCGGGCAGGTGAGCTGCGCTGTGCGGTCGACGAGCGGCGTGACCTTCAGCGGGAACCCCTCGGGCACGGTGCCGGTGACGAAAGCCCCGTAGCAGTCGACGGCCGCATCGACGGGCACGCTCACCGCGGTGAGAAAGGAGTGCCGGCCGCCGGAGCAGTAGCCGATGACCCCGACCTTGCCGTTGGAGGTCGGCAGGGCCCGCAGTGCCTTGATGGCGCCGTCGGCATCGCCCACGAACTGCTCGTCGGGGATCCCGCCGGCCTGGCGCGTGGCGGCCGCGGCGTCGTCGGGGTCGACATCGAGCCCCTGGCGGGCATAGAGGTTGGGGCAGATCGCGTTGTAGCCGTTGGCGGCGAGGCGGCGCGTGATCTCCTTGGTGCCCGAGTCCCAGCCCGGCAGGTGGTGGATCACGAGGACCCCTCCGAAGGGGCCGTCTCCGGCAGGGAGGGCCCGGTAGGCGTTGATCTGGGCCCCATCGGCGCCGGTGAGCATCACGTTCTTGGCAGAGAGGGCTTCTTCGGGTGCGGGCACGGCAGCCTCCTTCTTCTTCAGTCCGTGCGTCATGATGGGTTTGGTGCGCGACCACTATGGCGCGCCGCCCGGACCCGCCACCGCCGAACCGGCATGATCTGTCCGTGCACCGACTCCTCGGGCCCGTCGTCGGTCTGGTCGCGCTGGTCGCGGTCGTGGCCGCCCCCCCGGTCGCCGGAAGGGCCTCGACGGGGGTTGCCCCGGGCGTCCGCAGCGTGTTGGGGCCTGCGCTCGTGGACGCGCCCGGCGCCATCGCGCTCGATGGCGCCGGAGACCTCTTCGTCGCCGACACCGGGCACTGCCGCGTCCTCGTGGTCCCGACCCAGGCCGGGACCCGGTACGGGCTGCACCTGCGGCCGGGGCACACCGCCACCGTGGCCGGGGGCTCGTGCTCGGGCGCCGGCTCCATCGGCCACCCGAGCGGGGTGGCCGTCGACGCGCAGGGCGACATCTACATCGCGGAGGCGACGGCGCAGCGGGTGCAGGTCGTGCGGCCCGGCGGCCCGCGGACGGTCGTGACCGTCGCCGGCACCGGGCACGCCGGCTTCAACGGGGACGGGCTCGTAGGGCCGGCCAGCCAACTCGACGAGCCGACCGCGGTGGCAGTCGACGGGTCGGGTGACGTCTTCATCGCCGACACTGCCAACTGCAGGGTGCGGGTGCTCCCCGCCCGCACCGTCACGCTCTTTGGACAGACGATGACCGCCGGGCACCTCTCCACCGTGGCCGGCACCGGTGTCTGCGGTACAACCGGCCAGGGCGGACCCGTCGCGGCGGCACAGCTGTGGGACCCGGTGGCCGTGGCCGTTGACGACACCGGTGACCTGCTCGTGGCCGACAGCGGCGACCAGTCCGTGCTGCTCGCCGCGGCACACGGCGGGACCTACTACGGCACGGCGCTCGGAGCGGACGACATCGGCGTCGTGGTGGGTGGCACGGGGAGCTACGGGCCGTATCTCGCCGACGGGCTCTCCGCCACCGGCGCAACGGCCGAGCTCAACGACCCCCGCGGCCTCGCCGTCGGCCCGACCGGCGCGCTGTTCGTCACCGACGGCTTCATGCACGCCATCCGGGTGGTGCCCGCGACCACCGGGACCCTGCTCGGGCGGGCGATGAAGGCGGGCGGCCTCTACACGGCGGCCGGCGCACTCCCGGTGTCGAACGCCGCCGGGCTCGGGGACGGGACGCGCTGGGTGCTCACGCAGCTGGGGAACCCGACCGGCATCGCGGTGTCGCCCACGGGCACCGTCTACTTCAGCGACGGCAGCCTCAACGCGGTGCGGGTGATCGGGGCGCCATGACATGAACAGGTTCGGCCGGCGCACCTTCCTCGCCTCCTCCGCCAGCGTCGCCGCGGGCACGGTGGCGGCCGGAGCGCTGCCTGAGGTCGCGCTCCCGGCGAGGGCCGCTGATGCCGAACGGTCCCTGGGGGTGACGCGCGTCCTCGCCGGTCCCCCGGGCCCGCTGCGGGCCGTCGGGCTCACGGTCAACGGGGTCGTCGACCCCCTCGGCGTCGACCCGGACGACTGCTCGTTCGCCTGGGCGCTGCAGGCGTCGGGGCGCGAGGTGGCGCAAACCGGCTACCGCATCGTGGTGCGCCGGACGGATCCGGCGCACGTCGGGGTCGCATGGGACAGCGGCATCGTGCTCACGGCCCGGCAGGCGTTCGTCGCCTACGCCGGGCCGACGCTCGCCGCCGACGCGGGCTACGAGTGGACGGTCCAGCCGAGGGGCGACGCGGAGAAGTGGGGGCCGGTGTCCGCGCCGGCCCGTTTCACGACGGCGTTGCGGGCCACCGACTGGCAGGCCCAGTGGCTGCGCCCCGCAGGCGGCTCCGTGCAGCCAGACCGCGTGACGTATCTGCGCACCGAGGTCACGCCGCCCGCGGGCGCGCTCTGGCGCGCCACGGCCTACGTCTCCGCCGCCCACACCTACCGGCTCTTCGTGGACGGCGCGGCGGTGGACGCCTGGCCGAGCTTCTCGTACCCCGACGAGCAGTACGCCCGTGCCGTCGACCTCACCGGTGCGGTCGCCGGCGGCAGGGCGAGCGCCATCGGTGTGCTGCACCGTTGGTACGGGCCCGGACAGGGCCGACCCGCGTCGGCCCCGGGCCTCCTGCTCCAGCTGTCGCTCTGGTATCACGACGGCCGCCACGTCGTGGTCGGCTCCGATGCGGACTGGCACGAGCAGCCGGCCGAGTGGCTGCCCTCACCGCAGCGCAACTCCGACTGCGGAGACTTCGTGGAGTGGGTCGACGGGCGCGCCCATCCCCAGGGATGGTCCAGTCCCGGCTACGACGACAGCTCGTGGACGGCCGCCACGGTCATCGGGCCTGCCGGCAGCGCACCGTTCACCCGGACCTACGCGCAGCGGACGGCGATCCGGGAGTCGCCCGTCCTGCCTGTCAGCCTGCACACGGTCGCGGGCGGCGCGGCCGTGGCGGACTTCGGCGCCGTCTACGCGGCGCGGCCGCGGGTCGAGTTCACCCAGGGACAGCCCGGCCGGACGGTCTCCATGCGAGCCGGGTACCTGCTCGATCCGGACGGGCAGGTCTCGACGCTGCACGGCACGCAGGAGACGAACCTCTCGTTCTCCTACATCATGGGGTCGGGTCGCCAGGCCTTCGAGGCCTTCACCTACTTCGGGTTCCGCTACGTGCAGATCGATGATCCGGGGCAGCCCCTCGGCAGGAGCCAGGTCGTCGCCATCACCAGGCACGCCGCCATGCCCGACGTCCCGCCGGCCACGTTCTCCTGCGACAGCCGGATGCTCAACGCCGTCTGGCGGCTCAATGCGCGCTCCTGCCTCTACTGCAGCCACGAGCAGTTCGTCGACACGCCAACCCGGGAGAAGGGCCAGTTCGTGTGGGACGCGGCCAACGAGTCAGAGGCGGTCATGCGGGCCTACGGCGACCAGAACGTGAGCTGGCAAGGGTTGCGGGACGTGGCCCGGGGCCAGGCCCGCTACTGGCCGGACGGACGGGTCAACGCGGTCTACCCAAACGGGGACGGCGCGCGCGACTACGCGACGTTCACGGCGCGCTACCCCGAGTGGCTGTGGCGCTACTACGTGTCGACGGGCGACTTGGATACCGCGGTGCGGCTCTACCCCTCGGTGACGCAAGTGGCGGACTGGCTGTGGTCGGCGCGCCAGGGGGGCACCGGGCTGCTCTACGGCCTGGCCGACACCAGCAACGGCGATCCCGTCTACGGCTACGACCTCTCCGTGGCGGCGGACACGGCAAGCAACGTCCTCTCGGTCAACGCTTTCAACCGGGTGGCCCAGCTGGCCGACCTCGCGGGGGACGCGGCCGGCGCGGCCGCCCAGCAGGCACGGGCCGCCCAGCTGGCGGCAGCGGTCAATGGGGTCCTGCGGCGCAGCGACGGGATCTACATCGACGGGGTCGACGCCGACGGCACGCAGAGCGGCCACGCCTCGCAGGAGGCCAACGCTCTGGCACTGGCCTATGGCGTGGTGCCGGCCGCGGAAAGGGCCGCGGTGGGCCACTACGTGGCCGGCCTCGGCATCGATCTGGCCCCCAACCACGGCCTCGAGCTCCTCCGCGCCCTCGCTGCGGCAGGCATGACCGACGCCATGGTGCACACCCTGACCGACGCGTCCATCCCCGGGTGGGCCCACATCGTGGCGGCCGGGGGGACCTTCACCTGGGAGATGTGGCAGCCCAGCGACCTGATCGGAGACTCCATGTCGCACGGCTGGGGCTCCTCCGCGCTCGTCGCCATGCAGGAGAGCCTGCTCGGGGTGTCCCTCATGGAGCCCAACCCCGACGGGACAGTCCGCGCGCTCGTCGCGCCGCCGTCGGCCGGGCTGTCACGGGCATCGGGGTCGGTGCCGACCGTGGCCGGGTCGGTCGCGGTGTCGTGGCAGAGGCGAAGCGGGGGGGTGGGGCTCGAGGTCACCGTGCCAGCCAACGCGTCCGCCATCGTGCGGCTGCCGGCGACCAAGCCGTCGAGCGTCCGCGAGGGCGGCGTCCCCGCCGGCGAGGCGCCCGGGGTGGCCGTCTTCTCGGCGGAACCCGGGGTGGCCGTCTTGTCGGTGGGGAGCGGGACCTACCGCTTCACCAGCACGTGACGCCGCGTCCTCCCTTTCGCCAGTGGCCACGACGCCCGGACGCGAATGCACGCGCCGCGGGTGACCGAACACCGCTCCGTGCGGCCGCCCCGGCACACTAGCTACGACGTGCAGGTCGTGCCGGTGGGTGGCGTCACCCCGCTCACGAGATACGCCTGCACGTCGTCGCGCACGCACGCGCTGTAGAAGTACGCCACATGGTCGTCGCCGTCGCGCGTGAGCAGCACGCCGCGGCTGAGCTCATGGGCCACGCTGACCGCCCAGGCGTACGGCGTCGCCGGGTCGTCCGTGGTGCCGACGACGAGGATGGGCGGCGACCCGGGGGCCGCCACCGGTCCCACGGTTCGGGTCGGCGGCGCGGGCCACACCGTGCAGACCGCCTCGCCCCAGGCGAGCAACGGCCCGAAGACGGGGGCCGACGTCTGGAGCGTCGCGGCCAGGGAGGCATAGGTCGCCAGGTTGCGCGAGACGGGATGGTCGAGGCAGTCGATGGCGATGGCGGCGGCGGCGGCGTTGGTCGAGCCACCCTGGTTGTAGTGGTTGGACATGGCCACCACCGGCGCCCCGTTGCCGGCGGCGTCAGCTGCCAGCGCCGCGCCCAGTCCCGGCCAGTCCGACTGCGCGTACAGCCCGTCGAGCAGCGCGTCGTAGAGCTGGCCCGCACCCGCCACCTGTCCCCCGCCCGCCGGCGCGGGGCTGGTCGCGGCCGACGCCAGCAGCGCCAGGAGGGCGGTCGTCGGATCGCCGGACGGGCGCCACGCACATGACGGCGTGCCGGCACACCAGGAGAAGAAGTCGTCGAGGACGCCCTCGAAGCCCGCCGCCTGTCCCGCGGTCATCTGGTCGAAGCTCAACGCTGGGTCGATGACGCTGTCGAGCACCATCGTCCGCACGTGGGTCGGGAAGAGGGACGCGTAGGTCAGCCCGAGCAACGTGCCGTAGGACTGCCCCATGTAGGTCAGACCGCTGTCCCCCAGCGCAGCGCGGAGCCGGTCCATGTCACGCGCGGTGTCGACCGACCCGACGTGAGGGAGCACGTTGCCGCTCGCCTTCTCGCAGGCGGCCGCGTACTGCTTCAACCCGGCGATGGTGGTCGCCTCCTGGGCGGGCGTCGTGGGCACGGGGTCGGGCTGCGTGGCGGGCGGGCCACCAGGTGTCTCCTGGCAGGTGACCGGGTCGCTGCGCTCCACGCCCCGGGGGTCGAACATCACGATGTCGAAGTCGTCGAGGAGCTGTGGCGTGAGCGCGCTGAGCTCGTTGACCATGTCGTCGATGCCGGACACGCCCGGGCCACCGGGGTCGATGACGAGTGAGCCGATGCGTGCGGCCGGGTCCTCGGCCGGGTGCCGGGCCACCGCGATCGGGATCGTCGGCCCCCGCGGGTCCGTGTAGTCGAGCGGCACCACGAGCGTGCCGCACTGGAGGTCGCCGTTGCACGGCGACCACGAGATCGGCGTGACCGGCGGTTCGGTCGTCGTGGTGGCCGAGGGTGGCGTCGTCGACGTGCTCGCGGCGTGACGCGCCGCGGGTTGTGCGACCGGCGATCCGCCCCCACTCAAGGACCCGCACGCCGCCACGACCAGCGACGCCGCCGTGGCGGCGAGCACCGGACGCGTCACCGCCATCAGCCTCCCGATCACCGGGACCACAGTGACACGAACCGGTCGCCGGCGACCGTTCACCCCCTCGAGGAGAGCAGCATGGTGGACGACCGCGACTTGGTGGGGCACATCGACCTCGGGCGGCCAGGCGCGTCCGCCCGCGCCGAATTCGAGCGGCGTCTGCGGCGGGACGCCGAGCGCCGGCGCCGCCGGTTCGGCCGCCTCCTGGCGCCGCTGGTGGCGGTACTCGCCGGGGTCAGGCCGTCCACCGCACGCTGGCGGGTCGGGGGTGAGGCCGAGGAACGTGTGGGCCGCCTCCTGAGCGAGGGCATCGGGAGCGCCGGCCTCGTCCTGCACGACCGTTCCGTCCCCCGCAGCCGGGCCAACATCGATCACATCGCGGTCGTCCCGTCCGGGGTCTGGGTGATCGACACCAAGCGCTACCGCGGGCGGGTCCGCGCGCGGGGCGACCGTCGGTCGACGCACGCTCATTGCGGGGGACCTCGTGGCCGCCGCCCGGCGCCAGCGGGCGCTCGTCCGGACGGTCACCGGCCCGGGGGTGGAGGTGCGGGCGGTGCTGTGCTTCGCCGGTGCCGAATGGGGTCCAGTCGCTCGGCCCCTGAGCATCGATGGCGTGGTGATCTTGTGGCCCAAGGCGCTGGTGAGGGCCCTGGCTCGTCCGGGACCGCTCGGGCCCGACCAGCGGGGTGCGCTGGCCGCCCGGATCGCCGGCACCTTCCCACCGTGCACCGCTCCCGCAGATCCGAACGCCCCCGATGCCCTCCGCCCCCGGCCACCACACCGGCGGGCGTAGCCTTGGGTCCGTGGCACGGAGGTGGCAGTGGCTGGTGGTGACCCTTGCGGCCGTGGCCGTGAGCTGCCTCGTGCCGGGGTCCATGCTGTCGCAGCCGCTGCCGCAGGCCGGCGGCGGCACCATGATCACGGCGGCAGCACCGTCGCCGTCGGGGAGCGAATGCGCCGTCGTGTCGTGCAACCGGGGGTCGCCGTCGTCCACCGTGCCGCTCCCGAGCATCACCCTGGCCGGCGCGATCGCCGCCGGGATCCTGGTCACCCTCACGCTGTACACCCTCCGCCGCGTGCGGCACGGCGTGGTCGTCCTGCCTGCAGGCTCGCCGTCAGCGCTGCTCAGGCCGCCGCAGCACCTCCTCCCGGCTTAACCGCCGGCGCCGACGCGCCGACATTCTTCGTAGATCGCGTGCCGCTGCGCACGCCCAACCATCGCCCGCAGAGCACGTGGTCACCTCCACGTGATCGCTGCCGTCTCGCTCAGAGAGAAAAGAGTCGCCATGTCGAACAACCGCCCCCACTCTTCGGGGCAAACACAGAGGAGCAACGCACCCGCACAGAAGCCCAATGCGGCCGCAAAGAAGTCCGCTTCGAGCCAGCGCTTCGCCGAACGCCAGGCCGCCAAGCAGCAGGCTGCACGGGAGGAGCGCCGGGCGCGCACCCGCACGTACGGGATCGTCACCATCGCCCTCGTGGTCCTCGTCGTCGCGGGGTTGGTGGTCGTCAAGGTCGCCGGCGGCGGCGCGACCTCGAGCGTCGTCGACGTGCCGTCGCCCCCGGCGGGCACCCCGATCCCGGCCGTCACGCTGGCCAAGCTCCAGTCGGTCCCTGTCTCGACGCTTACTGCCGCGCCCACCGGCGGCATCCTCACGACGCCCCAGTCCGTCAACAGCCCGGCCCTGACCGCGGACGGCAAGCCCGAGCTGCTCTACATCGGCGCCGAGTACTGCCCACACTGCGCGGCCGAGCGGTGGCCGCTCTACATCGCCCTGTCCAAGTTCGGCACGTTCACGCCTCAGCCGGGCCGCATCCACTCGGCCAACGAAGACGGTGACGTGCCCACCCTGACCTTCTACGGCACGACGTACACGAGCCCTTACTTCACGTTCACGCCCGTGGAGGTCTACACGAACAGGCCCGCGGGCAACGGTTACGCGATCCTGCAGGCGCCGACACAGGCCCAGCTCACACTGTGGGAGGACACGAACGGCGGCGCGTTCCCGTTCGTCGACTTCGGCGGGAAGCAGGTGCTCCCCTCCGCGCAGTACTCGTTCGCCGACCTGCAGAACTTACCCTTCTCCGCGGTGGCGGCCCAGGTGGGCAACAACTCGACGAGCATCGGGGCGGACATCGACGCCAGCGCCGCCCAGCTGATCACGACGATCTGCGGCTCGCTGTCCAAACACCAGCCCGCCGCTGTGTGCTCCGCGGTGCACAGTGGATGAGGACATGCCCCGGTGGCCCGGGGTCGTCGGGACCGTCCTCAGCGTGCTCGGGCTCGGTGTGGCCGGCTACCTCACGTACGAGCACTTCACGTCGTCGAGCACGCTGGCCTGCTCTGACAACGGGGTGGTCAATTGCCTGAAGGTCACCACCAGCTCGTACTCGGAGGTGGCCGGCGTCCCGGTGGCCGTTCTCGGCCTCGTGTTCTTCGCCGTCATGGTGGTGCTGCAGCTCCCGCCCATGTGGTGCCGACCCGAGCCGGCCGTGCGGATCGGTCGGCTCGCCTGGGCGGTGGTCGGGCTCGGCACGGTCCTGTACCTCCTCTTCGCGGAGCTCTTCGAGATCGACGCCATCTGCCTGTGGTGCACCTCCGTGCACGTGCTCACCCTGGTGCTCTTCGGGACGACCGTCTTCGCCACGTCCTCCTACCCGGCGCCCGTCGCCGCGGACGCGTGAGCGCCGGCTACGCCCCCTCGGGCACCTCCCACAGACCGACGGGGGCCTCACCGAGCCGGTAGTGGCCCGGCAGGCGCTCGCCCGACATGGCGCGCTCAATGCGCTGCTGCATGCCGGGCAGGAGGGTGCCGTCGCCGATCATCGCCATGAAGACGGCCCCGGCGTTGCCGACGTCGAAGAAGTCGCGCTGCCAGGACCATTGGAAGTTCCCGCCGTAGCGGAACCAGCTGCCGCCCAGCCCGGCGATCTCGTAGTTGGTGCCGTCGGCCCTTTTGGCGTCGGCCACCTGCTTCCACAGGCCGAGGATCTCGCCCTGCTGCTCGTCAACGAGCACCTTCTGGTAGGGGTAGGTCCAGCCTTCCAGCCCGGCCATCTCGAGGCCCAGCGCGATCTCCCGGATCTCCTCCCGCCCGACGGCCATGAACTCGTCGTTGGGGCCGACGTTCCAGCCGTAGGTGGCGTCCTCGGTGTAGAGGTCGGCCATGTGGCGCCAGTCCTTCTTGGCCTCGCCGGCTCGGTTCGCCTCGAGCCAGCGCTCGACCATCTCCTCCAATTCGGCACGCGGGTAAGCGGGCATCGTCGTCAGTCCTCCTCTATCGACAGCGCATGGGTGGGGCAGTGTTTCACGGCCGGCTCGACGGCGGCGGTGCGCAGCTCGCCGAGGTGCGCGTTCTCGCCTGCGCATAGCTCGCGATCGTCGGTCGTGGTCACGGTGCTCCCTGCGTAGTCAACGGTGCCTCGGGCTGGACCTCGACGACGCTGAGGTGCGTGCCCCTCGGCGCGGCGACGGCGTGTGCGATGGCGAGCGCCACGCCTTCGGGTTGCAGGAAGGCCGAGTGGCGGGCCAGTCCCCAGCGCGCCCACTCGGTGATCACCTCACCGGTGACCTCGGAGTCCCAGTCCATCCCCATGCCGGTCTGGGTCGGGCCGGGCCGGACGACGATGGCCCGCACCCCCGTCCCCTCCAGCTCCATCTGCAGCGCGCTGACGAACCCCTCGAGGCCCCACTTCGAGGCGACGTAGGCGGACATGCGGGGCCTCGGGTGCACCACGACGTCGGAGGTGACGAAGATCAGGTCCCCGCGGCGGCGCGCCACCATGCCCATCCCGAACGCCCGCACCAGGCGGTGCGCCCCGCCGACGTTGACGCGGTACACCTCCTCGAAGTCCTCGGGCGTGGTCTCCAGCGCGGAGCCCGGCTGGATCCTCGCTGCGTTCGAGACGAGGATCTCCACCGGGCCGAACGCGTCCCGCGCCTCCCGTGCGAAGCGCTCAGTGGAGCCGGCGTCGGCCAGGTCGAGCCGCAGCGCCGCGGCCTCGCCGCCCGCTGCCGTGATCTCCTCGGCCACGGCCGCGCAGGCCTCGACGCGGCGGGCCCCCAGCACGACCGGATGGCCGGCGCGGGCCAGGACCCGCGCCGTCTCGGCGCCGATGCCCGAGGAGGCGCCGGTCACCACCGTCGGGCGGCGGTCGGGCTGGGGATCGAAGCGCGGCATCAGCGCGGCGTCACCGTGGTCGGGAGCGCGGCGAAGCCACGCACGTTGATGGAGTGGACCCGCTGCAGCCCGGCCGGGTCCACGTCGTAGCACTGCACACGCGCCAGCACCTCGGTCAGCGCGACGCGCGCCTCCATGCGGGCCAGCGCGGCGCCCATGCAGAAGTGGCGCCCACTGCCGAAGCTGATCAGGTCCTGCGTGCTGCGGTCGAGGTCGTAGGACTCCGGGTGCTCGAAGACGGCCTCGTCGCGGTTGGCCGACCCGATGAGGAGGAGCACCCGCCGCCCGGCATCGATGTCGGTCCCCTGGACACGCACCGGCTGGCGCGTGACCCGGACCAGCATCTGGGTGGAGGTGTCGTAGCGCAGCGTCTCCTCCACCCAGTCGGGCACCCGTCCCGGGTCGCCCAGCGGCTTGGCCAGCTGGTCCGGGTGGCGCCAGCCCCAGTACCAGGCGTTGCCCAGCAGCTTGGTGGTGGTCTCGTTGCCGGCCACCACCAGCAGGAAGAGGAACCCGATGACCTCGTCGTCGCTCAGGCGGTCCCCGTCGATCTCGGCCTGCAGGAGCGACCACGTCAAGTCGTCGCGCTCGTTGCGGCGGCGGTCGGCCACCATCTCGGCGTAGTAACCGGCCAGTGAGAGCGCCGCCTCCAGGCCTTCTTGGGGGATGTCGTTCATCCCCTCCTCGCGGTGCAGGAGGAGGTCCGCCAGGCGCCGCACCTCGGCCCGGTCCGACGGAGGGACGCCGACCAGCTCGGAGATCACGTCCATGGGGAGGCGCCCGGCGAAGTCCGCGATGAAGTCGAAGGTGCCCGCCTCGAGTGCGGACGTCAGGTGGGCGGCGGCCAGCTCCCGGATGCCGTCCTCCATGGCGGCCACTCGCCGCGGGGTGAAGCTCTTGCCCACGATGGAGCGCATGCGGGTGTGGCGCGGCGGGTCCATGGCGAGGAACGACGCGGCGCGATGGGCTTCGGGGCCGAAGGCGGCCGGGTCGAGGCTGACGCCGTAGGCGTTCGAGTAGTGGTCGACGTCGCGGAAAGCGGCCAGGACGTCGGCGTGGCGCGCGTAGGCGAAGAAGTCGAGCTCCTCGTTGTAGAACACCGGCGCCTCTGCCCGCAGTCGCGCGTAGGTCGGGTACGGGTCCTCGTGGATGGCGTAGTCGTAGGGGCTGTAGGCCAGCGGAGCGATGGTCGTCACCGCGTGCCGCCCGTCATGAGCGCGGTGGCTTCGCCCATGAGCACCGGCACCGCGTCGAACGACAGGTGGCCCATGCCCGCGCTGAGGAGGGCACCGGTGTAGGTGACCTGGAGCACGCTGAGGACCGTCGGGTCGGCACCGTTGCCCATTGCGGCCGCCAGTCGGTGCCCGATCTCGGTCCCGAGGCGCGCCCTGCACGCGCTTGACGTCGGGGCCGTCACCGAGGAGTGCGGTCGTGCAGGCGGTGACGGCCGGCGACCCCATGGACCCGAATCCCATGGTGCGGGCCGTGTCGGCCACCCGCTCCGGCAGGGGCAGGCTGAGATCGACGAGGTGTGGCGACGACTGCGCTCGCCGCCACAGCACCTCGGCCAGCAGGTGGTCCTTGCCCGAGAAGTAGGTGTAGGCGGTGGCCGGCGCCACACCCGCCCGCTTGGCGATGGTGCGCACCGTTATTCCCGCGTAGGGCCGCGCCTCGGCCTCCGCGGCCGCCGCGGCCACGAGGCGCTCCATCACGTCGGCCTGGCGCTCGGAGAGCTGGCGCCGCTCGGGCTGCTCCGCGGTGTCGACCGGCGCCGCCGTCTCCAGGGGGTCGAACATGCTCACCCCCCCGGCGCCACCGGGACGTGCGGCGTGCCGTCCTTCATGTCGGGGAAGGCGAAGGTGGCCGCCGTCGTCATGCGCGTGATCTTCGTGATGTCCTTCTCGGGCAGCGTCTCGGTCTCGTCTTCGATCACGATCTCCCAGCGGCAGTGCGGGACGCGGTCGGTCGGCACGCGGGGCGGCCGGTGCACGTGGCGGATGTGCGCCTTGGGGTTCACCGCCTGCGCCGTCACGTCGAAAGTGCCGTCCTCGATGTGGTGGCACATGTTGGTGACCATGGCGTCGCCGAAGGGCTCGGCGTCCATGAGCGCCCCGCAGTAGGCCAGCTCGAAGTAGCCATGCGACTCGTCGACCAGCTCGTAGTGCACGTCCATGTAGTGGTGGGGGAAGCCGGGGTCGAGCTGGAGCACCTTGAAGATGGCGGAGACGCCGTCGCCCTCGACGTTCATGATCTGGCGCAGCCGATCGCCGTAGACCGGGCTGGCCCCGGCCCACTCCTCGATCGCCAGCTCCTTCACGGCCTCGGCGCCGTAGCGCAGGCCGATGGCAGCGCACATGGAGCGGTCGAGCAGGTGGACGATCAGCCCGTACTCGCGCACCAGCCTGACGAGGGCTTCCTTGGAGAGGTCCTCGTAGTCGAAGCCCGGGTCGAACACGCCCGAGTAGTCGTTGCGCTCGTTCATGGGTTCAGACCCTAGTCCAGACACTTGTCCAGATGGAGTGGCGGCTGTGAACGCGACTTCGGGACCTGGGTAGGGTCGGGCCCGCACAGAGAGGTCGGCCGGCCGATGTGGGACAAGGAGCGCACGTGAGCACGCCAGAAGACCGCCGCGCCGCGGGCATGGCCAAGATGCAGGAGGTCTACGGGTTCACCGTCGACCCCGCCAGCCTCCCGGGTCGCTACACGGACATCACCGTCGACCACCTGTTCGGGACGGTGTGGACCGACGACACGCTCGAACTCGGCCAGCGGCGCCTGCTCACCATCGGGGTGCTGGCCGCGCAGGACAAGGCTGATCTGCTCGAGGTCCAGTTCGATGCCGCGCTCGAGCGCGGCGAGCTGACACCCGAGCAGATCCGCGAGGTCGTGGTCCACCTGACGCACTACGTCGGATGGCCCATCTCCACCGGCATCAGCGGCGCGGCGGAAAAGGTCATCCGCCGCCGGGCCGAGGCGACCGCGGCCGGCGAGGGCCCGTGAGCCGGGTCGAGACCGAGAACCCCGCCGCCGGCGTCCGCGTGGTCGCCTTCAACCGGCCCGAGGTGCGCAACGCCTTCGACACCGCGATGTACCAGGGGGTGACCGCCGCGCTGCGTGCCGCCGATGCCGACGAAGCGGTCGGCGCCGTCGTCCTGACCGGGCGCGGCAGCGCCTTCACCTCGGGCCAGGACCTGGCCGAGATGGCCGCCATCGCCTCCGGCACCGCCGTCGAGGGCTCCGGGCAGGGCTTCATGGAGTTCCTCGACTGCATCGACGACATCTCCGTCCCGCTGCTCGCCGGCGTCAACGGGGTGGCGGTCGGGCTCGGCTTCACCATGCTGGCCCACTGCGACCTTGTTCTGGTCGACGCCAGAGCGCGCCTGCGCGTGCCGTTCGCCGAGCTGGGGGTGCCGGCCGAGGCGGCAAGCAGCTTCCTGTTCCCCGCCGCCATGGGCTGGCAGCAGGCGGCGCGGATCCTGCTCACCTCCGACTGGGTGGGGGCCGAGGACCTGGTCGGCCTCGGCCTGGCCCTGCAGGTCTGCGCGGAGGGGACGGTCCTCGACGAGACGGTCACCCTGGCCGCGCGCATCGCCGCCCACCCCCGCACCGCCACCCGCGCCATCACCTCGCTCATGCGGGCGGCCCGGCGCGACGCGGTGGTGGAAGCCAACCGGCGCGAGCAGGCCGCCTTCGCCTCGCTGCTCGGCACTGCGGTCGGCGGCGGCACCCTGGCCGAGTTCGCGGCCAGGGCCACAGACCGGTCCTGACCGTGCGCCTAGGCATCACCGCCGCCCTGACCGACCGCGACGCGACGCCCGCCGCGCTGGCCTCGGCGGTCGAGGAGCTCGGGTTCGACTCGCTCTACCTGCCCGAGCACACGCACCTGCCCGTGCGCGAGGACGTCCCGCCGGCTCTCGTCGAGGGCGTGCGTCTTGACGACTACAAGCGCTGCCTCGATCCGCTCGTGGCCCTGTCCACCGCCGCCGCCGTGACGACCCGCATCGGGCTCGGCACGGGCATCCTGCTGGTGGCGCAGCACGACCCCATCGTCCTCGCCAAGCAGGTCGCCACCCTCGACCACCTCTCGGGCGGGCGCGTCACGCTCGGTGTCGGCTTCGGGTGGAACCGCGCCGAGGCCGAGGACCACGGCGTCGACTTCGCGCGCCGCCACGCCGTGGTGCGCGAGCACCTGGCCGCCATGGAGGCCATCTGGTCGCTTGAGCGGGCCGAATACCACGGCGAGTTCGTCGACTTCGACCCGACCTGGTCCTGGCCCAAGCCGCTGCAGCAGCCGCGCGTCCGCGTGCTCGTCGGCGGCGGTGCCGGCGATGCGGTGCTCTCGGCCGTCGCCGAATGCGCCGACGGCTGGGTCCCCATCGGCGGCCGCGGCCTGGGCGACGCGGTCCCGCGCCTGCGCGCGCTCGCCGAGGCGGCGGGGCGGGACCCGGCCCGGCTCGACGTCGTCCCCTTCGGCACCATCGCCGGCCAGGGCAAGCTCGAGCACTACGCCGGCCTGGGCGTCACCGAGGTGGTGCTGCGCATCCGGGCCGGCGACGCCGCATCCATGCGGGCCGAGCTCGAGTCGCTGGCGCCGCTGGTTCCCTTCGCGGCCACACTGGTGCAACCATGACCGACCTGACCGACCCCCGCGACGACGCCACCCCCCGGCTCGGGAGCACCACGCCGCTCCCGAGGATCATCAGCGTCGACGACCACATCGTCGAGCCGCCCCACCTCTGGGACACCTGGCTACCGGCCCGCTACCGCGATCGCGGCCCCAAGGCCGAGCGGCGCGGCATCGGCGACATGGAGCACATCGGCGGCGGCACCTACCGGCAGACTTTCGACCCCGACGGGCCCCCGGCGGACTGCTGGGTCTACGAGGACCTCGTCTACATCAACAAGCGCCACGTCGCCGCCGTCGGCTTCGACCGCGACGACATGACGATGTCACCCATCACCTACGACGAGATGCGCCCCGGGTGCTACGAGCCGAAGGCCCGCATCGCCGACAACGACGCGAACTGGGTCGAGGCGTCGCTGTGCTTCCCGACCTTCCCCCGCTTCTGCGGGCAGACCTTCCTCGAGGCCAAGGACCGCGAGCTGGCCGAGGCCTGCGTGCTCGCCTACAACGACTTCATGGTCGAGGAGTGGTGCGGCGACAGCGGCGGCCGGCTGATCCCGCTGTGCATCATCCCGCTGTGGGACGCCGGGAAGGCCGCCGCCGAGGTGCGCCGCAACGCGGAGCGTGGCGTGCGGGCCGTGTGCTTCAGCGAGATCCCGCCGCACCTCGGGCTGCCCAGCATCCACGGCGGCTACTGGGACCCGTTCTTCGCCGCCTGCGAGGAGACCGGGACCGTCGTGTGCCTGCACATCGGGTCGTCGTCGAAGATGCCCGCCACCTCGGCCGACGCGCCCGTTGCCGTGGCGGCGACGCTGAGCTTCGGCAATGCCATGGCCTCGCTGACCGACTTCTTGTTCTCGGGCGTCCTCATCCGCTTCCCCCGCCTCGTCCTCGCCTACTCGGAGGGGCAGATCGGCTGGCTGCCCTACATCCTCGAGCGGGCCGACGACGTGTGGCGCGAGCACCGGGCCTGGGGCGGCGTGAAGGACATCGTCCCCGAGCCCCCGTCCACCTACTTCCACCGTCAGGTCTACGGGTGCTTCTTCCGCGACCAGCACGGGCTCGACTCGCTCGGCGTCATCGGCGCCGACCGCATCACCTTCGAGACCGACTACCCCCACACCGACTCGACCTGGCCCGACACCCGGGCCGTGGCCGAGCAGATGGTCCGCGACGTCTCCGACGACGACGTGTACCGAATCATGCGGGGCAACGCGATCGCGATGCTGGGCCTCGACATCGCGTGAGGCTGGGCGACGTCGTCAATCCGGAGGCGGAGAGTGGGGCAAGCCGCTCTCGGGGGTGCGCATCCTGGCCCTCGAGCACCCCGGGCTCCCGGTGAAGTTCGCCGAGGTCGCCGAAGGCCCCGAGGTCCGGGTGCCGTGGCTCGGTGAGCACACCGACGCTGTGCTGAAGGCCGAGCTCGGGCTCGGGCCCGACGAGCTGGCGTGGCTCCGGGCCGACGGCGTCATCGCCTGAAGCGCGGCGCCGCCTAGTAACGCGGCAGGGCGATGAAGACGACCAGGTAGGCGAACAGCCCCGCACCCACGAGGGTGCAGGCGTGGAACACCTCGTGGAAGCCGAAGACGTCCGGCCACGGGTCCGGCCGCTTGCGGGCGTACACGAGCGCACCCGCCGTGTACGCCAGCCCTCCGGCGAGCATGAGCCCGAACCCCGCCCAGCCCAGGCTGCGCACCAGCTGGGGCGACACGACGACGGGACACCAGCCCACGACGACGTAGGGGATGGCGACCACCCACTGGGGCGCGTCGAGCCACACCTGGCGCAGCGCGATGCCCACCACCGCACCCCCCCATACCATGGCGAGCACGAGCACCCGGCCCCATCCGGTGAGCGCGAGCCCCGCCACCGCCGTGGAGGTCCCGGCGATGCCGACGAAGATCGCGCTGTGGTCGGCCCGCCGCATGCGGCGCCACGCCGGCGCCGACCAGCGCAGCCGGTGGAAGGCAGCGCTGGTGCCGAACATGATGAGCATGCCGGCCACGTAGACGGACAAGGCCGCCTTGGCCCAGGCATCCGGGCCGGCCGCAATGAGGAAAGGCCCGCCGATCAACCACGCGGCGAAGGCCGCCACGTGCAACCAGCCCCGCAGCAAGGGGCGGGCGCCGCGGTTGTGCGCCAGCTTCCCCTGTTCGCCCTGGGCCTGCACGGTCACAGTGCCACCTCCGGTTCCAGGCGGTCGGCCAGCTCCACCTCGCGCCGCGAGATGCCGAGGAGGAAGAGGATGGCGTCGAGGTAGGGCACGCTGAGCGCCGTGTCGGCCGCCCGCCGCACGACCGGCTTGGCGTTGAACGCGATGCCGAGCCCCGCCGTGGCCAGCATGTCGATGTCGTTGGCCCCGTCGCCGACCGCGATGGTGCGGGCGAGCGGGACACCAGCCGCCTCGGCGAAGCGGACCAGGGCCGCCGCCTTGCCCGCCCGGTCCACGATCGCCCCGTCGAGCTCGCCCGTGAGGACCCCGCCGTCGACGACCAGGACGTTGGCCGCCAGGTGGTCGATGCCCAGCTCCTCCACCAGCGGCTGAATCACCTGCGTGAAGCCCCCGCTGACCACGGCGAGCTCGTAGCCGAGGCGCTTGAGCGTGCGCACCAGCGTGCGGGCGCCCGGGGCGAGGAGGATGCCGTCGCGCACCGCCTGGAGGTCGGCCTCCGTCAGGCCGGCCAGCAGACGCACCCGGCGCCGCAGTGCCTCCTCGAAGTCGACCTCGCCTGCCATGGCCGCCTCGGTGACGGCCGCCACTTGCGGGCCGCAGCCGCAGCGCTCGGCGAGCAGGTCCACCACCTCGTGCTGCAGCAGCGTGGAGTCGGCGTCCATCACGATCAGGTGCTTGGCCCGACGGTGCAGCCCGGCCACCTGGACGGCGATGTCGACCTGGCGGCGCGCGGCCTCCTGGGCCAGGGCGCGCCGCAGCCCGTCGAGGTGGGCGCCCGCCACGGACAGCTCGTAGCTGTGCACCGGGTACGCGGACAGGCGGACGATCCGCTCGATGTTGCCCCCGCACCGCGCGATGCGGCCCGCCACGCCCTCGAGCGTGCCGGCGTCGATGTCGGGTGCCAGCACGGTGACGAGGTGCCGCTCGGTCGTGTGGCCCACCTCCGCCTCGACGAGCGGATCGACCGTGACCTCGACGCCGGAGCCGTCCAGCCGCCGCGCCAGCGCGGTGCGCACACCGTCCACCTCGCCCGGCAGCATCGCCACCTCGACGCAGAGCAGCAGCCGCCCGTGCACACGCACCTGCTCGACATCGTTGACGTCCACGCTCTGCTCGGCCAGCGCGGCGAAGAGCTGCTCGGCAATGCCCGGCCCGTCCTGGCCGCTCAGCGACACCAGGTGCGGCGCCGGCGAGCCCACCGGCGTGCTCATGGGAGCGCCACGTCATCCTCGGCGACCCATCCGGACCCTTCGACCCAGCGGCGCACGATGCGCGCCGGCACGCCGGCAACCACGCAGCGGTCCGGGACCACCCCGCGCACCACCGCCCCCGCCGCCACCACCACGTGCTCGCCGATCTGCGCGCCCGGGAGGATCACCGCGTTGGCGCCGAGCCAGCTCCCCGATCCGATGCGCACCGCGGCCTCTGTCGGCCACTGCCGCCCGATCGGCTCGACGGGGTCCTCGTAGCTGTGGTTCTGATCGGTGATGTAGACGTAGGGCCCGGTCTGGATGTCGTCGCCGATCACGATCTCCCAGTGGCCGACAATGTGCGATCCGCGCCCGATGAGGCAGCGGCTGCCGATGGAGACGACCGGATTCGTCGGCATCTCCTGGCCCGGCGCCATGCCCGCCGAAATGGATGCGCCCGGGCCGACGATGGTCTCGGCGCCGATGTGGATCAGGTGCTCGTTGTAGATGGAGCCCTGGGGGAACAGCAGGCAGGCTCCCCGGCCCATCCGGCCGAAGCGCCGGCCCCACGGATCGTCCGGCCCGATCGCCCCGAGCTCGGCGGCGCCGTCCCAGGCCGCGTGCACGAGGCGGGACAGCGACCGGCGCAGCGGTCTGGGGAGGGAGCGGGCCCAACTCACCCCGGAATGGTAGGTGGTGCCGCCGCCACCCCGTGACGGGCGCCGATGAGTGCAAGAGGGGCTGCCGGGTAGAATCATTCCGTGCAGCCACCTCCTATGGACGGCGGCTCAGACTCTGCGCCGACGCCGGAACCCTCGGATCGCCGCCGGCTGGACCGGCGACAGTTCCTGCAGTTCTCCGCGCTCGGCGCCGTCGGGCTGGCGGGAACGCGCCTCGGTACGACGAAGGCGAAGAACCGCGTGCCCGCCCGGGCTCGTCGCCACGCGCACGACGTCGGCCCCGCGGTCGTCGACACCACGCTGCCGAGCGGCGTCATCGTGCCGACCGCGCCCTGGCTGATCGCCGAGAACGCCAAGCCCGGCACGCTCGACTGGATCTGCAACTTCGTGCAGCCCGACCACGCGCTCGAGGGGTTCGCCAGCCAGGTCAGCGCGGTGCCCGGCGACGACGTCGCCCTCTTCGTCAACACCACGGCGAGTGCCGTGCAGGTGCAGGCGTACCGCATGGGCTACTACCAGGGCCTGGGTGGCCGTCTCATCTGGCAGAGCGACTTCGTGGCCGCCAAGGCGCAGGCCGCCCCGGTGGTCACCCCCGGCACGGGCACGGTCACCTGCCCGTGGTCGCCCACCACGACGATCAGCATCACGAAGGCGTGGCTGCCGGGCTGCTACCTCCTCAAGCTGGTGGGGAGCGGGGGCGAGGAGCAATTCGTGCCGCTCACGATCCGCGACGACGCATCGACCGCCGCCTACGTGCTCCAGAACAGCGTCACCACCTGGCAGGCCTACAACCTCTGGGGTGACTACAGCCTCTACTACGGGAAGACGGCGTCGGGGGGTCAGAACTTCGCCGACCGGGCCCGGATCGTCTCCTTCGACCGCCCCTACCCCCAGACCTGGGCGTCGGGCGCGGCAGACTTCGTCGGCAATGAGCTGCCCCTGCTGTTCCACCTCGAGAGCCTGGGACTCGACCTGACCTACTGGACCGACGTCGACCTGCACGTCCGGCCGCAGCTGCTGGCGAACCATCGCTGCCTCTTCAGCCTGGGCCACGACGAGTACTGGTCCCAGCCCATGCGCCAGGGCGCTGCCCAGGCCAACGCGAACGGCGTCAACCTGGCCTTCCTCGGCGCGAACGCCTGTTACCGGCAGATCCGCATGGAGCCGAGCTCGGTCGGGCCGAACCGCCTGGAGGTCTGCTACAAGAGTGCGGCCGAGGACCCGTTGGCGCTCCAGCAGCCGGAGCTCACGACGGTCAACTGGGACCAGGCGCCGGTCAACCAGCCCGAGTCGACGCTCATCGGCTCCATGTACCAGTCGGTGCACGCCAAGGCCGACATGGTCGTCACCGATGCGTCCTCCTGGTTCTATGACGGCTGCAATCTCAAGGACGGGCAGGCGTTCCCCAACATGATCCTTGGGGAGTACGACCGCTACGTCCCGTCCATGCCGGGTCCGCGCAACGTCGACGTGCTGGCCCACTCCCCCGTCCCGGGGCAGTCCAACTGGTCCGACGTCACCTACTACACGGCGCCTGGCAACGGAGGCGGCGTGCTGGCCAGCGGCTCGGCCAGCTTCGTCTCCATGCTCTCGACGACCGGTGGCATCCCCTCGCTCGTGATCCCAGGGCCCTTCCCGGGCATCACCGATGTGGTCCGCCGGGCCATGGAGAACGTGTACGGCCGCTTCGGGCTGGGGCCCGCCAGCTCCTACGGCAGCTCGGGCGGCAGCTGGACCGAGGTCTACACGGGGGCTGCGGCCGCCGCCGGCACAGCGGCGGGTACGGCATCGGCCTGATGGCCTGATGGCCTGATCGGCCTGACGGCCTGATCGGCCTGACGGGCCACCGGCCACCGGCGCCCGAGCCGGCGCCCGGGCCGCGGCATGCCACCACTCGCGGGCGCCGCCCCCCTACGATCGAACTGCAGAAATGGGGAACTCCGAGGAACACCGCTCCCGGGCGCGCCGTCCGCTCGCCTGGAACGTGCTGGCGGCCGCCGGACTCGCAGGCCTCGTGTTGAGCGCCTGCTCCTCCCCCGCGCACAAGGACGCGGCGCCCAAGCCCAAGCGGACCACGACGACGTCCACGGCACCACCGCCGGCCTGCCCGCTCACCGGCTTGCCGGCACCGGGTGTCTCCGTCCCCCAGCGGCCCGCTATGGCGGTCAAGATCGACAACTACCCCGCCGGCCGGCCGCAGTCGGGGTTGGACAAGGCCGACATCATCTTCGAGGAGCCCGTCGAGGGCGGCATCACCCGCTTCGCCGCCGTGTTCCAGTGCCAGAACGTGGCGCTGATCGGCCCGGTGCGCTCGGCCCGCAACATCGACATTGGCATCCTCGGGCAGCTGGGCAATCCTCTGCTGGCGCACGTGGGCGGCATCAACCCCGTGCTCGCCAACATCGACGCCTCTCCGATCGTCAACGTCGACATCGGCGCGAGCAACTCGCTGATGATCCACCCCCCCAACCATGTGCCACCCGACGCCGACTACACCTCGACCGCCATCGTCTACGGCACGCATCCGACGATGACGACGCCACCCCAGCCGCTGTTCACCTACACGACGGCGCCGCCGGCGGGAGGCACCCCCGTCTCGCTCGTGCACATCGACTTCTCGGGCACGTCGGATGTGACCTGGAAGTGGAACACGACGACCAAAACGTTCCAGCGCTACTACAACGACCTGACGCCCGACATGCTGGCCGACGGTGTCCAGAACGCCGCCGCCAACGTCGTGGTGCAGTACGTCCAGATCAGCTACGGCCCCTGGGCCGAGAACTCCCAGGGCGGCCTCGAGGTCCAGGCCGACCTGTACCCCAACGCCAGCGGGACGGCCACGGTCTTCCGCAACGGGATGGCCATACCCGCCACCTGGCACCGGACGACACTCGGGTCGCCCACCTTGTACCTGGACGCGGCGGGCAACCCCATCCCCATGGCGCCCGGCCAGACCTGGGTGGAGCTGGTGCCCAACTCCATCCTCGCCACCACGACCCCCTAGGCTGGCCGCCTCGCTGTTCCTAGCCCGTTGGCTTGCGGGCCACGACGGCGAGCAACAGGCAGTCCTCCGCCGCGGCGAACACGCCCGGATGCGCGCTGGCTTCGGCCTCGTCGAACACGCCGGCGGCCGCGCCCTGGCGCATCAGGTTGAGGCCCTTGCACTCGGCGACCTCGAAGCCGGCCCGCTCGAGCTTGGCCACCAGCTCGCCCGCCGCGTACTCGATCTCGTGGTCCTCGTTCATCAGCGCATCCGAGCGCAGGCGCCACACCGGGCCGTTCGGCGTGTCGAGGCAGAACCACCCGCCTGGGGCCAGCACTCGGAACGCCTCGCGCGTCACCGCGTCACCGTCCGCTTCGCTGACGTGCTCAATGGACTGGCCGCTGTAGACGAGGTCGAACGAGCCGTCCTCGTAGGGGCCCAGGTCGACCATCGAGTGGAACGCGAACTCGACCGGGCCGAGCTCGGAGAGCACGGGCGCACCGGTCGAGCCGCCCTGGTAGATCTCGTGGCGATCCTCGACCGGGAGGTCGACGACCACCAGGCGCTCGAAGGGGTAGGGATAGCCCAGGTGCACCAGGGCACCGTCGGGCAGCCCCTGGTGGGTCCCCCCGAGGTCCAGGATGCGGGCGGCGCGCGGCAGGCCGGCCACGAACTCGCTCCGGCTGACGTGCATGGACAGCAATACGTCACGGATCGGCACGCGGCGGCGGAACTCCTCCGAGTGGGCCAGGGCCTCGGCCACGCCCCGCCGGGTCAGCTGGCCCCCGGCCAGCCTGCGGGTGTAGTCGGGGCCACCCTCGGGGTCGGGCTCGCGGTCGAGGATCACGTTGAACGCCATGCGCACCGACTGCTTGGGCGGCAGGTAACGGAAGGGAATCGTGGGGACGAAGCGATCGAAGGCGCGGTAGGCCCGCTTCTTCCATTCTTTGGCCGGCATCACACCATTGTGACCGCTGCTCTCGCACCCTCCCGCGGGAGTGGCGGAGACGGCCCGGGGGGCTTCGGCGCCGTGAGGGACGGGAGTACAGCTAGGAGTCGAGCGTGATCGGCAGATCGTCGGGGTTGACGGCAATCTCGGTGGAGAGGGCGTCGTCGGGGTCCTTGGGGGCCAGGCACTCGCGCACCCGGTCGTTGATCTCCGCCATCAGCTGCGGGTTCTCCGAGAGGAACGTCTTGACGTTCTCGCGGCCCTGTCCGAGCTGCTCCCCTTCGTAGGTGAACCAGGCACCCGACTTCTTGACGAACCCGAGCTCGACCGCGACGTCGAGGATCGACCCCTCGCGGCTGATCCCCTTGCCGTACATGATGTCGAACTCGGCCTGCTTGAACGGCGACGAGCACTTGTTCTTGACGACCTTGACCCTGGTCCGGTTGCCGACCACGTCGGCCCCGTCCTTGATCGACTCGATCCGGCGGATGTCCAGCCGGATGGAGGAGTAGAACTTCAGCGCGCGGCCACCGGGGGTCACCTCGGGTGACCCGTACATCACGCCGATCTTCTCGCGCAGCTGGTTGATGAAGATGGCGATGGTGCTGGACTTCGACAGCGTGCCCGTCAGCTTGCGTAGGGCCTGGGACATGAGGCGCGCCTGGAGGCCGACGTGGGTGTCCCCCATTTCGCCCTCGATCTCGGCCCGCGGCGTCAGGGCCGCCACCGAGTCGATGACCAGGACGTCGAGCGCCCCGGAGCGGATGAGCATGTCGGCGATCTCGAGTGCCTGCTCGCCGGTGTCGGGCTGCGAGATGAGAAGGTCGTCGACGTTGACCCCGATGGCCCGCGCGTAGACCGGGTCCATGGCGTGCTCGGCGTCGACGTACGCGCAGATGCCGCCGTTGCGCTGTGCCTCGGCCACCGCGTGCATCGCCAAGGTCGACTTGCCCGACGACTCGGGCCCGTAGATCTCGACGATACGGCCCCGGGGGAGCCCGCCGATGCCCAGCGCGAGGTCGAGGGAGAGCGCGCCAGTGGGGATGGACTCGATGTTCATTGAGAGGTTGTCGCCCATGCGCATGACCGAGCCCTTGCCGAATTGCTTCTCGATCTGGCCCAGCGCGGCGTCCAGCGCCTTCTCCCGTTCTGATTCGGCCATCTGACTCTCCTTCATGTGTGCTCTGCGACTTGTGCCGGCCTCGACCGGTGCCTTTCGGTGACCCTACGGCGGGGGTGTGACGGTTCCGCCGGCGCTGCCTGTTCGCATCATAACGAACGTGTGTTCGTAGCCCGTGGATCCTCCCGACGGGGCGGGGGGCCGCCGGAGAACGGTCGGTCACCCGCCCCGAGTTTCCGTGACGGAGAGGCCGGGAGTGACGGAGCAGCGCGCCGGTCGCGTGCGAAGCTGACAGGTCCGCCGGCGGGAAGCGGGAAGAAAGGGAGAGCTGCGGTGCTCGAGAGAAGGCAGGTGACCGGCACGGTGCTGGCCGCCACCCTGCTGGCCGGCTCGGTGCTGGCCGGCACCCTGGCCGCCACCGTCCAGACGCCCGCCGCTGCGGCGTCGGCTTCCACGCCGAGCGCGTCGACGCTCTACCGGGAGGCCATCGCCACCACCCGCTCGTGGTCGGTCCACTACGCCTCGTCATCGATCCAGTCGAAGGTGACCCTCCTCGAGAGCGGCGACGCCGGTCCGGCGTCGGGCACCCAGACGGTCCTCACCGGGAAGGGGTCCCCCACCGACAACGCCACGATCGACGTGATCGGTGGCATCACCTATGTGAAGGGCAACGTGGGCGGGCTCGAGAACCTGGCCGGCATGAGCGTGGCCCAGGCGACCGTCGCCGCGGGCCACTGGATTGAGTTCGCGACCGACAACACCGCGTTCTCCCAGGTCGTCGCAGGCGTCCGTTCGCAGGACCTCGCGAAGGAGCTGGCACTCGAGGGCCCGCTCTCGCTCGGGAGCCCCCGCACCATCGACGGCTCCGCGGTCGACGCCATCGAGGGCACGCAGACCATCGGCAGCAAGACGACGCTGCACGTCGTGCTCTACGTCCGCGCCCAGGGGACCCACGTCCCGGTGGAGGAGGACTCGCTGAACGCCAAGGGGAAGCCCACCTCCGCCGAGCACATCACCTATTCCAAGTGGGGCGAGATCGTGCGGCCGGAGGCGCCGCAGGCCACGATCTCCATCGGTCCGATAAGCAGCGCCTGACCTGCGGCGGCACGCCCCGACCCCGATCCCGGCCCGGGCCGTGCGAAAATGTCCCCGTCCCGCCACACCCGACCCCAGCGGGCGCCCGCGCCTCCGGGCCGGCGACCCCAGAGAGTGAAGGTCATGCACTCCATGCGCTCCATGCGCCCCGTTCACGTACGCAGCGCCGCGGCCGCCGTCGCAGGCATCTCCGCGCTGACCGCCCTGGCCGCGCTCCCCACCATGGCAGGCGCCGCGACCACCCCGAGCGCCCAGAGCAAGTACCTGTCCGCCATCAACGCCGCCGGCACCCAGGGCGTGCACTTCGCCTCCTCGGCCAAGCAGAGCGGCGTCACCATTCAGGTCGACGGCGATACCGGTGCCACCTCGGGTGAGCAGACCCTCACGGTGTCGAAGAAGGGGTCGGCCGCGGAGCACGTCACCGCCATGGTGGTCGGGTCGACTGGATACGTGAAGGGCAACGCAACCGCGCTCAGCCACGTCATCGGCCTGACCAACGCCGAGTCCCGCAAGTACGCCGGCGCCTGGCTCTCCTTCCCGACGTCGAACAGCTCCCTCGGCGAGCTGGTCAGCGGGCTCCTGAACTCGCAGGTGACCACCGAGCTGCAGATGAGCGGGCCCTACAGCTACGGCACCGCCACCACGGTGCAGGGCAAGCGCGCGGTCGCCGTGCGCGGCTACGTGAGCAGCGTCAGCGGCAGCAAGGTCCCCGTGATCATCTATCTCCCGGCCAGCGGCACGGCGGATCCGCTCGAGGAGGTCACCAACCCGGGCGGCACGGGCGGCTCCTCGGCGATCCACGGCACCGTCGTCTTCTCCAACTGGGGCGAGAACACCAGCGAGTCGGCGCCCAAGACGTCGGTGTCGCTGTTGAAGCTGGTTCCGGCCGCCACCTCGGGCGCGACCACGACCACCACCACCGCCTCGGGGTAGATCGCGTGCCCCCGCGGCTCGAGGCCGCCCTGGGCGACATCACAACCGAACCGGTCGACGCGGTCGTCA
Source organism: uncultured Acidimicrobiaceae bacterium (assembly GCA_963824195.1). Lineage (GTDB taxonomy): Bacteria > Actinomycetota > Acidimicrobiia > Acidimicrobiales > RAAP-2 > Bog-473. Next base: position 40,848 of record CAWGOJ010000001.1, on the reverse strand, counting down.
ACGCCGCCAACCAGCACCTGCGCGGTGGCGGCGGGGTCGACGGCGCCATCCACCGCGCTGCAGGCGCCGAGATGCTGCAAGCCGCCTGCCGGGCCATCGGCGGCTGCCCGCCCGGCCAGGCCGTGGTGACCGACGGGTTCCGCCTGCCGGCGCGCTTCATCATCCACACCGTGGGCCCAGTCTGGGAGGGTGGTGCCGCGGGCGAGTCCGAGACGCTCGCCTCGTGCTACCGCAGCGCCCTGGCCGTCGCCGACGAGGTGGGCGCCCGCTCCGTCGCCTTCCCCGCCATCTCCACCGGTGTGTTCGGCTATCCGCCGGGGCAAGCCGCCGAGGTCGCCGTGACAACCGTCCGCGCGGCGGACACCGACGTCACCTTGATCCGATTCGTCGCCTTCGACGCCGCGACCCTGGAGCGCTACCTCGAGCTGCTGTGAGGTGACGCGCCGGGGACCGCTCAGGACGAGAGGTCGTAGACGGTCACCCCGCCGACAGTCTCGGCGGTGTAGTGCGACTCGACCCACGATGTGATCTGCGAGGCGTCGTCGCTGGTGCTACCTCCGCCGGGCCCACCACCGAAGCCGCCCGAGCCGGAAATGAAGTAGTGGATCTTTCCCTCCGACACGTACTTCTCGAACTGCGCCAGCGTCGGCGCCGGGTCGGTCCCGTTGAACCCGCCGATGGCCATCACCGGCTCGCCGCTCCCGAGCTGGTAGCCGGCGGCGTTGTTCGAGTTCACCGTGGCGGCGGCCCACGCGTAGCGGCCGGCGTCCGCCTGGAGCAGCTTGTTCAGCGCGGGGTTAGACCGGCTCGAGCTCAGGAACCCACCGCCGGCACCGCCACCAGGCCCACCGAAGGCACGGCGGGCTCCGGAGCCGCCACCGAACGAGGGTGCTGCGCCGCCGGGGAAGCCGCCGCCGGGGAAACCGCCGGTCCCGGTGCCTGTGCCGGCGCCCGGGAAGCCGCCGCCCGGGAAGCCGCCGCCGGGGAAGCCGCCGCCGGGGAAGCCGCCACCGAAGGCACGCCGGAACCCACCACCGGGACCGCCGCCGGGGAAACCGCCTCCGGGGCCGCCCTGGCCACCGGCCGGGGTCGGCGTCACCGACGGGATGGCCCCGTTGTGCGGGGTGGCCGCCGTGGCGACCGTCGAAAAGAGGGGTGCGGCGAGGGCGGCCCCGAGGCCGAGCGCCGCGACGACGCCGATCGCCAGCTTCGGCACGGATCGGAGTAGGGGGATGGCGAGGATGGCGACGACACCAAGCGATCCGACCACCGCGACGAAGGGCCGCAGGGCCGGGAACCAGTCCGCCGTGCGTCCGAGAAGCAAGTAGCTCCAGACCACCGTGGCGGCGAGACCGGCGGCGAGACCGATCCTTCCGGCCCAGCTCTCGCGGCGCTGCCACAGGCCCATGGTGGCGATCCCGACGAGACCACCGAGCGGCGCCGCCAGGGCGACCGTGTAATAGGGATGGATGATGCCCTGCGCCAGGCTGATGACGAGGCCGGTGCATACGAGCGTGCCGCCCCACAGGAGCAGCGCGGCACGCTCGCGGTCGGTCCGGCGGGCCCGGATGGTGATGCCGATCAGGACGGCGCCCATGAGCAGCGCGCCGGGCAGCAGCCACGACATCATGTTCCCGAACTCGCTGTTGAAGAGCCGGGTCAACCCGGTGGGCCCCCACATGCTCCCGGCGACCCGACCTCCGCCCACGCTGCCGCTCTCGTTGCCGGTGAGCCGGCCGAAGCCGTTGTAGCCGAAGATCAGGTTCAGGATGCTGTTGTTCTGTGAACCGCCCACATAGGGACGGTCGGCGGCGGGCGTCAGCGCGACGGCGGCCACCCACCAGCCCGCCGCGACGAGCACGGAGACGCCCATGACGGCGACCTGCCACACCCGTCGCCACCATCCGGTGGGCGCGGCGAGCAGGTAGACGACCGCGATGACGGGGATGATGAGGAACGCCTGCATCATCTTGGTGATGAAGCCGAAGCCCACGAGCGTCCCCGCGAGGACGAGCCACTTGGTCTGCGCCCGCTCCAGGCCGCGCATGGTGGCGTAGAGGGAGCCGGTCAGCAGCAGCGCCAGCATGGCGTCGGGGTTGTTGTAGCGGAACATCATGGCCGCCACCGGCGTGAGCGCCACCACGGCAGCGCCGAGGAGCGCCGCCTGCGCGCTGAACCAGCGCCGCACGGACAGGTAGACCAGGCCGACGGTGGCCACGCCCTCCAGGGCCTGCGGCGCGAGGACGCTCCACGAGTTGAGCCCGAAGATCCGGGCGGAGATCTCCATCGGCCACAGGAAGGCGGGCGGCTTGTCGACGGTGATGAAGTTCGACGAGTCCGAGGACCCGAAGAAGAAGGCCTTCCAGCTCTTGGTTCCGGCCTGCACCGCCGCCGAGTAGAAGGAGTTCGCCCACCCGCTCGCCCCCAGGTCCCACAGGTAGAGGACGGCGGTGGCTGCGAGCAGCACGAGTAGTGCGGGCCGCACCCAGGGCGCATCGCTCTCCTTGCCGCGCACGAAGCGCGCCACGTGCCCGCGCCGCGGGCCGGGGGGCCACTCGGATCCGGCGGGCGCGCCGGTCTCGAGGGCGTCCGTGCGGACGGCGTCGAGTTGCGTCGGCGGGTCGAGCAACCCGACGGGGGCGTCGGGGGCGGGCGTGAGGTCCGTCATCGTGACACCTCCATCGGGTCGGCGCCCGGGCGTGCGCTCGGGCGGAAGATCCAGGCCCGCAGCACGGCGAACCGGAAGACAGCAGCGACCACATTGGCCACGGTGATCGCGACGAGCTCGGGGAGCAGGGCGCCCGGAGCCATCCATCGGGCGACCAGGAGGCCCAGTGTCGTGAAGGCCAGGCTCACGGCGTACGCCCCGCCGGCGACGGCGAAGAGTCGACCGCGGCGGGGCTGGCCGTCGGTAGTGCTGGACAGCTCGCGGTGCACCGCCGTGTTGAACAGGGTGGCGATCGCCATGGCGACGGCGTTGGCGCCGAAAGCGCCGATGAGGGGGCGCCAGGCGATGAAGAGGAAGAGGTATCCGATCGTGGACACGACGCCTACGCCGGCGAAGCGCAGGAGCTGATCGGCCGTCACCTCGTTGGAGCGGACCCGTCGCAGGCCTTTGGGACGCCGGACCAGCATTCGCCACACGCCCCGCAGATCGTCGGCGGCAGTCGACACGATGTCCACCCGCGAGTCGGGGTCGTCGACCCAGTCCACCGGGACTTCACCAATCCGCAGGCCTAACCGCTCGGCGGTGACCAGCAACTCGGTGTCGAAGAACCACTCGTTGTCCTCGACGAGCGGAAGCAGCCGTTCCACCGCGTCGCGCCGCAGCGCCTTGAAGCCGCACTGGGCGTCGCTGAACCGGCCCCGCAGGGTGAGCTTGAGGAGCAGGTTGTATGCCCTCGATATCAGCTCGCGCTTCGGCCCGCGCACCACGTGCGCCCCGCGTGCGAGGCGTGACCCGATCGCCACGTCCCGGTGACCCGAGAGCAACGGAGCCACCAGCGGAAGGAGCGCCGGGAGCGAGGTAGAGAGGTCGACGTCCATGTAGGCCACCACGGGGGCCTCGCTGGTTGACCACGCCGAGCGCAGGGCGTAGCCGCGTCCCTTGCGCGCCAGGTGCATGGCCGCCACGCCAGCCACGCTGGATGCGAGCTGGCTCGCCACGCCGTAGGTGTCGTCGGTGCTCGCGTTGTCCACAATCGTGACGAGCGCCCGGAAGGGGAACGACTCGTCGAGGAAAGTGCGCAGCGCCGTGATCCTCTCCGCCAGTTGCGCCGCCTCGTTGTACACGGGGACGATGATCTCGACGTCCACGGGGACCGAGCGGGGGTCCACGTCGGCCTTGAAGGGCGCCAGCGCTGTCATGTCACGCATGGTGGCGGTCTCGGCTCCGGGCTCCGTGAAGGTCGGCTGTGGGCCCGGTGTGAATCGCGGGCGCCGCATCCGACCGGGCTCAGGCGGCGGACTCGGGTGACTCGCTGGCCGCGACCCGGTCCTGGTCCTGGTCCTGGTCCTGGTCCTGGTCCTGGTCCTGGTCCTGGTCCTGGTCCTGGTCCTGGTCCTGGTCCTGGTCCTGGTCCAGCGTGAGCGTGCTCATCGGGATGAGCACGCTCACGGTCATGCCCTGCCCCGGTGATGATGCCGCCGAGACGGTGCCCCCGTGCGCCGCAACGATGGCCGCCACGATGGAGAGGCCCAGGCCGCTGCCACCGGTCGTGCGCGCTCGCGCCGGGTCGACCCGGTAGAAGCGCTCGAAGACGCGACGGGCCTCCTCGGGGGGCATACCGGGTCCAGTGTCACGCACCTCCACCTCGGCCTGGTCCCCAACCTGGTCCACCCGCACGGTCGTCGTCGTCCCCGGAGGCGTGTGCGCCCTGACGTTGGCGAGCAGGTTGTCGACCACCTGGCGCAGGCGGTCCTTGTCCCCGATCACCTCGACTGGCCGTGAGGCCCAGAACCGCACCGGCCACTCGGGCCCGACGGCGGTGGCAGTGCGCACGGCCTCCGACGCCAGCGCCACCAGCTCGACAGGGGCCCTCTCCATGGGCACACCCTCGTCCAGCCGGGCGAGGGTGAGCAGGTCGGTGACAAGACGGTCCATCCGTGCCGTCTCCATCCGGATGCCCGACACCACTCGAGGCAGGTCGTCGGAGTGCGCGGCAGCCCCCCGCTCGAACAGCTCGGCGTACGCCGACACCGCGGCGATGGGCGTCCGGAGCTCGTGCGAAGCATCAGCCACGAACTGGCGGAGGTAATGCTCGGATTCCTTCAGGCGCGCCTCGGAGGCGAGCCGTGCCGAGAACGCCACCTGGATCCGCTCGAGCATGATGTTGAGTGCCCGGGCCAGGCGGCCGACCTCCGTTGACTGCTCCGCGCCGGGGACCCGCTGGTCGAGGTTTCCCGCGGCGATGGATTCCGCCGTCCGCTCGACGTCCTCCAAGGGCCGCAGTCCGAGGCGAACCAGCCACCACCCTGCTGCAAGGGCGAACACCAGCGCGCCAGCGGTGACCGCCAGCTCAATCAGGAAGAGGGTGTGCAGGGTGCTGGTCTGGTCGCCGATCGGCTGGGCCAACACGTCGTAGACCCCTCCGGTCGGCGTCTTGATGGCCCGGACCCTGAAGGCCGGGCCGCCAGAAGCGATGGAACCGGTCGTGAAGTAGACCTCTTGGAACCCGTCGGGCTGGGTGGTGAACCCGGTGATCGGGCTCGGGAGCTGCGGTCGGTACTCGTGGTCGCCGACGTAGGCAGGGCACTCAAGGCCATTGACAACCGATCCGTTCTGGTTCACCACGGCGCTGTAGTAGATGCCTGACACGTTGGGTCCACCCTCGCCGCCCCCGTTGAAGTCCGGGCCTCCGCCCCCACCTCCACCACCGTTGCCACCCAAGCCGCCACTCCGGGGTGCCAAGCACGCGACGTTGCCGGTCGCCACGTCGACGGGAACGCCGGGACGGTGCTGGGCCAGCTGTTGGTCGACCTGGTTGTAGAGGGACGAGCGCAGCGCCGAGTACGTGGCGAAATCGGCGACGACCAACGCGATGATCGCGATGGCTCCGACAGCAAGCAGGAGCCGGAGCCGCAGGGACACTCAGGCTGCTCCGTTGGCGGACTCGGGCTCCCTCAGCGTGTAGCCGACCAGACGGATGGTGTGGATGAGCGGCGGCCCGAACCTCTCGAGCTTCTTGCGCAGGTAGCTGACGTAGGTCTCGACCACGTTCCCGTCACCGCCGAAGTCGTAGTGCCAGACGTGGTCGAGGATCTGCGCCTTCGAGAGCACGTGGCGCGGGTTGAGCATGAAGTAGCGCAGCAGGTTGAACTCCGTCGCCGTGAGGTTGATCGGGTTCCCGGCGCGGCGCACCTCGTGCGCGCTTTCGTCGAGTTCGACGTCGGAAAAGCGAAGGATGCCGTCGTCCTCGGGCTCGTAGCCGGTACGACGCAGGATGGCATGCACCCGGGCGATCACCTCAGCGAGAGCGAAGGGCTTTGTGACATAGTCGTCGCCGCCGACGGTGAGCCCGGCCAGCTTGTCCTGCAGCGTGTCCCGGGCCGTGAGGAAGAGGACGGGCACCCGCAGCCCATCGGCACGCAGGCGCCGGGTCACCTCGAGGCCGTCGAGGTCGGGCAGCATCACGTCGAGGATCACGAGATCGGGCGGGTCCTCCTGGGCCTGGGCAAGGGCCTTGCGGCCGGTCATCGCCTCGTCGACGGTGAACCCCTCGTAACGCAGCGACGTCGCCACCGCGTCGACGATCGAGGGCTCGTCATCCACCACCAGGACGCGCGGTCCGTTGTCGATCTTCACTTGTCATACCTCCCTGCCATCACAGGGTCGCGCTAACGACTCCTCGTCCAGTGTGACCCCGCTGTGGGGTTCCTGTGAACGCGGGCACTCAGGCGATGTGGGCGTCGAGTGCGCGTCGCAGCAGGTCAAGGGCCGATATGGCCCCGTACTGGCGTATGCGCTCCCGGTCCCCGGGGACCCGCAGCCGGCGAGTCTGGGGGGCGCGCCGGGGAGCGACAGGCCCACGAAGATCGTCCCGGGCGCCACGCCCTCCTGCTCGTCGGGCCCGGCCACCCCGGTGATGCCGAGACCCACGTCCGCCCCGGTGACCCGGGCGGCACCCTCGGCCATGGCCGCCGCGGCCGGCTCGGTGACCACCGGCCCTGCGGGCACCCCCAGGACGTCGAACTTGACCTTCGAGTCGTACGCCACCACGCCGCCGCGGAACCAGGTCGAGGCTCCGGGCACGTTGACCAGCCGGGAGGAGATCAGGCCGCCCGTGAGCGACTCGGCCACGCCGAAGGTCAGCCCGCGCGCGATCAGGCGCGCCGCGACGGCCACCTCCATGGACTCGTCGTCGACACCGAAGACGATGTCGCCGAGGCGCTCGTCGATGGCGCGGCGCACCTCGACCTCCTCCTTGTCGAGCAGCGCGGTGACGTCGTCCAGCGTGCGAGCACGGGCCGTGATGCGCACCTTGATCCCCTCGATGCCCGAGGCCAGGAAGGCGAGTGTCACGTCGCTACCCGCATCGAGCGCGTCGATGCGGTCCTGGAGGGACTCGGCGAGGCCGGACTCGCTCGCGCCCCATGTCCGCAGCACGCGGCTGGCGATCACACCCTCCTCGCCGGCGGCTGCCATCCGGTCGCGCAGGTCCGGCAGGACGGCGCGGTCGAACATCTCGGCCATTTCGTAGGGGACGCCGGGAACCGCGTAGACCACCTTGTTCCCCACCGGGCAGATGAGGCCGGGCGCCGTGCCGCCCACCTGCGGAATCACGGTGGCGCCCTGCGGGACTTCGGCCTGTCGCGCGTTGTTGTCCGACATGGTGCGGCCCCTCGCCTCGAAGAAACCGGCGATCAGGTCGACGATGGCCTGGTCCCGGACGAGGTTGACGCCCATGACCTCGGCGATGGCTTCGCGGGTGATGTCGTCCTGGGTGGGCCCGAGACCGCCGCACATGATCACGCCGTCGCTACGCGCCAAAGCGGTGCGCAACGCCAGAGTGATGCGGCTGTGGTTGTCGCCCACGGCCTGGTGGAAATGGGAGGCCACGCCGTTGGCGGCGAGGCGGTCGCCCAGCCAGGCTGAATTGGTGTCCGCGATCTGGCCCAGCAGCAGCTCAGTGCCCACCGCGACGATCTCGATCCTCACGGGCGTGACCTTATGGGGTCGCTGGCCGGTGCAGCGCCCGCCGGCCGTCGAGCAGGTATTCGGCACCGGTGTAGAGGGTGAGGGCGCAGGCGAACCAGATCGCTGCGACTTGGAGGCCGTGTTGGTGTGCGAGGGGCGGGATGATCACTGTGCCGATCGCGATGTCCTGCACCAGCGTCTTGATCTTGGCCGACTTGCGGGCCGGGATCGACACGCCCCGGCGACCGACCCAGGAGCGATAGAGCTGCATGCCGACCTCGCGGATGGCGATGAGGATGACGGGAAGCCACGGCAGGTGGCCCTGGGCGGCCAGTGTGAACATGGCACCGAGGACGCACGCCTTGTCGGCCAGGGGGTCGAGGAAGGCGCCCGAGCGGGTGGTGCCGTGGCGGCGGGCCATGTAGCCATCGAGCCCGTCGCTGCCGGCGAGGACGATTCCGACCACGACGTTGAGCCATGAAGCCCCCCACACGACGAGCATCACCACGTAGACCGGCGCAGCGAGGAGCCGGGCGACCGTGACCGCGTTGGCCGGCGTGACCAGCGCGCTCGGCCCGAAGGTGAACCCGGGATGTCCCGGGTGCTCGTGGGTGGCGTCGCTCATCGCGGCGGCGCTGCTGTGCCTGCAGCGGCCGGTTCCCGGTCGGCGGCGGGGATGCCGCGGAGGTCGGGGCCCTCCGCTCCGGTGATCACCACGTCGACGAGGCCGCCCACCTGTAGGTCGGCCGGGAGATGCACGATGCCGTCGATCTCGGGCGCCTCGTGCACGGTGCGGCCCCGTCCCGGCGCGTCGACGAGGACCCGCCGCACCTCGCCGATGAGGCGGTCGCGCTTGGCTCCCGTGATGGCGTCCTGGAGCTCGGCGCACTCGCGCAGCCGCTCGAGAGCCAGCCCGGGCGGGACCTGGTCGCCGAGCCCGGCGGCGTGGGTCCCGTCCTCGTTGGAGAACGGGAAGAAGCCGGCCCAGTCGAGCTGCGCCTCCTCGAGGAATTGCAGCAGCAGGTCGTGGTCGCGCTCGGTCTCGCCGGGGTACCCGAGGATGAACGACGACCGGAACGTGGCGTCGCCGTCCGCGGCCCTGATGTCCGCGATGCGGCGCAGGAAGCGCTCGCCGTCACCCCACCGGCGCATCCGGGCGAGCAGCGGGCGCGACACGTGCTGGAGCGAGAGGTCGAAGTACGGCACACCGGTCGCCAGGACGGCGTCGATCAGCTCGTCGGTCAGGCCGGACGGATAGAGGTAGAGCAGCCGGGTGCGTTCGACCCGGGCCGAGATAGCGCGGGTGAGGGCAGCAATTGGTGCGACGCCGTTGACGATCCGCGTGCGCCTCCCTGGGCCCGAGCGGTCGCGGCCGTAGGAGGCGAGGTCCTGGGCTACGAGGACGATCTCGCGCATGGGGGGCGCGTCCTGCGCCGGCGCGAGCAGCGCGTCGACTTCGGCGAGCACCTCCTCGGCGGAGCGGGATCGCTGCTTGCCGCGGAAGGAGGGGATGGCACAGAACCCGCAAATGCGGTCACACCCCTCGGCGACTTTGACGTAGGCCCAGGTGGCGCGTGCGGCGGGGCGGGGCAGCTCCAGGAGGTCGAAGGCGTGGACCGGAGAAACGGCCGACGGCGGCGCTGAGGTCCGGGCCGCGCTGAGGGAGACAGGCACCGCGTTGGCGGGCGTACTCGGGGCGACATCGATCAGCTCCCGGCCGAACCCGGCCACGAGGTCGACCTCGGGCAGGGCGTGGCGCAGCTCGTCGCCGTAACGCTCTGCCATGCAGCCGGTGACGACCAGGCGCGCCCCGGCGGCGCGTCCCTCGGCCAGGCTCAGCACGGTGTCGATCGACTCCTGGCGGGCCGCCTCAATGAAGGCGCACGTGTTGACGACGACGAGATCGGCCGCGGCGGGATCCGGAGCGCGGTCGTACCCCAGCGCTTCGAGGTGACCTTCGAGCTTGTCGGAGTCCACCTGGTTCTTGGGACACCCAAGGGTCTGCATCCAGTAGAGACCCACGACGTCGCACACACTCCTCGCACCAGGCCGGTTCCCGCCGGGGTGACGGTGCACGGCAGACCCGCCGAAGCGAGCCGACTTCCGGATCGTCCGGCACCAGCTACCGGACGCCCGAGCGGAGAGGGAGGGATTTGAACCCTCGGACCCGGTTACCCAGGTCAACTCATTAGCAGTGAGTCCGATTCGGCCGCTCTCGCACCTCTCCAGCAGGACTTTTGCATTTTGACGGACCGGCTTGTCCATAACCTGTCCATAATCGCTACGCTGAAGTCCGTAGAGGGCAGCCTACGTGAACGCTCGCCGGGCGTTTGGCAGGTCAGGGTGTCACTCGGGCGTGACCCGGCGACGCACCGCTACCGGTATGCGGCGGCGACGGTGCGGGGGACCAAGCGCGACGCCCAGCGTGCCGCGGCGGGTCTGGTGAGCGAGGCCGATCACGGACGGATCCCCTTGACCAAGGAGACCTTCGGAGGCCTCCTCACTCGCTGGCTCGACCACATCGAGGCCAGGGGGCGGGCAGCCAAGACCCAGGTCGAGAATCGCCGCATGGCCGCTGCCATCGCCGAGGAACTGGGGTCGAAGGACCTGCAGAAGCTGAAGGCGTCGGACCTCGACACCTTCTACGACCGGCTGAGCCGGCGGGGCCTGTCGGCGACCAGTGTCCGTCGGTACCACGCCGTCTGCTCAGCCGCCCTGAACCAGGGGGTCAAGTGGGGCCTCCTCGAGCGCTCCCCGGCGGCCCAGGCGTCGCCGCCGAGCATGGAGCGGAACGAACCGGACGCACCGACGCCAGAGGAGATCAGACTCCTAATCGAGCGGGCCGAGGAGAAGGATCCCGAGTTGGCCACCTTGCTCTTCGTCGCGGCAACGACCGGCTGCCGGCGCGGCGAGCTCTGTGGCCTGCGCTGGTCGGACGTGGACTTCGAGAAGGGCGTGCTGCTCGTGCGGCGGTCCGTCTCCGACCTTCCGGGCCGGGTCGAGATCCGGTCGACCAAGACCGGCCACATCCGGAAGATGGCCCTCGACTCGGCGACGCTCTCCGTGCTCGAGCTCCTCCGGGAACGGGCGGGTGCTCGCTCCACCGCCCTGGGGATCACGCTCGATCCGGACGCGTACCTGTGGTCCTCCTCTCCGGACGGGTTGTCACCGCTCCGTCCGGGTGGCGTCACGTCCCGGTTCATCACCCTGCGCAACGATCTCGGGCTGACACACATCCGCCTCCATCATCTCCGCCACTTCGCCGCCACAGTGATGTTGGCCGGCGGCGTCGATGTCCGCACCGTGGCCGGCAGGCTCGGGCACTCTCGTCCGACGCTGACCTTGCAGACGTACGCGCACGTCATGGACGCCACCGATCGCAGGGCAGCCGACGTCGTCGGTGGAAGCATTTCGGGAACGCTGAGCTTGGATGGCACCTCGGGATCGTGAACCTCCGACGGGTGTGGCGAGCTGGCGCGGAGCGGAGACCGGCGACCGGCTGACTCGCTTTGGGCGTTGTGGACGTCCACACCAATGTCCACACTCCTGGTCAGCAGTGTCTCTTGGTCATCCGGAAACGAACCGGCCAGAGCTGTCAAGGTCGGCTCTGCCGAGGCGCCCGACATGTCGGGCGCCGCACCTTGACAGCTCGAGAACTGAACTGTTGGACACAATGGACCAGGACGGCCGGAACCGGCCGGCCTGGATGCGCCTTGTCCCCCACTCGCGGCGGATGGCGACGCCCAAGAAGAGTTCCGGCCGTTGGGCGGGGCGGCTTTGCACCGCGGTGCAAGTGTGTGGCTCTATCCGGCGGTTGGTTTTCGGGTGGGCGGAAGTCTCAGCTGGTGCGTAGGCGACTGTTGGACTAGGTGCGTGCGGATCAGGCCCAGAACGCTTGCGCGCACCGGCAAGGTCCTAGCTTTGGGCGGATGAGCGGGCAATTTCGCCGCCATGGGTTCGGCGCCACCGGGCGTAGATTCTTCCGAGCCCATACCACGCTGCGCTGAAGGCGCCCACGAAGAATCCAACCGGCCAATTGACCTCGTAGGAACTGGCGAGGGCCGACCACACGGTGAGCAGCGCGATGACCACCGATCCTGCGATGGCAACGCCAGGCCTGTCAGTGAAGCAACGCGCGGCCGCAGGGGGTCCGATCATCAGCGTGAAGATCAAGAGGGCCCCGACGACCGGCACCGTCATCGTGGTGGCGCAGGCTAGGACCACGAGGAAGGCCATGTCCGTCCGATGGGGTTGGATGCCCCTGGCCGTGGCGATCTCCGGAGCGATCGAATTGAGCATCAGGCGCCGGTAGAGAATGGCGATGGCGGCAATTGAGACCAGGCCCAACACGGCCACCGGCAGCATCTTGCTCGAGCTGACGCCCAGGATCTCGCCGAAGAGCAGCGAGAAGATCTGGGGCTCGTACTCAGTGCTCTGGCTCAAGAACGCAGCGCCAAGAGCGAGCATCATGACCAGAACCAGGGCGGTGACGACGTCGGCCCTGCCACGCCGGCTCAGCGAGCCGATGCCGAGGGCAGCGAGCAGTGAGAACAGACCCAGGCCGACGAGGGGGTTGATGCCGATCAGGTTGGCGCCGGCGGCGCCGGCGAAGGCGCCGTTGGGGATGGCGTGAGCGGGGAAAGCCGATCCACGGAGCACGACGAAGAAGCCGACCACCCCGGCGACAATCGCCACGATGGTGCCCACCTCCCACGCATTGGTCATGAAACCGGAGAACATCAGACCGTTGCACCGAGCGGCGACGCGTCCTCGCTTCCGGGTGGACCCGCACCCAGTGGAGGATTGCCCCCGGCGCGACGGCCGGAGAACCGGCGCACGACAGGGAGACCCGATGCCAGGTACAGAAGGAACACGATCGCCACGATGAAGAAGCTGACGGGCAGTCCCTGGCTCGAGGGGTCCCAAGAGACGCTGTCGTACGCCAAGAGGATGCCCATCCACGTGGTCGAGATTCCGAGGAGGGAGGCGGCCACCATCGCGGTGCGCAAACTCCGCGTGACGCGCAGCGCGGTGGCCGCAGGCCCGATGAGCAACGCCGTCGAGAGGATCGACCCGATGGCTATCGACGACAGGCCGACGGCGACGGCCAGGGCAAGCATGAACAGCAGGCCGACGACACGCAAGCTGATGCCCCGGGCCGCGGCGAGCTCCGCACTCACGGAGCTGAGCAATAACGGCCGGTGGATCATGCCGACCCCGAGCAGCGTGGCCGCGCTGAGAATGACGATGGTAGGCACGGTGGACGGGTCGATGGTGAAGATCGACCCGAAGAGGATCTGCTGGGTGGCGCCCGTGGCGGCGCTTTGGGTCGCGTCCAGGTAGAGGAACAACGCGGACAGGCCCGTGGCCGCTCCGAGAACGATCCCCGTCGCCACGTCCCGGCTCCGCGCCCGCTCGACACCGATCATCTCCATCGCTCCTCCTCCGATGACCCCGCCGGCGATGAACCCCGTCAGCGGACTCAGCCCCAAGAGGAAGGCACCCGAGCCCCCGGTGGTGGCGACGTCGGTCAAGGCATGGCCAGCGAAGGACTGGCTCCTCACCACGGTGAAGGTGCCGACGACCGCCGAGACGACCGCGGTGAGCGCCCCGATGAGCGTCGCGGTGTGGACCGGGCCACTGGAGAAGAAACCCGGCTCGAAGAGGAGGTGCACGCGGCGTCAGGTGACGGTTACGGGGGGGTGATCGGGGACGTCATGCGCCTCGGCACCGGGCTCGGCCACGACGAGGACCCGTCCGTGCAGCTTAAGGACGTCGACGTGGTGTCCGTAGAGCTTGGAGAGCACCTCGGGACGCACGACCTCGTCGGTGGTGCCGCTCGCCGCCCGACCCTGTGTCAGGTAGACGATCCGGTCCATGACGGGCAGCAGGGCGTTCATCTCGTGCGCGGACAGGAGGACGGCCACCTCGTTGGCGCTGGCTACCCGGTGGAGCAGCGCCACGATCTCTTGGACGCTCTTGGGGTCGAGATTGGCCAAGGGCTCGTCGAGCAGGAGGAGCTCCGGGCCGCTGATCAGTGCATGGGCGATCAGGATTCGTTGCTGCTCCCCACCAGAGAGGGTCCCGACACGGGCGTCGGCGAAGCCCTCGGCGTCGACGTCACAGAGCATCTTGTCGGCCAGCTCACGTTGGGCCTTCGTGCGCCGCCCGAAGCCGTAGCGCTGCGCGTCGAGGCCGAGCGCGACCAGGTCGCGCGCCCGGATCGGTATGTCGGGGTCGAGCAGCACCTTCTGAGGGACATAGCCGAGCGAGCGCCCGCCACCCGACAGCGACTCCCCGAGCACGCGCACCTGCCCTCTGTCGGGCCGCTGCAGCCCGAGGATGACGCGCAGGAGCGTCGTCTTGCCGACCCCATTGGAGCCGATGAGCCCGGTGAACTCCCCCCTCCGAATCTCGAAGGAGACGCCATCGAGCACCGTTCGGCCCGAGAAGGAGACACCGATGCCATCGACCTCGAGGACGGGGCCGGCGATCACAGGTGCTCCGTCGAGGTTCCATGCACGACCGCAGCCTTGATCGCCGTCACCTCGGCCAGCATCCAGGACTGGTAGTTGTAACCAGGAGTGGGCATGGTCTCGTAGACCCCGACGACCGGCACGCCGTTAGATTGCGCCGTCTGTCTAATCGAGGTGGTGAGCGAATCGACCACCTGCTGGTTGTAACAGAAGAGCTTCACGGCGTGCTTGGTGAAGAAGCCGTTCTCGAGTGTGATGTCCTGTGGTGCAGGGTCGACCCCGTTCATGATGTCTGCCTGGAAGACGAACGGCGTCAGGTTCTTCATGCCCATGGCGGTGAGGAGATAGTCGGCCACCGGTTCGGTGGTGGCGACCGGGGTGCCGGGGTACTGGGCCTTGAAAGCCGCGATGGCATTGAGCCAGGGTTTGAGCGATGCGTCGAAGGCCTGGAGCCTGGCGTGGAAGTACGCCCTATGGCTCGGGTCGAGCTCCGAGAGATCCGCTGCCATGGCCTTGGCCACGGCGGGCATCGTTTTGGGGCTGTACCACAGGTGGGGGTTGGGGGTGCTGTCCGGGAGGCCGAGGACGTGCTGGGCCACGATGACCTTGCGGCTCGAATTAGGTGAGGCCGATTCGATGTCGTTCATGAAGGCGTCGTAGCCGACCCCGTTCTGGACGATGAGCTCGGCCTGGCTCACCTCTTGCGCCACGCTCGTGCTCGCCTCGAAGGTGTGCGGGTCGGTGTTGGGGTTGTTGAGGATGGACGACACCTTGACGTACTTGCCGCCGATCTGGCTGAGCACGTTGGCGTACTCGTTCTCAGCTCCGACTGCGTTGATGACACCTGAGGAGGGATCGCTCGCCGAGGCCCGTGAGACACCACTGGCGAGAAAAAGGCCGATCCCGAGCACGGCTGCGGCCACGCTGCAAGCTGCCAGGTGTCGTGACGTCCGGACGGTTGCTCTTGGAGAAAGACTCACCATGCCGTGGACAGTAGATTGAGACTGAGTCCCATTACAAGTGGGATTGAGTCTCATTCTGGATGAGACTCAGCTAGGCTGGCGACATTCCTGGCTGCAGGTGCACCAACGCTCCAAGGAGGGCGGTTCGATGGGCGTCCAAACGTCCCAAAAGCAATTGGAGGGCGACGACCTTCACGACCTGGTCGAGATCTGCCTGCGGCGAGTCGACCAGCGCTATACGCCGGGCCGCCGTGCCATCGTCGAGTTCCTGGCTTCGAACGGCCACCCCGTCAGCATCTCGGACATCGCGGCGGAGCTGCCCGACGTACCCAGGAGTTCGGCATACCGGCACCTCGTCGATCTCCAAGGCGCTGGGGTCGTACGGCGCATCGCCGCCAGCGACGAGTTCGCCCGGTTCGAGCTGGCAGAGGACCTGACCGAGCATCATCATCATCTGCTCTGCACCAGCTGTGGCCGGGTGATCGATGTGACTCCCACGCCGGCCTTCGAGCGAACGGTCAACCGAGTGGTCGAAGAGCTGGCTGCCAAAGAAGGCTTTCACCCCACGTCTCACGCCCTGGACATCATCGGGAAGTGCTCCAACTGCGAAGCGGTGTGACGACCGTCGGCGAGCGCTTGCCTTTGGAACTCTGTCGCAGAGCGGGTTCAGCTTCTTGGCAATCCGATTTGGCATCAAATGGACGCCACGGTAGAGATTGCCGCGTACTGGCTGGACTGAACACCCAGCTCAGGACTACTGGAACCGACAGCCAAGACGGGCTGGACAACCCGAATGGGCCTCCGGAGACGCGGCAGGGTCTAGTTCCTGCCGGAGACAATCGGTGTTCTACTCCGGACCCATCAGGGGTCCAGAATAGGCCTGGCCTACCCGCTGTGATCGCCCTGAGCGTGCTGAGCAATCAAGCACGCGCTCACCTGCGGGAAGTTAGCCTGATCTGCGCGGGCGGATACTGGGCGGTAGCCTCAGGCTGTGAGTAGTTCGCGGCGATGGTGTGCTCTCCAATTCGCGACCCTATCGCGAGCGTTTGGTGTCGCGGTACTGGTCGCAGTAACTCTTGTCAGCGTGAATTCGCTGGCTGGCGCAACGGATGTGCATTCCGGCCCGAAGACAACCACCATCGTCCTGCGGTCACCGACCGCCTACACGCCGAAGGCGCCACCCGGCGGAGGCACGGACGACTACCACTGCACCCTCCTCAACCCGCACCTGACGCACGACGCGTTCATCACCGCGATCGACTTCCAGCCCAACAGCCCCGAGGTGCACCACGAGATCACCTACGCCGTGCCTCCGGATCTGGCAGCCGCGGCTGAGGCCCAGAACGACGGGGGCAAGGGGTGGACATGCTTCGGAGAGTCCGGGCTCGACGCAGGCGGGGCGGCGCGGTCGTTGAACGGAGGGACCCCTTGGCTCACGGCCTGGGGGCCCGGACACAACCTCTCGAAGGAACCGGCCGGGACCGGCGCGCCCATGCCCGCCGGCACCCTCGTCATCGTGCAGGAGCACTACAACATGCTGGTGGGGGACAAGCCGGTCCGCTCCAAGCTGACGCTCACCACCGTGCCGGCCAGCACGCCGCTGCGCCCCCTGCGCCTCAACATCGTGGCGGCCCCGCCGGACATCCCGTGCGCCCCGGGCGTCACCGGTCCCATGTGCAACCGGGCGGCGGAACTCGCCAGCGTCGGTCAGCGCTTCGGGATGGGGCAAGAGGCACTGGTCGACGGGCTGGAGTCGCTCTGCGGCAGGAACCCGTCGGACCCGCCGGTCGGGGACACCACGACGTGCACGTGGCCGATGTACACCTCTGGCAACATCGTCGAGCTCGCGGCGCACATGCACCTGCTCGGGATGGGAATGAAGTTCGTCTTGAACCCCGGCAAGCCCACGCAGCAGACGCTGCTCAATGTGACGAACTACGACTTCCACTACCAGCGCGGCTACGTGTTATCAAAGCCAGTCCCCGTCACGCCGGGCGACACGATCGGGATCACCTGCACCTACAACCCGCAGCTCCAAGAGGAGCTGCCCATCCTGCGCAAGGTGCCACCGCATTTCGTGACCTGGGGAGACGGCTCGACCGACGAGATGTGCCTGGGTCTGATCCTCACAACGCCGCCAAACAGCGTTTCCGAGTCGGCAGCGCTCTCGCACGCGTTCTCCCCCTCGGTCTGATCCGCGCTGCCTCAGCGCCAGCGGGCGATCCGGACCCTGAGCCTCGGTTGATCTGGTCGCCGCGACCCCATCGGGGGTCGCTGTTCGCTTCGGTGGAACGGACCGGCTATGGCACCACGCCGGTGGCGCTCGACGCCAGACCCTGGCCACGGCGAGGGCCGGGGGCGCTTAGTCGCCGTCCCAGCAGCCGAGGATGAGGTCGGCCAAAGTGAAGGCCACGTCCGTCGCGCTGGTCGGGGGGACGCCGAATTGGGGGGGCAGGCCCGAGACGTCGACCAACAGCACCTTCCAGTCCTTCCGCACCACCACGTCACCACCGGACGTACGGAAGGCACCCTGGCCCAGGTTGCCGAGTGACTCGGCGTCACCCAACTGGGCCCCCAGCCCATGGAAGTAAGCCCGGGTCTGAGTCCAGCTCGAGAGTTCCTTCACCGACAGCTGGAACGACCCGTTCGGGTAGCCGTAGCGGCACGAGTACCTGTGGTCGACCCAGGTCCGTCCGCTCACGGTGGCCCTCACCCCCAGCACCTCGTTGATCTCGCGTTGAGCCTTGGGCCGGCAGACCATGAGGGCGATCGGGGAGGGGTTCCGACCAGCCGGCTGCGGCCGCTCCGCCGCCGTGGCGGTGGCAGACGGGGTGCCCGTTGCGCACGCCCAGACCAGAAGGATGAGCGGCGCGAGGACGACGATCGCCATCAGCCGGCGCACGCGGGTGAGAGTAGCAACGTTCCTGGGCGTCGAGGGGTCGGGTGGGGCACCACCGGCTATCTTGTGAGCGCCCGCGCTCGCGGACGGAGGACCATGCGGACGAGTAGGTGGGCCGGGACGGCCAGGGCGATCAGATGGCCGGTGTTCCTGGCGCTGAGTGCAGTCGGCGTGCTGGCCACGGCCTGCAGCTCGGGAGGCGGCAGTGCGGCATCGACCTCCACCAGCCACACCGCCAACAGCAGCCGTGGCGTCGGCGCCCCCAGCACGACTGCCTCGGGCGGTGAGGAGGCCCCTGAGGGGGCATCCCCCTACTACGAGGTCAACACGGGGACCGTGTCCGGCCTCGGCACCGTCCTAGTCGACGGGCAGGGCCTCACCCTCTACATGTTCGTGCCCGACGATCAGCGGGGGCGATCGACCTGCTACAAAGCCTGCGCCTCAGGCTGGCCGCCGCTCCGACTGCCCACCGGGGTGACCGTACCGGTGGCCGGCGGCCAGGCCGAGCCCTCACTTCTCGGGAGCACAAGCCGAAAGGACGGCGGCCTGCAGGTCACCTACAACGGCTGGCCGCTCTACATCTGGGTGGGCGACACCCAGCCCGGCCAGGCGACGGGGCAAGGCATCGACAGTCTGGGTGGCTACTGGTACGTGCTCTCGCCCAAGGGCCAGGTCATCAAGGCAAAGCGGTAGCGCATGCCGATGGAGAGTGTGGTGAGCCAGGCGCTCAGTGTCCTCGCCGACATGCCTGGCCTGAATTCTGACCGTCATCGTCCGAGGAATTCGACCAAGCGATGCCACCCTGCAGCCAGAGAGCCAACAACTCCACGCCACTCGGCTGTCTTCATCCCTTCGTTGTCCTCCCCCCGACGGGGTCATAATCTGAGGCACAACCGCTGCTCCTCGGCATCGACGGGCTTTCGTCTCTGCGGATTGATCGCTGTGTCGGCTCCGAGAGCTGGACCTCGGGCCCAGGGTGATCATGATTACTACGCCTTGTAGTAAATGTAAGAGGTGCCCACAAACGCAATGCTTTGCGCCAATGGACCAGGTGGCCGAGCTGATCATCGGGGAGCTCCTTGACCGCCACTGACCTGGCCGCCCCGGCCTCGGACAGCGAGGTATCCATCTCCATCGGGGGGATGACCTGCGGCGCCTGTGTGGCTCGGATCGAGAGCAGGCTCAATTCGCTCGACGGCGTAGAAGCACGCGTCAACTTGGCGTCAGAGCGAGCCCGAGTTCGGATGCCGCCAGGGACGTCTCCCGCAGTCGTCATCGAACGCATCGAGTCGGCGGGCTTCACCGCCGAGATCGTCGATGACCTCGCCGCGGCTCCTGACACCGTTGCCCAGGCCGAGGCCGAGGCCGACCGCAGGGTCCGCTACCTCGGGCGGCGCCTCGTCGTGGCGGGTCTCCTGTTCATGCCTCTCGGCGATGCCTCCATCGCCTTCTGGCTCGTCCCGTCGCTGCGCTTTCCAGGTTGGCAGTGGATCCTGCTGGCGTTGGCGGCGCCGATTCTGACCTGGGCCGCGTGGCCGTTCTACAAGGCAGCGATCCGAAACGCCCGGCATGGGATCGCCACAATGGACACCCTGGTTTCCATGGGCATCGTGGCCGCCACTGCGTGGTCGATCTATGCCATGTTCTTCCGCGACACGAGCCACGTCGCTCGATCGTTTCGCTACGTGCTGGCGCACCAACAGAGCGGAGCGATCTATCTCGA
Organism: uncultured Acidimicrobiaceae bacterium; assembly: GCA_963824195.1. Lineage (GTDB taxonomy): Bacteria > Actinomycetota > Acidimicrobiia > Acidimicrobiales > RAAP-2 > Bog-473. The sequence continues at coordinate 21,152 of CAWGOJ010000001.1, read as the reverse complement.
TGTGGCCGCCGGCGTGACCACCTTCCTCCTTGCAGGCAGGTATTTCGAGGCCCTCAGCAAGCGGCGGAGCGGCAACGCTTTGCGTGCTCTTTCCGCGGTCGGCGCCAAAGATGTCGCGGTGCTCGACGCCGCGGGAACTGAGCAGCGCCGCCCGATCGCGGCATTGTGTGAGGGCGATCGGTTCGTCGTCCGACCCGGAGAGACCGTCGCGACCGACGGAGAGGTCATCTTCGGGCAGTCGGCCATCGACCGCAGTGCGATGACCGGTGAGTCGATGCCGGCCGACGTGACCGTTGGCGACACGGTCCTCGGCGGTACCGTGTGTGTGGGGGGGCGACTCGTGGTGCGGGCCACGAGGCTCGGGGCGGACACGCACCTGGCTCAGATGCTCCGGCTGGTCGAGGACGCCCAGAATCAGAAGGCAAACGTCCAACGACTGGCGGACCGCATCGCCGGCGTTTTCGTACCGGCCGTGATCGGCATCGCATTCATCACACTGGCTGGCTGGCTGCTGGTCGGGGGAACCAACGAGCAGGCCTTCAGCGCGGCGCTTTCCGTCTTGATCATTGCGTGTCCGTGCGCGCTAGGGCTGGCGACTCCCACTGCGCTGATGGTGGCCTCCGGCGAGGGGGCGCGACTGGGCATCTTCTTCAAGGGCTACCAGGCCCTCGAAGAGTCTCAGGAGATCGACACCGTGCTCCTCGACAAGACGGGGACCGTGACTGAGGGTGCGACGGTCGTTGAAGACGTCAGCGGTGCGGATGGGATCTCGACCGAAGACCTGCTGCGATGGGCCGGATCGCTCGAGCTGGCGTCGGAGCACCTGGTGGCCAAGGCGATCGTACAGAGAGCACGGCGCCAAGGGGTCGAATTGGAGATGGTGACGGACTTCGAAGCGCTCGCCGGGCTGGGTGCTCGTGGGTCTCTCAATGGCCACGATTTGAAGGTGGGGCGACGCGAGCTGTTCTCGGATGACGCTCTTTCGGCCATGACTGCTTCGCTGATATCGCACTGCGCGGCATGGGAGAGCCAGGGACGGACCGTTGTGCTCGTGAGCCGGGATGAGACCGTGGTCGGTGCCCTTGCGGTCAGCGACCGGGTGCGGTCGACTGCGCTTTCCGCCGTACGCGACCTCAAAACCCTGGGCTTGCACTGCGTCCTTGTGACCGGAGACCACGAGGCGGCAGCTCGGGCTGTAGCCACATCCATCGGAGTCGACGACGTAATCTCCGCAGCGTTGCCGGCCGACAAGGTTGCGGCGATCAGGCGCCTGCAAAAAGAGGGTCACCGCGTTGCGATGGTGGGAGACGGGATCAACGACGGTCCGGCCCTGGCCTGCGCCGATCTCGGCCTCGCTGTCGGCTCGGGCACCGACGTCGCGATGGAGTCGGCCGACCTGATCATCATGCGAGACAATCTCACCGCAGTTCCGACGGCAATCACACTGGCTCGGCGCACCTATCTCACCATTCGGACCAATCTGCTGTGGGCTTTCGGCTACAACGTGGTCGCCATTCCCCTCGCCGCGTTCGGGTTCCTCAACCCTCTGATCGCCGGCGCCGCCATGGCGCTCTCGTCCGGTTGTGTGGTGTGGAACAGCTCGCGGTTACGCCATTTCTCGACCGATGTCCAGCGGAAGGCCGAGCAACAAGTCAGACCCGAAGCCGTTGTCGGCGGGGCGTCCTCCCATTCCCGATAGCGCTTCCGCGCCTCAGGCCGGCGAGGACGATGTACACGGGCCGCTTGTTCCTGATTTGACGACTGGTCGACCGACCTGAAAACTACGTGCTGTAGTAGTACGTTCAGATCGACCACAGGTCGTGAACCTCAGAATCGTCTATGGGGTCTTACACCAGGTCTTTTTTGGTCGGGAGCTTTAGGACTCAACGAGCGGTGAGCCAGGAAGACGCCGCCCCCATCTTGCATTCCGGACTACGGGAGGGTGCACCGTGACCGCCGTGGAAGTCGAACAGAGCCCTCCGATCGATCCGCCTCGCCGATCCTTCTCGCTGGTCAGGACGCAACGGACGCTTCAGATCATCTTGGGTCTGTTCTGGCTGCTCGACGCTGGTCTGCAGTTTCAGCCGTTCATGTTCCGCAGCAGCTTCACCACGACATACCTGCTGAACAATGCCCAGAATCAGCCCGACGTGATCCGGTGGATCATCACGAATGTGGGCCACTTCGTGGGACCCCACGTCGCGGTGTGGAACACCTTCTTCGCCCTCATCCAGGTGGCGATCGGTGCCGGGTTGCTCTTCCGGCGCACCGTGCGCCCGGCTCTTGCGGTGTCGTTCTTCTGGGCCTTCGGCGTGTGGTTCTTCGGGGAGGGCCTCGGTCTGATCTTCACCGGATCGGCTTCGGCCCTGACCGGTGCGCCGGGGTCGGTGTTCATCTACGGACTGATCGGGCTCATGGCGTGGCCTCGCTCGCGGACACCCCAAGCTGCAGAAGAGTCGGTTGGGATGGCTTCTTCAGCGGCGGGTCAGGGCATCGGGGGAGCGACGACTCCCCTCTTGGTCTGGGTTGGGTACTGGTCGCTTGCCGCAGTCCTGTTCCTGCTTCCGAACAATCGGACGTCAACCTCGGTGTCGAGCGCCATCACCGGCATGTCGTCCGGCGAACCGAGTGCGTACTCCCACTTCCTCAACAGCTTCGGCAACCAGTTCGGCAGTGGCGGCGTTTGGACCACGTGGCTGTTGGCGATCGCCTCCCTGATCGTCGGATTCGGGCCCCTCTTGTTCCGGCGACCGACGCCCTTCCTTGCCGTGGGAGGCCTCCTTGCCGCCTTCTTCTGGGTCAGCGGCCAGGGTCTCGGCGGCATCTTCACCGGCTCTGGGACAGACCCGAACACCGGACCGCTCATCATCCTCCTGGCCCTGGCCATGGTGCCCGCCGTGTTGCCGGATCCGGCGACCTGGCGCTCCCCGCTTGCCGCGGCGCTCTCTCGGTACCCGGTGCTGGTCCTCGGAGGCGCGGTGGGTCTCGTGGTCGCCCTGTTTCTCAGTGCCCTCTATCCGGTCGCAGCTCAGGAGTCGTCGACCACCGCGATGTCGGGCATGACCGGCATGTCCGGGGCCTCGATGGCCGGCACCAGCGGGCAGACCGCGGCGACGGCCACGTGCACGAGAGGGAACAACGGCGCACCGAGGACTGGGTTGGACGTCAGCAACACACCGAACATGGTCATGGCCGGGCCCGGTACGGGCATGGACATGAACGGTGCTGACGCCAGCGCCGCAGCCGGCCTGAACACCACCAAAGCCAACTGGCACTACACCGGCCCCGCGCTGCCAACGGCGGAGGCCCAGGACCTCTTGGCCGAGGGAGAGAACGGACCCACCGATATCCACATGTACTCGAGTGGCTGCGCCGCGGAACCCACGTTCTCCGAACAGATCAATGCGGTCCAGTACGTCCAGAGCACCAGTCAGGCGGCGGCGCGCTACACATCGCCCAGCGCAGCGACTGCCGCGGGCTACGTACCGGTCTCACCGACTACCTACCCCGTCGTCTACTACGTCAATCCGACCATCGCGGCGGCAAACGCCGCTGCAGGAAGGACGCTCGACCCGCAGTACGTGGACGGGCTCGTCTTCGCCCAGACACCTTCGGGTCAGGACGTGCTGGCGGCAGCGATGTACCTCTTGCCGCCGGCCGTGACCCCGCCCATGCCCTATGGCGCCTTGGTCCAGTGGCACCAGCGCACGGATGTCTGTGGACCGAGCAGCGAGTCGGCATCGAACTCCTTGAAGATCACGGGCTCCCCGCCCTGCCCGGCGGGGAGCGTGCAGCAGTCCACGCCCTTCATGACCATGGTCTGGCAGGTGCCGGTGGCCGGAGGTCCACTGGCTATCCAACCACCGGACATCCAGATCGTCGAGGCCGCGGTCATGTCGATGGGAACGTGATGGAGATGGTGCGGATCTGGGCCCATCGGGTTTCCAGTGCCTCATCCAGCGACCGCGGAGATGCACCGACCCGACCTTTCGGCCGAAGGCGAGAACGGTACCCTGACGCGGTGCTCGAGGCGCCCACGACATTCGCGACGCCGGACTCGGCGTCGGACAGCGGTGCATCGCTCCGCTCGGGCGGGTATGTCACCGTGATCCGCCGTGGCTCGCCCTCGGGCGCTCGGGGTCGAGTCCTGGGTGCGCTGTGCGCCCTGGTATTCGTCGTGGCCGTCTGCGTCGCAGTGCCAACCGGCGAGGCGGCATCCGAGGCGCCGCTTCCGGCCGGTCGGACGCCCTCGACCATCGCCACGATGATCTGCAAACCGAAGGCGAGACAAGAGATCGCGTCGGTGCTGGGAAAATTCGCCACGGTCTCGCATCCAACCTGGGTAGACCACCTCTATTCCTGCAAGTACAGCTATCCGACCGGCTCGATGGTGCTCTCGGTGAAGGAGCTCTCGAGCTGGACGCAGACGAAGAGCTACTTCAGGACGCTGGCCAAGCAAATGGGCACGTCCCAAGTCATCAACGGGCTCGGACAGGCGGCGATTGAGACCTCCGACGGCTCGATCATCGTGCGCAAGGACTGGAAGGTGCTCCTGGTCAACTCAGGAGGTCTTCCCCCAAAGTTTGGCCAGCCGATCACGAGCTCGCAGGCCGCCGCGCAGTCGGTCGCCGACGTCATTCTCGGCTGTTGGAACGGTGACTGAGTCGAGTAGATCGAACTCCACAGTCCCGATGCGCTCAGGGCAGCGTCCGGCTGAAGTCGAAGGACACTGGCGTGCCTCCGAACGTGGCTGCCACATGAAACGTCGACCGACCCGGTTGCAACAGCACGAAGTCGGTGTAGTGACCGGCGGCAACACGTAGTTGCCTGAGATTCTGAGGCGCCCCACCGGCGACACGGGCAACCACCAGAGGCTTCACCGCGGCCAGATCCGCCTGTGACCCGCTGAAGATTATGTGGAACTGGTTGATTCCTGTCGCACCAGGGTCGAGATACATCTCCACCGAACCGCCATGGGGCAGCGCGACGGTCGTGATGGAAGGCAGCTCGGGAAGGAGGGACTGGCCGCGGGCAGGAGAGACCACCTCGCTGACCACCGTGAGACTGGCGAACAGGACGATGGGAAGCAGCACCGACACGACGACGCCGCGCCGGCCCTGCATGAAACGGGGTACTTGGATGTTCGACAGCCCCGATCGACCCAACCGCGTCAATCGCAGGCTGTTGAGGACCACGAGCAGACTGGAGAGCCCCATCGCGATCGCAGCGACCAGCGGGTCGAGGAGTCCGAACGCAGCGAGGGGCAACGCCGAGACGTTGTAGCCCATCGCCCACCCGAAGTTCTGCAGAATGACCGAGTAGGTCGATCCGGCGACACTGACGGCAGCCGGCACTCCCTGCAGGTCGTTGCCAAGCAGGGCGATGTCGCTGTTGGCGAGCGCCGCCTCCGACCCGCTGCCGATGGCGCAGCCCACGTCAGCCGCGGCGAGAGCTGGAGCGTCATTGATACCGTCACCCACCATGAGGAGCCGTCGGTGGCCATCACGCATGGAGGTGAGGGCATCGACCTTGTCCGCCGGACTCAGGTTGCTCATGGCCGACGTGATGCCGAGCTCCGCGGCCACCGTCTGCACAGCGGGGTCGCTGTCTCCACTGAGGATGGACGAGGAGAGTCCGAGCTCACGGAGGTGGGTCACGGCCGGGAGCGCTTCGGGTCGCAGGGGGGTCGTCACGGCGATCGCTCCGACGATGTCACCATCGTGCTCGACCACCACCACGGTCTCGCCGCGCAGATAGCGCTCGGTCACGGCAGTGGTGATCGGCTCCGGCAGTCGCGACAGCACCACTCTGCTCACCTGGATCTCGTGGCCGTCCAGTGACCCGGTCACGCCGATCCCAGGCAAAGAGCGGACGTCGGTGGCTCGGATCCCTGATCCCGTCGCAGCCATGATGGCGAGGGCGATGGGGTGTTGGCTCTCGGCTTCGACCGCCGCCGCCAGCGAGAGCACCTCCTCCTTCGAGTACGCAGGCACCGCGGCGACAGAGGTCACTTCTGCGTGTCGTTCGGTGAGGGTTCCGGTCTTGTCGAAGACCACCCCATCGATCTTGGCCAGCCGCTCGAGAACGTCTCCGCTACGTATGAAAATCCCGAGGGCGGCGGCCCGCCCACAACCCACCATCATGGCGACCGGAGCAGCCAGGCCCATGGCGCACGGACAGGCGACCAGGAGGACGGCCAGGCTGCTGAGCACGGCCCGTCCAGCGTCGCCGACAATCAGCCACCAGGTGAAAAAGGTCACGACGGCACCGATGAGGACCGCGGGAACGAAAATGCTGCTGATCCGGTCGGCGATCCGCTGCAAGGGAGCCTTGTCCCTCTGCGCATCCTCCACCAGGCGTTGCAGGTGTGCCAGAACCGATTCTTCGGCGACGGACGCGACGGTGACGACCAAGATGCCGTTCCCGTTCCGGGTTCCCCCCGTCACGAAGCTTCCGGGGCCTCGGTCGACCGGGAGCGGCTCCCCGGTGAGCATCGACTCGTCGACGGGCGACCATCCGGAAAGAACGGTGCCGTCGAGGGGGATGGCCTCGCCCGGCCGCACCCGGATGAGGGCTCCCACGGGAAGACTCTCCGGCGGAACCAACACCCCCTCCTCATCCTCGATGTTCAGGACCACCCGCGCTGTGGGTGGTCGGAGTGAGAGCAAGGAGTGCATGGCCTCCGCCGCCCGCGCCCGCGCCCGCATTTCGATGGCCCGTCCGGTCGCCAGGATGGACACGATCAGCGGGGCCATCACTCCGTGCAACCGGGCCGCGAAGGCGCCTCCGCCACCGAGATGCACGTGCCGACCGCCGAGCGCGATGGCCTCGACCGCACTGACTCCCAACGCGGCAAGCGTTCCCAGAGCGATGAGCGTGTCCATGCTGGTCGCCCCGTGCCGAAGCAACCGGGCGCTGTCCCTCAAGAACGGCCAGCCACCGACGATCTCGACGGCGATGGCGAGAACCAGGACGGTCCATCCGGCCGTCGCCGACTCGGGACCAGCCAACGCGACCAGCAGAGCCAGTATGGACAGAGGCCAGGAGATGAGTACGCGGAGATCCCAATGGTCCGGATCCCGATTCGATTCAGCGGAATGGCCGTGGACCACGGGCGTGGCGGTGTAGCCCGTGTCGCTGACGGCGTGGCACAAGGCTGCGGGATCGAGCCGGGCGGGGTCGTAGGCGACATAGGCCCGGGTGGTGGCCAGATTGACCGAGGCGCTCGCGACTGCGGGCAGGCGCCCGAGCGCGCGCTGGATGCGCGTTGCACAGGCGCTGCAGTGCATGCCACCCAATTCGAGCTCGGCGGTTGCGACCGAAGGCCCATCCTGCTCCAGGAGGGACGTCGCCTCCGAGCCCGCCGTGAGCATCGGCCTGCTAGCTCACGGGGGTGGCGGAGTACCCGACTTCGGCGATGGCGGCACGAATACCCTCCACGTCGAGCGTGGACGGGTCGTACTCAATCACAGCGCGTGCAGAGTCGAGGTCGACCAAGGCCGCCGTCACGCCCTCACGCTCGTTGAGTGTCTCCTCGATGAGCGCGACGCACGAACCACAATGCATGCCCTCAACCGTGAGCTGGGCGACGGCAATCTGAGCACCGGGCGTGTCTGGGGTTCCTGACGAGGTCACCCCGCCATGATATTGCGATTGTCCCGTCATGAGGCAGGCGGCCTGTGATGGGCCCCGCCGGTCCGGAAGGGCTGCAACCGCCCTTCATGGGAGGTGGTGGCTCCGGCAGTCGGCCCGGCCGGTCCGGACTCCTCGCTGGACGCCTCACGGAGGTCCGCTCGATGTCGGTTGCGTGAGTACTACGGGTGGTAGTAATAACTACCAATCGTAGTAGCAACCCCGACCGAAGGGTGGTGGGCGATGAGCGTGACCGAGGTGAGGACCGCCGATGGGCCAGCCCCGGTTCTCGACACCCGGGGGGCTACGAACAGCTCCGTTGTTCAACCGAAGGATCTCCAACGGACCTTCCAGCTCGTCCTGGCAACGGTCTGGCTTCTCGATGCGGTGTTGCAACTCCAACCTTTCATGTTCACCCGGGGTTCGAACGGGTTCAGCGGGATGCTCAACAACCTCGCCGCGGGCAACCCCGGCTGGGTGGCGCACTCGATCACCTGGAACGCATCGAACGTGTACCACAACCCCGTCGTCAGCAACAGCGTGTTCGCGCTCGTGCAGTTCCTCATCGGCTTCGGGATCGTCTGGAAGCGATCCCTCAAACCCGCGCTGGCGGTCTCCATCGTTTGGTCCCTGGGTGTCTGGTGGTTCGGGGAGGGTCTCGGAAACATCGCCCACGGGGGCGCCACGCCGTTCGGGGGCGGCCCAGGTGCAGTGCTCTTCTACGCCCTCCTGGCGGTCCTGCTGTGGCCGAGCCAGGGTTCAGACCTGCCGTTCGTTGCTGCTCGGACCGTCGGGGTCATGGCCGCCAAGGCGATCTGGGCGGTGGTGTGGGGCGTGCTGGCCCTCTTAGCCGTCGTCGGCTCGGGTCGGTCGCCCCAGGCGCTGCACGACCTGGTGGCCGCCTACACCGGGCAACCCGGATGGCTGGCCCACATCGATCGGGCCACTGCATCGATGTTCCTCCATCACGGCACGACGGCCGCGATCCTCCTTGCTGTGGTCTGTGCGGTCGTGGCGGTCGGGGTCTTCCTTCCTCCGCAATTCACCAAGGTCACGCTCGTCCTCGGGATCGTGACCTTCGTCTTCATCTGGGTGGCCACAGAGAACTTTGGCGGAATCCTCGCCGGCGGGGCGACTGATCCCAACTCCGGACCCCTGGTCATCATCCTGACCTTGACCTACTGGCCCCTGACGTTGGCTCGAAATGCCGCGACCAGCCGGCCGTCGAGCTCGACGGCCGAGTCGAGGGAGGTTCTCGTCCCATGACGCCCACCCCGGCTTGGCTGTACTACCTCTTCGCGGTGGCGATGCTGGCCGTGGCCGCCTACGGGCTCGTGCTGCTGGCGGTGTCCGTCAGAGTTCGTAGGAGCGCTGGTTGGGACGTCGACATCGCCCACCTCTTCATGGGGGTGTCCATGGCCGGCATGTTCGTGACCGGCTGGGCCTTCGGCCCGAGCGCGATCTGGGAGCTCATCTTCACGGTCCTGCTCGTCTGGTTCCTGGTGCAGAGCGTTCAGTCGGTGATCGCGTTCGGCATCCACCTGACTCACTACCTGATTCACGCCGCGATGAGCTTCGCCATGCTCTTGATGTATGTGTTCCCCGCCGGAGCCAGTTCCGGAGCGATGTCAATGTCGATGGCGTCATCTTCGTCGAGTGCGAGAATCGATCCGGGGCTGAGCTTGCTTCTCGCGATCGTGTTCTTCGCGTCCGCCATCTTCACGCTGGCCTCACCGATCAAGGGTGCCTCCCATCACGGCAGGCACTCCCGGGCCTACGCGATGAGTGGGTCGGCCGGCGGGGCAGTGGAAGCTCCAAGCGGGCCGGCTCCGGCGGCGGCCGCTGGTGGCGCCATGGGGCTGATCGCTGCTCCATGGCTCGAGGACGCCAGCCATGTCGTCATGTGCGTCGGCATGGGCTTCATGTTGATTCTGATGATCTAACGGTCAGAGCCGGAGTGCAGAGTGACCCTGCCGGACGGGCGGCGCACCAACAAGTCCGTTCTCACCGGCTCGAGGCCGAACGTGAGACTCAGTCGGCGGAGGTGCGCTGCGCCAGGGCATCGAGGAGGACGGCCACCTCCGAGGACGACAGCGTGTCCGCGAAGCAAGCAAGGGCCGCGCTCGGGTTGCCGTCGGCCGCCAGAGCCTGATGCATGACGACGGCGGTGTGGGCGCCGCGAACTCCAATGGGGGCAAACCGGATGGTCCGGCCGTCCCGGCGGCGACTCAGAAGTCCCTTGTTGACCAGGCGGTCCAGGACCGTCGCGACAGTCGTATACGCGTGTGCGGGAAGCGCATCCGCCACTTCGCGCCCCGTCGGCTCGGGTTCGGGCAGGTCCCACACGATACCCAGCACTCGACGTTCGAGATCGCCGAGCGTCACGACCCCGCAGGCGCACTCAGCACACGTACATGGATCACAGGAGCACATCGGATTGTTGCATTTTGTTGCCGTGCTCATCACCCTGCTCCTGATCTTGCTGCCAGGTCCAAATCGTATCGGGAATCGTCTTCGGAACCGTGATCCGGGCCGACATGTGAGCCTGAGCGTGGGCGGGAGCACAACCCGGTGGCGCTTCGCGTCACGGCACGGCGGGACTGCATGTTGCCGCAACGGGGCGGTGGCAAGCAGATCGCGTGGAGAAAACTGGTCGGCCGGGCCCCTTCGATCTCCAGCGTCACAAACTCATTTGCGTTGAGTCCGATCTGGCATGCCTCACCAGGACGAATCTCGGGGCCGCGGAGATTTGGAGCGAAAAATGGGCCAATCCGCCTCTGTCCATAATCCTGTCCATAACACGCGGACGGAACGGGTTGGACAGCGTCGAACTGCATGGATCATGTGCCAGGTCGGAGCGTCCCCAATCGATCCGGTAGGACGCGGTGGAGTGCCTGGGGCGGGTTAGCAGTGGGTCCGATTCGGCTGCTCTCGCACCTCTCGAGCAGGAGTTTCGCCTTGCAACCTGGACCGTTGTCCTTACTCCGGCCATGGTCGCCGACTGGCTCCGTCCAACAAGCCTACGTGAACCCTGGTCTGGCGTTTGGCAGGTCAGGGTGTCCCTCGGGCGCGATCAGGCGTCCGGCTGGTACCGGTACACAACGACCACCGTCAACGGCGGCCGGCGCCACGCGCAGCGGGCGGCGGCCCAAGCGGTCAACGACGCGTCGAAGGGGTACATGACCTCGCCACTCTCCTCTTCGTGGCGGCGACGACCGGATGCCAGCGGGGAGAGCTCTGTGGGCTGGAGTGGTCGGACGTGGGCCCGAGGGGGGGTCTCCTCTTGGTCCGGCGTTCCGTCTCCGATCTCCCCGGGCGGGTCGAGCTCCGGTCGACCAAGACCGGCCACATCCGGAAGATGGCGCTCAACCCAGCGACGGTCGCCGTCCTGGAATTGCAGAGGGAGCGGGCCGCTGACCGCTGCGAAGCCGTCGACGTGCGGCTCGTCCCGCGTTCGTCTGGTCCCACGCACCGGATTGCTCGGATCCCCTCCGGCCCGGCGGCGTCACTTCCCGCTTTCGCCCTCCGCAACGAGCTCGGGCTGAAACACATCAGACTGCACCACCTTCGCCATTTTGCGGCCACGGTCATGCTGGGCGGGGGGCGTCGACATCCGAACCGTAGCGGGGCGACTGGGGCACTCTCGTCCGACGCTGACGCACACGTGATGGAGGTCACCGACCGCCGGGCCGCCGAGGTGGTAGGTGGGAGCATCTCTCCGACACAGAGCGTCGAGGGTTCATCAGAAAACTGACGCCGTTGCGCAGTGTCGGCGTCGACAAGAACGTCCACACCAATGTCCACACTCCTGGTCAGCCGGTACTTTTCGTCACCTCAGAACCAGAAGTCCGGAGCTGTCAAGGTCGGCAGCGCCGAGGCGACCGACGTGTCGGGCGCCGTACCTTGACAGCTCGGAGGCTGAACTGATGGACACAATGGATTGGGGATGCCGTCGCCCTCTGCCGAATTTCGCGGCGTCAAATCGGGTGTGCGGCGGCACCAGAGGTGCAACTGTGTGACTCATAATTCTGCTTGTTCGTGGCTCGGGACTGGGTCTGACTCTGTATGTGATCGGCCCCGTGCCTTACATGAGGTTTGTCGGCCCAGTTCGGACCGGGGGCGCGCACCAGCCGGTCGGGCCAACGTGATCTGATGGGACGCTTGGCGAGCAGCATGAGGGTCCATCCGCCGTCCCGGCTGGCGGTGCAGTCTCATCGGAACGAAAGGAACGCATGTCAGGCCACGGCGCTTGTACACGGCGGTCAGCTCGTCGGCGACCAGTGGCTGGGAACCTCCTGCACGCCGGCTTGCTGATGCTGGAAGCCGATTCGCGGGTCTCGCACAGGCGAGTGCTCTCTATGTAGCAGGGGGTGCGCTGATCCCGCTGCGGATTTTCGACCAGGCCACAGCTACGCAGGGTCGAGTTCAACCGCCGGGACTCTGGAGGTGGACTTCGCGGGCCATAGCTTTGAACTCCTCGGCAATGACCTGACCCAACTCCCGTCGGGCAGGGCCGCGGAGCCATTCCGCGAGCGCTCGTCGCTGTGCGAGCAGACACAGTTCTCCGAGGAGTTCACACGCCGAATCGGGACGACGGAGGCCTCGCCGCTGCGCGAAGGCATCCGAGAGGGCACGGACGTGTTCCTCCCGGTTCATCTGTTCTCGACCACGCAGCACCAGTGAGGACTGGACGGCACGTTCATACAGCTTGATCCGATTGCGTAGACGACCAATTCCTGGGGCAAGAAAGACGAGGGTGCGGAGCGCCGCATCAAGGTCTGATACCTGTGACGGTTGTGCGAGAAAGACGTCTGCGAAGGAGCGGACGAAGTCAAACTCTCCGAAAAACAGAATGGACTCCTTGGTCGGAAAATAGCGAAAGAACGTCCTGGGCGACACTCCGGCGGTGCGCGCGATCTCATCGGTACTCGTGGCGTCGTAGCCGTTGGATGCAAAGAGACGCAACGCCGCATCAACCAGTGACTGGCGGGTCCGCTCGGCGTTCTCCGCCCTTCGTGATTGGATCTTCGCAGACATTCAGCTCCTCTCCGTGGGGCCGAAACGCTTCGGATTATTTTGACAGTTTACTGCCATAATCTGCTATATTCTGTGATTGCAAGGTGGCGACAGATTGGAGGCCGAATGAGCACTGCCTCGGACTTCGTGCGGGTCGAAGACCTGCCGCTCTCGGACGATCGGACGCGAGGATGGTCCGCCCTGCGAGCTGCGGGAGGCGTGGCCGATCTGAATGAGACCTTCGTCCTGACCAGCGCAGAAGCGCTCGAATTCGCTACGAAGCACCCCGAGATCTTCTCATCCGAAGATGCCTTTGATCTTCTGGGCAGCCCACTTCGCCTGATTCCAATCGCCGTCGATCCCCCGGAGCACGCCCGCTACAGGCGGCTTCTCGATCGCTTCTTCGCCCCAAAGCGGATGGCCGAACTCGATCCGGCGCTTCGTGCCCAGGTCGCCGAACTGATCGAGGGCATCCGGCTGACGGGCGGCACGTGTGACGTGGTAGAAGCCCTTGCCGTTCCGTACCCCAGCCAGGTCTTTCTGACGCTCTTCGGCCTCCCGCTCGAGGACCGTCATGATCTCGTCAGGTGGAAAGACGCCGTGCTCGAGGCGACGCAACCCACGAGCACCGAACCTTCTCCCCAGGTTCTCCAACATGCTCTGGAGCTGTACTCCTATCTGGCCGATCATGTTGCCCGTCGCCGAAACACAGGAGGCGCCGACCTCCTCTCACAGTTGGTGGCAGCACGGGATCAAGGCGGTATGACCGACGAGGAGATCATCGGGCTCTGTTTTCTTTTCGTGCTGGCGGGACTGGACACCGTTACATCGGCCATCGGATTTTCGTTCGCCAAGCTAGGACAGGATCCGACACTCCGGGACCGAATCAGCCAGGACCCCGCCGCCGTCTCGGCCTTCGTCGAGGAGATCCTCAGAGTCGAGGTCCCCGTTCCATTTGCCCCCCGGGTCACACGAGAACAGGTGGACGTTGACGGGGTGACGCTCCCCGAGGGGGCATCGATCCTGCTGGCGTTGGGCGCGGCCAACCGCGACCCGGATCGATATGAGCACGCCGACGAGTTCGATCTCGATCGCTCTTCGAATCGGCATTTCGCATTCGGGGGCGGCCCGCACAGATGTCTCGGTTCACACTTGGCCCGGTTGGAGCTACGTCTCGTGCTCGAAGAATGGCATCGCCAGATTCCCAGGTACGAACTCCAGCCCGGCTCCAGGCCAACCGCACCCTGGCCAGCAGCGACCCTCGCTCTCACCAGCGTCCACCTCGTCATCGGCGACTGACGACGATGGGCAACCCAGCCCCAGGCACGGTCGTTCGTTCCCGACCACGCTGGCTGGTGCGCAGATGGTTCGGATAAGACCCCGAGCGGCCCGGCGTACTGTGCAGCGACGACGCGCTGTGGATTACTGCGCCACGGGCACGAACGACGGACCCAGGATGCCGGTTTGGCCGATCTCGGCTACAGACACCTGCACGGGTAGGCCGATCACCACGTCAGCCGGATCGACCATGAGGATGCCCGACAGCCGGAGCCCCTCCTGTTCGTCGAGCTCGACGATGGCGATGACATAAGGGGTGGGAAAGCCGGGAACCATTGCCCGCTGGACCACAACGAAGCTGAACACCGATCCTCGGCCACTGACCGATTCGACAACTGTCGGCGCCCCACAATGCCGACAGACCTCCAGAGGCGGGTGCATCCAGGCTCGGCAGGCGATACACCGGCAGATGCCGAGAGTTCCTCGCATGAGCGATTCCCAGTAGCCGGCGCTGTCGGGGTCGATCACCGGAACGGGCGGAGTCAGGCGCGCATCGGTCATGGCCGCTCCCTCGAGTAAATGTTGGCTCCGCCGAACGGGCCGCCTCCCGCGGTGACGATCGCCAGGCGAGCGTCCTTGACCTGCCGAGCACCGGCGTCACCTCGCAGCTGCAGCGTTGCCTCGTAGTGGTGGTTGAGTCCGTGGATGTACCCCTCCGAAAGAAGTCCGCCGTGCGGGTTGACCACCACCTCGCCACCATAGGTGGCATGTCCCTCAGCGAAGAAGTCTCCCACTTCGCCCTTCCCGCAGAACCCGTAACCCTCCATCGTCGCCATGACGGTGTAGGTGAAACAGTCGTACATGCATGCGACATCCATGTCGGACGGGCGAAGCCCGGTCCGTTTCCAGAGTTGCGGACCGACCGTTCGCGCGTACATCTCGCTGGGATCGTCCCACGACGCCCAGCCAGACCCGCTCTGTGAGTTGGCGGAGCCCACGAGCCACACCGGCAGTCTGGCCGTGTCGGACGCCAGGTCGTCACCCACCAGGAGCACGGCTACGGCGCCGTCTACCTCCGACGTGCAGTCGAACACTCGAAACGGCTCAGCGATCCACCGGCCGGCGAGATACTCGTCCATTGTGAGCGGGTCGCGGCGGGTCGCGTGCTCGTTGGGGCCAGCGTGGGCCCGTTGCGTGATCGCGATGTGCCCGAGATCCTCGCTCGTGCTGCCGCACACGTATTGGTGCCGTCGGGCCCACATGGCGAACCACTGCGGGGGAACGAGGAAGCCAGACGGCGTGTCAAATTGTCCATCCCCTTCGACCTGCATGGGGCCATCCACCGTCCCGAAGCGATGGCCAGAGCGTCCGTTGAGCGATCGGTAGACCAGCACGGCGCGGCAGAGACCGGCCTCGATGACCGCCGAGGCGGTGGCGATCTGATCCGCAACTAAATTTCCTCCGCCGTACATGCTGTTGGCCCACGAAAGATCGTCACGGCCCAGTGCCCAGGCCACCTCGAGGGGATGTGCGGAATCCATCACCTGAAAGGTGCACATGCCGTCGACGACCTCGATGCCTAGTCCAGCATCAGTGAGAGCACCCCGGCAGGCTTCGACCGCCATCGCCCTGGTCGTCCGACCGGAACTCTTCGAGAACCCTGTGCGGCCGATACCAGCGATTCCAACGCTCATGTCGCCCCCTTCTCCTGCGCCTTCGGTTCACGGGGCAGCCCGAGAATCCGCTCCCCGATCTGGTTCCTGAGGACCTCTGACGTACCACCGGCGATGGTCAGGCAGCGCGTGAGGAAGAAGTCCCGAACCAGCGATGCCTCGGTTCCGAGCACGGCGGCCGTTCCCGCAATGCGCATCCCGACCTCAACGACCCTCTGCGCGTGCTCGGCGCCGATGAGCTTGCACAGATTTCCTTCGGCTCCGAAGCCGGCGCTGGCCAGGGCCCGAGAGGCCTGACGGATGTTCAGCGCTTGGAGGGCCTGTGACTCGATAAGGAGGGTCCCAACCTCGCGCCGGAGACCGACGTCCTCGGGACCGTGCCGCTCCAGGAGAGCGAGCAGCCCATCCGCTTCCATCGTGATCGAGTTGCTCCCGATGGAGACCCGCTCGTTCCCGAATGTCGAGCGAGCGACGCGCCACCCGTCGTTCACTTCTCCCACGACATCGCTGTCCGGTACAAAGAGATCGGTGAAGAAGACCTCGTTGAACAGCGATTCCCCCGTCAACTCGGTCAACGGGCGCACCTCGATGCCGTCAGCGTGCATGTCCACCGCCATGGTGGTGATTCCCCTGTGCTTGGCGACGGTCGTGTCCGTCCGCACCGTTGCCAGGCCGTGGCTGCACAGATGCGCCTCGCTCGTCCACACCTTCTGTCCGTTGACGATCCACCCACCGTCGACCCGTTGCGCCCTGGTGGAGACCGCGGCAGCGTCCGAACCCGCACCGGGCTCGCTGAACAACTGGCACCATCGGATCGCGCCCTCCAGGCTCGGCCAAATCCATCGCGCAATCTGATCAGCGTCGCCGTGCTGGAGGAGCGTGGGCACGACCCATTCGCCGAGCCCGAGGCTCGGACGATCGAGGTCGGCCAGCTCGTCGTCGATGACGAGCTGCTCCGTAGGCCCAGCCTCGCGGCCGAACGGCTCGGGCCAATGAGGTACGAGATAACCGGACCGGGCGAAGTGAACCTGTCGCTCTGACTCTGGTCGCTGCAGGTGTTCCTGGGCAAACGCATGGGCCGCCATGCGGTAGCCCTCAGCATCAGCCGGCAGATCGACCGTGGCCTGGCGAGTCACCCCCGAGAGTCGGAGTTCAGTCACTGACTCCGTGAACTGTGATGGCCGTCCGAAGAAGGCGGCCAGCGCCGTCGCTCGGCGGTACAGGATGTTAGCGACGTGCTCCCACGTGTAGCCGATGCCCCCGTGCACTTGGATGTTTAAGCCCGCCACGCGCAGGAATGCGGGCAGCGACCACCCGACGGCGGCGACGGCGGCGAGCTCGTCACTCCTCCGATCGTCGGTAGAGCGAGCTGCATCCCAGGTCAGGGCGGATGCCAACTCGGTTGCGGCGAGCATGTTCACACAGTGGTGCTTGACCGCCTGGAAGCTCCCGATGAGCCGTTCGAATTGTTCCCGCACCCCCGCGTAGGCGACGGCCATCTCGGTGCACATCCCGAGGCCGCCAACCGCCTCGGCCGCGGCAAGCACCCACGCCGCTCGGCGGGCGGGAACCACGCCACCCCTGATGACGTCCGCGACCGCGGCACCTTGGAGCGACACCCGTCCCGTCGAACGCCCGGGGTCGATGGTGTCATTGTCGAGAACGTGGCACGTCGAGTTGTCAGGCTCGACGAGGACAAGGTCGTCCCCTGATCGAACCACCAAGAGCTGGGCGGGGGTGGCGGCCAGTACGGGGCCACCGTCACCAGAGACCGTTTTCCCCTCGATCCGCACCGAGCCATTAAGGCCCAGTCCGGCAGTTAGCTCCCCAGCAATCAAGGCAGGGAGCCAGCGTTCCTTCTGGGCGTTGGTGCCGGCAGTGACGAGCGCCTCTGCAACCACCGCGTTGGTCAGGAACGGACCAGGGGTGGCATATCGGCCGAGTTCTTCGGCGACGATGGCCAATTCAGCCAGTCCGTAACCTTGCCCGCCGTAAGACTCGGGCACATGCAGGCCCGGCCAACCGAGGGCCACCATCTCCTTCCAGAGTGCTGCGGCGGGCTCCGGGTTGCCCTCGAGTGCCGCTCGAGCCGCTCCCGATGCGTCACGCTCGGTCAACATCGACCGCGCCACCTCCGCCAGGACGCGGTGGTCCTCAGTCAGAGCGAGGCTCATCGGCCCTCCCATCCCTCATGGAGCCCACTGCGCGCCGAACCGCTCGCGGTGCATGGCCTCACGGGCGGGGCGCCTACGCGGAGGACTCAGTGGCCTCAGTGGTCGCCCCAGATACACGAGTGCGAGCGGGAGTTCCTCCGCCGGCAGCTCGATCAACTTACCTAATTCTGCGCCGAAGAAGGTCGTCAAACCGGTCGTCATGCAGGATCCGTAACCCTTGGCGTTGGCGGCCAGGAGAAGATTCTGTACCGACGGGTAGATCGACGCCGGGGCAAAGGCCTCGAGGACCAGCCGGGTGTCGGCGCCCACCACCACCATGACGGACGCGGCGGCGAACCCGCCTCCAGCGACCCCGTGATTCACATCCTCGAACACCCTCTGGCTTGCGTGACCGCGGACGTAGTCTGCGCCACCGGCCGCCCATCCCGACATCCACAACTCGGTGATCGCGGCCCGGGTGCCGGCGTCACGAACGATGACAAAGACCCACGGTTGGGTGTTCTCCGTGCTCGGCACATGCACAGCCGAGTCGAGAATGGATTCGATGTCATCGTCGGGCACTTCCTGGTTGGGAGCGAACCGGCGGCAAGCCCGCTGGCCGTGCAGCACCGAGAAGAAATCAGTCACGGACCGAAGGAGCCGGACCCCTGGGTCGCCAGACCGAGAGCCCGACGGTGGCCAGATCGAGCGTCTCGCTCAGCGCCATCTGGCCCGACGTCACGCGGGTCACGAATTCTGTCATCACCTCGTTCCCGTCCCGATCGAGCTCGTACATGGCGAGGTACCGGTGAGTCGGCGGAGGCGGCGCGGGGAGTCCATCGACGTCTGGCGTCTCGATCGCGTCAATCTCGAAACGGCGAGCTGAGACGACACCGTCGACGGCGAGCACGTCTGGCACATGGATCGAGTCGTACCAGTCGTTGAACGCATCGTCCTCCCCTTCGGTCGGATTCGAGAAGACGAGCAGGTAACCGCCACGGGGCACGCCGATACCTCCATTTCAACGGAGTGACCGCGCAAGAATATGACAGTTGGCTGCCACATGTCAAGGGAACAGACGGCGCGACGGGCATGGCATCAACGAGCAGGTGGGTGATTCAGCGAACGGCAAATCCGGCGTCGAGCGGCAGAGCCACCCCGGTCATGTAGGCCGCCTCGTCCGACACCAGCCAGGCCACGGCGTTTGCAATGTCCTCCGGTTGCAGAAGTTGGATTGGAAGTGCATTCTGCATTGCCTCCATTGCCACATCACCCGAGGCCACCAGCGCCGCCATAGCATCGTTCATGACCATCCCTGTCGCCACGCCCGTCGGGTGGATCGTATTGACCCGGATGCTGTGCTTGGCCAGATCGTTGGCCAGGACCTGCATGAGCCCGACGAGGCCGCGCTTCGCTGCCGTGTACGCCTGGCCCCCGGTGCGGTCGGTCCCCGTACCCCGAAGACCGGCACTTGAACTCGTGATCACGATCGAACCACCCCGTCCAGCCTCAATCATCGTCGGAGTTGCCACCCGCACGGTGTGCCACACTCCCGTGAGATTGACATCAATAATGTCGCGCCAGACTGCGAAAGGGTCCTCTGAGCTCTCGGGCCCAAGGCGGATGATGCCGGCATTCGCAATGACGATGTCCGTGCGCCCAAACGTCGCCACCCCATCCTCGAATGCGTCGGCCAACGCCACATGATCGCGGACATCCGCTTGATGGCCGACCATGCGGCGGCCCAGCGCCTCTACAAGTTTCACCGTTTCCGCCAGATCCTGCGGCGTCGCATTTGGATAATCCATTGTCGCGATATCGGCGCAGAGATCGACTCCGATGATGTCCGCCCCATCTTGCGCAAGCCGAACCGCGTGTGCTCGTCCTTGCCCTCGTGCCGCACCCGTGATGAATGCGACTTTCCCTTCGAGATTGCCCATCAGACCCTTCCCTTCATCATCGCAGTGGCTGTCCGGTTGTGACAGTACTCTGCCATCTTCTTATCCAACCTGCCCAGGGTTCCTGGGGTTGGGCATGCCGTTTGAGGTCGCCTGCCAGCCCCCGCCCGAGGGGCGGTGCACGATCGCGGCACCAACAAGTCCCGAGGTTCAATCGCGGCGGGGCGATGCTTCACGGCCGACGGCGACATCTCCGAGTTGCGGGTAATGGTCCGCTTCGGCGGCCGCGAACGTTCTCCTGTCCCCTACCCCGATGTGCGGGTGGCGATGGCGAGATTGATCCTGAGATCGTTTTGTTTCGGCGGGCCAGCCCGACACATTTCGTGAGCAGATTTTTGCGCGCCCACGCCCAGCCAGTCGAGACGCTGTGAAGACGTTGAGACTGGAAAGAGGGGATTTGCTCTAGAGCCTTCTCAGCGGATGCTGCAGAACGCAATGGACTGCCTGCCGCTGGTTAGCAGTGAGTCCGATTCGGCCGCTCTCGCACCTCTCCAGCAGCAGTTTTGTCGTATGGCCAAGACCGTTGTTCTTAATCCGGCCATGGTCGCCGACTCGCTCCGACCAGGAAGCCTACGTGAACGCTGGCCTGGCGTTTGGCAGCTCAGGGTGCCGCTCGGGGCGTGACCGGGGGACACGTCGCTGCCGGGTATGCAGCGCCGACGGTGCGAGGAACCAAGCGCGACGCCCAGCGGCCGCGGCTGGTCAGGTGAACGAGACCGACCATGGACGGATGCCGTTGACCAAGGAGACCTTGGGAGACCAGCAGGCCGGGCTGGCTCGACCACATCGAAACGCGGCCGGGCGGGAGGTTCCGGAACGGCGTGAGACATGGCAGCCTCGGCCGGCGGAGTCCGGGAGGTGGCTGAAGGTGGCCGAAGACCGTGGTGGAGTAGCAGGGAATCGAAATCAACTCCCTGTCGGTGATCGTGCTGACCGCCGCCAGGGTGATCTGGACGCTCTCGGAGCCTTGGGCTCGGCGCCGTGTTTACCGCGCCATTACCGCCGCGCTACATGGTGTGCCGTATAGGGTGCTGGCCGAAAATCGGCGTTGGACTGTCATTCTCTGAATCGAAGGGGGCATTGGTGAACGGTGGGTCTCGGAAACAACGGCGGCACGGCCTTTCAGGAATCAGTCAGTTCCGGGTCCAGGTTGCCGCTGTGGTGCTGCTGCTGGCCGGCCCCTTGGCGGTACTCGGCGTCGGCGGTTCGGCGGGCGCCACGACCACCTACGTGTACGTGTCGAGCACCGGGACCGACAGCGGCACGTGCGCGTCCCCTGCCGCACCCTGCGCGACCGTGTCCTACGCCCTCACCTGGGCCGGTGCTGCCAACGCCATCCTCGTTTCGGGCACCATCGATGACAACGTGGTGGTCAACAACCAGTCGGTCACCATAGAGCAGGACCCCGGCGGTAATCCGGCCGTGCTCGACGGTGCGGGTAA